>NZ_CP134499.1:1921576-2562101 GCF_031764535.1 Pseudomonas sp. SG20056
CAGCATCACCCCGGATGATCCGGCATTCCTGGCCGCCGTCGAGCAGGCGATTGCTTCGCAGCGTTGACGCCAGGGTGGGTTAGCGCCTCACCCATCTGGGCGATAGCCCACCACCCAGTAGCTCCTTAGAGTTGTGAGTACGCCGGACGCAGTTTCCCGGCGTGCCAACAAGAAAAATAAGGAGGCACCCATGCGTCGCGTTATTACTACTGCTCTAGCTGCCGTTGCCCTGGTCGGCGCGGTTGAGGCTCAGGCCAACTACACCAAGACCAAATACCCGATCGTGCTGGTACACGGCGTAACCGGTTTCAACACCATCGGCGGTCTGATCAACTACTTCCACACCATCCCCTGGAATCTCGAGCGCGATGGCGCCAAGGTTTATGTGGCCAGCGTTTCGGCGCTCAATGACAGCGAGCAACGCGGTGCCGCACTGGCGCAGCAGATCGTGCCCTGGGCCGGTGCCAATGGCGGCAAGGTCAATCTGATCGGCCACAGCCAGGGCTCGCCAACCTCGCGCGTCGCTGCCTCGCTGCGCCCGGATCTGGTGGCCTCGGTGACGTCGGTCAACGGCGTCAACAAAGGCTCAAAAGTCGCCGACGTACTGCGTGGCGTAATCCCGCCGAACAGCGCTATCGAAGGCGGTGCCAATGCCCTGGCCAACGCCCTGGGTGCGGTAATCAACCTGCTGTCCGGCAGCAGCAATCCGCAGAGCGGTATCGATGCGCTGAAAACCCTGACCACTGCAGGTACGACTGCGTTGAACGGTCGCCACCCCTGGGGCGTAAACAGCAGCAGCTACTGCGCTAAATCCACCGAAGTGCACAACGTGCGTGGGCACAATATCCGTTACTTCTCCTGGACCGGTAATACCTCCTACACCAACATTTTAGATGCGGTTGATCCATTCCTGGCAATCACTGGTTTGGCCTTCGGTAGCGAGAAAAATGATGGCCTGGTTGGCGTCTGCTCCACCTACCTGGGTCAGGTGATCGGCGATGGCTACAACATGAATCACGTGGATGCGATCAACCACCTGTTCGGCATCCGTGGCTGGACTGAGCCGGTTTCGTTGTATCGCCAGCATGCCAACCGCCTGAAAAACAAAGGCGTCTGACCTTCGCACCAGCGGGCTGCGCCATGCAGCCCGCATTCTGGAGGTCCTATGGCCCTGTCGTTGCGTTCAACTGTTCCTCTTTTGCTACTGGCCGGCAGCGTTGCCGGCCTTACGCTTTACTGGCAATGGCCAGCCACTGCTGTAGCCGTCGCGCCTGTTACAGCGGTTACCGCCAAGACTCCTCTTACTGTCGCACCGAGTCCGCTATTGCCAGCCGCCAAGCCCGATATCGCTACTGCTGGCGCGCCGGCGAGCCTGCCGGGATTGCAGGGAACCGAAGTGGATGGCGAGCTGAAGGCGGATAGCGCCGGCAATCTGCAGCTGAATGTGGCGCTGCGCGATTATCTGGATTACTTCCTCAGCGCCGCCGATCAGGCCGGGTTGGAAACTGTGGTGGAGGCCATGCTGGCCGATGCACGCGGACGTTTGCCGGAACCCGCTCTGGGCCAGTTTATTGGCCTGCTGGGCGACTATATGGACTACAAGCGCGCCAGCCTGGCGCTGTTGCAGCAACCCTTGAGCGCTGCTCAGCAAAGTACCCCGGATGGCCAGCTGGTTGCCTTGCAGCGAGCCTTCGAGCAGTTGGCGCAGCTGCGTCGGACGCACTTCTCCAGCGCGGCGACCGAGGCCCTGTTCGGCGCCGAGGAAGCCTACGGCCGTTACACTCTGGATAACCTGGCGCTGATGGCCCGTGAAGATCTGAGCGAGCACGGCAAAGCCCTGGCGCAGGAGCGTTTGCGTGCTCAGTTACCTGAAGCCATGCGCGCCAGCGAAGAGCGTCAGGCCCAAGCGCAGGCCTTGCAGGTCCAGACAGACAAGCTCTGGCAGGAGGGGGCAAGCGAAGAGCAGGTGCGCCAGCTGCTTGCCTTGACCTATGATCCGCCCACGGTCGAACGTCTGCTCAGCGAGCAGCGCAACGAGCGCGCCTGGCAACAACGCTATGCCACCTACCAGCAGGAACTTGCCGCCTTGCAGGGCAATGGCCTCAGTGCTGCGGATCAGCAGCAGGAGCAGCAGCGTTTGCGCCAGCGCCTATTCAGCGCCGAAGATCAGCATCGGGTGGAAACCTATGACGCCATTGCCGCCAAGCAGCAGGACAGCCAGTCACCCGAGTTATAAGCCATGAGTCTCGAGCGTCAGGAGTCCCTGCTGTTGACGCAACAGCGCCGCGGCTACCGGCAGCTGCGTTTTACTGGTGTGCTGGAAGACGAGTTTGTTGAGCACCGGGTGCAGCGTATCCGTCGCCGTCTGCTGCTGATCATCAGCACCGCGGTGATCTTTCAACTGGTCTACACCGTCCTCGATCTGTTGCTGCTGCCCCTCAACGCCAGCCTTGCCACCCTGCCAGTACGGATGCTGGGCATATGCGGTGCGCTGCTTTCCTTCTTCTACTGCCGCCGCCCACAGAGCCCGCCGCGCAGAGCCTTGCTGGTCTATGTGGCCGCTTATGCCCTCAACGGTGTTTGCGTCGCCGTGATCATTCATCTGTGTTGGAGCCTGGGCGTAGCCATGCCCTATGACGGGCTGTTTCTGGTGCTGCTGTTTGGTTACGTGCTGCTGGGGGTGTCGTTCCGCTCCGTCAGCCTGGCGTCTTGGGGTGTGTGCGGGCTGTTCCTCTGGTTGGGGCTGATCGCTACGGGGGGCAGCGTGGCGCTGGGTTATCAGGGCTTGTTTCTGTTTTGCGCCAATCTGATTGGTAGTGTCGGCGCCTACCTGCAGGAGCACGGCCAGCGCGGCGCTTGGCTTAATCTGCGTTTGCTGGATCTGGCGCGGCAGCGCGCCGAAGCCGACGATGCGCGCAAGCTGCGCCTGCTGGCGGCCGCCAGCCATGATCTGCGCCAACCGCTCAACGCCATGGGCCTGTATGCCCAGCACCTGCTGGAACAGAACCAGGACCCCGGTGTACACCGCATCAGCAGCCGCCTGGCGATTGCCGTGGAGCAGCTCAGCCGACTGTTGCAGTCGCTGTTTGATTACACCCGTCTGACCCTGCCCGGTGGTGTGCAGGCCAAGCCGGAAGTATTTGCCTTGCGCCCCTTGCTGGCGCGTCTGAGCGGTGAAAGCCGCGCCGAGGCCGACGCCCAGGGTGTCGAGCTGCAGCTGCAATGCGCGGACCTCTGGGTACGCAGTGACCCGCTGCTGCTGGAGCGCGTGTTGCGCAATCTGCTGAGCAACGCCTTGCGCCATGCCCAGGCGCGGCATGTCTGGCTGCATGCCCGTATCGAGCAGGGTGTTGTGCGGCTGGAGGTCGGTGACGACGGCCAGGGCCTGGGTGAGGAAGAACAGAGTCAGGTATTCGAAGAGTTCCGGCAGCTGGATAACCCAGGGCGTAATGCCGAGCGCGGCCTTGGTCTGGGCTTGGCCATCGTTCAGCAACTGGCGCAGTTGCTGGGGCATCCACTGCGGCTGGATTCGAGCCCAGGCGCGGGCGCACGCTTTATCCTGCAACTGCCGCAGGCTGAAGCCGGCGAGTGGCAAGCACCAGCAGCCGTTGCCGCAGCATTGAGCGGGCGGGTGCTATTGCTGGAAGACGATGCTGCTGGACGGGAGGCGCTGTCCGGTTTGCTGCAGCGTTGGGGTTGCGAAGTCTGGGCCTGCGCCGATCCATCTGAGGCTTTGCAGTGTTTACCCGAGGCGCAGCCGCAGGTGCTGATCAGCGACTATCGCCTGGCCGCCACCGAGGACGGCTTGCGCGTTATCGAGCGTTTGCGCGAAGAGGCCGGACGCATGCTGCCGGCCTTGCTGATTACCGCCGACGTCAGCGCCGACCTGCAGGAACGCTGCACCCGCGCCCATGTCACCTTGCTCGGCAAGCCGCTGCTGCCGGCTCGTTTACGTCAGGCTTTGGCGGTGCTGTTGCCCGCGAATACAGCGGGGGGGAGCTATTCAACGTCTCGCGAGCTAGAGGCCTGCAAGGCAAAAGCAGGCGAGGAAGCGGAGTTTACTGGTGTAAATGAGCATTCCGAGCCTGTTTTTAACGCAGCAGGGCCGACGCGCAGCAGCGTTGAATAGACTCCTACAGCCAGCCCCGTTGCCGCGCCGCACTAACGCAGGCGGTCCGGGTATGTACGGAAAACTCCTGAAACAGTGATTTCAGATGGGTTTTCACCGTGTCTTCGGAGACGCCCAGCTGACGGCTGATGGACTTGTTTGGCAAGCCTTCGGCGAGTAGCTGGAGGATTTCCATCTGCCGGGGTGTGAGCTGCGGTTTGTCGCCAGACTGCGGTGCGGGCAGGGTTTCTCCCAGCAGTACGCGGGTTACTGCCTGGCGCAATTCATCGCTATTGGCACTTTTCGGGATAAAGCCCAGCGCGCCGGCTGCCAGTGCGGCCTGTGCGTCCAGGTTGGAGTCGCTGGCGCTAAGGATCGCCACTGGGGTCATGCGGCCTTGTTGTTGCCAGCGTTGCAGCAGCTCCAGACCCGGCATATCGGGTAGGCGCAGGTCGAGCAGGATCAGGTCGAAGGTGGCTTGTTGCAGGCAGGCTTCGGCGGCGGCAGCGGATTCGGCGGTGCGAATCTGCAGGTCGGCGCAGAGCGGGGTGAGGGCCAGGCTGAGGCCGTCGAGAAAGATCCGGTGGTCATCCACCAGTAACAGGCTGAGCTGTTCGGGCAAGTCAGTGCAGAGTGCAGTCATAAGGGCTGTCTCAGGCGGCGTTATTATTTTTGTGGGCGCCGCGCGAGTTTAACCCAAACCGCTGGTTGAATTAGAAGCGGTATGTCACTTGTGCGCCCAGGCCGTGGGCAGTGTTTTTGTAGGTTGCGCGGTAGTCGTCTTTCTCGATGTGAGCGTCGTCTTCCATCAGGTAGGAGTAGGCCAGATCGATGGTCACGTCATCATTCGGGCTCCAGGCTGTGCCCAGGCTGAAGATCGTGCGGTCGCCGGTGGGGATGCGTGGCGAACGGTCGAGGTTATTGGTTGGCGACTGATCTACGGCCAGGCCGGCGCGCAGGGTCCACTGTGGGTTCAGCTTGTAGGCAGCGCCCACAGCGTGAGCCCAGGTGTCGTGCCAGTTCTGCGGCTCGCTGATGCTGGTCAGGCCGGGAGCCAAGAGGCCACCTACGCCTTTGTTATCGGCGCGGATTTCTTCCAGACGGCTCCAGCGCGTCCAGGTGCTGCCGGCGTAGAGGGTCCAGTCGGCATCCAGCTCGTGGGTGACGGAGAAATCCACCGACTCCGGGGTGGTCAGCTCTAGCGAGGCATCGTAGGTGCCGGCGGAAGTAGCAATGACCCCTGGACCGGAAACCGTGGTGTCACCCTTCAGGCGATAATCCACCTTGGAGTGGTAAGTCAGGCCGAAACGGGTCTGCGGGGTGATTTCAAACAGCACGCCGACGTTGTAGCCCAGCGCGGTGTCATCGCCCTTGATTTCGACCTTGCCGTCACCCGCGCCAGGAATCGGGTTGTTGATGGCCGAAGTCAGCTCACCGTCGATACGGTTGATGGTCGGGCCGAAACCGATCGACAGTTGCTCGTTGAAGCGATAGCTCAGGGTCGGCTGCAGGGTAATCACCCGCACTTCGCTGCGGTCGCCGTGATAGCGGCCCTGGAAGTTGCGCTCGTAATCGGTCACCAGGCCAAACGGCACGTACAGGCCCAGACCGAAGCTCCAGTTGTCGTCCAGCGGTTTGACGTAATAGCCCATGGGCGCGCCGATAAACGGCACCATGTCGCCGTCATTGCTGCCGCTGGCAGAACCGCTGGCGTTGTCGATCTCGGTTTTTGCGTGGATCAGGGCAATGCCGCCGCTGACTTGTTCACGCTTGATGCGCGCCATACCGGCCGGGTTGCCGAATACAGTGCTGGCGTCATCGGCCGAAGAGGAACGGCCGGCGAAGGCGGTGCCCATGCTGCTGACGCTTTGTTCGTTGATGGCAAAACCACTGGCAAAGCCATGGCTGGCGGCAGAAGCAAGGGCAAGGGACAGGCAGGTCTTGACGACTCTTCTAGTCACGGAGGACTCCTAGGTTTTAGCGGGGGGCGGAAACTAGCAACTTTCCATGACCCTTGCCAAGCCTTTGGAGTTCCCGAGATAGAGCGGATTATGCTTTTAATGTGGCACTAATTTCTGCTAACTGCGCTGAAGTTGTCGGACAATTCAGGTCGGATTTTGCGCTTCAGGCCACTTGGCTGAGGCTGCCGATGCAGCGTTGCCAGGCGGCGATAAAGTCCTTGGTGCGGCCGTGGGGCCTGAATACCCGGCGCCAGACCTGCGCCATGCCGAGCAGATCATCGGCGGCCGGTAATTCGCGGTGTTCGGCTTCGATCAGCATCCAGGCAATCGCCGTGGCGTAGCGCAGGTTGACGGTCAGTTCCAGGTGCGGCGCGGCGAGGAAGGCATGCTGGCTGGCGAGGCCGCGTACTTGGCTGGCGAGGTCCGGGTCCAGCGCCAGGTGCTGATCCCAGAGCTGCTGGTGGCGCAGCGCGGCGATACGGTAGAGGCCGTGGCCGTGTTTGTCATCGAGGGCGGAGCCGAGCCCGGATTGGCTGGCGGCGGCTCCGAGCAACAAGGCTTCGGCGGCGGTGGAGTGGCGGCCCAGATAGAGCAGGGTAGGGCGGATGACGTACTGGCTTAACTCGCAGGCGGCAATTCCCATATAGCCCTCGGCGAAAGGTGACCGATGGGGCCGGGGCGCTGGCAGCTTCGACTTATTCTGATAAAGGCCCCACCGGGAGCGGGGTTAGCCGCTCATGTTGAAGTGTAGTGCGACCTTTCTACTGTAAAGGGCTGTTTTTAAATTGTTTTCGGCTTTCGGTTATTGCCTATATTCCAGTTGGTGCTTAACCAGCCTACGGCTGACGCGGCTAGCGGCCGCGTCGTCGGCCAGTCAGTCGCCGGTGGCCACTGGCCGAGTCGGGTCGGTGATCCATTCGCTCCAGGAACCGGCATACAGTGGTGCCAGTGGGTAGCCAGCCAGGCACAGGGCAAACAGGTTATGGCAGGCCGTCACACCGGAGCCGCAGTAGGCCACCAGCTCACTGGCCGGACGCTCGCCGAGTTGCGCGGCAAAGCGCTGGCGCAGTTGCTCCGGGCTGAGGAAGTGACCGTCGCTGTCTAGGTTGTCGGTAAACGCCGCGCACTGCGCGCCGGGGATATGCCCGGCAACCGGATCGATTGGCTCTACCTCGCCCCTGAAGCGCGGCAGGCCGCGGGCATCGAGCAGGGTCATCTGTTGATCGCCCAGACGCTGCTGCAGCTGCGCGGCATTGACCAGCAGGCTGGCGTCGGCTTTGCCAGTGAACGTGCCGGGAATAGGCGTGGGCAGGTCATGGGTCAAAGTGCCGCCGGCTTCGCGCCAGGCTTTTAGGCCGCCGTCGAGCAGGTACACGCCTTCACGTTTGCCCAGCCAGGCCAGCAGCCACCAGGCGCGTGCTGCAAAGGCGCCGGGGCAGTCGTCGTACAGCACCACCTCACTGTTATTATTCAGTCCCCACTCACGCAGACGACTTAGCAGTTGCGCAGGCTCTGGCAAAGGGTGACGGCCGGTGATGCCTTTGTGGATTGGCCCGGACAGGTCGCGCTCCAGATCGGCAAACTGCGCGCCAGGGATGTGGCCTTCGGCATAGCTGCGTTGGCCGTAAGTCAGATCCTCCAGGGCAAAGCGGCAATCAAGAATCAGCAGACTCGGGTCGGCAAGGCGCTGTTGCAGTTGAGCAGCAGTGATCAATTGGGCGAGGGGCATGCCAGTCATCCTGTGGGCAAAAGGTCGGTCTGCATCATAAACCCTGGTGTTGAGCTGTCGAGACGCCGTATGCAGAAGAAATTCTGCCGATTGGACGCTGCATCTTGGACTGATTGTGTGCATGCTGCCTGCCCGTTTTCTCTGACCCAGGTTGCCGCACGCCATGAAGCGTTTTGTACTGCTCGATACCGCCCCGATTCCCGATGGCTCGGGCGCCCTGTGCCTGTTCGAGTACGGCGAGGATTTTGTCATCAAGATCGCCGGCGGTGATGGCGGCCAGCTGATGAATACGCGTATGCATGGCTCCGAAGACGCCCTGGCGGCGATTCCCTGCAAGAAGGTTGCGGGTCGCCCCGACTCACGGGTGCTGATCGGTGGTCTGGGTATGGGTTTTACCCTGGCCGCAGCCTTGCAGAACCTGGGCAAGAGCGCCGAAGTGGAAGTGGCCGAACTGGTGCCTGGGGTGGTGGAGTGGAACCGCGGCCCGCTGGGCGCCAAGGCCGGTTACCCGATCCTCGATCCGCGTACCCGGGTGATTCAGGACGATGTCGCCAATTGCCTGAAGAACGCCGAGCAGCGTTATGACGCAATCATGCTGGATGTCGACAACGGCCCGGAAGGGCTGACCCAGAAACGCAATAGCTGGCTGTATTCGGCCCAGGGCCTGCAACGCTGTTACCAGGCATTGCGCCCCAAAGGCGTGTTGGCAGTGTGGTCAGCGAGTGCCGACCGAGTATTCAGCGACAAGGTGCGCAAGGCCGGTTTCAAGGTCGAAGAAGTGCAGGTCTATGCCCATGGCAACAAGGGCACCCGACACACCATCTGGATTGCCAGCAAGTAGCGCTAGCCACCACTGAACGCCGCCAGGCGCTCAGTGGTGTTCGGCTCAGCCAAGCAACTCGGCAAAGCCTTTGTCGGCATCCAGAATTGCCGGCAGTTCATCCAGCAGGCTGGCCACATCCAGCCCTTCGAACAGTGGCCCCTGTAGCGTGTCCACCGCTTTGGACATGGCGCCCGGGTGTTCGCGCAGCGCCTCGGCAATCGATACCGCTTGCGCCAGTACGCGTGGCAAGGGCATGTCCACCGGTGCCTGGAACGGCCGGCTCTGGTAGGCGATGGCATGCTGGATCAGCTCCGGCAGTTGCCAGCGCCGTGCCAGTTCCGCACCCACTTCAGGGAAGCCAAAGCCCAGTTGCAAGGTTTCCAGTGCCACACGCTGTGCGGCCCCGACATCCTTGCCGTTCTGGTTGAGGCGTTCGGCCAGTTCAGGCACGCCGGTCTGGATCAGCAGTTCGCCGATGTTGTGCATCATCCCGCAGGTAAATGCAGTTTCCACGGCAACTCCGCGGTTTTTTGCCAGCAGTCGACTGATACTGGCCACCTGGAAACTGTGCGTCCAGAAGCCCTTGAGATCAAAACCTGGCGGCGCCTGAAACGCGCCGGTCACGGCCGAGGCCAGTACCAGCGTGCGCAGGGTGTTGAAGCCCAAACGCATCGCGGCATCTTCAACGCTGGTGGACTCGCGTGCGCCGCGAAAACGTGCCGAGTTGGCCAGGCGTAGCACTTTGGCGGCAATCACCGGGTCCAGGGCGATATTGCGTGCGACGCTGTCCAGGCTGGTGTGGGGGTTATCGAACTGTTGAATCAGATCCTGGGCGACGCGGGGTATACAGGGCAAGCTGTGAACTTGGGAAAACAGGGCGCTTATATCCATGACAGGAGCCTGCTTGAGGGGTGGGAGTAATCACGATAGCAGCGATTTGCAGGGACAAATGTGCCGTGCGCGCTTCTCCTGATCTGGATCAGGAAAACAGCTGCAGGAGGCGCTGGGAAGGGCGCAGAAAGGCCCGCCACAGTTGATGGGCGGGCCTGAGGTGTATCAACGGATTTTCAGTTTGCCGATGCGGTCGTTGTCCAGGCTGCCGAAGTACAGATAATCGCCCACCGGTTTGACCGAGGTGATCATGCGCAGGTGGGTGCCGCTGGTGTCGTGCAGGCTCTGGGTGATTTCGCCTTGTTCATTGAGGGCGATGGCAAAGCCGTAAGGCACGGCCTTGGGCCAGAAGGCACGCGGCAGTTTGGCCAGCTGCGATTTTGCCCAGGGTGAGCGGTGCAGCATGTCGGCGTCGGCTTTGCGTGGGGTTGGCAGGGCCACCCAGAAGGTGCCTTTACGGTCGCCTTGCAGGTTGTCCGGCAGGCCCGGCAGGTTGTCGATAAAGATATCGTGGGTGCCGGCCTTGTCACCGCTCAGCCAGTAACGGGTGATGCGGTAGCGGTAGGTTTCGTTGACCAGCACGAAGTCCTCATTGGCTGACAGCGCCACGCCGTTGGCGAAGTACAGGTCCTTGAGCAGTACCTTGGTTTCGCCGTTGGCCGGGTTGTAGCTGAGCAGGCGACCATGGGGGCGGGCTTCGAGCAGGTCGAGCAGGTAATCCGGTTGCTCGAAACGCTGGCTGGCATCGCTGAAGTAGATGGTGCCGTCGCGGGCGATATCCAGATCGTCGGTGAACTTGAACGGCACGCCCTCGGATTCAGTGGTCAGTACTTTGATCAGGCCCTGGGCGTCGATACTCAGCAAGCCCTTGTAGGCGTCGGCGACGATCAGGTTACCGGCGGCGTCAAAGTCCATGCCCAGCGGGCGGCCTTTGGTGTCGACAAAAGTTTCCACGCTGCCATCGGTCTTGATGCGCACGATGCGGCCATCATGCAGGCCGGCGTACACCTGGCCCTGGGCATCCACCGCCGTGTCTTCCGGGCCATGCACCTGGTCACGACCGAGCAGTTCGGCCTTCATCAGCGTGTCGTTGGGCTCCAGTACGCCGGTCATCGGTGGGATGGCCGGGGCTTCCCAGGCCAGCGGATCAATCGGGCTGGGCGTGACGGCGAGGTAGATCGCCGCCGCCGCAATCAAGGCCACAAGCAGGCCAAGCAGTTTCTTCATTGTTGTTATTCCCTGTGCTGAAGGTGGTTCTGGATGCAAGCGGGCGCAGAATAGCGCGTCTACCGGTTGTCGCGCATTGCCAATGCCCGGCTATTGGGTGTGGCGATATATACTGCGCGGCATTCTTGATGGGAGAGCCGCGTGGCGATTGATATTCAGTGGATTGGTGATAACGCCAGCCTGGCGCAGCATTGTGCAACCTGGCGCAGCTTGGCGTTTGTCGCGGTTGACACCGAGTTTATGCGGGTCGACACCTTTTACCCGATTGCCGGCCTGCTGCAGGTCAGCGAGGGAGATCGGGCGTATCTGATTGATCCACTGCTGATCAGCGACTGGACGCCCTTTGCCGAGCTGCTGCAGGACCCCGCCGTGGTCAAGGTGCTGCATGCCTGCAGTGAGGACCTGGAAGTGTTTCTGCGTTTGACTGGCAGCCTGCCAGCGCCGCTGTTCGACACCCAGCTCGCCGCTGGTTATCTCAACCTGGGTTTCTCCATGGGCTATTCGCGCCTGGTGCAGGCGGTGCTGAATATCGAACTGCCCAAGGGCGAGACCCGGTCTGACTGGCTGCAACGGCCGTTGTCGGCCACTCAAGTCAGCTATGCCGCCGAAGATGTGCTGCACCTGGCTGAGGTATATGCGCAGCTCAAGGCGCAGCTGTCAGCCGAGAAATACGCCTGGGTGCTGGAAGACGGTGCCGAGCTGGTCTGCAACCTTGGTCGTGAAGTCGATCCCGAACTGGCCTACCGCGAAGCCAAGCTGGCCTGGAAACTCTCCCGGCAACAGCTGGCGGTGTTGAAAGCGCTGTGTACCTGGCGTGAAGAGCAGGCGCGCAAACGTAACCAGCCGCGTAATCGGATTATCCGTGAGCATTCGTTGTGGCCACTGGCGCGCAGCCAGCCGGATAACCTGGTGGCCCTGGCGCGGATCGAGGACATGCACCCGAAAACCGTGCGCCAGGACGGCGAGTTTATTTTGCAATTGATCAAGCAGGCCGCAGCCACCCCACCTGAGGATTGGCCTGAGGCGTTGCCAGAGCCGTTGCCGCTGGAAGCCGCGTCGCTGCTGAAAAAGCTGCGTGCCATTGGCCAGCGCGAAGCTGAGCGCCTGAACATTGCTCCGGAGCTGATGCTGCGCAAGAAAACCCTCGAAGCTCTGCTGAAAACCGGCTACCCCAATGGGCCGTACCAGCTGCCGGAGTCGCTGCGCGGCTGGCGGCGTGAATTGATGGGCCAGGCGCTGCTGAATTGCCTGGCTGCAACCGGAGAGTCCGCGTGAAACGTATCTGCTCAATCTACAAAAGCCCGCGCAAGAACGAGATGTATCTCTACGTGCTGCGCAGTGACGGTCTCAAGCGCGTGCCGGAAAACCTGCTGCTGGCCTTCGGCCCGCCGGCCCTGGCCTTTGAGATGGTGCTGACGCCCGAGCGCGTTCTCGCCCGCGAAGACATCCACAAGGTGCTGGCCAACCTCGACGAGCAGGGCTACCACCTGCAGATGCCGCCACCGGAAGATGAATACATCGAGCATCTGCCCGATGAGCTGTTGCGCCGTAACGACCCGATGTAACCGCCATGCCCACCACTGTGATTGCCCCTATGCGCGTGTTGATTGCCGAAGCCGAACACGCGCTGTATGCCGAGTTGCTGCGTCAGCAGGCACCTGAGTTTGAGCTGTGCGGCAGCAATCGGCCTGCCGAGTTAGCCGAATACGCCGTGAGCTGTCCGTTATGGCTGGGCCAGCCGGATCTGCTCGCGCCTTTGCTGCGTCAGGGCAGCCGGCCACAGTGGCTGCAATCGACCTGGGCGGGCATCACGCCGCTGCTCGCCAAGGATTTGCCAACGGATTACGCGTTAACCCGTGCCGTGGGCATCTTCGGCCAGGTGATGGCTGAGTATGTGCTGTGCCATCTGCTGGCCCATGAGCGCCAACTGTTTGCTGCACTGGCCTCTCAGGTTGAGCAGCGCTGGGACAATCGTCTGCCGCGCAGCCTGGCCGGGCGCAAGGTGCTGATCGTTGGCACCGGTGATATCGGCCTGAGCGTGGCGCAGTTTCTGGCGCCGTTCGGCATCGAGCTATTGGGCATCGCCAGCCGTCCGCGCAATCTGCCGCCGTTTCGTCAGGTGGCTGGGCTTGATGAACTGCCAAGCCTGGCGGCTGAGGCCGATTACCTGATCAACTTGCTGCCCGATACGCCTGCCACCCGTGATATTTACGATGCCGAGCTGTTTGCTGCCTGCAAGACCAGCGCGCTGTTTATCAATGCCGGACGCGGTGTGGCAGTGGTCGATCAGGCACTGGTCAGTGCCTTGCAGCGGGGGCAATTGGCCGGCGCGGTGATTGATGTTTGCCGTCAAGAGCCGCTGCCTGCTGGCCACCCATTCTGGGATGCACCGCGTTTGCTGCTGACCGGGCACAGTGCTGCGCCGACTGATCCGCGCCTGCTGGTGCAGCTGTTTGTCGATAACCTGCAACGCTGGCGTGCTGATAAGGCCTTGGTGGGACAGGTGGATTTCACTCGGGGTTATTGAGTCAGGCGGCAGCCGTTCGGCTCGCCGCCCTTGGCCGCGCCAGGCCGAGCGGCTAGACTGCCGGCCTTTTCGCCCCTCACCGTACCCTCGCCATGGCCGCCAAAGTCGAACCCTTCTGGAAACGCAAAACCCTCGAACAGCTGGATCAGGACGAGTGGGAGTCGCTGTGCGATGGCTGCGGCCTGTGCTGTCTGCAAAAGCTCGAGGATGAGGATGATGGCAGCGTCTATTACACGCGCATCGCCTGCAAACTGCTGGACCTGCAAACCTGCCGCTGCACTGACTACAGCAACCGACGCAAATTCGTCGCCGACTGCATCCAGCTTACCCCGGCCCAGGCCGACCAGTTTCAGTGGCTGCCGCCGACCTGCGCCTACCGCCTAGTCAGCGAAGGTAAGGATCTGTTGCTCTGGCATCACCTGGTCTGCGGCGACCCTGAGCAGGTGCACAAACAGCGGATTTCCCAGGCTGGGCGCATGCTCAGCGAAAACAGCGTGGCCGAGGATGAGTGGGAAGACCACATGATTTTCCGCGCTGGCTGAACCTCGCCGGTAAATGCCAGCCTAAACTCGCCTGAATAAATGATTTGCACTGTGGAGCTTTGCCATGTTGATGCGCCGTTTGCTGCTGTCCGTTGTTCTGCTGAGCCTGAGCACGCCACTGTGGGCAAAGAAGGTCGACCTGGATTATCGCGTGCGGTTTTTGCCCGACACCGAACAGGCCGAGGTCAGCCTGACCCTGGAAGACGGCGCGCAGGTGATCAGTCTGGCCTTCAACCTGGGCGAGCAGGGCGCCTACAGCGATTTCAAGGCCGACGGCCAGTGGACGCAGAACAGCTCTGAGCTGGGCACCTGGCAGCCAAGCAAAGGCAAATCGACCCTGACTTACCGCGTGCGTATCAATAATGAGCGCAGCGCGGGGCGCTTTGATGCGTTGATCACCAAAGACTGGGCGCTGCTGCGCGGGGATGATCTGGTGCCGGCAGTCAAGCTGCGCCAGGAAGATAAAACCGAGCTGGTTTCGCGCCTGCAATTCGACCTGCCCAAGGGCTGGAAGAGCGTCGAAACCGGTTGGCCGCGTATCGGCAAGAACAAATTCCGCATCGACAACCCACAGCGCAAGTTTGATCGCCCGACTGGCTGGATGGTGGCCGGTAAGGTTGGCACGCGCCGCGCCAAATTGGGTGAGACCGATGTGGCGATTGCCGCACCAGTGGGCGAGGGCATGCGTCGCATGGATGTGATGACCCTGCTGACTTTTATCTGGCCGCATGCTCAGGACGTGTTCCCGCGCGACCCGGCCAAACTGCTGATTGTCGGCGCCGGTGACCCGATGTGGCGCGGTGGCCTGTCGGCAGCCAATTCCTACTACATGCACACGGACCGTCCGCTGGTCAGCGAGAACGGCACCAGTTCGCTGGTGCACGAGTTGGTGCATGTGTTCAGCCGAATCAAGGCACGTGATCGCAGCGACTGGATCACCGAAGGGCTGGCCGAGTACTACGCCATCGAACTGATGCGCCGTGCCGGTGGCCTCAGCGAGGAGCGTTATCAGAAAATTCGCGAGCAGCTGATTCGCTGGAGCAAACCGGTGGACAGCCTGCGTACCAATAACTCCAGCGGCCCGGTCACCGCCCGTGCAGTCTTGCTGCTGCAGGAGCTGGATCGGGAAATCCGCCAGACCACCAAAGGCACCACTCAGCCACGTTCGCTGGATGACGTAACCCGCGGCCTGATGCGCCTCGACAAAGTCAGCACCAAAGACTTTATCGAGATCAGCGAAAACGTTATGGGCGCTGCCTCCGAGGTGCTGGACAACAAGCTGTTGCGCTAGCCCCACGCCCTGAGTAAGCATGCGGCGCAGTTGCCGATCTGGAGCCTCGCATGCGCCGTCTACCGTCTCTCACTGCTTTGCGCACCTTCGAGTGCGCCGCCCGGCATGCCCACTTTGGCCGCGCGGCGGCCGAGTTGTGCGTCACCGACAGTGCAGTCAGCCACCAGATCCGCCAGCTAGAAGAGCAACTCGGTACAGTGCTGTTTGCCCGTGAAGGTCGTCAGGTCGTGCCGACGCCTGCCGCGCGGCGTTTGCTGCAGCGTTTGCAGCAGGCTTTCGAGCTTATTGGCGAGGCCTGCGACGAGTTGCGCGATCCCGGCTCGCAGGTGGTGTTGCGTATCGCGGTAACCCCTGAGCTGGCGCAGAAGTGGCTGGTCAGTCGGCTGGCCGACTTCAGCGACCGTTACCCGCAGATCACCCTGCATCTACACGAGCAGCCGCTGGAAGCCTGCCTACCGAGCCCGGATATCGACCTGGCGATCACCTACGGTACCGGGCCCGAGGATGCCAGTGCCTATTTTGTGCGGCCGCTGCCGACTCTGCAGTTCTTTCCCGTGTGCAGCCCCAGCCTGTTCAACCAGGGTGGGCTCAAGCACCCGCGTGACCTGGCTCGCCACAGCCTGCTGCACGATGATCAGGACGGTAAAACCTGGACCGCCTGGCTGACCACCCATGCCGGCGACATCCAACCGTCGCGTCATCTTTACCTGGGGCATGCCGGCCTTGCGTTGGAAGCGGCGGCACAAGGACAGGGCGTGGCTATGGGCGACAATCTCACAGCTGCCGAAGACCTGGCCTGTGGTCGGCTGGTGCGCCCGTTCAATGCCAGTGTGGCTGCGCTTGGGCAGTATGCGCTGGTCTGTGAACGCATTCGTCTGGAGAAGCCGGCAGTGGCGGACTTCTTAGATTGGCTGAGTGATCACCTGGCTGAATGATGAATTGAATTCAGCTATTCCGTAATTATCGTCGTTGGAACCTCGGCCAGAGCGCCGCGTACTGTGTGGCCATCTTCCCCACAGGCATAAAGGTGCATTCGATGGCGCGTTCCCTGACTTCCCTCCCCAAAGCCGATGGCTTCCGTCTGCCCGGCGAATTCGAACCCAAGGCCGGTTGCTGGCTCGGCTGGCCGGAGCGCACCGACGTGTGGCGCAACGGTGCCAAACCGGCGCAGAAGGTCTGGGTGGATATTGTTACAGCGATTGCCAGCAGCGAGCCGGTCACCGTATGCGCCTCGGCTAGCCAGTACGCCAATGCTCGGCGCCAACTGCCGGCGCATGTGCGGGTGGTGGAAATGACCTGCAACGACACCTGGTTCCGCGACAGCGGCCCGGCCTTCCTGGTCAATGATGAGTCCGGTGAAGTGCGCGGTGTGGACTTCGAGTTCAACGCCTACGGCGGCCTTGATGGCGGCTTGTACTATCCGTGGGACAAGGATGATCAGATTGCGCAGAAAATCCTAGAAATCGAAGGTTACGACCGCTACCGCGCGCCCTTTATCGCCGAAATGGGCGGTATTCAGACCGATGGCCAGCGCACCCTGCTGACCACCGAGCAGTGCCTGCTCAACCGCAACCGTAATGCACATCTGGGCAAGGAGGAGATGACTCGCCGCCTACAGGACTATCTCGGCGCCGAGCAGGTGATCTGGTTGCCACGCGGCTGCAAGTTCGATGAAACCGACGGCCATATCGATGACCTGGCCTGCTTTGTCCGCCCCGGTGTGGTGGTGATGCAGTGGACCGACGACCGCAACGACCCGCAGTGGGAAATCTACCAGGAGGCCTACGACATCCTGCGCAGTACCCGCGATGCCCAGGGGCGCGAGCTGCAGATCCACAAGCTGCCGCAACCGCGTGTACTGGAATGGACGGCTGAAGAGGCCGAAGGCCTGGATCAGGATGATTCGACCCACACCCGTCAGGCCGGCACGCAGATCTGCGCCTCCTACATCAACTACTACGCCGGTAACTCGGCCATCGTCGTGCCGCTGTTCAACGATCCCTGCGACCGCGTGGCCCAGGCGACCCTGGCCGAGCTGTTCCCCCAGCACCGGATTATCGGTATCGAAAACTCCCGGGAAATCCTCCTCGGTGGCGGCAACGTCGCCTGTATCACCATGCCGCAATACGCCGCGCCCAAGCGCGCCTAGGAGGCCTCGATGAAACTGCATACCAGCATGTTGAGCATCGCGATCGGTCTGGCGGCCAGCGTTCAGGCGCTGGCGGCCGAAGTGCCGAAGCAGGTCAATCTGTTTATCTGGGGCGAGTACCTGGCACCGGATACCCTCAGCAGCTTCGAGCAGAGGACCGGGATCAAGGTGGTGGTCGACCACTTCGACTCGCTTGAAACCGTGGAAACCAAGCTGCTTACCGGACGCAGCGGTTACGACCTGGTGCTCACCGCTGGTCAGCATCTGCAGCGGGCGATCCAGAGTGGCGCGCTGCAACCGCTAGACAAGGCCGCGCTACCGCATTTCAACGGGCTTGATTCGGAATTCACCGGGCATATGGCCGCGTTTGACCCAGGCAATCGTTATGCCGGCCTCTATGTTTGGGGAACTACGGGTTTTGGTTATCAGCAGCAGGCTATTCATAAGCGCATGGCCAATGCGCCAACCGACAGCTGGGCCATGCTGATGGACCCAGCCGTCGTGGCGAAGTTTGCCGACTGCGGGGTGAGCTTTCTCAATGACCCCAATGAGGTGTTCGCAGCGGCGTTCCGTTACCTGGGCCTGGATATCAACCAACAGAGCCTGGATGATCTGAAACTGGCCGAAGCGCATCTGGCCAAGGTGCGGCCGTCGATTCGCTATTTCGACAACGACCGCAATATCACCGACCTGGCCAACGGCGATACCTGCCTGGCGATGTCATGGAACGGCAACGTGTCGATTGCTGCCGGCCAGGCTGAGCAGGCGGGCAAGCCCTACAGCCTGCACTACAGCATCCCGCGTGAAGGCACGCTGATCTGGTTTGATGCGATGGTAATCCCCAAGGATGCTCCGCATCCTGAGGCCGGCCTGGCGTTGATGGATCATCTGATGACACCCGAAGTGATCGCTGCCATCACCAACACCATCTATTACGCCAACGCCGTGCCAGCGGCTAATGCCGCGGTCGATCCAGCCATCCTCGCTGACTCTGGCACCTACCCAGCCGCAGACGTACGTGCGCAGCTGTACACCAAGAACGACAACGCCAAGGCCTTCAACCGCGCCTTGACCCGCGCCTTTAGCCGGCTTAAATCCGGTCTCTGAAGGCTCGTATTGTGCGCCGCGCCAACGCCATCCAGTGCTATGCCACTGGGTGGCGTTGCTGTTTCAGTGCCGAAGTTTGCTCAGTCTTGGCACTGCCAGCTTGACCCTGATGTGTCGATCAATATCTAATGATAAGCATTATCATTTGGTGCTTGTCGATCCACGCTCCTTGTTGCGTGGTCAGATTGATGCGGTGCAGGGGTGTGGCGGTGTTAGCGAACAATACGGCGTACGGGCGCCACGGCCATGGATAAACAACTCCATGGCCCGATTTCCCTGGTCTATCGCACCCTGCATGGCGAGCTGCTGAAGTTTCTCGGCAAGCGCCTGGACAGCTCCGCCGATGCGGCCGATCTGGCTCAGGATGCCTTCACCCAGTGGCTTGGCCGGGATGGTCGGGGTGATGTGCAACAGCCCCGCGCGTTTCTCTTTCAGATTGCACGCAACCTGCTGCGTGATCACTGGCGCCGCCAACAGTCACGCCCTCAGCTCTGCGCGGATGACGATGCACAGCATGGGTTAGACGCCATGGTTGATGAGCAGGGCGCCGGCCCCTTGGAAAAAGTCGAACAGCAGCAGCGTTTGCATCTGCTGGCCAGTGCCCTGGATGATCTGCCGCCGCGCCGGCGCGAGGCCTTCGTGCTGCATAAATTCGATGGTCTGTCCCAGGTTGAGGTGGCCGAGCGCATGGGGATTTCTCTGAGCATGGTGGAAAAGCACATTGCCAGTGCCTTGCTGCACTGCAAGCGACGTGTGCTAGGCCAACCCGTGTTGGAGCAGCTATGAGCCCAGGCATGCACAGGGAACATTCGCTTTCCATCGATGAACAGGCGGCCATCTGGTTTAGCCGGCGTTGCCGTGGCCCGCTATCGAGTGTTGAGCAGACGCAGCTGGATGCCTGGTTGGCGGCTGACCCGGCCCATGGGCGGGCACTGGCGGATATGCAACTGATCTGGACCGATCTTGATCTGCTGCCGCGACCCGCTTTGCCGGCGGCAGCTGTGCTGACCTCACGGCCGAAGCGCCGTTGGCGACCGGGGCGCGCCTTGGCGGCTGCGGTGGTGCTGGCATGTGCGGTGTTGGTAGCGCCGCAGAACTGGTTTAGCGCGCCGCCAACCCAGGAATTGAGCCTGTCCAGCGCGCCGGGCGAGCAACGCCAGGTCGAGTTGGCGGATGGCACACGTATCGATCTGAATGTGGATAGCCAACTGCGTGTGCGCCTCTTTGAGGATCACCGCGAAGTTGAACTGCTGGCTGGTGAAGCCTTTTTCGCCGTGGCGGCTGATGCTTCTCGGCCTTTTGAGGTGATGGCTGGCGAGAGCAGTGTGCGGGTGATCGGTACACGTTTCAGCGTGCGCCGCAGTGACGAGCGCCTGGCGGTGGCAGTGGAAAGCGGCAAGGTGGCGGTGCAGCCACAGGCCGGCAAGGCGCAGCAAGCGCTGCTGGGCGCGGGTGAGGGCGTCGACTTCGATTACCGCAGCAAGACCTTGCAGCAACTGCGTCTGGGTAGCGAAGAGATTGCCAGCTGGCGACGTGGCCAACTGGTGTTTCGTGATCGGCCTTTGGCGCAGCTGCTGGATGAGCTGTCGCATTACCGCGCAGCTCCGGTGCGTCTGGCCCAGGCCAGCCTGGGCGAGCGACGCCTGTCCGGCAGCCTGAATATCGCCAAGCCGGATGACTTTCTCGCTGCGTTGCCGCAACTCTTGCCGGTTCGGGTTGAGCATCGCGGCGATGGTGTTGTGCTGATTCATCCCCTCTAAAAGCGAGCCTGCCTGGCAGGCTACTTTGCATTTTTCTAAATGAAAATATTTTGCATTTGCATATGTGGGTTTCTCGGCCTGCTGCGTCTTCCTGTTGTCCGCCTTATGCGAGGGCGGTTTTGCAGTATCTGGGAGACTTGCATGAAAACCCGCACCACCCGTTTAGCCCTGCGCCAGCTCTGTGCCGGCACCGCCATGGTTACCTGTCTGCTGAGTGGCAGTGTTCTGGCTCAGGAGTTCAGCTTCAATCTGCCGGCACAACCGATGGCCAGCGCCATCACCGCACTGGCTCAGCAGAGCCAGTTGCAGATCCTTTTCGATGAATCGCAACTGCGTGACCTGCAGGCTCCGGCGCTGCTGGGAAGCTTCAGCGCGCGCGATGCGCTGGAGAAGCTGCTGGGTAATTCGGGCTTGGAGCTGCTGCCCGCAGGTGAGGGCTATGTGGTGCGCAAACGCGTTCAGCACAGTAGCCAGCAAAACACGATTCAGTTGGACGCCCAGACTATTGTCGGCAGTGGAACCAGTGTCGACGCCAGCAGCGTGGGCCGTTCGACCTTGACCAGCAACGAGATCGAGCGCCAACAGGCCGATAACATTCCCAGTTTGCTGCAGACCCTGCCTGGCGTGAGCATGGGCGGCTCGGCCAAGCCTGGCGGGCAGACGATGAATATCTGGGGCCTCGGCGATGCTGAAGATGTGCCCTTTACCCTCGACGGCGCCACCAAGAGCGGTTTCGAGCGTTATCAGCAGGGCACGGTATTTATCGAACCGGAGCTGATCAAGCGCATCGAGGTGGAGAAGGGCCCACATTCGGTGTTTACCGGCAATGGCGGCTTTGGCGGCACCGTGCATATGGAAACCAAGGATGCGCCGGACCTGTTGAAGGAAGGGCGCAACCTGGGGGCCATGCTCAAGTACGGCTACCACAGCAACGATCAGCAGAAAATCTACAGTGGTGCGGTGTATGGGCAGACGCCGGATGGTCGAGCCGATGGTTTGCTGTACCTGACCAGCCGAGATGGACGCGACATGAAGCTGGCCGGGACTATTCCTGATCCGGAAAACCGCTATCCGGTTAATCCGCAGCGTTTGCCGAACTCGGCGCAGGATCTGGATGCCGGTTTGTTCAAGCTCAATCTGTATGCCAGCGATGAGCATTCGTTCGGGCTGTCCTGGGCGCGTTCGAAAAGTGCTCGCTGGACGCCGTTTTCCTCGGCCAGCTTTCCGACGCCGCCCACCCAGAGCAATATCAACCAATACGGTTATGAAGCGGCTTTGCGGCGTTTTCTGGCCCATCGGGAAACCATCGACACCACCTGGTCTGGTAAGTATCACTACCAGCCGCTGGATAATCCGCTGCTGGATATGAGCCTCAGCTACTCGCAGTCCGATGTGGAACAGGTGGATGAGCGCGAGCCTGGAGCTTTCGTGCAGCCCTCAACCGGTGGGCGCAAGATGGACACCGGTTACCGCGACAAAGTCATTGAGCTGCGCAATACCAGCCGCTTCGACACCGGTAGCCTGTCCCATGCGCTGACTCTGGGCGGCGCATGGCGCCAGCACAATCGTGACACGCTGATGTATATCGATACCGCCACCTACAACAAGCCGAGCTACAACCATGGCCTGTTTCAGCCAACCTTTATGCCCAGCGGCGAGCAGCTGACCCACAGTTTCTATGTGCAGGACGCCATCAGCTACGGCCGCCTGACCGTTACGCCGTCCATGCGTTTCGACAGTGTGCGTAACGAAGCTGAGGCGAACCTGGCGCCGATCTACAACAATGCGGCCCTCGGTCACGACTACAGCAGCCAGAGCTATTCGGGCTGGTCGCCACGCTTGTCGCTGTTCTGGACCGCGACCGAGCAACTTGGCTTCTTTGCCGACTACACGCAAACCTGGCGTGCCCCGCTGATCGATGAACAGTACGAAGTACAAAACAGCAGCAGTCGTCCGGCCACCAGCCGTGATCTAGACCCGGAACGTATGCACGCCCTGCGCGCCGGCAGCGTGTTGAACCTGTCCAGCCTCTTGGTCGAAAGCGATAGCCTGCAGATTCGCACCACCTTGTTTCGCAACCGCATCAAGGATGAAATTTTCAAGAACGTCGGGGTGGGCTGTGAGGAGCAGTCCATCAGCAACGGTTCCTTGTCTGGCAGCTGCGCGGCTTATCTGCCGCAGGGCAACTACCGCAATATCGGTGATCTGACGATCAAAGGTGTTGAAGTCGAGAGCTTCTACGACAGTGCACGGGTGTTTGCAGCGCTGTCGTATTCCTGGATGAGCGGCGAGCACGAGGGCGCCTATACCAACCCCTGGGGACCGAATGTCTGGGCGAGGGGCATTCAGCCGGTCAAGTGGGTCGCGACGCTGGGGGTGAAAATCCCGGAAATCGACACGCGAATTGGCTGGCAGGGTGAGTTTGTACGCAAGAGCGACCGCCTGCCCAGCGACCGCTATTCAGGAGGCATGGGCAGTTCGGTGGGAGACACCTATTACGATCACTTCGACAATGCCAGCTACGACACTCAGCGCATCTTCGCCAACTGGAAGCCGCAGCTCGCCGGGCTGAAAGATACCGAGGTGAATTTCGTCGTGGACAACCTGTTCAACCGCTTCTACCAACCGGCATTCAGTGGTGATCGGGTTTACAGCCAGGGGCGCAATGCCAAGCTGAGCATTACCCAGTTCTTTTGAATAATCGCCGCCAGGCTGGCCATTTGTTGTTCAGCCTGTGCGGACGTGTTGAGTCGAGACGGGTAGGTTACTTGAGCCCAGGTCCGGACTTGGTGTTGATGCCTTTGGCCATGCGGTCGTAGAGCACCACATTGACGGTGGCGGCGAGGTTCATGCAGCCCTGGGTGGGGATGTAGATCACGTCCTCGCACCAGTCGAGGACTTCCTTGCTCAGCGAGCCGTCTTCGGGGCCGAAGATATAGATGGCGCGGTCGGGGTGGGTGTATTGCGGCAGCGGCCGTGCGCCTTCGACCAGCTCCACGGCCACCGGCGTGCAGCCGATGGGGATGATCTGCTGCAGGTCTTCCACACCGATCAGCGGAATATCCATATAGATACGCTGGGTGTCGGTAATAAAGTCGCGGGCGCGGGCATAGCGCTTACCGCTGTAGAACACCGAGGCGGCGCCATAGCAGCCGGCTGCGCGCATCACTGAGCCGACATTTTCTGGGGATTTGGGGTTGAACAGGCCGATGCAGGCGTATCTCTTGTTGGCCACGGTGGCACTCGCACAGAATTTTCGAAGGGATTATTGAGGCCGCGCCAAGGGGGCGGGCAACAAAAAAGACGCAAGTATACCTGTATGGCAGCGAGCTGATTTTTTGTAGGAGCCAGCTCGCTGGCGATAAGAGGCCCCACAGCATCGCCAATGAACAGGTTGGCTAGGGACGGCGCCAGCGAAACCAAGTCGGATACTGCCGTTGGACAATGCCGTAGCCCGGATTTCACCCAGGCTAAAGCATCAGCTCTTTTTCATCCTGGCCGCCAGATCGGCGAAGGGGTTGTGGGTCGCCTGGGCGGTCTTCGGTGTGCTGAGCGAACCTTCGCTGAAGTACTGCTGGTCGGTGTAGCGCGCGTGTTCGTTGTCATGACAGTACAGGCACAGCAGCTCCCAGTTGGAGCCGTCCTGCGGGTTGTTGTCGTGATTGTGGTCGCGATGGTGCACGGTCAGTTCGCTCAGGCGCTTGCCGGAAAACTCGCGGGCACAGCGGCCGCAGACGTGCGGGTACATCTTCAGCGCCTTGTCGCGATAGCCTTCTTCGCGTGAGCGCTGGGCCTCGGCGAGAATGCGGTCAAGCTTGCCGGTGGCGGAGGGGGATTTGTCGCTGCTCATCTGGAATCTCGCACGGTGGTCATGTCGCCAGTCTAGCCTTGCCGGTGGTCAGTGAGAACCGCCCGTGCGGCACTTAACGCCGTGGTTGCGGCCCAACTGAGTAACTGTATGGGAGATACCCACATGCGTCTGACTACTCTGTTGTTTGTTCTAAGCGCGCTTGTCAGCACTTCGCTGCTGGCTCAACAACCGCCGAAAATGCCGAGCACAGCACCAGCGGCAGGTGCCCCGGGTACTGCAACGCCGCAACCCTACGCACCGGCTGCGCCGCAGCATCTGCCGGCGCCAACCCACAATAATCCACCGTTGCTCAAGCAGGCACCGCTGCCGGAATCCAGCAAGCCGCGTCGCGATCAGGAGCTGCCGTTGCTGAAAGAACAGCGCGAACGCAATACCCAGCCGCTGCCAAAAGCCGACGAGTGAGTGGCTAGTCGCTATAGCTGCTGCTCGACCAACTGCCCATCGGCCATACGCAAGCGTCGTGACATGGCGATAGCGATGGCGCGAATCACCTTGGCGGCGGTCTTTGGCGCTTCGCCGAGCATCTTGTCCAGGGAGTCCCTGGCCAGCATCAGCAGGCTGCAGTCACTTACGGCGATGCAAGTGGCCGAGCGGCGTTCGCCGTCGAGCACCGCCATCTCGCCAAAGGCGCGCCCCTTGCGCAGTTTGGCCAGCTCGATGGTTTCACCGCTGGAGTTGATCTTGCGTACCGAGATGGCCCCAGCATGGATGATGCACATAAAGGTGCCGGGGTCGCCTTCGCGGCAGATGCTTGCGTCCGGGGCGCATTTGCTGATGTTGAAGTAGCCGGCGGCGCTGAGCAGTTCGTTCGGAGTGAGGCTGTCGAACAGGCCACAATCGAGCAGCATGTCGCGTATTTCATCAATCAACTGGGAGTGGGCGGGCATGGACGGCAGCCTGGGATAGCGCGACATCAGTCGCATGCTTTGACCTTAGCTGTCGCCCATCACGCTTGCCAGCGCTGCTCGGTGCCTGCCGCCGAGTGGCGCTGGTGCGGCATAAGTCTAGAAACTGAAACGCTGCATGACGCCCTGCAAGCGCCCGGACATGGCTTGCAGGGCCTGAATAGCTTGAACAATGCCGCCCTGAGCCGCCGAGTTTTCTTCGACGATTTGCGCCACCCGCTCCACGCTCATGGCCACCTGCTCGCTGGCGGCGCGTTGCTCCTGCAGCGACAGCGATATCACGCTAACCGCTTGCAGTGATTCATTCAGGGCCTGGCGAATCCCGGTCATCGAACTGCCCGCTTGATCCACCAACTGAGTACCGATGCTGACCCGCTCACAGCCAGCGGCCATGCTGTTCTTGGCTTTGTGCATGCCGCTATGAATGGCATCGACCAGGGCGATGATTTCCGTGGTGGAGTGGGCGGTGCGCCCGGCCAGGCTGCGGACTTCATCGGCGACCACGGCAAAGCCGCGACCTTGCTCGCCGGCGCGCGCCGCTTCAATGGCGGCATTCAGAGCGAGCAGGTTGGTTTGTTCGGCAATGCCGCGAATCACGTCGACAATTGCGCTGATATTGCGTGATTGCGCGGCCAGGGTTTCGACATCCTGCGAGCTCTCGGCCACCAGTTCGGCGATCTTGTGCATTTCTGTGGTGGCGCGGGCCATCACCTGAATGCCTGCGTCGGTCATATCGCCGGCTTTCTTGGCCATGTCGTAGGTTTGCTGGGCATTTTCGGCGATGTGGTTGATGCTCACCGCCAGCTGTTCGACGGTCGCGGCCATGGCCGAGGCAGTATCGCTCTGCACGTTGGCGCTGGTCAGTACCTGTTCGGAGGAGGCGGCCAGTTGCAGGGTGGCGCATTCGATCTGTTCGGAGGCTTCGCCGATATTGCCGATCATGTCCTGCAGGCCACGGCGCATGCTTTGCACGGATTTCATCACGCCGGTCATTACCTGGTTGCCCAAGCTCTTGCCGCCGCCCAGACGGCCTTCAGCAATCCGTGCACTGATTTCTTCCAGTTCACCGGGCTCGGCGCCCAGTTGCCGGCTCATCAGGCGAATAAAATAGAACACCTGCGCCAGGCCAACCAACAGGGCAATCAACAGCACACTGATGCTCAGATTGAGGTTGCTGGCATAGGCGGCTTCGCCCAGCTGGTATTGGCGCTTGGCTTCAAGCAGTTGCACATCGATCAGTTCGGCAAATTTCTCCGACAGCGGATCGATTAGTGGATAGAGGCGCTGACTGGCGAAGCCGTCGATGCCCGCTTTATCGCCACGGTTGAGCAGGCTTTGCAGCTCATTCAGTGGTTGCTGCGCCTGTTGCATCAGCGGCTTGATCTGCTCGATCAGCTGGGTTTCTTCGACAATCAGGCTGGTGTTCAGGTAGGCGTTCCAGGTTTCCTCGATACGCACCTGAGCCTGCTCGATCAGCTGTTGCGCCGCCTTGTCATCCAGCTCGCCGCTGCGCGCCTTGTGCGTGGCGTCGACGATATTAACGGCGTACAGGTCGGCAATCAGTTTGAGGTCGCGCAGCGGCACCACGCGGTCCAGGTACACCGTTTGCAGTCCTTTGACGGTGGCCTGCAAGCCATACAGGCCAAGGCCGCCGACACACAACAGGCCAAGCAGTAGGCAGCCGGCAAGCAGGAATAGGTGGGTTCTGATCTTCCAGTTTTTCATCACAGACCGTCCATGGTGAGCAGGCAGCGAAATGGGGGAGATGGCAGTAAGCCAGCGTGCAATTCAGCGTAGTTGAACTTGTACGTCAGGCCGGTTAAATCTGTATGAACGGTCAAGTATTTTTTCGCGCTAAACGTCCGCTGTTTAGTGCGAATGGCTCTGAGCGTGTGTCGCGCGGCTTAACCGCCTGACAGCAGGCGGCAGCGCGGTGGTGGCGAGTCAAACCAGGCCGAGTACCTTGAGAATAAAGGCGTATTCCAGGGCAACATCTTTGAGCGCCTGGTAGCGACCGCTCATGCCGCCATGGCCAGCGTCCAGTTCGGTTTTCAGCATTAACAGGTTGTTGTCGGTTTTCTGTGCACGCAGCTTGGCCACCCATTTGGCGGCCTCCCAGTACTGCACGCGGCTGTCGTTGTAACCGGCCACCGCGAGAATCGCCGGGTAGGCCTGAGCCTGGATGTTTTCGTAGGGCGCATAGGCTTTGATCCGCTCGAAGACTTCGGGCTGGTTAGGATCGCCCCATTCGTCGTACTCGGTGACGGTGAGCGGCAGGTCGGGGTTCTGCATGGTGTTGAGTACATCGACAAACGGCACCTCGGCGATGGCGGCGGCGAACAGCTCAGGGCGTTGATTGAGCACCGCGCCCATCAGCAAGCCGCCGGCGCTGCCACCGCTGATCACCAGTTGCTGGGCGCTGGTGTAGCCAGTGGTGATCAGGTGTTCGGCGCAGGCGATAAAGTCGCTAAAGGAATTCTGCTTGTGCTCCAGCTTGCCGGCGCGATACCAGGCTTCGCCTAGCTCACCGCCGCCGCGCACATGGGCGATGGCAAAGATAAAACCGCGCTCAAGCAATGACAGGCGCGCATGGGAGAACCAGGGGTCGAGGCTTTCGCCATAAGCGCCATAACCGTACAGGTAGAGTGGGGCGGACGTGCCGAGCACTTCGCGTTTGGCCACCAAGCTGATCGGCACCTGGCTGCCATCGGCGGCAGTAGCCCACAGGCGCTGGCTGACATAGTCGTCGGCATCGAACGGCCCAAGCACCGGGGTTTGCTTGAGTACCACTTGCGCGCCTGTAGCCAGTTCCAGCTGACGCACCTGCGCCGGGCGATTGAGCGCTTCATAGCGCAGGCGAATCGCCGGGCTGTCGAATTCCAGGCTGTCCTGTACATACAGGCTGTAGGCAGCGTCAGGTAGCTGCACGCGGTAGGTCGCTTGCCCCTGCGGTTGCACTTCGATAATCGGCAGGCCGTTCTCGCGCAGGCTGAGCACCAGCGCTTTTTGATTAAGCGTGAAGCCTTCCAGCATCACTTGCGGGTCATGCTCGCGCAGCAACTGCCAGGCGCTGCGGCTCGGCGCGGCTTCGCCGGTAGCGAACAGGGCGAAGTTGATGCCGTGCTGGTTGCTGCGAATAAACCAGTACCACTGGCCGTTCAGGATGCCGTGGTCCACGTCGTATTCGTGGCCTTCTTCGCGCGGGGCCACGCAGCTGAAAGCGACGTGTGGTGTGGAAGCGTCCAGAACCCAGGCTTCGCTGGTGGTTTTGCTGCCCAGTTGCAGAATCAACTGGCGCTCGGAGCTGCTGCGGTAGCAACTGAGAAAGAAGCGTCCATCCGGCTCGTGGAACACCAAATCGGCTGCGTTGGTGCCGAGGCGGTGGCGGTAGAGTTTGTGTGGCCGGTGAGTGTCGTCCAGCTCGCCGAAGAACAGGGTCTGGCTGTCGTTGGCCCAGGTCATGCTGCCGTCGCAGTTCTCGAACGGCAGCTCAATCAGGCTGCCGTCGGCCAGTTCCTTGACGAACAGCTGGTAGGTTTCCTCGCCGCTGGTGTCCAGGCTATAGGCCAGACGGTGGTGGTCGGGGCTGATGCTGAAGGCGCCCAGTGAGATAAAACCGCCATCGGCCAGGGCATTGGGGTCGAGCAGCAGCTGTTCGCTGACCTCATCGACCGTCAGTGAGCAATCAGCGGGTTTGCGGCAGCGGTAATGCCGTGGGTACTCATCGCCAGCGGTGGTGCGCTGGTAATACAGATAAGGGCCCCAAGGCGACGGCAGGCTGAGGTCGGTTTCGCGGATGCGCCCCTTGATCTCCTGAAACAGTGTTTCGCGCAGTTGCAGTTGCTCACTGAGCTGCTGTTCCAGGTAGGCATTTTCCGCCTTGAGGTAATCAAGTACCTCAGCGTTGTCGCGGTTTTCCAGCCAGCGGTACGGGTCGGCAGCGTTGTCGACGCGGGCGATGGGGGCGTGGGACATGTAGCAACTCCTGTAGATGACGGCCGACAGCGGGGACGCCGAAGCAGGCAAAAGCCGTTATCATAAGCGCCACTTCGCCCGTCGGCTGCTGAAATCTGCGCGCTTGTGCGCGTGCGCCGCCCGGTCTTCAATGCCAGAGAATTTGCGCTTTATGACTGAAAACGACTACCTGCTTGCCTGGGGCGCCTACGTGGTGGCGGCTCTTGGTTGCCTGTTGGTGTGGTTTCGCCTGACCAGTTGGATGTGGCGTTACCTGCGTGAGCCACTGCGCGTGTTGGTGTTGGTGCTGCTCTTCAGCCCGACGATTGTTGACCCCGGCAAGGAGCAGTTCGCGCCTGCAGTGGCGATCACCGCCATGGATCTGTTACTGGATGTGGGCAACAACGCTTGGCGCGCGGTGGCAGATCTGAGCATGTATGGCCTGATCATGTTTACCCTGTACCTGCTGTTTGTCGCCGTGCGCTGGCCCGTGGAGCGCTGGTGGCAAGCGCGCAAGGGGCCAGCCCCGATTGCCGATGACGAGCCGACCCTGCGCGAGATGATGGCGCGTGACGAGCAGGATTTCGGCGACACCCGTTACGACACCCGTTACGATGCCCGTGGCGACCGCCGCCTGCGCGTAGAACCCCGTCTGTAACGCAAAGCGGCGTCGCCTGACGTCGCTGCCCTTGCGCCAACGCACACAGCCGTTCAGCATGGCCCCTCACTGACTAAGGAGGGGGTTATGGAGTGTGTGTTCTGTGCAATTGCCGCTGAGCAATTGCCTGCCGAGCGTATTTATGAGGACGAGCACTTTATCGTCCTGCTGGATATCTTCCCCCTGCGCCCGGCCCATGTGCTGATTGTCAGCCGCGAACATGCGCCCTTTCTCAAAGACCTTTCCACTGCTGCCTGTGAGCAGTTACTGCCACTGGCGCAGCGCATGACCGCTGCCTTACGTGCGGCTGGCTATGGCGAGCAGGGCATCAATTTTCTGATCAATGACGGGCCGACCTCCAATCAGCATGTGCCACACCTGCATCTGCACCTGATCCCACGGCGTAGCGGCGATGTCACGCAGTTGCTGTGGCGCGCCTTGACGCGGTTTTTGCCGTTGGCGCGCAAACGTATTGAGGCGCGTCTGGCGATTGAGGCGCAGCAACTGCGCGAGGCGTTGCGCAATGTGTGAATTGCTGGGCATGAGCGCCAATGTGCCGACCGATATCGTCTTCAGCTTTACCGGCCTGATGCAGCGCGGCGGACGTACTGGTCCGCACCGCGATGGCTGGGGCATCGGTTTTTATGAAGGGCGCGGCCTGCGCCTGTTTCAGGACCCGCGTGCCAGCAGCGAGTCGGAAGTGGCGCAGCTGGTACAGCGCTACCCGATCAAGAGCGAAGTGGTGATCGGGCATATCCGTCAGGCCAATGTCGGCCGCGTCTGCCTGGCCAATACCCATCCGTTCGTACGCGAGATGTGGGGGCGTAACTGGTGTTTTGCCCATAACGGCCAGTTGGCCGATTTTGTCCCGCAACTGGATAACTATCGGCCTATTGGCGATACCGATAGCGAAGCGGCTTTCTGTGATTTGCTCAATCGCCTGCGCCAGGCCTTTCCCGAACCGATGGAGGTAGAGGAATTGCTGCCCACCTTAGTCAGTGCCTGCGCCGGGTATCGTCAGCACGGCGTGTTCAATTGCCTGCTCAGTGATGGCGATTGGCTGTTCAGCTTTTGCAGCAGCAAGCTGGCGCATATCACCCGGCGTGCGCCGTTTGGCCCGGCGCATCTGAAAGATGCCGACATGCAGGTGGATTTTCAGGCGGAAACCACGCCCAATGATGTGGTCAGCGTGTTGGCGACTGAGCCGTTGACCGATAACGAGAGCTGGACGCTATACCAGCCGGGTGAGTGGCGCTTGTGGCACGGTGGTGAATGTGTGGCGCAAGGCCTAACGGACTGAATTGGGGGAGGGGACATGTTTAGAAGCTATGTGCGGTTGGCCTTGTTTGCCCTGGGTTTGCTGGTTGGGGTGCAGGTGCCGGGGTTTATCGACGACTACAGCAAGCGCGTCGAGGCCCATCGGATTGAATCCGAGCAAGGCCTCAAAGGCTTCCGGGAAACGGCGAAGCGCTTTTTCAAAGGTGATCTGGTGGCCCTGGTCGGCCATTACCAGGCCAGCGCTGACCCGGTAATGCGCAGTGACGCGCAGAGCCTGGGTACGCTGGTCGAGCGTTCGGCATTCCTTGAGCGTGAATCCAAGGCCATGCAAGGGCCCTGGTACGACCAGGTCTGGCATCTGGCTACCGCAGCAGACCATGAGTTGCTGGAAGAAACCTTTGCCGCCTACCGCTACCAGGTGCTGCTGGCCCCCGAAGCCATCGCCTGGGGCATTGCCTGCGCCATGTTGCTGGCCTGGCTGCTGGAAAGCCTGGCGCTGCTGGTCGGCATGCTGTTTGGTGCGGGCCGCAGCCAGAAGGTGCAGCAGCGGCATTGGCGCTAAGTTGCATCACTCTCAGGGCTCGCAAGAGCCCTTGTTGTTTCTGCTGATAAACCGCTTCTAAGCCTACTGGCCGGGTGAAACCGGCGTGGCGAGTGCCTGCTTGCTAGGGTGAACATCCTCGGCAGCAGGTGCGGGCTGAACAGGCACTGTTTTACGCCGCGACACCAGCAATACCCCCGCCAGTACCAGGCCTGCCCCCGCCAGCTGGGCGAACGACACCGGCTCCGATAACAGCACCCAGGCGAAGACAATCGTCAGGATCGGCCCCAGCGTGCCAATCAGCACAGTACGCGCCGAGCCAATCAGGCGCAGTGCAGCCGATTGCCAGAATATCGGCAGCACGGTGGAGAAAATCGCCATCGCCGCGCTGTAGGCGTAGACCTCAAGCGGCAGTTGCAGTGCGCTAAACGGCTGGGTAGCGAGGAAATGCAGCTGCGTGGCAAAGGTGGACACGATAATCGCCAGGGCCGCGAAGCGGATGGTGCCCAGCCGATGAATCGCCACTTCGGCCCCCGAGCTGTACAGCGCGTATGACAACGCAGAGCCGAAAACGAACGCCGCGCCGATCAGCACCACCTTGAGGTCTTCTGCCACCTGCAGGTCATGGGCGAAGGCCAGGCCGATACCGGCGTAGGTCAGCAGCAGTGCGGCAATCTGACGTTTCTCCAGGCGCTTGCCCATAAACAGCACGCCGATCAGCACGGTCATGGTTGGGTAGATAAACAGAATCAAGCGCTCCAGCGCCGCCGAGATGTACTGCAGGCCAATAAAATCAAGAATGCTGGCCCCGTAGTAACCGAGCAGCCCCAAGGTAATCAGCATGCCCCAGTCTTTGCGCGTGAGCGGCGGCGCTGCGCGACACAGCCACAGCGTGGCCCACAGCGCGATAGGCAGAGCAAAGCTCATGCGCAGCGTCAGCAGAGTGATGGCGTCCACCGGTGCAGCGGCATAGGCCAGCTTGACGAAAATCGCCTTGAACGAGAAGCCAAAGGCGGCAAGGATCGCCAGTGCGATACCCACGCGTTCAGTTGACCAGGTTTTCCATGGCATCTTGGGGTGAGTCCTTAAGTGTTGTGCTGCGTCGAATGATGAAGGGTATAGAATTGCCTTGGAATTGGCTTTTCCATAACTGATCGTTCGGATTTAACTAACGCTATGCAGTATGACCTGACTGATCTGCGCCTGTTTGTCGCCATCGCCGAGGCGAAAAACCTCACCCGTGGGGCTGAGCGCGTGCACCTGGCGGCTTCGTCGGCCAGCCATCGCCTGCGTCAGCTCGAAGCATCGATTGGCACGCCGCTGCTGCTGCGCGAGCCGCGCGGCGTCAGCCTGACCCGCGCCGGCGAGGCGCTGCTGCGCCATGCGCGCCAGGTGTTTGCCCAGCTCGAACAGATGCACGCTGACCTTACGCCCTACGCCAAAGGCGTACGCGGTCACGTCAGCCTGTGGGCCAATACCCACGCCACCCATACCTTTCTGCCCGACAGCCTTTCGAGCTTTTTGCAGCGTCATCCGCAAGTCAGTATTTCGCTGGAAGAGCACACCAGCCCGCACGTGCTGATGGCCGTGGCGCGCGGCGAGGTGGAGGTCGGCGTGGTGGCGGGGACGATTGCGGACGCGGAGGTTGAGCTGATCCCATACAGAGCTGACCGGTTGGTGCTGATTGCCCCGGTCGATCATCCGCTCGCAATACACGTCAGCAGCCTGTTTGCCCAGGTGCTGGATTATCCCTTTGTCATGCTGCATTCAGGCTCGGCGATTCACACCTTTACCATGAACGCAGCCGCCGCATTGGGGCGGCACCTCGAGGTGCGGATTCAAGTGCGCAGCTTTGAGGCGGTGTGCCGCATGGTCAGCGCAGGGGTTGGTATTGGCCTGGTGCCGCGCAGTGCGGTAACCGCTGGGGCGCAGCTGGCGGTAATTGAGCTGGAAGAGCCCTGGGCGCAGCGCGATTTGAAGGTTTGTGTGCGCAAGCGCGAGCTGTTGTCGGGGTTTGCTGCGGCACTGGTCGATTGCCTGACAGGCAGCGATACCAGTCCCAGTTAACGCATCTTAAAGAACAACGGGCCCTGATGGGCCCGTTTGGTTTACTTGGAAAGAAACTTCATCCCGTCTTCTAAGCCCTGCAGGGTTAGCGGGTACATCTGGTCTTCCAACAGCTCGCGCATGATGTTGGTCGAGGCGGTGTAGCTCCAGGTGTCCTTGGGGTAGGGGTTAATCCAGATAAGCTTCTTGTACTTTTCCATAAAGCGCTTGATCCAGACGTAGCCCGGCTCCTCGTTCCAGTGCTCGACGCTGCCGCCGGCCTGGGTGATTTCATAAGGGGCCATGGCTGCATCGCCAACGAACACCACTTTGTAATCCGCGCCGTATTTGTGCAGCAGATCCTGGGTGGAGAAGCGCTCAGAGGTACGACGCAGGTTGTTCTTCCACACCGACTCGTACACGCAGTTATGGAAGTAGAAATACTCCATATGCTTGAACTCGGTCTTGCAGGCGCTGAACAGCTCTTCGCAGACCTTGACGTGGGCGTCCATCGAACCGCCGATGTCGAACAGGATCAGCAACTTCACCGCATTGCGCCGTTCCGGGCGCATCTGGATATTCAGCAGGCCGCCATCTTTGGCGGTGTGGTCGATGGTGCCGCTGAGATCAAGTTCGTCTTCAGCACCCTGGCGCGCAAACTTGCGTAGGCGGCGCAGAGCTACCTTGATATTGCGCGTGCCCAGCTCGACCTGATCATCGAGGTTCTTGTACTCGCGCTGATCCCAGACCTTGACCGCTTTGCCCTGACGCTTGCCGGCGTCACCCACGCGGATGCCTTCCGGGTTGAAGCCGCCGGAGCCGAATGGGCTGGTGCCACCGGTGCCGATCCACTTGTTGCCGCCTTCGTGGCGTTCCTTCTGCTCTTCGAGGCGCTTCTTGAATTCTTCGATCAGCTTGTCCAGGCCACCGAGGGATTCGATTTTGGCGCGTTCCTCGTCGGTCAGCGAACGTTCGAACTCCTTGCGCAGCCACTCATCTGGGATCAACGCCTCGATATGCTGATTAAGGTTTTCCAGGCCCTTGAAGTAGGCCCCGAACGCGCGGTCGAACTTGTCGAAATGCCGCTCGTCCTTCACCAGAATGGTGCGCGAGAGGAAATAGAACTCGTCCATATCGGCGAACACCACGTTGTGTTTCAACGCGTTGATCAGGTCGAGCAGCTCACGCACCGACACCGGCACCTTGGCGGCGCGCATTTCGTTAAACAGGTTGAGCAGCATGGCTGCGCCCTCGTAAATTCAACTGACTATGGCGCTAGGAGCGCCGCTCCAATGGCAGGCCATCGTTGATGGCGTACCAGTCGGCCTTCGATTCCGGAAAAATATGCTTCTGCGCGATTTCACCCACTTGTGTATCCAGCGTGCCCAGCGCGACTGACAGCCAGTTCGGGTGGGGCTGTTCGCTATACCACTGCAGGGTCGAGCCACAGTGCTTGCAAAAAGTCCGTGTCACGCCTGGCGAGGACTGGTAGATGCCCAGTGATTCCTCGCCTTGGGTGAAGTGGAAATCCTTGCGCCGCACATTGGCGTAAGTGGCGAATGCCGCGCCATGGGCTTTGCGGCACATCGAACAGTGGCAATGAGTCGCCGTCTCGATAGGTGCATCGATGCGGTATTTCACTGCAGCGCAAAGGCAACTACCGCTGTGCATGGATTCGCCTCCCACGGCCAATGCTTAACGCGAAGCGCGACGGCTCATAAAGGCCAGGCGCTCAAGCAGCTGCACATCCTGCTCGTTCTTCACTAAAGCACCGGCCAGAGGCGGGATGGCCTTGGTGGGGTCGCGTTCGCGCAGCACGGCTTCGCCGATGTTGTCGGCCATCAGCAGCTTCAGCCAGTCGACCAGTTCGCTGGTGGACGGCTTCTTCTTCAGACCCGGCACCTTGCGCACATCGAAGAACACGTCCAGCGCTTCGGCGACCAGATCCTTCTTGATGTCGGGGTAGTGCACATCGACGATCTTCTGCAGGGTCGCGCGATCCGGAAAGGCGATGTAGTGGAAGAAGCAACGACGCAGGAAGGCGTCTGGCAGTTCTTTTTCGTTGTTCGAGGTGATGATGATGATCGGGCGCTGCTTGGCCTTGATCGTCTCGTTGGTCTCGTAAACGTAGAACTCCATCTTGTCGAGTTCCTGCAGCAGGTCGTTGGGGAACTCGATGTCGGCCTTGTCGATTTCGTCGATCAGCAGAATGACGCGCTCTTCGGACTCGAAGGCCTCCCAGAGCTTGCCCTTCTTGATGTAGTTGCGTACGTCGTGAACTTTGTCGGAATCCAGCTGCGAGTCGCGCAGGCGGCTGACCGCGTCGTACTCGTAGAGGCCCTGATGGGCCTTGGTGGTGGACTTGATGTGCCAGGTGATCAGGCGCGCGCCAAAGGATTCGGCCAGTTGTTCGGCCAGCATGGTTTTACCGGTGCCCGGCTCACCCTTGACCAGCAGCGGACGCTGCAGGGTGATGGCGGCATTGACCGCGAGCTTGAGGTCGTCGGTGGCGACGTAGGACTGGGTGCCTTCGAACTTCATCGGTAAATCCTCGAACGGTAACGCGCAGGGCCATACCCGCGGGTTCAGTATTTGAAAAACAGACTATAACGCGCGGCCCCGGTGACTGTGAACGTAGACGGGCCATTCAGTCACTGAATGGCGGGTCACTTGTCTACTGTCATGGTTGCTGGTTGTCAAAACGGCTGTCGAAGGCGCGCACGAAGGCGTTGCGCAGAATCGCCTTGAAGGCCTGCCAGCGGCTGACGTCATAGGCTTTGAGGTCGCCGTTGATGTTCACCCGGGTGGCGAACTGGTCTTTACGCTGGTTTTTCAGCAGCCAGCTGCTGCCACCGACCAGGGCTTCCCAGGCGCCGGTGAGCAGGTTCTTGTCCTTGGCCGCGACATCCTGCTGCCAGTCGAAGACTTCCATATCGCGCAGCAGCGGTTTGGCGTAGCCCTTGAGCTTGCCCTGGCGGGCATCCAGCTCCATGACGAAGTCGCCTTGGCCCGCGGCAAAGTCGAAGTCGGCATAGGCGCGGGTAAAACTGTTGAGCTGCTTGAGCTGGATATCGGTGATGCGCAGACGCAGGTCGAAGTCATCCAGTTGGCCGAGCGGGTCGAAGTTGGCACTGGCTTGCACAGGGGCTTGCTCGAACACCTTGGCGGTGGCCTGCAGGCTGGCGGGGCGCGGATTGTCCGCGACGCTGACGTTGCTCAGATTGAGGATGCTGCCATTGATCTCGCTGGCCTGCAGGTTGACCGGCGGCTTGGCGGTGAAGTTGCGAAAAGCCAGGGTGCCATCGATTACGCGGATTTCGTTGATATGAATTGGCAGCAGGCCCCTGAGCTGGGCGCGCCAGTCGACGCCTTCACCGGTTTGTGAATTGGCGGCGTTACCTCCGTCAACAAAGGTCAGCTGCGGACGCTCGAAGGCCACTTCGGCGACTATCGAACGGTTATTCCACAACTCGCGCCAGCTGACGGCCAGGTCGATGACCGGGGCTTCGAGCAGCGGCACCGGTACCTGGCCATTTAGCTTGACGATATTCAGGCCGTTGATCTGGTAAGCCCCGCGCCATAACACCAGGTCGATGTCGCTGATCTGCCCGCGGTAATCGCCCATATTGGCCAGCCGGTCATTCAGGTAATCGCGCAGTAGCCAGGGCAGGGCGATATGCAGGGCCAGCAGGGCAATGGCCAGGGTGAGGAGTGTCCAGAGGGGGAGGTGGTAGCGCTTCTTCATATGGAAACAGACTTATCCAATAACAATAGGTTTCCTGCCGGGCTGTGCGTATGGCTGGACTGCTGCCCAAACGGGCCTTAGGCTTGGGAGCTTACTCGGCAACGCATGAACAAGGATCTCGCCATGAGCCGCATCTTCGCAGACAACGCACAAGCCATCGGCAATACACCGCTGGTTCGGATCAACCGCCTGGGCCCGGCAGGGGTGACCATCCTGGCCAAGATCGAAGGACGCAACCCGGCCTATTCGGTGAAATGCCGCATTGGCGCCAGCATGGTCTGGGATGCCGAAGAGCGCGGCGTGCTCAAGCCGGGCATGACGATTGTCGAGCCAACCTCGGGTAACACCGGCATCGGCCTAGCCTTCGTTGCCGCCGCGCGTGGCTACAAACTGCTGCTGACCATGCCCGCTTCGATGAGCCTGGAACGGCGCAAGGTGCTCAAGGCCCTGGGCGCCGAACTGGTGCTGACCGAACCGGCCAAGGGCATGAAGGGCGCCATCGAGAAGGCAGCGGAAATCGCCGCCTCCGACAGTGCCACCTACTTTATGCCGCAGCAATTCAACAACCCGGCCAACCCGGCGATCCATGAAAAAACCACCGGCCCGGAAATCTGGAATGACACCGAGGGCGCGATTGACGTGTTGGTTGCTGGCGTCGGTACCGGCGGCACCATCACCGGTATTTCGCGCTATATCAAAAAGACCCAGGGCAAGCCGATCCTCTCGGTAGCGGTCGAGCCGATTGGCTCGCCGGTCATCACCCAGACCATCGCCGGTGATGAAGTCAAACCCAGCCCGCACAAGATCCAGGGTATCGGCGCCGGCTTTGTCCCAGGCAACCTCGACCTGGACATGGTCGACCGGGTTGAACTGGTGAGTGACGACGACGCCAAGGCTGTAGCCCTGCGCCTGATGCGTGAAGAAGGCATTCTTTGCGGCATCTCCTGCGGCGCCGCCATGGCTGCTGCCCTGCGTATCGCCGGCGAACCCGGCATGCAGGGCAAAACCATCGTGGTGATCCTGCCGGACTCAGGTGAGCGCTATCTGTCGAGCATGTTGTTTAGCGATATGTTTACCGAGCAGGAATTGCAGCAATAAGCATCGATCCCCACAAAAAAAGCCGCCTATCAGGGAGGTTTTTTTATGGGCACGGGTTTTGTGAGCGATCAGGCTGGTGCTTTGGTCGGGCTACTCGGACGCACCACCAGCCATAGCGCGATGGCGATCAGCACGCCGCCGTACAGGTAGGCCCAGGACAGCGGCTCATCCAGCAGCAAGGCGCCCCACAGCACGCCGAATGGCGGGATGAGGAAGGTGGTGGTGCTGGCCTTGATCGGGCCGATGTCGCTGAGTAGGCGGAAATACAGTACGTAGGCGAATGCGGTGCAGATAAAGCCCAGTCCGGCCAGGGACAGCCAGACGTCGAGTCCGCCCCAGCTAGCGGGTGGCTGTATCAGCAGGGAGCCGCTGAAGAACGGCAACAGGAACAGGCTGGCGCCGCACAGGCTGGCAAAGGCGGTAAGACGGTTATCCAGGCCGCCTTGTTGGCCGATCCAGCGCCGGGTAAGAAAGCCAGCAAAGCCGTAGCAGGCGGTTGCCACCAAGCAAGCGGCGGCGCCCCAGAGCAGTGGTAAATCAAACTCCACCGGGCCGGTGCGGGTCAGCACCGCTACCCCGAACAGGCCGATGGCTACCCCGGCGGCTTTGCTCCAGGTCATGGCTTCAGCAAAGAACAGCATGCCGATCAGCACGCCCATCATCGGCGTGGTGGCATTCAGAATCGCCGAGTAACCCGCGGGCAGTACCAGCGCTGCTAGGCAATACATGGCCGAGGGCAGACCTGCGTTGATCACCCCGAGCATCAAACAGTGCTTGAGCTTGCCGCGGAAATCCCAGCGCACGCGCATCAGCAGCAGAATCACCAGCAGGCCGAGCATGCCCAGGCTGGCGCGGAAAAATGCGGTTGGCATGCTGCCCAGTACCGGCGCGACGATGCGCATAAACAGAAAGCTTGCGCCCCAGATGGCAGCAAGCAACAGCAGACGGATCAGGTCGGCAGGGCGCACAACGGACTCCACTACGGTGAGAAAGGCGAGCAGTGTTGCCGGGCGCGCACGCCAAGGCAATTCGAAATGCGCTTTCAAAGCCGTTGCTTGGCAATATTTCGTGGTAGATAAGCGCATATCCAGGTGTTGCCAGCTTTTACTTGATGCGCTCACTGGATAAGCTCGGTGGATTGTCCGCATTTCATCTGCAGGGGTTTGTTTATGCCACAGCAATGGCCGGCCAGCGAGATTGCCGCGCTTATCCTCGAAGGCTTCGACGATTATCGTGAGCAGTTCCGGCAGATTACCAACGGCGCGCGGGTGCGTTTCGAGCAGGCGCAGTGGCAGGAAATTCAGCAGGCGTCAGCAGCGCGTATTGCCCTCTATGAAGAGTGTGTCAGCGCAGTCAGTGCGAATCTGCGCCAGGCCTATGCCGAAGAGGTGCTGCTGGATGTAGCGCAGTGGCCGTTGGTTAAATCGGCCTATATCGCCCTGATCGACCTGCGCTACGACGATGAACTGGCGGAAACCTGGTTCAACTCGATCTTTTGCGGGCTGTTCAGCCATGACCAGATCAACGATGGCTGCATGTTTATCCACACCACGCGCCCGGCGCTGCGGGTGAATGAGCGGGCGCCGCAAACACGGCTGTACGAACCCAAGGGCAATGTGGAGCAGGCGCTGCGGCAGATTTTCGAGGATTTCAGTTTCGAAGTCGGCTATGAAAACCTCGCGCGCGATCTGGCGCGGTTGCTCAAGCAACTGCATGCCAATTTGCCGGATTGGGTGTGCAAGGATCCGGACCTGCGCATAGAGCTGTTCGCCTCGCGGCTTTACCGCAACAAGGGTGCGTACCTGGTCGGGCGCATCTACACCCGCGATGAGCAATGGCCGTTGGTGATTCCACTGCTGCACCGCGAAGGGCAGGGTATTCAGATTGATGCGCTGATCACCGATGAAGCGGAGGTGTCGATCATCTTCTCCTTCACTCGTTCCTATTTCATGGTGAGGGTGGGCTATCCGGCGGAGTTTGTCGGCTTCCTTAAACGCATTCTGCCCGGCAAGCATATTGCCGAGCTGTACACCTCAATTGGCTTCTACAAGCACGGCAAGTCGGAGTTCTACCGCGCGCTGATCAATCACCTGGCCACCACCGATGACAAGTTCGTCATGGCCCCCGGGGTGCGCGGCATGGTGATGAGCGTGTTTACCCTGCCGGGTTTCAATACCGTATTCAAAATCATCAAGGACCGTTTTTCACCGTCGAAAAACGTTGACCGCAATACAGTGATCGAGAAGTACCGCCTGGTGAAAACCGTCGACCGGGTAGGGCGCATGGCCGATACCCAGGAGTTTGCCGATTTCCGCTTCCCGTTGAGCAAGTTCGACCCCGAGTGCCTGGCTGAGCTGCTGGAAGTGGCGCCATCCACCGTCGAGGTCAATGGCGACACGGTGCTGGTGCGCCACTGCTGGACCGAGCGGCGCATGACCCCACTCAACCTGTATGTGGAAAGCGCCAGTGCAGCCCAGGTGCGCGAGGCGCTGGATGACTACGGCCTGGCCATCAAGCAGCTGGCAGCAGCCAATATCTTCCCTGGCGACATGCTGCTGAAAAACTTCGGCGTGACCCGTCACGGCCGCGTGGTGTTCTACGACTACGACGAGATCTGCTTCCTCACCGAGGCCAACTTCCGGCGCATTCCGCCACCGCGTTACCCTGAGGATGAAATGTCGTCCGAGCCCTGGTACTCCGTGGCGCCGCTGGATGTGTTCCCCGAGGAGTTTCCGCCGTTCCTGTTTGCCGATATGCAGCAGCGCAAGCTGTTCAACGAGCTGCATGGCGAGCTGTATGACGCCGATTACTGGAAAAGCCTGCAGGAGGCGATACGTGCCGGTAAGGTCATCGACGTGTTCCCTTATCGGCGCAAGGACCAGGCCGACAAGGAGTATTGAACGGCGTGCGCTTTGGACTCGGAGTTGTCGCCGTCGGACTTTGGCTGCTGAACGACGCTGCCGTTGTGCGGGCGGCCGAGGCTGAAGACAGTGCAGTCGAACTGGCGCCCTTGTTGATCACCTCGCCACGCAGCACCACGCGCTGGTTGAGTACCCCGACTGCAGTGACGGTAATTGATAGCGCTGCTGCGCCAGGTGAGCAGAACTTGGCGCTGGATGCTTTGCTGGCCCGCGTGCCAGGCGTGTTCAGCCTCAATCGATACAACCTGGCTCAGGGCCTGCGCCCAGCGATTCGCGGTTTTGGCGCGCGCGGTAATTTCGGCGTGCGTGGCATTCGTGTGCTGGTCGATGGCGTGCCGTTGACCATGCCGGATGGCCAGACCGAACTCGACGGCCTCGACCTGGGCCTGGTCGAGCGAATGGAAGTGCTGCGCGGCCCTGCCTCGGTGCTGTACGGCAATGCCGCGGGTGGTGTGCTGGCCATCGAAACCCGCGAGCCACCGGCCTTGCCCTCGATGCAGCTGGACCTGAGTGCGGCCGGTCTGGGCTATCAGCGTACGCGCGGCGAAATCGGTGGCAGCGAGGGTAACCTGGGCGGTTTGCTGGCATTTAATAGCACCGTTCTAGACGGCTATCGCGAACACAGCCGGGCGCAAACCAACAGTATTACCGGCAAGCTGCGCTGGTATGCCCCCACAGGGCGTTTGCGTCTTAACTTCAATGCCATCGACAACCGTGCCGAAGACCCAGGTGGCTTAACTTCCGCCGAAGTAAAGGCAGATCGCCGCCAGGCCGCGCCGAACAACCTGCGTTTCGATGCCGATGAATACATTCGCCAGCAGCGCCTGGGCCTGGTTTGGGATGGTTACGCAGTCGGTGACGATGAGTACCAGCTACGCAGTTATCTGGGGCATCGCGAGTTTGGTAATCAGCTGGGCTTTGCCACCAGCGGGCAGACGACTTTTGAACGTTATTTCAGCGGGGTTGGTGGGCAGTACAGCCATCACCGTGAGCTAGTCGGCCTGGCGAATAAGATCACCACCGGCTTTGACCTTGAAGCGCAGCGCGATGATCGAAGGCGCTATGACAACCTGCTCGGTGAGCGTGGACAATCACGTCAGCAGCAGGATGAGTCGGCACTGAGTCAGGGACTGTTTATTGAGGATCAGATTGATCTGAGCGAGCAGTGGCAGGCCACCCTCGGACTGCGTTATGACCAGGTGCGGTTGGCGGTGGATGATTTTTATCTGGCCGATAGCCGCGATGATTCAGGCTCGCGCAGCCTGGAGGACTGGAATTACAGCATCGGCCTGAGTTACCGCTTTACCCCACAGCAATCGCTGTATGCGCGACTGGCCAGTTCATTTGAAACACCCACCATTAGCGAACTGGGCAACCCGCAAGGCGGCGGTTTCAATACCGCGTTGCAACCTGCCCAGGCGTTCAGTCGTGAGCTGGGCATCAAAGGCGAATGGCCCTCGCTGCGTTACAGCCTGTCGCTTTACCGAATTGAGCTGGAGGATGAGCTGGTGGCGTTCAGCTTGCCGGCCCAGCCTGGGCGTAACTTCTATCGCAATGCCGGTGAGTCGCGCCGCGATGGTCTGGAGTTGAGTCTGGAGTGGCAGTTTGCTGATGCCTGGCGCTGGTCAGCGGCTTACGCCTACAACCGCTACCGTTTCGAGGATTATCAAACCACCTCAGGCGACTTTTCCGGTAAGCGCATACCCGCTATTCCACGGCAAACATTATTCAGCGAACTGGCCTATGAGCATCAAGGTGGCTATGTGCGCCTCGGTGTTACGGCTCAGGCTCGGGTGTATGCCAATGATGCCAATACGCAGTCCGCACCCGGCTATGCCTTGTTCAATCTGCGCCTCGGCAAGCGCTTTCAGCTTGGCGAACAGAGCCTGGAGCCTTACCTGGGCGTCGATAACCTGTTGGGGCGTGAGTATTTCGATAACCTGCGCATCAACGACGGCAACGCGCGCTACTTCGAACCAGGGCCGGGGCGTACTTTGTATGCCGGTTTACGTGTGTTGTTTTAGAACGTAGTGACGAAGTGGGCGGCAGTTTCAAACCACCTGAACTAGGCTGAGAAAAGGTGTCCAAGCACCTATTCGATGTCCTTGGTTGGAGGCTACTTTATGAGCGCCAAGTTGCAGAATGCCTTGCTTGATCTGTTGGTTGCCCTTGGCCTGTGTGAGCGACCAAAACTGCAGCCAATTCCTGTACGTAGCAATTCGCCTGATTCCAAAGCTGTTCCCCCTCGACCCTAGGTTCTCCTGCCTCTCTTAATGTGATCGGCTACGGTCAGATAATGTCTGGCTGTGGCTGTGGCAGCGACTAATTGTCCTAGATCATTATTACGTGCTTTAAAACAAGCATTTGCTAGCGCCTTGGCACTGCTGTGCTAGACCTACACCTGCAGTTATGCAAATAGCTCAGACAGGGACAGCTCCCATGCGCCAGAACCTCCCAGTGACTCAGCGGGAAAGAACCTTTCCTGCGAATGAACGGCTGATTTCCACCACCGATCTGAATAGCAATATCACCTACTGCAACGACGCCTTTGTCGAAATCAGCGGCTTTACTCGCGAAGAGCTGATCGGTCAACCGCACAATCTGGTGCGCCATCCTGATATGCCCCCCGGTGTGTTCGGCCATATGTGGGAAACCATCAAACAGGGCAAACCCTGGATGGGGATCGTCAAGAATCGCTCAAAGAACGGTGATTACTACTGGGTCAGCGCCTATGTCACGCCAATCTATGAGAATGGCCGGGTTGCTGGTTACGAGTCGGTGCGCTCCTTGCCCGATGAAGCACAGAAGCGTCGTGCTGAAAAACTCTATGCCCGCTTGCGTGAGGGCAAACCGCCGGTGCCAAAACTGGAGTACTGGACGTACGACATTATCCAGTCATGGCCGCTGATTCTGGCTGGTCTGCTGATTCTCGGTGCGCACTTTGTGCTGAGTGGTCCCTGGTTATGGGGCTTTATTTTTGCGGCCATGTTTTGCCTTGGGTCCTACCAGCTGTATGCCAAACGCAGCTTGATCAGACGCACGCTTTCCGAGCATCCCAAGGCGTTTACCAGCGCTCTTGTCGCTTTGACGTATACCGACAGCCGTGGCGCCCAGGCCCTGCTGGATATGGCAATGATCAGCGAGGACGCGCGCTTGCAGACGGCGTTGACGCGCATTGAAGACGCCGGAGCGAACGTCAAGACGCACGCCACCCGCTCTGCCGATCTGTCGCGCTCTGGGGCGAAAATGCTCGATCAACAGCGTAGCGAAACCGATCAATCGGCCACGGCGATCAACCAGATGGCGGCAACCATTCAGGAGGTGACGCATAACGTGCAGAGCACCTCACATGCCGCCGAAGAAGCGGATCGCTTGGCCAAGCAGGGCCTGCAACTGGCCAGCGGCAGTCTCGATTCCATGCAGCACATGGCCAAGGCCGTGGTGGACATTGGACAGGCAGTCAATGACCTGGCTAACTCCACTCAGTCAATCGGCAGTGTGGCGGATGTGATTACCTCGATTGCTGAGCAGACCAACCTGTTGGCGCTCAACGCAGCTATTGAAGCGGCACGTGCCGGCGAGCAGGGGCGCGGCTTTGCGGTGGTGGCTGATGAGGTACGCTCGCTGGCTTCACGCACACGAGAGTCGACTGAGCAGATTCACCAGATCATTTCCTCACTGCGCGCCGGCGCTGAACGGGCGGTGGTGACGGCGGGCAAGGGCGAGGCGATTTCCAGGCAGAGTGTCGATAGTGTGGAGAGTGTACGTACCGCGCTGGATGGCATCAGTGAAGCGGTTAGCCGCATCACCGGTATGAGTCAGCAGATGGCTTCGGCTTCCGAAGAACAAAGCCATGTGGCGGAAGATATTAGCCGGCAGATTACTCAGATTGCCCAGCTCTCTGACCGCAGTGCCGAGCAGGCGCATCAGGGCGCGGCCATTGGCCAGGAACTGGAAGACATGGCGGACTATCTGCACAGCCTGGCGGAGCGCTTCAACCGCTAAGCGACGGTTCGTTTATATGTCTATCGGCCCACCTCCCATGTGGGCCGATTTTCTATCTGGTATGGCAAACTGCGCGGCTGAGGAGAAACCGATGTCCCGCCCGCAATGCCCACGTTGTACCCGCCCAACCGAGCGCTGTTTATGTGCGCTTATTCCCTGCTTGAGTAGCCGTACTCGGGTGCTGATCCTGCAGCATCCTAGCGAGGTCAAGCATGCGCTGAATACCGCACGTCTGGCCGCTCTTGGCTTGAACAACGCTGAGCTGCTGGTGGGCGAGGTCTTCGAGTCGCTTGCGACGCTGTTGCAGCAGCCAGGCTATCGCGCGTGTTTGCTGTTCCCTGGCGAGCAGGCGCAAGCGCTGCTGCAGTTTGCTGAACAACAGCACAGTGAGCAGCCGCTGTTATTGGTGGTGCCCGATGGCACCTGGCGCAAAGCGCGCAAGCTGTTGCACCTCAATCCGTTGTTGGCGGCTTTGCCCAGAGTTGTGCTGCCGGAGGGTTTGCAGTCACGTTATCGCTTGCGTAAAGCCCCGATGCCCGGTGCCTTATCAACCATCGAAGCGATTGTTACTGCACTGAATACCGTCGAGGCACCGGTCTGCTTCGATGCACTGCTCAAGCCCTTTGAAGCATTGATTGAGGGGCAGATTGAGGCGATGGGAGAGCAGACTTTCCAGCGCAATCACGGCAAGCCGGGAGCATCAGCCAGTTAAGGCATTTCAGCGCTCACGCATGGCTTCCGAGCGCGCCTTCAGCACCGGTTTGAGCAGGTAATCGAGCACGCTCTTCTCACCGGTGATGATGTCCACGGTGGCGACCATACCGGGGATGATCAGCAGTGGATGTTCTTCGCTGCCCAAATGGCTTTTATCGGTACGTACCTGGATCAGATAGAAGCTGTTGCCTTCTTCATCGGTGATGGTATCGGCGCTGATCAGCTCTAGGTTGGCCCTCAGTCCGCCGTAGATGGTGTAGTCATAAGCGGTGAATTTGACCATGGCCTTCTGCCCGGGATGCAGGAAGGCGACATCCTGCGGGCGAACCTTGGCCTCAATCAGCAGGCTGTCATCCAGCGGCACGATTTCCAGCATGTCACTGCCAGGCTGAACCACGCCGCCAATGGTGTTGACCTTGAGCTGCTTGATCACCCCGCGCACGGGGGATACCACGGTGGTGCGACTGACACGGTCATCGATGGCCACGCTGGTGGCGGTGAGCTTCTGCAGCTCGGTGCGGATTTCATTGAGTTCCTTGAAGGCATCAGAGCGAAAGCTCAGTTCGGACTCTTCAATCTTGCTCTTGATTTCATCCATCGCCGATTCGGCCCGTGGAATTGCCAGGTTGGTAGCGTCCAGCGAGCCGCGTACTTCAACCAGGCTGCGGCGTAGGCGGAGGATTTCCACCTGGGAAATCGCACCGGTTGCGACCAGGGGTTGCGACATATTCAGCTCCTGCTGCAACAGACCCATGCTGGAGCGGTATTGCTGAGCCTTGGCGCGAAATTCGGCCAGTTCCTGCGTTTTTTGCCGCAGCTGTTCGCCGAGGGTGCGTTGTTCGCTTTGCAGGCGATCCTGTCGAGATTGATAGAGCGCCAGCTCATCCTCAGCCAGTTGCGGGGCTTCACGCAGAATATTCGCTGGCATGCTGATAGGGCGCCCTTCAGCTTCTGCGGTTAAGCGTTCGACCCTTGCCACCAGAGCCAGGCGATCTGCTTCGGCTTCGCCTCTGTTGGAGAGAAAGCGTGTGTCGTCCAGGCGCAGTAGCACAGCGCCTTTTTCGACAATCTGTCCTTCGCGTACAAATATCTCGCTGACGATACCGCCTTCCAGGTTCTGAATAACCTGGATCTTGCTGGAGGGAATCGCTTTGCCTTCACCAGTAGTGACTTCTTCCAGCACGGCAAAGTTGGCCCAGACCAATGCTACGATCAGGCATGTGCTGACTACCCAGACGGTGATGCGGGTAAACCAGGGCGAGTCTTCGAGAATGGCGCCGTCGACTTCCGGCATAAACTCGGTGTCCTGCTTGCGCTGGTGCATGCTGGCGAAGTAGTCGCGAATCGAGGTGCTTATTTGCATGAGCGTTCCTATACCGCGGCAGGGCCAACTCGACCTTTGCGTAGCGCTTCAATCACTGCTTCTTTCGGACCGTCTGCAACTATATGGCCGTTATCCAGCACCACCAGACGGTCTACCAGGCTGAGCATTGAAGCGCGGTGGGTGATCAGCAGCATGGTTTTACCCTGGGCCCAGGTTTGCAGGCGGTTGCGCAGGATTTCCTCACTGGTGTTGTCCATCGCGCTGGTGGGTTCGTCGAGCAGCAGAATGGGTGGGTCAAGTAACAGCGCGCGGGCCAGCAGCACGGCCTGGCGTTGCCCTCCGGACAGCAATTGGCCGCGCTCACCCACGGGGCGATCGAAACCTTGCGGATGTTGCCGGGCCAGATCGACCACACCGGTCAGCTCGGCCACTTCTAGCATGCGTGCATCGCTGACATAGCGTGCGCCTAACGTCAGGTTGTCGCGCAGGCTGCCGGCCAGCAGCGGTAGGTCGTGAGCGACGTAACCAATCTGATGGCGCAAATCGGCCACGTCGAGCTGACGCAGGTCGAGGTTGTCCAGCAGGATCTGCCCTTTGCTGGGCGTGTAGAAGGCCATCACCAAGCGCGCCAAGGTGCTCTTGCCGGAGCCGCTGCGGCCGATGATGCCGATGCGTTCACCTGCTGTCAGGCGCAGGCTGACGCCTGCAAGCGCCGGGGTGCTTTGTCCCGGGTAGCTGAATGTGACGTCACGTACATCCAGTGCTCCGTGCAGTTGGGTGCGGTCCAGTGGGCGTTGTTTAGCCTGACGCTCCTGCGGCAAAGCCATCAGCGCATCGGTGCTGGTCATGGTCAGGCGCGCTTGCTGGTAGCGGGTGATCAGTCCAGCAATCTGCCCAAGCGGCGCGAGAATGCGGCTGCCCAGCATGTAGCAGGCCACCAGCGCGCCAACGCTGAGCTGCCCGGCGATGATGATGTAAACCCCTGCGACGATAGTGGCCATGCCGGCGAACTGTTGCAGAAACAGCGTGCCGTTGGTGGCGATGGCCGCCAGCGAACGGGCGTGTATATCCAGCCGGGTGAGGGCACCGTGGGTTTTCTCCCACTGGTGCTGGCGTTCGCTTTCCGCGCTGCAGGCTTTCAGGGTTTCCAGACCGCCGAGGGTTTCGATTAACAGTGCTTGGCGTTGTGAGGCCAGTTGCAGGCTTTTTTCCACGGTATCGCGCAGACGCGCCTGGATGATAAAGGCGAACAGCGCGGTGATCGGAAACGCCAGCAGGGGGATAACCACCAGCCAGCCACCGATCAGCCAGATCACCGTGATCATCAGAAACGAGAAGGGCAGGTCGATCAGGCTGGTAAGGGTTACGGCGGTGAGAAATTCGCGCAGGCCCTGGAAGTCATGAATGCTTTGGGCAAAGCCGCCTATGGTGGCCGGGCGGGCTGTCATCGACATGCCAGTGATGCGTTCGAATAAAGTGGCTGACAGCACCACATCGGTTTTCTTGCCTGCAGTATCAAGTAAGTGTGAGCGTAGGATTTTCAGTAACAGCTCGAAGCCCATGCCGATGAACAAGCCGATGGCCAGTACCCAGAGGGTTGAGGTGGCCTGGTTGGGTACGACGCGGTCATAGGTCTGCATGACGAACAGCGGCACCATCAGGCCGAGCAGGTTGATCAGCAGGCTGGCGAGAATTGCATCGGTGTACAGCCAGCGTGACAGCTTCAGGGTGTCGCGAAACCAGGCCTCGATGCGCGGTACGAGCGGTGAGCGTGCCTCTTCCAACTCGTGTCGCGGGCGGGCAAAGAAGGCCTGGCCGCTGTATTCGGTGGCCAGTTGTTCACGGCTGACCCACTGTTCGCCGCCATCGGCTTCGCAGGGCAGTATCTGCGCCTGGTTCTTCGGGCCCCATTGACGTAGCACAGCGCTACGGCCGTTTTTCAACAGCAGCAGAACGGGCAGGTTGAGGGTTGAGATGCTGGCCAGATCGCGTTGTAGCAAACGCCCTTGCAAACCCGCCCGCGCTGCAGCACGGGGTAGTAACTCAGGAGTCAGGCGCTGCTCTGGCAAAGGCAGACCTGCACTCAAGCTGCCACGGCTGGCTGAGCAGCCGTGGAGTTTGCAAAGAATCAACAAGCCATCAAGCAGCGGGTCGTCGTGGTTGAGACGCGGATCGCTGGATGACCCCGGCCGTTCCATGGTGGTCAAGGTGTACTACTCCTTATGCCGGTTCACTTCATGTCCGGCAGACGGGCCTCGCTCTTCACTTCGGTGAGGGCTACAGCTTCTGCCGGTACGACCACTTGTTGCTGACGCAACAAGTCACCCATCGCTGCGGTTACCCGGTACATCGAGAACTCTTCGCTAAAGCGTACTTCGCTGTAACGGCGGTTGGCGGTAAAGAGTTCGTTTTCACTGTCCAGCAAGTCGAGCAGGGTGCGTTGGCCCAGGCTGAACTGCTGTTGATAGGCTTCGCGAACACGCGCGGTGTAATCCGCGTAATCACGTGCTTTTGGCGTTTGCAGTCGGGCGTTTTCCATGGCATTCCAGGCCAGGGAAAGGTTTTCGTTAAGTACACGCAGGGCGTTGTTGCGGATGTCCATCGACTCATTGATCTGATGGGCAGTCGATTGCAGGCGCGCCTTGTCGCGCATACCGTTGAACAGGTTGTAGTTCATTACCACAGCCGCACGCCAACCGTTGTTATGACCTTCATCGCCCTGGGTGTTGTTGTCGGCATTGGTGGCTAGCTCAAGATCCACGCGTGGGTAGAAGGTCGATTTGGCAACCTCGTATTGTTTCTCGGCTGCCTGCACATCGGCCTGTGCGGATTTCAGGAAGGGGTTGTTATCGATTACCGCTTGCCGAGCGTCGGTGAGATTTTCCGGCAATGAGCCTTTCAGTGAGGCAGGGGAGGCCAGTTCGTCGGGCATACGACCAACGGCACTGAAGAAGTTGGCTTCGGCATCGGCCAGGTTTACCTGCTCGGTATAAAGGTTGTTCTCTGCCAGCGCCAAACGCGCTTCGGATTGGTCAAGGTCCGCCGTGCTGCCAACGCCTTGTTGGCTGCGCAGGCTGATCTGATCATGAATACGTTGGTGAGCCTGCAGGTTGTTGCGTGCGAGCTCGACCATTTCGCGACGCATCAGTAGGTCCAAATAGACCTCAACGGTACGCAGGGCCAGGCTTTCCGAGGTGCCGAGCAAGCGATAAGCGCGGGAGTTCACAACGGCTTTGGTGCGCGCTACTTCATTGGGTGTATTAAAGCCATCAAAGATCATCTGCCGCAGGCGCAGCTCGGAGGTGCCGTAGGTCAGTGTTTCGGTGTTGTGATTGCCCAGTGCTCGGGTGCTGGGGCTGTCGGTGTTTTCTCGACCATAACCCATCAGCAGGTCGACGGTTGGCAGATAACCGCCTTTAGCAATCTTGACTTCTTCATCCGATGAAAGGCGGCTGTTTGCCCCAGCATGAACCTCCGGGTGGTTGTCCAGCGTGCTCTGGATCGCCTCCGACAAGGTGATGCCTTGTGCCTGGGTACAGACCGCTGCCAGCACGATACTGCTCCATAAAGGGTTGAGTGCGCGCATCTGGTAACTCTCCTTATAAGATTCTCTAAATCCCGTCGCCAAAAAAATGGCTTATCTGTCTTGTGGATTACTCTCAGCCTGTAACATCACAGCTAAGAACAGTTTCAAGCGTAGCTAAGAAAAAATTGTTACAAGCCCTATAAGAAAAAAATCTTATGCAGTCTGCGAAAAGCAGCACATTGTTTTCATCCAGAAGCCGTGCATTTCGTGCTCTTAAGTGGCGTGCGCGGCTAAAACAGATGGTCAGATGCAAATAGGGGCGGGATCTTTCTGGTGTGGTGGGCGACGCGGGTCAGGGTGACAGTTTTTTGTCGTTTTTGTTTTTGAGTGTGACGTCGTTGTAATCAGCCAGTGGCTTTGTTCTCTCCTTGAAAGGTATTCAGACCTTTTTTGGCATACGTGTCGGCGGTGGTCGGCAGTTGTAGTGAGGATGGAATCATGGCTACTTTGATTGGTGTCGTCAGCCAAGTTATCGGCGAAGTCTATGCAGTAGCTGGCGACGGAACGCGTCGGCCACTCAGTGAAGGTGATCGGGTTTTTGCGGGGGAACAAATCGTTACTGGGGCCGCTGGATCTATTGCGGTTGCCATGAGCAATGGGCAGCAACTTACTCTGGGCCGCGATAGCAGCCTGAACCTCAACGAGCAAATGCTCGCAGGCAATTCCAGTCAGCCAGCACCAACCGCAGAAACGCCTCCGGCTGCGCCGAGTGACGGCGATCTGACCGATGTTGAGCAATTACAGGCCGCCATTGAGGCCGGTGTCGACCCGACCCTTGAAGGCGAAGCAACCGCAGCGGGCCCAGGTGCGGGTGGTGCAGGTGGCGCTGGCGGTGTGGGCGGTGGCCATTCCTTTGTATTGCTGGGTGAAACCGGCGGCGCGCTTGATCCGATCATTGGCTTCCCAACCGAAGGGCTGAGCACAGGGCCGGAGTTTCCCGATCCTGAGCCAGTGGTTGCTGATGAGGCGCCGGACTCTTCGCCCACAATTGAAATTATCTACTTCGATCAGGAAGGCTCTGTTGTTACAGGCCCAGGTGTCGTTGAGGAAGCAGCGCTCAACCCCGACGCAGTAACCAACCTTGATGGCCAGGCAGGTTCGAACCCTGGCAGCAACGCAGAAAATGTCTCCGGCTCATTGATCATCAACTCCCCCGACGGTATCTCGGCCATCCAGGTGCTGGACAAGGATGGTGTGTGGATCAACGTGCAAGGCGGTGGGGTGGTTCAGGGCGTTTATGGGCAGTTGGTATTTGATGCTGCCGGCAACTGGACCTACACCCTGGCCGACAACACGCTCAACCATTCCATTCCCGATGCTGTTGGGGCCGATGATCAACTGCTCGACCCGTTCTTTGTTCGTGTGTTTGACGACGATGGTGATGTATCACCCACTGCGCCACTCACAATCGCCATATATGACGATGGTCCCAGCATCCTGCGCTTTGACATTTCTGAGCAGGGAGGACTGCTGGTCGTCGATGAGTCCGTTGGTACCGGCGGCTCGACTAAAGATGAGTCTGGCTACGCGTCAAATAACGATGAAACCGGTTATTCAGGCAGTGAAACCGGCGTTATTGGCTACGCCAGTTTTAACTTGGAAAGTATCTTTTCCCTGGCCGTTGATCCAGGTGCTGATGGTGAAAACCTTGAGGCCAGGACCTTCTCCCTGACCTTGTCGGAAGATGACGCTGACTCGGGCCTTACCGCCACGGCGGGTGGCCCGATCTTGCTGTCGTTTGTTGGTGGTGATGGTGCAGACGCAGGCGACATTCTTGGCATCGCCGACGGCGGCCTGGTGGTGTTCCGTATCAGCATCAACTCAAGCACGGGTACTGTTTCTGTCACCCAATATGCGGCTGTTGATCATGGCGATGACGGTAATAACCACGACACCATGGCTGCCATTGGCGAAGGCCTGGTCGGCGTGACCGTGAAGATCTTCGACAACGATGGCGATTCGGCAACCTCTCCCATCGTCGAGTTGGGATCGCGTATTGGCTTTGAAGATGACGGTCCACAAGCCTGCATATTCCTCAAAGGTCCATGGGCACAAGTAACCCATGATGAAAGCGCAGGGCTACAGAACTTCCTGACCTCTTGGTGGAAACCGGGTGATTGGGATAACGATGTCAGCTTTGTATCAGCATTCAATGGTGTGACTGACAAGGGTGGGGATATCGACCCTACAGGCTTTGCACGTAGCCTGACGCCCATCGTGAGCACATTTGGCAGCAGCTACGGTTCAGATCTTGCCGGTGCCACTACGGTCCTCAGCCTCGAACTGACAGGTGCGTCGGGTAGTGATTCTGGTCTGAAAACCACCGATGGTACCCCCATCAATCTTTACCTCGAAGACGGCTTGGTTGTTGGCCGTGTTGCCAGTGGTGATTTCGCTGGGCAGGCAGCCTTTGCTGTAGCCATCGGTGCCGATGGCTCGATCAGCATTGCCCAATACATGTCGCTGGAACACCCGGTTGGTGGCAGCAGCTATGACGAAGCGGTAACCCTGGCTGGCAAGATCAAGGCCGTGGTTACCGTGACAGACGGTGATGGTGATGTGGCGGTGGATAAAGTCAGCGTCGGCCATGTGATTGGTTTCGAGGATGATGGCCCTGTTGCCAATATCAAATCTGTGCATGGCGTGCGTGTGGTGCATGACGAATCGCATGGTTTGCAGAATGCCACGGCCACCCCAGCACCAGCTGAGGACGCCAACGATAACGACGTAAATGGCATCTCCAGTCTGTTCAACAGTGTTGTGAACAGAGGCGGTGATCTTTCTCCAAAAGGCTATGCGCAAAGCAATGGTCCGTTGGTTTCGACTGCCGGCAGCAGCTATGGGCAGGATCAGGAAGGGGCGACTTCACAGCTCAGCCTGGCAGTGGTCGGCGGTAATGGGGCTGATTCTGGGCTGGCGACCACTGCTGGTTTTGCCATCAAACTCTATGTCGAAAACAATCTGGTGGTTGGGCGTATCGTCGGTGGGCCGGATGCCGGCAAGGCCGCCTTTGCCGTTGCCATTGGCGCGGATGGCACAGTCAGCGTTGCGCAGTACGTATCGCTGGAACATCCAATTGGCGGCAGCAGTTATGACGAAGCAGTAAGCCTGGCCGGCAAAGTGCAGGCAGTGCTGACAGTGACAGATGGTGACGGCGACGTGGCTGTCGATAAGGTCAATATTGGCAGCTCGATTCGCTTCGAAGATGACGGCCCCACTGCGCACATCAATCTCAAAGGCCCTTGGGCTGATGTGACCCACGATGAAAGCGCTGGCTTGCAGAACTTCTGGAACACCTGGGCACTGGGCGATATTACGGACAATGATGTGGCTTACCTGTCGGTATTTGATGGCGTTGCCAACAAAGGTACAGACATCAGCCCGACTGGCTTTGCCAAGAGTGCAACTCCCGTAGTAACTACCCTGGGTAGCAGTTACGGTGAGGACGAAGAGGGTGCGACTGTCCAGCTGAGCTTGGTGGTGAAAAACGGCAATGGCGATGATTCCGGCCTGCGTACCACCAGTGGTTACAGCATTACTTTGCATCTTGAGGGCGCATTGATCGTTGGTCGCATCGTGGGTGGTGCAGATGCCGGCAAGGCCGCATTTGCTATTGCTATCGGTGCCGACGGTTCGCTGAGCGTGGCTCAGTATGTGTCGCTTGAGCATCCGATTGATGGCAGCAGCTTTGATGAAGCCGTCAGTCTGGCGGGCAAGATTCAGGCGGTTGTGACGGTCACTGATGGCGACGGCGATGTAGCGGTTGATAAGGTCGATATTGGTAGCGTGATCCGTTTCGAGGATGACGGCCCCACCGCGAACATCAGCCTGGTGAGAAATGCTGGGGTTACCCACGACGAGTCTGCAGGGCTGCAAAATGCAGTCGCCACTCCACTCATTCCAGGGGATGCCAACGACAATGATGTGGCTGATCTGTCAGCACTCTTTGCTGCGGTTGGTACACCGGGTACTGATCTGGATCCTGTCGGATACGCGCAAAGCAGTGGTGCGGTTGTAAGTGTTGCGGGTAGTAGTGTTGGCCAGGATGAAGAGGGCGCAACAACCGTTCTGAGCCTGGCCCTGCAGGGCAGCAATGGCATGGACTCAGGGCTGAAAACTACAGACGGCTTCACTATCCGTCTGTATGTCGAGGGTGATCTGGTCGTCGGCCGTGTTGATGGCGGCGCCGATATTGGCAAGGCAGCATTTGCCGTAGCGATTGGCACTGACGGCACGCTGAGTGTTGCGCAGTACATCTCCCTTAAACATCCGGATGGCAGCAATGCAGACGAGTCGCTTAGCCTCAGCGGCAAAATCAAAGCAGTGCTGACTGTTACTGATGGCGACGGTGATGTTGCGGTCGACAAAGTCGATATCGGCCATGTGATTCGCTTCGAAGACGATGCCCCAACTGCCGGCCAGGTCACCGCAGCAGTTGTTCTTGATGACGAAGGCCTCCCTGGCGGTATCAATGGTGGTCCGGGCGACGTTGGCGGGGCAGCTACCAGCACCAGTGGGAATTTGGCATTCAATGCCGGCGCTGATGGCCTCAAATCCATCGCGCTCAGCGGTCCGATGAGCCTGGGGTCGGAGGCTGTGACATCCAGCTGGGATGCTCCCTCCAATACCCTGACCATTAGCTCTGCCCGCGGGGCATTGCTGAAAGTGGTGCTCACTGACCCAGCCAGCGGCGCCTACACCATCAACTTGCTGCAACCGCTGATGCACCCTGTCAGTGGTACCGAAGACGATATCACCCTGAATCTCGGTTACACGGTGACTGACGGTGATAACGACTCGGCCACGGGCTCGTTGGTCGTGACGATCGATGACGATACTCCGACCATTCAGGCCGGGAATATTGGTGTGACTTCCTTTGTCACCTTCCAAGGCACCGATGCGGGCTTCAGCAACTCCTATGGTTACTACAACAAGGCGCCAGATGGTTCACCAGTAGACGGCAAAGTGATCTGGGCCAATGTGCATGGCCAATCCGTCGGCGATGTGGCTGACCTCAGTGGTCTGGATCCAGCCAATACCGGCTTTTTTATCATCCCTAATGGCGGAGCCAATCCAGGTTTGGCAAACGGCTCGGTCGTGACCTTCGAGTTTGTCGCTGGTCAGTGGCAGGCTCAGTTGGGTGGTGTGCCGCTAGTGGGAGCGGACGGTGCCAATGTGCTGTTCAGTGATGCCAGTCTGAATCCTGGCGGCTCGCATTTGCAGGATACCGGTAACGCAGGTAATCAGAACTGGGAGGACAAAACACTCACCTCGGATTACGACTACAACGATGTCGGCACTAATGTCACTTGGGGCTCTGCACTGCAGGTTGATGAGTCAACCTTCCATATTGATGTCACGGCTAATTTCAGTGGTGTGTTCAACGTGCAGCCTGGGGCTGATGGTCTACAAAGCCTGACCTATAACCTGAGCGTGCAAAACGCCAACTCAGGTTTGATCGATACCGAAACCAATCAGGAAGTGATCCTTAGCCTGAATGCCGGGGTCATTGAAGGCCGTACTTCAATCAGCAATCAGCTGGTATTTACCCTGAGTGTCAATCCGACAGGCACCGTCACTCTTGATCAGATTCGCGCCATTGTTCATCCAACAGGCGATCCAGATGAAGCCAAGTTCCTTGGCGCGGGGCATGTCAGCTTGAATGCTGTCGTGACTGATGGGGATGGTGATCAGGCCAGCGCCAGTCTTGATATTGGTACGGTCATCAGTTTCAAAGATGACGGCCCGAGTGTGCTACCGAATGCCTTGGTGCAACTCGACGACGACGCCCTTACTAATGGTATTCCGGGTGGCACGAATGATGACGTTGACGCACTAAACGTCAGCGGTACGCTGGGGCTGAACTTTGGTGCTGACGGTGCTGGCAATGTGCAGTGGCTTACCAGCGGTGCGCCTACAGACTTCACCTATTCGGCAGGCCCTGGCGGTTCGTTGTTGATTAGTCAGGGCGCAACCCTGGTGCTGACTGTGACGTTGAATAGCGCGACCGGTGCCTACACCGTTACGCAGAACGCACCAATCCTGCATGCCGATGCTGATCAGGAGAATAATCAGGCCTTTATCCTCAATTATCGGGTTACCGATAAAGATGGAGATACAGCCGACGGGACTTTGGCCATCAATGTAGATGACGATACCCCGGTGGCTCAGGACGATGTGGCCTATGTCAGCACCGGTCAGACCGAGAACATCAATATGGTGTTCGTTCTCGATTTCAGCGGCAGCATCGACAATGACGAGCTGGATCAGATGCTGGATGCTGTACGCACGGCCGGTCAGGAGCTGTTCAACAACGCTGCCGGTGCTGTGCAGATTCAGATCGTGGCGTTTTCACACGACTCGATCGGTTATCCGGTAAGCAGCGATATCACTACGTTTACCGACTTGGTGAACTCGCTTAACCCCTTAGAACTGGGTGGCTCGCGGCCACTGGATAGCACTACTGACTTCACCGATGCAATCCAGCAGACCATGGTTTCCTATGTGCCACAGCCAGGCTGGAACAACCAAGTCGTATTTATCAGTGACGGTAACCCCAATGAACAGACGGGGACCGGAGGCCATTCACTGGCTGACGCAACTGCGGCGGCTTGGAATACCTTTGTCGACACTAACGGAATCACTGTCACTACCATCGGCGTAGGCAACGGCATCATTGATCAGCGTCTAGAAGACGTTGATATGGATGCAGGACCGGACAACGACCCGTTGCGAGCAGGTGACTTTGACGACCTGGTCGACACGCTGCTTGATAACGTGGTGGGCGGCCTGGTCAGTGGCAATGTGCTGCATGGCAGCGACGGTGTCGATAATGGCGGCACTGGTGACGATGATGGCTATGGAGCAGATGGCCCCGGCCGGATCATGTCCATCGAGATCAAAGGCACCACCTATACTTGGGATGGTGTGCTTGATGGCGACCAGATACTGAGCAATATCCCCACCACCCATGGCGGTAAGTTGGACTTCAACTTCGCCACAGGTGCTTGGACCTATAAGGCTCCAAGTAGTGGTGGTGGCGACAAGGTTGAAACCTTCAGCTATGTCATCGTCGATAAGGATGGTGATCCGTCTGAAGCGACTTTGACTGTGTATGTGGAGGATATAAGCCCGGTCATTGCCAAAGTTGTTGAAGACGAATTGCCAGGCGGTATCACTGATGGCGATGGGGAAACTACTATCGCCACCGGCAGCGTCAGCAACTTGGTGGTCGGGCCATCTGTCGGCGTTCTGTTCAGCCTGTCTGGTAATACCAGCGGTTTGGATGGTGCCTCATCCGGTGGGACTCCTCTGGTATACAGCGTGGTTGGCGATATGTTGAGCGCCAAGGCGGGTACGGAGACCGTCTTCACCCTGCAGGTGGAAAGTGACGGTGACTACACCTTTACCTTACTCAAACCACTCGACCACCCATTGGGCAACGGTGATGACGACGAACTGCTGGTGATGAATTTCGCCAGTATTTTGCAGGCCAGCAACGGGGTTAATCCTGTGCCACTGGCGGGCAGCTTCTTGGTACAGATTGAAGACGATGTGCCAACCGCTAGTGCCAATGCACCCGTGCAATTGGACGATGACGCGCTGGCGAATGGCATAGCGGGTGGCCCCGGCGGTACCGACGATGCCGACTCGGTGAATGCCGGTGGCACTTTGCAGCACAACTTCGGTGCTGACGGTGCAGGTACGGTGAAATGGCTAGAATCCGGAGCGCCGGGTGGCTTCACCTACCAGGCAAGCCCGGATGGCTCGCAACTGCTGGTCAAGCAAGGCACCACCACAGTGCTGACGCTGACGCTGAACACCGCTACGGGTGCCTACACCGTCACCCAGAGCGCACCGATCCAACATGCCAATGCCGATTTGGAGAACAACCAGGCTTTCACCCTGAGCTATCAGGTAACCGACAAGGATGGCGACAAGGCTGAGGGCACGCTGTCGATCAACGTCGATGACGATAGCCCGCAAGCATTGAACGATAGTGCCTCGGTTGCCGAAGGCAGTGGCGAGGACTTTAACGTTGCCTTTGTACTGGACTCCAGTGGCAGTATCGACGACGACGAGCTCGAAGAGATGATGGAGGCCGTGCGGGAGGCGGGTGAGGCGCTTTTCAACGGTACCAGTGGCGATGTGAAAATAACCATGGTGGCTTTTTCTACGGGAGCTACTTCCTATGCCCCTGTGACCACTTTGGCCGCTTTCAACGCCCTTGTAGATGACATCATTGATGATCGTCCATTCAACGGTAATACCAACTTCACTGCTGCTGTGGAAGAAACCATGGATGTCTATGCCCCGCTATCGGGCTGGAATAACCAAGTGTTCTTCATTAGTGACGGCAATCCAAATGTGGATACCCAAGGCGGTAATTCGCTGCTCAGCGACACTGCAGATGAGTGGAATGATTTCATTGATAACAACGGAATCAATGTCACCACTATCGGTGTAGGCAATGGCATCAACAATGCTCGTTTGCAGGATGTAGATCTAGATGGTAGCGGTTCGCCGATTTTGGTTGACAACTTCGACGACCTGATCGATACGCTGCTGGGGCAAATTGTTGGAGGCGATGTCAACGGCAATGTGCTGTTGGGTAATGACAATGCTGCTGGGGGCGTGGGTGCCAATGCTGATGATAGTTTTGGCGCTGATGGCGCAGGTCGAATTCTGTCTATCGAAATCAACGGCATTACCTACGCCTGGAATGGCGCTGGCACCATTGACCCGAGTAGTGGGCCGAACATCGCTGGCAATCAGCTGAGCAATATCAGTACGGCGCTGGGAGGCAAGTTGAGCTTCAACTTCGCCACTGGAGCCTGGAGCTATGTCGCACCTGCTTCGGTCAGTGCGGATGTTAGTGAGTCCTTCAACTACGTCATTGTCGACAAGGACGGCGATCCGTCTGGTGCAAATCTGACGGTGACTGTACTGGACGTTAATCAGGCACCGAGTGGCAGCGATGCAACTCTTAGCGTGCTTGAAGACGGTAGTAAGGTGTTCTCCGGTGCAGACTTTGGCTTCAGCGACTCGGACGGCGATAGCTTGATGTCGGTGAAAATTACCGCGTTCAGTGGCGGTGGTACGCTCAGCTACAACGGCGGTGCTGTGCCGGCTGAGATCGCTGTAGGCAATCTCGGTCTGCTGGTGTTCACGCCGGCCGCAAATGCCAATGGCAATGGTTACGCCAATATCACCTTCCAGGTGCGTGACAACGGCGGGGTTGTGAACGGTGGTACGGATCTTGATCCGACGTCGAATCAACTCACTATCGATGTGACACCCGTCAATGATGCACCGGCGGCAACTATCACCAACGCAAGCTACAACGCTACAGAAGGCAGCAGTTTGGTGTTGAGTGGTACTGGTTTGTCGGTAGGGGATATTGATGGCGGAACAGGGCTGAGAACAGTCACTCTGGCAGTTTCTCAGGGAACTTTGAATGTCATTGCGGGCAATAGTGGTGTTACCAACCTGAGTGGTAGTGGGACCTCGCAAGTAACATTCAGAGGCACTCTCAATCAACTGAATAACCTGCTGGGAGGGGTCGATGCGGGTAGTGGTTCGGCTGGCAGCATCAGCTACAGCGCGGTCCACGCACCTGTACTGGCTGCCACACTATTACTAATGATCAATGATGAAGGCCAAGTTGGCGGCGGCGCACTGAGTGTGCTCGATACGGCGACTATCAACATTACAGCGAGTGGTGATAGCACTAGTACCAGTGGTGATGCTGTTCGCACTAACGTCGGCAACGTTTCTGTCGCAATACCGGAATGGGCGTTGCTGTGGGACGATAGCGATCCGGATGGCCGCCTGGATATCACCAGTATCAGCTCCGTTACTGGTGGCGCGGCCTTACATACTGCAGGGACCAGCTTCTACGGAGCGGTCAACTTCAACGATAACAACGGCAATACAGGTGGAGGGAATAGCAACTCGGACTTCGACTACACAGCCTCCTCTGGGGGTGGGGCGAGCGACACCTCCACGGTATCGATCACGCTGGACACCAGTGGTGCTTTGGATGGCACGAATGGCGACAATATTCTGGTCGATGGCCTAGTCGGTGGTCACACCCTCAATGGAGAGAGTGGCAACGACATCCTGATCGGAAACGACGGTAACGACACTCTCAACGGTGGCAATAACAACGACCTATTGGTGGGGGGCAGCGGCGACGATGCTCTCAACGGTGGTTCGGGTACTGATACTGCTGGGTATTTCGATGCCATTAGCGGTGTGACGGTGGACTTGAGTATTGGAACCGCTCAGAACACCGGTGGTGCTGGTTCAGATACGCTGAACTCCATAGAGAACCTTGTCGGCTCGCGCTTCGACGATGTTCTGACCGGTACCAGTGGTACCAATTCATTGGTCGGCCTTGAAGGTGACGACATTTTGATTGGCAATGGTGGTAGCGATACGCTGACCGGTGGTGAGGGTGCCGATACCTTTAAATGGCTTCTAGGTAATACAGGTATCACTACGGTGACCGACTTTGTTAAAGGCGTCGACTCACTGGATCTGTCGCAGTTGCTGGTTGGAGAGGATGATACCACCGGAAGTTTGAGTCAGTACCTGACGTTTGCCTTCAGCACCAACACCACCATTACGGTGGATGCTAACGCTGGAGCCGGTGGCGGAACCGGTCAAACCATTGTCTTGGAGGGGGTCAACTTGCAAGCCGCCTATGGGGCAATGGATGCTGCTGGTGTGATAACTGCGATGTTGGGAGATGACAGCCTCAAAGTAACTGTTTGATCTGAGTACAGATGATTAACCCGCTGTCTTAAAGGCAGCGGGTTTTTTATGTCTTTAGAGTTGAGGCAGCCTAAACGGAATTAGCTCTGTGCCTGCAATTTCTGCAGATACCCCACCACATCTGGTGCACCCGCAAGGCGCAGACCTTCACCCAGTGCTGTGGCTTCGCTGGAGTGTTTGGGTAGCAGAAGAAATTCCGGTGAGCTTGGGCCACCCAGTAGGGATAAGCGCGCATAGGGCAGGCCGTTATCCAGCAGTAGCGCCATAAAGGCAGGATCGCTCCAGGCCGCATTGGGCATACCCAGCACGTGGTAGTGCTGTTGCAGGTTGCTGAGGCCTTGCTCGCTCAAGCGGTAATGGCTGAGTTCGGCCGGCAGGTTGACCTCTAGTTCGCGCCTGCGAGCGTAGGCGATGGCGCAGGCAAAAGCTTCACTGTGATGTTCGCCGGCCCAGAACACACGGTCACCGCGCCAACTGGCTTGGCGCAGGCTGATACGTTCGCCAGCGAGAAAACGTGGTAGCGCCTGGCTGATGGCTTTGACGAAGTCCTTGTAACTGATGATGCGTACCTGGCGGCAGGGTTCGCTGGCGGCGAAAGCCTCGAAGCTGGCGTGGTTGGCTTGCTGAGGGTTGCAGGTCGATAGGCCGTCGATCATGCGCAGATCGAACGATGTCAGCTGCTGTTCTTGCGCTTCAATCACCCGTACCAGCATGGCGTGGGCTTGCGCCTTGTCTTCCTGAACCGGGCCGGAGAGGGCGCTGCGGGGCAGGTCTGTCAGGCGGTGTAGCTGTGGGCCGTCTTGCCAGCAGATACTGTCACGCAGTTGCGGCAAAGGGCTGAAGGGCAGACGAAGCTGGCTGGCGCGCTCGAGTATCTGGCGTTGCCCACGGCCGATAAGGCCTAGCCGTTGCGCTAAGGCACCGAGGCGTGAGCTGAGGGTGGAAGGCTGCTCAGACAGACTCATGGCCAGGTACGAACTCCAAAATCACCATTGCCAGTTTGGCAGAGCCCACAAGGCCCTGCACAGGCTTTATCGGCCGTAGAGACAGGTTTTTTACCGGGCATGCGCACGGCGTATGGCAAAATTGGTGCAATCAGTTGCAAAGGTGCCTCCATGCCCAGTTTGGTGTTTGATATTGCGTTACCGGCCGAGCGCTTGCGTGTGGTCTATCAAGGGCGTGCCAACCGGATATTAGTGCAAAGTCGCGACGGACGGAGCGTCAGTGTGCCGGCCCACCATTTTCGGCCGTTTCTGACCCATGATGGAGTCTATGGTTCCTTCGAACTCGAGTTCAGCGCTGCCGGTGAGTTACTCAGCCTGCGCCGCTTGGGCTGATAGCGCCATGCGCCTCGCCTATCAGGTGCGCAGCCGGCTATAATCGCGGCCTTTGTAACTTTATCGAGCTAAGCCTGCCCATGTATACCCTGGCCCGCGAGCTGCTGTTCAAACTTTCCCCCGAAGCCTCCCATGAACTGTCCATCGACTTGATCGGTGCTGGCGGTCGTCTGGGGCTTAACGGTTTACTGACCAAGAGGCCGGCCGCGCTGCCGGTCAAGGTGATGGGGCTGGAATTCCCCAACCCGGTCGGTTTGGCTGCCGGCTTGGACAAGAACGGCGACGCCATCGATGGTTTTGCTCAGTTGGGCTTCGGTTTTGTGGAAATTGGCACCGTGACGCCGCGTCCGCAGCCGGGTAACCCCAAGCCACGTCTGTTCCGTCTGCCTGAGGCGGAGGCGATCATCAATCGCATGGGCTTTAACAACCACGGTGTAGATCACCTGCTGGCCCGTGTGCAGGCAGCCAAATACAAGGGCGTGCTGGGCATCAATATCGGCAAGAATTTCGATACGCCGGTCGAGAACGCAGTGGATGACTACCTGCTGTGCCTGGACAAGGTCTATCAGTACGCCAGCTACGTCACCGTTAACGTCAGCTCGCCGAATACGCCGGGGCTGCGCAGCCTGCAGTTCGGCGACTCGCTCAAGCAATTGCTCGAAGCCCTGCGTAAGCGTCAGGAAGATCTGGCCGCGCAGTACGGCAAGCGTGTGCCGCTGGCGATCAAGATCGCGCCGGACATGAGCGATGAAGAAACTATCGAAGTTGCCAATGCGCTGGTTGAAGCCGGCATGGATGCGGTGATCGCCACCAACACCACGCTGGGCCGCGAAGGTGTGCATGGTCTGGAGTGTGCCGATGAGGCGGGCGGGCTGTCTGGCGCACCGGTGCGTGAGAAGAGCACGCACATTGTTCAGGTGCTGGCCGGTGAATTGAAAGGCCGTTTGCCGATCATCGCCGTGGGCGGGATTACCGAAGGCAGGCATGCGGCTGAGAAGATCGCTGCAGGTGCCAGCCTGGTACAGATCTACTCGGGGTTTATCTACAAGGGCCCGGCATTGATCCGTGAAGCGGTGGATGCAATTGCGGCGCTGCCACACAAGGCCTGAAACTAAAAAGGGCTCCCTAAAGGAGCCCCTGGGCTCGCGCCCGCCGCTCGGATGGAGCGCGCATGGTGAGTCGGTAGGTTCCTGAATCAGCCGACAGCGTGAAGTTCGTTGAGTCGATGGATGCCGGCGGTGCCGGTCATGCCGTCCCAATTGTCACCGCGGCCTTCGCGCCAGCCGTTTAACCAGGCTTGGCGGACAGAGGGGAGGGTGAATGGACAGAGTTCGCGGGATTTACCACTGATGCCGTATTGATAGCCGCGCAAAAAAGCTCTTTCTAACGGATCACGCTTAAGTCTTCTCATAGGGTGTAGCCCTCAATGTTGACTGTTATGTCCCTTAGACCTTGTAGCAAGGTCAGGCAGAAACGTTCTGCCTACGGAGTCCGCTGCCGGCGTCGCGAGCCTCCTTGCCAGCACCGTTGCAGTGCTGACCTAGGTAGATTTCTAACGAATGCGCGGGTGCCTGTGAATGACCGTTTCGTCATAAGGCCGTAACCTTTTTGAGGGTCGGGCCATAAGGCGTTATGGCAAGTGCCCGGTTTTTTCGCTGCAGCGCCTATGCTGTGGGCGTATGCGTCGGGTGTGCTGGTGTTTTGCTATCGCGAATGAATTGCGATTGAGACTGTTGTTTATTCCGACGAAGGGTCGCGCTGCGACGCTTTGTCACTTATTTTGGCCGTGCCGATTTGTCGGTGCGCCGTTGATTGCCTTAGGCACTGGAAACTCCCATGTCGGATCGTTACGAACTCTTCCTCACCTGCCCCAAGGGTCTTGAAGGCCTGCTGCTCGAAGAAGCCAGCAGCCTCGGCCTTGAAGATGCGCGTGAGCACACCTCGGCCATCCGTGGCATGGCCGACATGGAAACCGCCTACCGTCTGTGCCTGTGGTCGCGCCTGGCCAACCGCGTGCTATTGGTGCTCAAACGCTACAGCGTGCAGGACGCCCAGAGCCTTTATGAAGGCGTGCTGGAAGTTGATTGGTTCGAGCACCTGGAATCCACCGGCAGTCTGGCCGTGGAATTCAGCGGTAACGGCTCGGGTATCGACAACACCCATTTCGGCGCCTTGAAGGTCAAGGATGCCATCGTCGACAAGCTGCGCCTGAAAGACGGTACGCGGCCGTCGGTCGACAAGCTCAACCCGGACCTGCGCATTCATCTGCGCCTGGATCGCGGTGAGGCGATTCTCTCCCTCGATCTCTCCGGCCATAGCCTGCACCAGCGCGGTTACCGCCTGCAGCAGGGTGCTGCACCGCTGAAGGAAAACCTCGCCGCTGCCGTACTGATCCGCGCCGGCTGGCCACGTATCGCGGCAGAAGGCGGCGCATTGGCTGACCCGATGTGCGGCGTCGGCACCTTCCTGGTCGAGGCGGCGATGATCGCCGCCGACATCGCGCCGAATATGACCCGTGAGCAATGGGGCTTCAGCAAATGGCTGGGCCATGTGCCGGCCTTGTGGAAGAAGGTGCACGCCGAGGCCGAAGAGCGCGCAGCAGCAGGTATGGCCAAGCCACCGCTGTGGATTCGCGGTTACGAAGCCGACCCACGGCTGATTCAGCCGGCGCGCAATAACATTGAACGCGCGGGCATGAGCGACTGGGTCAAGGTCTATCAGGGCGAAGTGGCGACCTTCGAGCCGCGTCCAGACCAGAACCAGAAAGGCTTGGTGATCTGCAACCCACCCTATGGCGAGCGCCTGGGTGATGAAGCCAGCCTGCTGTATCTCTACCAGAATCTCGGCGAGCGTCTGCGTCAGGCTTGCATGGGCTGGGAAGCGGCGGTGTTTACCGGCGCGCCAGACCTGGGCAAGCGCATGGGCATCCGCAGCCACAAGCAATACGCCTTCTGGAACGGCGCTCTGCCGTGCAAATTGCTGCTGATCAAGGTGCAGCCCGAGCAGTTCGTCACCGGTGAGCGCCGTACGCCTGAGCAGCGTGAACGCGAGCGTGAGCAGGCTGAGGCCGATAAGGCGCCGCTTGAACCGGTGGAGCGCCAGTACAACAAGAACGGTAACCCGATCAAACCGGCGGCTGCACCGGCTCCGGTGGTCGAACAGGCGCGCCTGAGTGAAGGCGGGCAGATGTTTGCCAACCGCCTGCAGAAGAACCTCAAGCAGCTGGGCAAATGGGCGCGTAAGGAAGGCGTTGAGTGCTACCGCCTGTACGACGCCGATATGCCGGAATATTCCATGGCGGTGGATCTGTATGGCGATTGGGTGCATGTGCAGGAATATGCTGCGCCCAAGTCGATTGACCCTGAGAAAGCCAAGGCGCGCATGTTCGACGCCATTGCCGCGATTCCGCAGGCGCTGGGCGTCGACAAGAGCAAGGTGGTGATCAAGCGCCGCGAACGCCAGAGCGGTACCAAGCAGTACCAGCGCCAGGCCACTCAGGGCCAGTTTATGGAAGTCAGCGAGGGCGGCGTAAAGCTGCTGGTCAACCTCACCGATTACCTGGATACCGGGCTGTTCCTCGATCACCGTCCGCTGCGCCTGCGCATTCAGAAAGAGGCCGCCGGCAAGCGCTTCCTCAACCTTTTCTGCTACACCGCCACCGCGACTGTGCATGCGGCCAAGGGCGGCGCGCGTACCACCACCAGCGTCGACCTGTCGAAAACCTATCTGGACTGGGCGCGGCGCAACCTGTCGCTCAATGGCTATTCGGACAAGAACCGCCTGGAGCAGGGTGACGTGATGGCCTGGCTGGCCGAAGACCGTGGCGAATACGAGTTGATCTTTATCGACCCGCCGACCTTCTCCAACTCCAAGCGCATGGAAGGCATCTTCGACGTGCAGCGCGACCATGTGCAAATGCTCGATCTGGCCATGGCCCGCCTGACCAAGGACGGTGTGTTGTATTTCTCCAACAACTTCCGCAAGTTTGAGCTCGATGAGAGCCTGGCGGCGCGGTATCAAGTGGAAGAAATCAGCGCTTCGACCCTGGATCCAGATTTCGCCCGCAACCCGAAAATCCACCGCGCCTGGCGGTTTAGCCTGCGCGGTTGACCCGTGCGCGCGCCTGCTGACAGGCGCGCCGGGTTAAGCCTTGTTGCGGATCAGCGCTCGCAATGCGAAGCGATTCGGATGGCAGGCTTGCGCCACGTCGGCGGGCACGGGTAACGGCTCGTTGTTCAGCCAAGCGGCGATCAGCTCGCCGGACAGCGGCGCGGTAATCAGCCCGCGTGAGCCATGCCCGCTGTTGATATATAGGCCATCCAGCCAGGGGCAGGGTATTTCTGGCACTTGGCGGGCATCCTTGCTTAGCACCGCATAGGCCTCGGCAAAGGCGGCGGCGTCAGCTAACGGGCCGACAATCGGTAGATAGTCCGGGCTGGTACAGCGAAACGCGGCGCGGCCTTGCAGGTGTTCGGGGTTGAGTGCTGCGGCGTTTAGTGCGCCGGAAAGCTCGGCTGATATCTCGTCCAATAACTGCAGATTGCTTGCGTGATCGGCGCTGTTCAGCGTCATATCATCACTGTTGAAATCGAAGCTCGCACCCAGGGTGTGTTCATCCTGGCGTGCCGGCGCAACGTAGCCCTCGGCGCATACCACAGTGTTCAATGCGCGACTGGCTGCGGTGGCTGGTAAGCGAGTGATCTGCCCGCGAATGCGCTTAAGCGGTAAGCCTGCGCTTTGGGTAAACCCTTTGATCTCGGCGGCACTGGCCAACACCACCACGCTGGCGCTGGCCAGCAACTGCTCGCCATTCCAGGCCTGCCAGTTGTCACCGTTACGACGCAGCTCCAAGGCTTCCTGATGCAGTAGCAGCTGGATAGTCGGCTGCTGGCTAAGCAGTGCACACAGCGCAGGTGGATGCACCCAACCCGCCTCTGGGTAGAACAGACCGCCGGCGGGCAGGGCTATGCCGGCTTTGGCTTCGGCGGCGCTTCTGTCCAGGTTCGTCAGCAAATCGGCCGGAAAGGCCGCAGCGAGTTGCGTTTGGCGCTGCGCTTCTTTGGAATCGAAAGCCAGTTGCAGTACGCCGCAGTTATCCCAGTCCTGGCCTTTGTGCAGGCGCTCCAGCAGCCGGCGTGTATGGCCGAAGCCGCTGACGATCAGACGTGACAGCGTGGTGTGATGGGCTGAGAGCTTGAGGTAGAGCACGCCTTGCGGGTTGCCCGAGGCTTCCTGGGCAATGGCGCCGTGCCGCTCCAGTAGGGTGACCTGCCAGCCGCGCTGGGCCAGGCTGGCGGCAGTGGCGCAGCCGGCCAGGCCTGCGCCGATCACCAGTGTGCTGCGCTCGCCAACCGGTTGCGGCGGGCGGGCAAACCAGGGCTTTTCGGTCGCCTCGGCTGTACCAACAAAGACACCTTTAAGCACTTCCCATTTCTTGCCCAGGCCCGGCACACGCTTCATCTTGAAGCCGGCATCGTTCAGGCGACGGCGTACATAGCCAGTGCTGGTGAAGGTGCCCAGGGTGGTGCTGGCGTGGGACAGTCGGGCCAGTTCGGCGAACAGTTCGGGCGTCCACATATCCGGGTTTTTCGCCGGCGCAAAGCCATCGAGAAACCAGGCGTCGACCTGAGCATCCAGTTGCCCGAACAGCTCACGTGCATCGCCAATCAGCAAGGTTAGAACAATGCGTCCGTCGGCAAATACCAGGCGCTGAAAGCCCGGGTGCAGCGCCACGTACTGCGCCAGCAGCTGTTCGGCATAAGGCGCCAGTTCTGGCCACAGCGCCAGTGCGCGCTGCAGGTCAGCACAGTTCAGCGGGTACTTTTCCACGCTGACAAAATGCAGGCGCGCAGTTGCCGTGGCGTGCTGCTCGAACAGCTGCCAGGCGCATAGGAAGTTCAGCCCGGTGCCGAAGCCTGTTTCGCCAATCACCATCTGCTGATCGGCCGTCAGCGCGGCAAAGCGTTCCGGCAGTTGGTTGTTGGCGAGAAACACGTAGCGGGTTTCGGCCAGCGCGTTCTCGTTGGAGAAGTACACGTCGGCGAATTGGCTGGACAATGGCTGGCCCTGCTCATCCCACTCAAGGCTAGCTTGCTGGGTTGGGGCGTCAGGTACGGAGGGCATGCGCGGCTCGGTCACAGGTAGTCGATGGCAACGATGTACCAGGTCTTCTCGCCGCTCGGGGTTTGCACCCGCACTTCGGCGTCCAGGCTTTTGCCGATCAGGGTGCGGGCCAGGGGCGAGTCGATGCTGATCAGGTTGTTTTTCAGGTCCAGCTCATCCGGGCCGATGATGCGGTAGCGCGACTCGATGCCGTCCTCATCTTCCAGGGTGACCCAGGCGCCGAAGTAGACCTTATCCGGATCGCTGGGCCGGGCGCTGACGACCTTGAGGTTTTCCAGGCGCTTGGTCAGAAAACGTACGCGGCTGTCGATTTCGCGCAGCATCTTCTTGCCGTAGGTGTATTCGGCATTCTCCGAGCGGTCCCCCTGCGCGGCAGCTTCACTGACCGACTGGGTAACCTGGGGGCGGCGTACATGCCACAGCTCATGCAGCTCGGCGCGCATGCGCGCCGAGCCCTCGGGGGTGATCAAGGGCGTGCCGGCGGAGCGGGGTGGGCGATAACGGCTCATGGTTCAGCTTGCTGAGGGTGGTGCGCGAGTTTATCAGCCCTCGCGCAGTACCGTCAGCGGGCTGATATTCAGGGCGCGGCGGGTACCGAGAACACCGGCCGTACCCACCAGCAGTGCGCCAATCAGCGGCAGCAGAAGCAGCCAGGGATGCGGTTGCCAGGCGAGGTCGAAGGCAAATCGATAGAGCAGGAAGCTGATCAGCTCACAACCAAAGGCCGCCAGCAGGCCGCTGGATGCGCCAAGCAGACCGAATTCGGCGCGGCGCGCCTTGATCAGCAGCTTGCGCTCGGCACCCAGCGCGCGCAGCAGAGCGCCCTGGCGAATGCGTTCATCCAGGGTCGCTTGCAGCCCGGCGAACAGCACTGCGAGGCCAGCAGCCAGCACGAACAGCAGAACAAACTCGATGGCCAGGGTGACCTGGGCGAGAATGCTGCGCAGTTGTTCCAGCAGCGCCTCGACCTGCAGCAAGGTCACGGCCGGGAAGGCACGCGACAGCTCAACCAGTTGCTTTTCGTACTGCGGCGGCAGGTAGAAACTGGTCAAGTAGGTGACCGGTAGATCCTGCAGGGTGCCGGGCTGGAAGACCATATAGAAGTTGGGCTGGAAGTTATTCCAGTCCACTTCACGCAGGCTGCTGACCACCGCATCGCGGTTAAGGCCGCCGACGCTAAAGCTCAAGCGGTCGCCGAGTTTCAGTTGCAGGCTTTCGGCCAGTTCGGACTCCACCGATACGCCCGGTAATTCGCTGGTATTGGCATCCGTCCACCAGTTACCGGCGATCAAGTTGTTATCCGCTGGCAAATCCTCGGCCCATGTCAGGCTTAGGTCGCGGCGAATCGCGCGCTCGCCCTGGGATTCCTTGCTGACGATCTGTCGCACTGGTTCGCCATTGATCATCACCAGTCGACCGGGCACCACGGGGAACAGTGGCGCGGGATGCGGTGATAGTTCATTAAGGCGAGCGGCGAAGGCGTCCTTGTCTGCCGGCAGGATATTCAGGGCGAAGTGGTTAGGCGCATTTTCGGGCAGCTGATCCTGCCAGGTGTCGAGCAGTTCGCCACGCAGCAAGGCGATCAGCGCCATGGCCAGAATGATCAGGCCGAAAGCCAGCGACTGTCCGGCTGCAGCCAGTGGGTGACGCAACAATTGGCCCAGGCCCAGCCTCCAGGGCAGTGAAGCGCCGGCCAGCATACGGCGTAGACTTTGCAGGCCGAGCAGCAGCAATCCACCCAGTAGTAGTGCGGTGACCAGGCCTCCACCGAGCAGGGCGAAGGTCAGCTGCAGATCAAGGCTCAAGCGCCACATGATCAAGCCGAGTGCCAGCAAGGCGGCGCCATACACCAGCCAGGAGCTGGCCGGCACCGGCAGCATATCGCGACGCAGGACTCGCAACGGCGGCACACGGCCGAGTGCCGCCAGTGGCGGCAAGGCGAAGCCTGCGAGGGCGACCAGTCCGGTAGCCATGCCGGCCAGTGCGGGCCACAGCCCGCCAGGCGGAATCTGCGCTGGGAGCAGGTTCTGTAGCATATTGAACAGAGCCAGCTGAGCCAGCCAGCCCAGTAATGCGCCGATCAGGCTGGCGGTAATCCCCAGCAGCGCCAGTTGCAGGCTGAACAGGCCGAGTGCCTGGTTACGGGACAGCCCCAAGCAGCGCAGCAGTGCACTGGCATCGAAACGCCTGGCGGCAAAGCGTGCTGCCGAAAGGGCCACGGCCACCCCGGCCAGTAGCACGGCGGCCAGGCTGGCGAGGTTCAGATAGCGTTCGGCGCGGCCCAGGGCGCTGCCGACCTGGCGATTGCCATCTTTGGCATCTTCCAGGCGCTGGTTGGGGGCGAGGGTGATGCCCTGGCGATACTGCGCCAATGCATCCGCCTCACCGCGCCATAACTCCTGATAACGCACGCGGCTGCCTGGCTGCACCACGCCGGTGGCGGCGAGGTCATCCAGGTGCATCAGCAGGTGCGGCGTCAAGCTGTAGAAATCACCGGCTTCATCCGGGAGGAAGGTCAATACACGGGTCAGGCGCAGGGTTTTTGCGCCGACCTCGACGCTGTCGCCGGGTTTCAGATTGAGTGCGACAAACAGACGGGCTTCGGCCCAGGCTTCACCGGGCTGCGGGCCGGTGCCGATTTGTTCAGTGTCATACAGCGCGGCGGCACTCTTCAGTTCGCCCCGCAGCGGGTAAGCGCTGTCCGCTGCCTTGATGCTGGCCAGTTGGATGCCGGCATCGCTGGCCACCACGCTGGAGAACTCGACCAGCTGCGCGTGTTCCAGCCCCAGCTGTTTACCTGTGCTGATCTGCTCGGGTGTGCTGGGCGAGCTGCCGGTCAGGCGCAGGTCGGCAGCAAGAAATTCGGTGGCACGCAGCAGCATGCCGTCGTTCAGGCGTGCACTGAAATAACCGATGGCCGTGCTGGCGGCGACCGCTATCAGCAGGGCGAAAAACAGCACGCGCAACTCACCGGCGCGGGCATCGCGCAGTAACTGACGGCTAGCGAGGGAGAGCAGGCGGGTAAATGGCAGCTGTTTCATCAAGGTTCCACGTGGTCGACCAGGTGGCCGCCTTCCAAGCGGATCAGGCGTTGGCAGCGGTGCGCCAGGCGCTCGTCATGGGTAACCAGTACCAGGGTCGCGCCGCGCTCCTGGTTCAGTTCGAACAACAGGTCGCTGATGCGCTCGCCGGTGTGGCTGTCGAGGTTGCCGGTGGGCTCGTCGGCAAACAGCACCGCAGGCTCGGCGGCAAAGGCGCGGGCGATGGCCACGCGTTGCTGTTCGCCACCCGATAGTTGCCGTGGGTAATGGGTCAGACGTTGGCCCAGGCCGACCCGTTCGAGCAGGGTGCGGGCGCGCTGGCGGGCATCGGCATGGCCCTCAAGCTCCAGCGGTAGCATGACGTTTTCCAGGGCATTCAAACTGTCGAGCAACTGGAAGGACTGAAAGACGAAACCGACGTGCTCAGCGCGAACGCGCGCACGCTGATCTTCATCGAGGCTGGCCAGGTCGTTGCCAGCCAATACCACGCTGCCGCTACTGGGCAGGTCGAGCCCGGCGAGCAGGCCGAGCAGGGTGGATTTACCCGAACCGGAGCTGCCGACAATCGCCAGGCTGCCACCGGAAACCAGCTCCAGTGACAGATCATGGAGTATGGTGAGTTCGCCTTCCGTGCTGGGGACCACTTTGCTAAGGTTTCGCGCGGTGAGAATACTTGAGCTCATGGAGAATCCAATGCGTAAGTGGTTGATCGGTACTGCCCTGAGCCTGCTGCTGTGGGGGCCTGCGGCGTTCGCGGGTACCGTACTGGTCGTCGGCGATAGTATCAGCGCGGCTTTTGGCCTGGATACCCGCCAGGGGTGGGTCGCTTTGCTGGAAAAACGCCTGGCGGAGGAGGGTTTTGAGCATCAGGTGGTCAATGCTTCGATCAGCGGCGATACCAGCGCAGGCGGCGCCGCACGGCTGCCTGCGCTGCTTGCAGAGCATCAGCCGGAGCTGGTGATTATCGAGTTGGGAGGCAACGATGGCCTGCGTGGCCAGCCCCCGGCGCAATTGCAACAAAACCTTGCGGCCATGGTGCAGGCATCGCAGCAGAAGGGCGCCAAGGTGCTGATCCTTGGCATGCAGCTACCGCCCAATTACGGTGTGCGCTACACCACGGCGTTCGCTGAGGTGTTCCCCAAGGTGGCGCAGGCGCATGACGCTGCCCTGGTGCCTTTCGTGCTGGAGGGCGTAGGTGGTGTGCCTTCGCTGATGCAAAACGACGGCATTCACCCCACTGCCGAAGCGCAACCCAAGCTGCTGGAAAACGTCTGGCCGACCCTGAAACCTTTGCTCTGACAGGCTTTTCTGCACCGTGCCTTTCGGCTAATGTGGCGGCCCCGCACTGGAGCCCTCAATGCCGCGCCCTGCCTGGTCCTTACACGCCTATCAACTGATCGAGCCCGACGAACAGCTTGACCTGTTCGCCTGCCGCGAAGTGCGCGTGCATCTGCTGGCGCGTCAGCTTGAGTTGGGTCAGTTTGCCGATCGCACATTGTGCGGTGGTTTACTGCCCGCGCAGCCAGTGTGGCGCGACCTGGATAAGACAATGCTGCGTGATAAGCGCTTGTGTCCGGCGTGCCGGGCCACACTTGAGGCGCAGAAACGCGGCGATCGCCCAGCATTGCCGGGGCGTTGAGCTATCCAAGCGGCTGATCAATCGGTGTACAATCGCTTCTTACTTTTACCAACCATTTTCGTCAGGAATTTCCGGATGTTGTCGCGTGCCCTTGCCGTCACCCGCTGCCTGCCGCTTGCCGCTGTCTTCGCGGTAGCCTCTGCCAATGCCCTTGAGTTTCCTCTGCCATCACCTGGCGAGGATATCGTTGGCGAAGTGCAGGTGATCAAGGCCAAGTATGAAGATACCTTTGCCGATCTGGGTGTAGTCAATGATCTGGGTTATCTGGAGATGGTTGTGGCTAATCCGGGTGTTGATCCTTGGCTTCCGGGTGCAGGCAACGAGATTATTTTGCCGACGCGCTACATCCTGCCGCCTGGTCCGCGCGAAGGCATCGTGATCAACCTTGCGGAATACCGCCTGTACTACTACCCGAAAGGTCGTAACGTGGTTTACACCTATCCACTTGGCATTGGTCGCGAAGGCTGGAGTTCGCCGGTTGCCAATGCGCGTATCACGGCCAAAACGCCTAACCCAGGCTGGACTCCACCCAAGTCGATCCGCGAAGAGCATGCTGCCGATGGCGATCCGTTGCCGGCTTACGTGCCGCCAGGCCCTAATAATCCGCTTGGCCCATACAAGTTAGGTTTGTCGGTGCCGGGTTACCTGATCCATGGCTCCAATAAGAAGTTTGGTATTGGTATGCGGGTAAGTCATGGTTGTTTCCGCATGCTCAACCACAACGTACTGAAGCTGGCATCGATGGTTTCCGTGGGTACTTCGGTGCGCATTATCAACGAGCCTTACAAGTTCGGTCGCAGTGGCGGTAAGGTTTATCTGGAAGCGCACGCACCTTTGGATGATTCTGGTGATGCTTCGGTTGTCGATAAACACACCGCTGTAATCAACGCACTGCTGAAAAATGATCAGTTTGCCGACCTGCGTCTGGACTGGGAAATGCTGCGCGAAGTAGTTGCTGCTGAAGACGGTTTGCCGGTTGAAATTGCTCAACCTGATCAGGCCATGGCGGCGAGTGAGCCTGCTATCTGACTTCAGTTTGTTCAAAGAGCCCGTTATGCGTAAGCGCTGACGGGTTTTTTATTGCCTGTTGAAGGGCGACGTATTCTCTTGGCAATAAAAAAGCCGACCCAGAAACTGGGTCGGCTTGTCATAGCCTTGTGAGCTATTACTTGCGGCTGGCTTTTTCCAGCATACGCAGAGCGCGCTCATTGGCTTCGTCAGCAGTTTGCTGAGCCTTCTGAGCAGCAGCCATAGCGTCATCAGCCTTACGGTAGGCTTCGTCGGCACGGGCTTGAGCGCGAGCGGCTGCATCTTCAGTTGCAGTCAGACGAGCTTCAGTTTCTTTGGACATGCTGCTGCAACCGGTAGCCAGAACTGCGGCCAATGCCAGAGCAGAGAATTTCAGAACGTTGTTCATCGTGTTCCCCTTGAGGTGGAGTTTTTCCATAAAAGCAATTTCCTGATGGTAGGAAATTAGCCGGCGTACATACTACCTGTAACTTGTAGTAAGTAAACGGAGGCAAGGCAAGCCGCCAGAGTTTTTTTCTGCTTAATGCATAGTCGGCCGCCTATTCGGTATCTTTTGGTTAAAAAACAATCAGTTCTAGGGCGTTTGGCAGTTCTTTGCGCAGTGCTTAAGAGCACTTTTCTAGCTGCGCGGACTGTTGAAGGTGGCTGATAAGTGAGGCCGTAGTTTTTCATGCGTGAATTGCCAGAGGGAGCAGGGTCTACATGCATCGCTGACAGAGGCAACCCTTGGCTTGTGTGAGTATCGAAATACCCTGCCAGGCGATCTAAGTTATTGATTCGCGTGACCTCGCAGGTTTTGGCCTGATAAGCTCGTAGTAATTGCCTACAACTTAATAGGTGCAAGGTGCTGTAACCCGATGGCTGCAGAAGCGAAAACGGGTTGCGTGAGTTAACAGAGGAGTTGCGATGAGCGAGGCGTTGTCCATTCACCATGACCTGGCAGGCCATCAATTCGAGACCACAGTGGATGGTGATCGGGCATACCTGGCCTATATGGATCTTGGGAAGCAAACCCTGGATATCTATCGCACCTTCGTGCCCAATTCGTTGCGTGGGCGCGGGATCGCGGCGGCGTTGACCGAGCATGCGCTGCAGTATGCCGAGCGGCTAGGCTATACGGTGATTCCTTCATGTTCCTACGTAGAGCGCTACATGGTCCGCCGTCAGCGTCAGGCGGATAAAAGCTGAGTGAAACAGACAAGAAAAAGGCCAGTCAGTGACTGGCCTTTTTTATATCTGTCTTTGTGCCTGCGAGTCAGATTTTGGCGATCAGATTGCCGGCATGCAGACCGCATTCTTTCTGCGTGGCCTCTTCCCACCACCAGCGGCCTTCACGTTCGTGCTGATTGGGCAGTACCGGGCGGGTGCAGGGTTCGCAACCGATGCTGATAAAACCGCGCTCATGCAAACTGTTATAGGGCAGCTCAAGCATGCGGATATAGGCCCAGACGTCTTCGCTGCTCATCTGCGCCAGCGGGTTGAACTTGTATAGGGTGTTATCCGCTGTAGAAAAGGCACCGTCGATTTCCACCACGGCAACCTGGCTGCGCGTGCCGGGGCTTTGGTCACGGCGCTGGCCTGTGGCCCAGGCTTTTACCGTGGCAAGTTTGCGGCGTAGTGGGGCAGTTTTGCGGATGCCGCAGCATTCACCATGGCCGTCCTTGTAGAAGCTGAACAGACCCTTTTCCTTGACGAAGGGCTCCAGCGCGGCGGCCTCCGGCGAGAGTATGTCGATGCTGATGTTGTAGTGCTCGCGCACCTGATCTATAAAACGGTAAGTCTCCGGATGCAGGCGGCCAGTGTCGAGGCTGAAGACTTTGACGTTCTTGTTGAGTTTCCAGGCCATGTCGACCAGTACCACATCTTCCGCGCCGCTGAAGGACAGCCACAGTTCATCGCCAAAGTGTTCAAAGGCGAGTTTGAGAATGTCTTGGGGCGACTTATTGGCGTAGCTCGCCGCCAGCTCGGCTGCATCGAAGGGTTGGCTCATCGGCTGAATTCCTAGTTATGGTGACGTCGCGCGTCTTTGTGTGGCGATGGTAGCAAAAGCCGGTTATACGACTAAATAACCAAGTGCCGTAGTAGACCTCTGATTTGGGTATAAAGCTCTGCGTTGCAGAGCTTTAGGGGAGCGGCTAGAGTGCCGCCTTCTCAAATAAATCCAAGCTAGGAGTGTCCTGTGGAAATCGCGTGTCTCGACCTGGAAGGCGTGTTGGTCCCGGAAATCTGGATCGCCTTCGCGGAAAAAACTGGCATCGAATCGCTGAAAGCGACCACCCGGGATATTCCGGACTATGACGTGCTGATGAAACAGCGCCTACGCATCCTCGATGAGCACGGCCTGAAACTGTCCGACATTCAGGAAGTGATCGCCACACTCAAGCCGCTGGAGGGCGCGGTGGAGTTTGTCGATTGGCTGCGCGAGCGCTTTCAGGTGGTGATTCTCTCGGACACCTTCTATGAGTTCTCCCAGCCGCTGATGCGTCAGCTGGGTTTCCCGACTCTGCTATGCCACAAGCTGATCACCGATGAAACGGATCGGGTAGTGGATTATCAGTTGCGCCAGAAGGATCCCAAGCGTCAGTCGGTGATTGCGTTCAAGAGCCTTTACTACCGCGTGATTGCGGCGGGCGACTCGTACAACGACACCACCATGCTCAGCGAAGCCCACGCCGGTATCCTGTTCCATGCGCCGGACAATGTGATTCGCGAATTCCCGCAATTCCCAGCGGTACACACCTATGAAGACCTCAAGCGCGAGTTCCTCAAGGCGTCCAACCGCCCACTGAGCCTGTAATAGGCCCGGTATTGAATAGCCCGCTTTTGCGGGCTTTTTTGTACGTGGGTGTTTTTAGTCGCAGAACTGTTCCAGTGTCTCCAGCAGCACCCTGACTTTGGTAATCGACTCCTGGTATTCAGCCTGGCCATTGGAGTCGGCGACGATGCCACCGCCGCCCCAGCAACTGATCTGCCCATCCTTGGCCAGCAGGCTGCGGATGGCGATCGAGCTGTCCATTTCGCCGCGCACATCCAGGTACAGCAGCGATCCGCAGTAAAGCGCGCGGCGGGTCGGCTCCAGTTCGTCGATGATCTGCATGGCGCGGATTTTCGGTGCGCCGGTAATTGAACCGCCGGGGAAGCTACCGGCGATCAGGTCCAGGGCGTCCTTGTCGGCCGCCAGTTCGCCGGTTACGGCGCTGACCAGGTGATGCACATTGGGGTAGCTCTCCAGAGCAAAGAGTTCCGGCACTCGCACCGAGCCTACTTGGCAGCTACGCCCCAGGTCATTGCGCAGCAGGTCGACAATCATCAGGTTTTCCGCACGATCCTTCTGGCTGCTGAGCAGGGCGTCGGCCTGGGCTTGATCCTGCTGCGGGTCGGCATGCCGTGGGCGGGTGCCCTTGATCGGTCGGGTTTCCACCTGACCTTCGCTGATGCGTAAGAACCGCTCAGGCGACAGGCTGATAACTGCCCCGCCGCCTGGCAACGCCTGATAGCCCGAAAATGGCGTTGGACATGCGGCGCGCAAGGCCTGATAAGCCGTCCATGGCGAGCCTTGATAGCCTGCACGGAAGCGTTGCGCAAAATTAACCTGATAGCAGTCGCCGGCCTGGATATAGGCCTGAATACGTGCAAAGCATTGCTGGTATTCGGCTTCGCTAATGTCGGACTGGAAATGCTCCAACAGCCTGAAAGGTTGCGGCTCGGGCGTTGTCGACGTTGCGAATAGCTCACTCAGACGTTGGCGTTCCGCCGTGTCCAAGCTTGGGTGAAACATCAGCTGGCTGCGCTGTTGTTGGTGATCGGTGATCAGGGCCCAGGCGTAGAGGCCAAAACGGGCATCGGCCAGATTTAGGTCATCGACTGCCTGGGCCGGCAGCTGTTCCAGCCTGCGGCCGAAGTCGTAACTCAGGTAGCCAATCAACCCACCGACGAACGGAAGCGGATTATCTGCCGGCGACTGGCAAGTGCCGAGGCCTGCAAGGCTCTGGCGCAGACGTTGCAGGAAAGCGTTGGCCGTTTCGTCAGGTGTCGGTGCCAGCTCTGCCAATGGCCAGGCGCTGATAAGGTCATAGCGTCCACGCTGCGCGGTCGGGCGCCCGGCATCCAGCAAGACTGCACCTGGGGCATGCATGACGCTGCTGAAGTAACGCGAAGGGTCTGCGAGGTAGGGCAGAGCCTGTACAAGGCAAGTAGGCATATGACACTTTCAAGGTGCGCGGACGCCGATTGTAGAACGTCGCCAACATTCATCCTAGAGCTTGCGCGTGGGTTTACTCGGGATGCTTGAGCTCATTAGTATGGAAAGGTCCCCAGATGTTCGATGTGACTCATAAAACAATAATTATTACGGGATCAAGGCCATGGATGAAGTAATGGATCCTGCCGCAGGCAGCCTTTTGCGCGCCAAGCTAATGCCTCCCCAGGCTTCTACGGAATACCTGGTCAGGCCGCAGCTTGAATCTGCCCTGAGCGCCAACCAACATGCGCGGGTGCTGCTATTGGCAGCTCCGGCTGGCTTTGGCAAAACCAGTGCGTTGGTCGCATTGGCCCATGCTCGCGAACAAAGTGGTCAGGCGGTGGCCTGGCTGTCGCTTGGCCCGGGTGACGATGAGCCATCGCGGTTTCTGTTGCAGCTGATTGAGGCGCTTTCCCGCTTGTTGCCGGGCTTTGGTGCAGAAGCCCTGGCTTACCTGCAGAACACCATGCGTGTGCCGGTTTCTGCGGTAATGGAGGGCCTGCTGGTCGATCTGGCGCAGCTGGAAAGCCCGCTGTTGCTGGTGCTGGATGACCTGCACCTGATCCAGGATCCGGAGTTGCTCAGCGCACTCAATCGTCTGATCAAATTTGCCCCTGAAGGCTTCACCCTGGCCATCGGCAGCCGCTCGCAACCGGCGCTTAACCTGGCCACTTTGCGCGCCAAGGATCTGCTGGTGGAGATTGGTGAGCAGGAGTTGCGCCTAAGCAAGGCGGAAACCCGCGATTACCTGCAGCGCTGTGGCCTGCAGTTGGATGCAGTGGCGTTTTCTGCGCTCTACAGCCAGACCGAAGGCTGGATGGTGGGGGTGCACCTGGCCAGCCTGTGGTTACGCCATCAGCCTCAGGCTGCAGCACAGATTGCCGATATGGGCACCGATCAGGCGGCCGTGGGCGCGTACCTGCTGCGCAGCGTGTTCGAGCAGTTGCCCGCCGACAAACAGGAGTTGCTGCTGGCTCTGGGCGTGGCGCAGCAGCTCAGTGGTGATCTGGCCAATGCGCTGACTGGGCGGCATGACGGCCAGCATCTGCTGGAAGAGCTGGAGGCCATGCAGCTGTTCCTCCTGCCGCTGGACCGCGAGCGTCAGTGGTACCGCTTCCACAACCTGTTTGCCGAGTTTCTGCGCGGCCGCCTGAAAGAGCGCGACCCGGAGCGTTTCAAACAACTGCATTTCAACGCCAGCCTGTGGTTCACCAATCACCATATGCAGAACCTGGCCATCGAGCATGCCTGCCTGGCGGAAGACCCGGAAATGCTGGCGGCATTGGTCGACGGTTGCGGCCTGGAGTTGATCAACCGTGGTCAGCTCAACCTGATCTACAAATGGCGTCAGCACGTTCCGGACGAGATTGCCGAGCGCTTTCCGGTGCTGGTGCTGGCGGATGTCTGGACCCGTGCGGCTGAGCTGGGCCTGGTGGAAGCCAATCGCATGCTCGATGAACTGCTTGAGCGTTGGACTGAGGCCAAGCCGGGGGCGCCGTTAAGCGACAAGCTGCTGGCGACCCTGGCGATCAAGTCGGTTATCGCCTTGCAGAAGGATGATTTGCAGACCTGTATAGCCCTGGCGCGCCGGGTTGAAGTGCAGTTGGGTCAGCACACCGCCTTTCTCGAAGTGGCAATGCTGATCGTTGGCGCACTGGCCAATGTGATGATCGGCCAGCCAGATCAGGCCAAGCGCTTGCTGGCTCTGGCGCAACAACGCAATCACTTCCTTGAAGGGCGCTATCTGGATATGCAGCTGGCCAACGTCGAGGTGCTGCTGAGCCTGGAACAGGGGCAGATCCGTCAGGCCGAGTTGTTGTTCGCCCAGTTGCGCGCCCGTGTCATACCCTGGTTTGCCGATAGATCGCGGGCCCTGGCGCTGCCGACCATCACCGAAGCCCTGATTGCCTATAACCAAGGACGCCTGGAAGGTATCGAAGAGCGCCTGCGCTGGGCGCTGGCCACGGTTGATGTGATCAATCCGATCGACCTGTATGCCCAGGGCATGTTGTGCATGGCCCATGTACAGCGAATGCAGGACAACCCCAAGGATGCCTATGCCAGCTTGGTGCTGATGCAGAACCTAGCCGCACGCAATCAGTCCTGGCGCTTTTACGCCCAGGCGGTTGCCGATGAGGTGGTGCAGATTCTTCAGGAGCCTGCGGCGGACCGGCTTAAACGCGCCGAACAGCGCCTCAAGACCGTGGACTGGAACAAGCTGGCCGAGCATTACCAGCATATGCGCTTCAACCCGGTGCTGTGGGTGCGCGGTCTGACCCGTATTCGTCTGCAGCAGGCGCGCGGTCATTACAGCGAAGCGCTGCATGAAATTACCCAGCTGCGCGGCATGTTGTTGGATAACTGGCATGGCCTGCAGCGCCTGCGGCTCGATCTGTTGGCGGCGCTGAGTTATCAGCGTCTGGGCTACCAGGAGCGTGCGCAAAGCCTGTTGGTGCAATGCCTGATCGGTGCCGAGCGCGAAGGTGTACGCAGCCTGTTTGTCGAGGAAGGCGAAGCCATTCGCTTGTTGCTGCAGCAGTTGGAGGCCGCCGAACGCCAGCCGGCGCTACAGGGCTTTATTCGCGGCTTACTGGCCATCTGGCCGGGCAATAGCGCACGGCAGTCGCTGGAAGTGCTTGAGGAAGGGCTGACCGAGCGCGAGCGCGAGGTGGTCTGCCTGGCGGCTCAAGGCATGTCGAACGATGAGATCGGTCAGCAGCTGTCACTGGCGCTGGGTACGGTCAAATGGCACCTGCACAATATTTACGAAAAGCTCAAGGTGCGTAACCGCACACAAGCCATCCGCCGCGCGCGCGAACTGAGTCTTCTTGATCAATGAATAGCCAATCGAAACCCCGTCCGGGCAAGTTGCCGTTACTGCGCACCAAGCTGTTTCCTGCTGAGTCTACTGGCCGGCCTTTGTTGCCCCGTGATGCCTTGCTTGACCGGTTGTTCAAGGCCCGCGAGCAGCGTCTGATTCTGCTCAGCGCACCGGCTGGCTTCGGTAAAAGCACGGTGCTCAGCCAGTTTCGTCTGCGTTTGCTGGAGACCGGCGCGCGGGTTGCCTGGTTGTCCTGCGATGAAGCCGACAGCGAGCCACAACGTTTGCTGCATTACCTGATTGCGGCCATCGAAGCGCAGCTGCCGGGCTTTGGCGCAAGCACCGCACGTCTGTTGCGTGACGACCTGAGTGTGCCCAATGAATTGTTGCTGGATTCCTTTATCGGCGACCTGAAGAGGGTTCAGGGCGACCTGTATCTGATTTTTGATGATTTTCATCGGGTGCGGCATGTCGATCTAGGGCCGCTGGTCAATTATTTCGTCAAGCACGTGCCGGCCAATGTGCGAATGATCGGCAGTACCCGCTACAAGCCGCGCTTTCTCGATGAGCAACCGGTTATTTCACCCTGGGCGCTGTGGATCAAGGCAGACGAGCTGCGCCTGACTCGTAGCGAAACTGAGGCCTATTTCCACGAACTCAAGCAATTGCAGCTGAGCAGCGCCGAGCTGGATTTGCTGCACCGGCGTACCGAAGGCTGGATAACGGCCTTGCACTTGGTGGCGCTGGCACTGGCGCGGCAGCCTGAGCGCGCTGCATTTCTCTCTGGGCTGTCAGGTACTGAGCGCAATATTGCCGATTACCTGGCCGAAGACGTGCTTGATCATCTGCCGCAGGATCAGCAGCTGTTTCTTGATCAGACTTCGGTGCTTGACGAGTTCAATGCAGAGTTGTGCAACGCTCTGACGGGGCGCACGGACGGCGCGCAAATACTCAAGCGCCTGCAGACTGCCCAGCTGTTTATCATCGCGCTGGACGAACAGGGCGAGTGGTTCCGTTATCACCATCTGTTTGCCGAGTTCCTCCAGGGGCGCCTGAGCCGGGCGGGTGACCCGACCCATCTGCTGCACGCTGCTGCTCGTTGGTGTGAAAGTCATGAGTTGACCGATAAATCGGTGAAGTACGCCTTGCGCGCACGTGATTACGCTTTCGCCGCCGAGCTGCTGGAGCGCCAGGGCGCGACACTGATTGCTGGTAATCAGGTGTACGGCATTCTGGCGATCCTCAAGGATGTGCCGGCCGAAGTGATTCGCGAGCATCCGGTGTTCCAGATTTTCTACGCCTGGCAGTTGGCTTTCGAGCAGAAGTACGCCGAGGCTGAAGCGCTGATCGAGGAGGTCAGCACGCGCCTGATGCAGGGGCGTGGCAAGCCGATGCACTTTGGTTTGGCAGTGTTGTTGGCGGTGGCCCAGGTACTCAAGGCGCTGGTGCTGCTGTACCAGGACAAGCTGGAGGGCGCGCTGAAGGTGGCGCGTCACTGGCTGGCATTGGTGCCAGATAATCAGCCGATTTTCCGCGCGAGCATGTCCTGTATTCAGGCTGCGGCTTACGCATTGTTGGGTGAGTTCGGCGATGCCGCCAAGTCGATTGCGGTCGCGCGCGACAACCTGGAGCAGGCCGATAGCGAGTACCTGCATGCGGTGGTCAGCCTGATTGAAGCATTAATCTGCAAGGAGCTGGGCCAGCCTGAGCGCGGCCGCACATTGGCGGAAAGTGCACGGGCGCGGGTCGAGCAGGTATTTGGCCGGCGCAGCCGCGTAGGCGGGCCGCTGGCCCTGGCTTATGCGGATTTGCTCTATGAGCAGGATCGACATGCAGCCATTCTGGCCGAGCTTCCACTGGCCACAACCTGGCGTGATGTGGCGACACCGATTGAGCTGATCAGTCGCGGCAAGCTGGTCATGGCCAAGGCACGTTTCTTTGCCGGTGAAGGTGAGTCGGCCCTTGCGGAGCTGGATGAATGGCTGGCCGGCTTGCATGGCCCAGGTTATGAACGCGTTTACGCCCTGGGCATGAGTTGCAAGGTGCAGTTCCTACTGTGGCTGCGTAAGCCCAATGAGGCTGAGCGAATCTGCCTGCAGCTGCAGCGCCATCTGGCGGTATTGCCGCCGGGTCGGTATGCCGATGCGGAAACCGTGCAGGTACTGTCTGAAGCGCGGCTGGCTTTGTCCGAACGTCGTGCCGACAAGGCGCAAGCGGTGCTAGAGGCCTGCCTGGCCAAACAGACGGCCGAGCATCAGCGAGATCGGCGCCTGCGTCTTTCCTTGTTACTTTCTGTGGCGTACTGGCGCAAAGGTAACAGCGACAAGGCCTTCGTCTTGCTCAAAACCACGCTTGAAGATGCCTGGACAAGCGGTTACCGGCGCATGTTTCTGGATGATGCACTCTGGCTGCTACCGCTCTGGGATGCCTGGCACAGCGCCGAACCCAAACGCGCCAGTGCCTGGCAAGGGCTGGCCGAGCAACTGCGCGAGCAATGCCGTCGGTTGTCTATCGATCTAGAAACTTTCGATGAAAATCAAGATGTTAGCCATCGTGAGCGAGAAATTCTGCGCTTTGTCGCGGCTGGTTTGTCGAACCGTGATATCGCCCAGGCGGTGCATTTGTCAGAGGCCACGATCAAATGGCACCTGCACAACCTGTTCGCCAAGCTGGGCGTACGCAGCCGTACGCAAGCGGTATTGAAGGGCAAGAGCCTGGGGTTGTTGAGCGAAGCCTGAGCGTTTGCTGCCGGATTTGCGCCAGATGGGCGCTCCATCCCTTGGATGGGCTGGCAGCCAGGACATGCACCAGTAGTTTTAACGTCAGGACGAGAAGCATGGTGCTTCACGATTCCAAGCCTGACGCGAATAGGGAAGCAGTGTCAGACCTGGTGAGCGGCGCACGCCGCTGTAGCTGAGACGGACAGGAGTCCAGAGCAGCCTGCCGGGGACAACCCATTAGTGAACTGTGGAGACAATAACAATGAAAACCCTCAAGCAACTGGCCCTGGCCACCGCTGTTCTGGCTGTTCCTTTCATGGCTCAGGCTGAGCTCAAGGCCATGGATGACACTGCTCTGGCAACCGTAACCGGTCAGGATGGCATCAGCATCTCCGGTAGCTTCAACGGCACCATCGGTAGCCTGGTTTACACCGACGGCGACGCTGGCGGCGGTTCGCTGCGTATGGAGACCGTTTCCTTCACTGGCTTCAACATCTCTGACACTGCACCAGTAAAAGTTGACGTGGTTGAAAACGCCAGCGGCACCCAGCAGCTGCAAATCAGCCTGCCGACCATCACTGGTCAGCTGAGCGTTGGCGCTATCAAAGTTGGCGATAGCAGCGCTGCCAGCATTGGCTCCCTGGCTGTTAACGACATGAACATGGCTGGTACCACCGTAAAAGTCTGGGGCCACTAAGTTCGCTTAGTTGTTCCGCGTGATGAAAAGTCTTACCGGCTTCGGCCGGTAGGACTTTTCTCTTGTTGGATAGGAGTGCGGTTGGCTGATGATCGAGATTCTGCTGGGCAGCCTGATCGGTGTGTGGGGCTTTACCGAGGCGGTGGATACCAAACCGCCGGCGCCGGGCACTGTGCATATCAATCAGCACTTGCTGCCGAATGGGCCTTTGCGTGAGACGGTGACGCTTGAGCCGATGAGCCAGTTGCAGTTTCGCAATGTGATTCGTCAGGCTTATGACTACAGCTGTGGATCGGCTGCGCTGACCTCGCTGCTGGATTATTTCCTTGGCCGTAACCTGCAGGAACGTCAGGTGATGGAAGGCCTGTTGCAGTTTGGCGAGGCCGACAAGATCGTTGAACGGCGTGGTTTTTCCCTGCTCGACATGAAGCGGTTTGTCACGGCGCTGGGTTACAAAAGTGGTGGCTTTCGCGCGGCCTTTGCCGATCTCGACGCGCTTGAGCATCCGGCCATCGTGCCTATCGAATATGCTGGCTTCAAACACTTTGTGGTGGTGCGCGATGTGTACAACGACCATGTATTTGTGGCGGATCCGGCACTCGGCAATATCAGTTTTACCCGTACGCGTTTTGAGGAAATCTGGGATCAGAACGTGCTGTTTGTGATTTTCCCCAACGGCAATGAACCGCCGAATGCCCTTGCCTTGAGCGAGCAGGATTTGCGCATCATCGATGACCGCACCACCAGCTTGCTGGCATTTCGCGAGTTTCCACAGATGACCAAGTTCACCGAGAACCAGGCCACAGAGCTGGGTTCCGAGGGCGATATTCGCTATATCCGACGCAAGTAAGAACGCCCGGCATAACAATAAATATTTGGGGGCTGCGCCATGAGAGTTTTGCATTATGTATGGCTGGCCATGCTGGCAGGGGCTGCCAGTTCAGCGGTGTTTGCCGACGACCCGACTTCGGTCGATCAGGCACGTGAAGCATTGAGCAAGCAGGAAGACGACGCTGATAGCGCCAAGGCGCTGGAGGAGGTGTTTCAGGCTGCGGAAAAGAGCTACACCTTGCTGAAAAAGGGTGAGCGAACCCTGACCTATGGCTTCGATTATTCGCTGCTGCGCGATACGGTTATCGAGACTGTGCGTACCGGCAACAACGTATTCAGTGTGATTGGCCAGAGCGAGGCACAGCACACCTTTACCAACTCGTTCACCTTCGACTATGGCGTATGGGACAACCTGACCTTCAGCGTGCGTTTGCCTATGGTCGCCAAGTACGATACCGAGCGTGACCTGGATGCTTATAGCCTCGGCGATATCTCCGCCAGTCTGCGTTGGCAGCCGTGGACTTCCTTACGCGGCAAGCCGGTTACTACTCTTTACGCGACCCTGGGTTTACCAACGGGTAATAGCCCTTACGACATCAATACCGCGAGCGACCTGTCTACGGGCAGCGGCACCTACAGCCTGGGCGTAGGTGCGAATATGTCCTATGTGATCGATCCGGTCGTGCTGTTCGGCTCCGTTGGTTATACCTACAACATGCCAATCACCGGCATTGGTCAGGTACGTGGCGGTCGTTTGCTCGAAGAGGTCGACCCCGGCTCGTCATTCTCCCTGAGCATGGGCTTTGCCTATGCACTGTCCTATGACGTGTCGTTGGCGACGTCCTATCAGATGTCGCATTCGCTGAAGCCGACCTTCACCTTCGCTGACGGTGAGGCTGAAGGCAAAGGCCAGACCAGTGCGGTGATGAACTTCTCGCTGGGGCTGCGTACTTCGCCGGAGCGCATCGTCAACGTCAACGCAGGTTTCGGGATGACCGAGGATTCGCCAGATGTGCTGTTGGGCATTTCCATGCCTTTGGATATCAAAGGCCTGAAGGCCCAGTAGACGCGAGCGAACCTTCCTATGAACACGCGAATTTCGCTGCTCACGCAGGCGATTTTTTGGACAGCTTCGCTCAGCTGTGGGCTTGCCCAGGCCCAGCTAGCGCAGAACCTGACGATTGGCAGCCCCAAGGCCATGGCACTCGGCAATGCGGTAACCGCCGATTTCACCGGCATTGATGCGGTGCATTACAACCCGGCAGCTCTGAGCAAACTCAAGGGCCGGCAGACCACGGTTAAATTCATCACCGGGATGATGGATATTCGCGCCGATTTTGATGCGCCTGATGGTTATGGCAGCAATTTTCTCGGTCTGGATAACGACCCCGTGGCCAACTCGTCGAGCCGCGCGGGGGCGGCAATGATGTACCTGCCGGGTGTTGGTGGAGCTACTGAGTTGCCGATGCTGTTTGCCCCGCTGGCAGGGCTGTCCATCACACCGCCAGGTTCCAAACTGACCTTCGCCACCAATATGTACACGCCCCAGGCGCTTGGCTTTGCCCGTGACGACGACGATCCTGGACGCTATCAGGGCAAGGAACTGGTGATTCAGCGCCTGACCTACTTTTCACCCTCGCTGGCATATCAGGTCAACGATGAACTGTCGCTGGGGTTGTCTATCGGCTTTTCCCATCAGGCCATGGCGCTTAATCAGGATTTCCGTGCGCCAGGCATCCTCACTGGGTTTGTCGGGGTGGCTCAGGATGCACTGTGCCTGGTGGACAATAATCCGTTCGAAATTTTCCTGAATATCTGCGGCGGTGAGCTGGGGCCTTTCACCGACATCGCCAATATCGACATCGATATGCAGCAGACCCTTTCGCCCACCTGGAACGTCGGTTTCCTGTGGGAGCCAAGCGACTGGTTTGCATTGGGCGCGGTGTATCAGAGCGAGGCCAAGATGCGCTTGAAAGGGCGCTATGTAGTGGATTATTCGGAGAACTGGCAGGGCTTCTGGCAGGGCTTGGACAGCTCGTTTATCGGTGCGGTGTTCAATACCCTGACGCCCGACGGTTTGTTCGATAAGGAGCAGGGCAACGTCTCGTTGAACATGACCTACCCGGCGCACTTTGCCAGTGGCATCAAGTTCAAGCCACATGAGCGTTGGCAAATCAACCTGGATGTGAAGTGGACCGACTATGCCGCGTGGGACAAATTCGAGCTGGAGTTTGATCGCCAGCTGGATATTCTCACCATCGCCAGCCTGTTCTCTCCGGAGAACGCCACCTCGACCAGCATCATTCTTGACCGTGGTTATGAGTCCGTCTGGAGCTGGGCCGTTGGTGTCGAGTATCAGGTCAATGATCGCTTGAGCCTGCGGATGGGATATGAACCAAGGCCTTCAGCAATTCCTGGCAACAAGGCCGACGTGCTGGCGCCTTTGGGCGATGCCAAGCTCTATGGCCTGGGGCTGGGTTACCAGTGGGATAAGGATACGGTGATCGACCTGGGCTTCAACTACCTGGTCAGCAAGCAGGACATTCCGGCGCGCTCCAGTTGCAATATCAGCTGCTCATCCATCGACAGCATGGTGTACAACCCCTATGCCGACCTGGATGTTAAAACCAGCGTCAAAGCCTATGTGTTGGCGTTGACCTATCGCACCACTTTCTAGGGTTCAGTCATGCGTATTGTGCTGATGCTGATAGGGTTTTGGGCGGCTACGCAGGCTAGCGCCAGCGGTCGTTACCTGACCTGGGTGGATGATCAGGGGCGGGTGCACAACAGCTTTGTAGACAATCGCTATATGGCTCATCAGCGCGCTGCAACCGGCAATATTCAGCGCAGCGATCAGGCGCGCTTGAATGACGGTGAAACAGTCTGGCCTGGTAGCAAGAGCAGTGGTGAAAGCAAGCGGCGCTATTTCACCTGGGTGGACGCCAGCGGCAATCTGCAGAACAGCTTCTACGCCGGTCAGCAGGTGCAAGCCGGTGGCAATGAGATTCTTCTGGGAACCGGTGAGCGCTCCAGTGCTTACATAAGCTCGGATGTATTGGAAGGACGAGATTTTGCCCGTGATGAGCAGGATGGCCGCTACTTCACTTGGGTTGACGAACAGGGCCGCATGCGTAACTCCAAGGTGCCGCCCAAGGGAGCCAAGGCGCCGACACCCACCTTGCACAATGTGCCGCTTACCCAGGGTAGGGAAGTGATCTTTGACGCCAAACCACAAGCCTTGCCGGGGCTGGATGGGCAGCCCACCGCCGCGATGCAGGTCTTGCTGGTCGGAGCTGAAGAGAAGGTTGAGGGGCGCTATCAGGAGCTGGTCGAGCGTTGCTGTGGGCAATTGAGTGAGGAAGATTTCACCCCTATAAGCGCCGATGAACCACGTTATGAAGAGCTCAATCGCTTTTCCCCCAGTCTGGATTTCCCCATGGGCAAGAGCTACTACGCTGCCCTGAAACTGCCACGCTCGCAGTACGACTTCGGTTTGCGTATTCGCAGCTTCGCCAACAAGCAGGTCGCTTATCCCTCCTTGCTGTTCCTTGATCAGGCCAAGCAGCCGACACGCCTGGTGAGTGATGCGGTGTATCAGCTGCATGCGGAAACCTGGTATCGCTATGCCTTTATCGAAGGCACTGTGCCGGTAAGAGCCGCCGCCGGTGAGCACTATGTGCTGCTATTGACTACGGATGAAGATCGCAGCCTGCAAACCCTGGATAACAAACCCTTCAAGCGGCCCCTGCAGGCGCTGGCAGTCGATGAGGCTGGTATGCAGACCCATGCACACAGCGATGAAGGCGCATTCGAGTTGGCGATTGTGCGTTAGTGACTCAATCAAACAGCCACAAAAAAGCCCGGAATTGTCCGGGCTTTTTTGTTTGTGCGATCAATCAGATTTGCGCAATCGAGACATGGCCAAACAGCTCTTGCGAGAAGCGCACGCGCTCTTCGGCGGTTTCGACGATGCCTTTTTTCTGCAGTTCGGCGATACGCGCCTCGACTGCGTGGGCACGGTGGGTGAGGCCGCAGTCGTTGGCGATCTGGATGTTCAGGCCAGGGCGGGCGTTGAGTTCGAGAATCAACGGGCCCTTGTCCTGATCCAGCACCATGTCCACGCCGATATAGCCCAAACCGCAGAGCTCGTAGCAGCCGGCGGCGAGCTTCATAAAGCCGTCCCAGTTAGGCAGTTGCACACCGTCTACCGCATTGGTGGTGTCCGGGTGCTTACTGATCTTGTTGTTCAGCCAGGTGCCGCGCAGGGTCACGCCGGTGGCCAGGTCTACACCGACACCAATGGCGCCCTGGTGCAGGTTGGCCTTGCCGCCGGATTGGCGCGTCGGCAAGCGCAGCATCGCCATGACTGGATAGCCCATCAGCACGATGATGCGGATGTCCGGCACACCTTCGTAACTGATGCTTTTGAATATCTGGTCTGGGGTGACGCGGTATTCGATCAACGCGCGATCACGGTGACCGCCCAGGGAATAGAGGCCGGTGAGGATGCTGGAGATCTGATGCTCGATCTCCTCGTGGCTGATGATCTTGCCTGAGACAGTTTTATACTTCTCTTCAAAGCGATCCGCGATCACTAGGATGCCGTCACCGCCAGCGCCTTGCGCTGGCTTGACCACGAAGTCCGGGCGGTCACCGATGATTGCGCGCAGGTTATCGATGCCTTTTTCAGTATCGATGATGCCGTACATTTCCGGTACATCGATGCCTGCTTCGATGGCGCGCATCTTGGTGATGATCTTGTCATCGACGATCGGGTACAGGTGCCGTTTGTTGTACTTCAGCACGTAGTCCGCGTTACGCCGATTGATGCCCATGATGCCTTTGGCTTCTAGGGCTTTCCACGTCTTGATCAGACCGAACATGGCATTAGTCCTTGAGGAAGGCTTTGAAGCGGAACAGTTCGGTCAGGCGATAGCCACGGTAGCGACCCATCGCCAGCATGAAGCCCACCAGAATCATCAATACGGCCGGGAAGGTGAAGATGAAGTAGTTCAGCTCCGGCACGCTCATCAGCAGGTGCGCCAGAGTTGCCGCGAACAGTGTGCCGATAGCCACTTTAAAGGCATGGCCACCGCCGCGCTCTTCCCAGGTGATCGACAGACGCTCGATGGTCATGGTCAGAATCACCATCGGGAACAGGGCGACCGACAGGCCGCGTTCCAGGCCCAGCTTATGGCTGAACAAGCTGATCACCGCGATCAGAACCACGACAAAGGTCAGCACCACCGATAGCCTCGGCAGCATCTGCAGCTTCAGGTGTTCGAGGTAGGAGCGCAGTGAAAGGCCTGCGGCAGTGATCACGGTAAACAGGATAATGCCGAAGCCCAGCTGAGTTTCACGGAAGGCCAGGGCGATCAGCACCGGGGTGAATGTGCCGAGTGTCTGCAGGCCACCGAGGTTGCGCAGGACAAGGATCACCAGCACGCCGATCGGGATCATGACCATGATCATGAACGTCTGCTGGGTCTGCAGCGGCAGGCCATAGAGTGTGTATTCGAGGAAGTCGGCGTCGGTGTTTTCGTCGGTCAGTTTGGCCAGGCGAATAGCGTTCATCTCGCTATTGTTCAGGCTGAAGCTGACTTGCGCCTGCTTGCCGCCTTCCAGCGTGACTAGGCTGTCATCGCCGATCCACCAGACTAGGCGATCAACCGGTAGGCCTTGTTCGCCGCTTTCCGGGTTGAAGTACAGCCAGTTCTCGCCGTTGAAGCTGCGCAGCCACAATTCAGGGTTCTGCTGGATATCGGCGGCCAGGCGAATGGTGTGCACGCGCTCCATCGGCACGTGGGCGATGGACAGCAGCAGCTCGATGACTTTGGCTTTGTTCGGGGTGGAGGCATCGCCGCCTAGCAGCAGTTTGACGTTGTCATCATTGCTGTTGTTGACGCGTTTGATGGTCTCGCTGATAAAAGTTTCGACGTCTGCCGAGTGCTGGCGAATCGGTGCAAGCAACGCTTCTGCAGCAATCTTCTCGGCTCCCTCAACCGGGATGCTGTCGCGGAAGATCGGGCCTTTGGCCTTGGCTTGTTCACCGCTGTAGCGCTTGGTCAGCACCAGGCGGTAGTAGAGGGTCTGCTTGCCACTGGCACGACGGGCCGACCAGGTGACTTTGCGGTTGCCGTCGGCGCGGTTGATGCTCACACCGTAGTTATTCGAGATAAAGCTCTCATTCAGGCTGACGTAATCCTGGGCCAGGGGCGGCACGAACATCTGCAGTTTGACCGGCTCGCGTGGATTGGCCTGGAACTCGACTTTGGCGTCGATGTTCCACAGGTCATCAGTTTCGTCCTCGGTCATCGGGATGCCGAGAATGAAGATCTGATAAGCCGTGATCAGAATGCCCAGACTCACCAGGAGTATGACCAGGACTTTCAGATGGAGGGTAAGAGAGCGCATGGGAGTTACTCGCCAAGGTTTGCGTCAGGGGCACAAGCAGGTTTGCCTGCTGCGTATTTAAGACTCGGATCGACCAGCGCCGAAAAGCGTTTGAGTGCTTCGGAGCCTATCAACAACGGGTATTGGAAAGCACTGCGGTCGGTCAAGTTCACTTCAATTGTGCGTAGGCTGCTGCCCATGCACACATCCATTTCGATCACGGGGCGGGCCGTATAGGTTTTTTCTTCCTGTGGATCATAGTCGCCTGCGCGGCGTTTGATCTTACTGATGCGCGCCAGGGGGCGTTCGATCGGGCTGCTGTGCGCCTCGTCGATAGCCAAATAGAAGCGTACCCAGGTTTCGCCATCGCGCTTGAAGCGTTTGATGTCGCGAGCACTGAGCGATGCGGTCTTGGCGCCGGTGTCTAGCTTGGCGGCAAGTCTTAAGTCGAGGTCGAATAAGCGGACGTATTCATTAAGCCCATAGACTGTCTTCTCCGCGGCGAAGCTCAGGCCGGGAGCAAGTAGCAGGCATAGCAAAAGGATGGAGGGCTTTAGTGTCATAAGTCCTGGGATATGGTGTTGATGAGGGGTCGAGCAATGCCGGGTGCGCGCGTTGCGGTTGGCGCTCCTGGGCTTGGAGTCTAGCAGGCAGTCAGAAATTCCTCTGCAAGCGTTAAGCGGGCAGCATTCTACCATGGGCTTTTTCAGTCGTGACAGGCGCTTATAGGCGTTTATGCAAGTAAGGTCGCGACTGCAGGCGACTAAAGTAGTGCTGCATATTGTCAACAATGTTCTTGGTTCGTTTGACACTAATGCTGTCTAGGCGTAATTTTCAGGCACTTAATTTTCGCAGTGTCGACAATATGCTTGATGTAATTGAGCCGCTCGAGTCCAGTCAGGAAGATTCGGAAACCCTTTCTGAACAGGTTTTCCGGCGTATTCAGGCGGCTATCGTCAAGGGCGAGATTGCCCCCGGCAGCAAAATTTCTGAGCCTGAACTGGCGCGCACCTATGGCATCAGCCGTGGCCCGCTGCGTGAAGCGATTCACCGCCTGGAAGGCCAGCGTCTGCTGGTGCGCGTACCGCATATCGGTGCGCGGGTGGTATCGCTCAGTCACGCCGAGCTGATCGAGCTTTATGAAATTCGTGAATCCCTGGAGGGCATGGCTTGTCGCCTGGCCGCCGAGCGCATGACCCAGGCGGAGATCGACGAGTTGCGTCAGGTACTGGACCTGCATGAGCAGGACGCCGCCTTCAAGGCGGGCGTCGGCTACTACCAGCAGGAAGGCGATTTCGACTTCCATTACCGCATCATCCAAGGCAGCGGTAACAAGACCCTGACCCAGATGCTCTGTGGCGAGCTCTATCAACTGGTGCGCATGTACCGCCTGCAGTTCTCCGCGACGCCCAATCGTCCGCGTCAGGCCTTTGCCGAACACCACCGTATTCTCGATGCCATCGCCGACCGAGACGGTGAGTTGGCCGAGTTGCTGATGCGCCGGCATATCGGGGCGTCCAAACGCAATATCGAGCGCCATTTCTCCAGCAGTACGGGCGCACACACCAAGACAGCCAAACCACGAGGTGAGTCATGAATCAGCTTTCCCCAGGCCAGCGTTTCCGTCAGGCGCTTGCCATTGAGTCGCCCTTGCAAGTAATCGGTGCGATCAATGCCAACCACGCCTTGCTGGCCAAGCGCGCGGGTTTCAAGGCCATCTACCTGTCCGGTGGCGGGGTGGCCGCCGGTTCTCTCGGTTTGCCCGATCTGGGCATCAACACCCTGGATGACGTGCTCACTGATGTACGCCGCATCTCCGACGTGTGCGACCTGCCGCTTTTGGTCGACATCGATACCGGCTTTGGCCCTTCGGCTTTTAATATCGAGCGCACCATCAAGAACCTGATCAAGGCCGGCGCAGCCGCCGCGCATATCGAAGATCAGGTGGGTGCCAAGCGTTGTGGCCACCGTCCGGGCAAGGAGATCGTCTCCTGCGAGGAAATGGTCGACCGCGTGCGCGCTGCCGCCGATGCCAAGACCGATCCTGACTTCTTCCTGATTGCCCGCACTGACGCGATTCAAGCCGAAGGTGTGGATGCCGCCATCGAGCGCTGCCAGCGCTACGTGGAAGCCGGTGCCGACGGTATTTTCGCCGAGGCCGCCTATGACCTGCCGACCTACAAGCGCTTCGTCGATGCGCTGAATGTGCCGGTGCTGGCCAACATCACCGAATTCGGTGCCACGCCGTTGTTCAGCCGTGACGAACTGGCCTCGGTCGGCGTGGCCATTCAGCTCTACCCGCTGTCGGCCTTCCGCGCCGCCAACAAGGCTGCAGAAAGTGTTTACACCTCGATTCGCCAGAACGGCCACCAGAAAGATGTGATCGAGTTGATGCAGACCCGCGCCGAACTCTATGACCGCATCGGTTACCACGCCTTCGAGCAGAAGCTCGACGCCCTGTTTGCCGCAAAAAAATAACAACGCATCAACCGGATTTGAGGAGATAAGCATGAGCGCAACCCCGGAAACCACCCCAGGCTTCAAGCCGAAGAAATCCGTGGCCCTCTCTGGCACAGCTGCCGGCAACACTGCCCTGTGCACCGTCGGCCGTACTGGCAACGACCTGCACTACCGTGGCTATGACGTGCTGGATTTTGCCAACCGCTGCGAGTTCGAAGAAATCGCTCACCTGCTGGTACACGGCAAGCTGCCCAATGTGGCCGAACTGGCCGGCTACAAGGCCAAACTCAAGGCCCTGCGCGGGTTGCCTGCAGCGTTGAAGGTCGCGCTCGAACAACTGCCGCCATCTGCCCATCCGATGGATGTGATGCGCACGGCTGTGTCGGTGCTCGGTTGCGTGTCGCCGGAAAAGGACGACCACAACCACCCCGGTGCTCGTGACATTGCCGACAAGCTGATGGCTTCGCTGGGTTCCGCGCTGCTGTACTGGTACCACTTCAGCCACAACGGCAAGCGCATCGAGGTGGAAACCGACGACGATTCCATCGGCGGGCATTTCCTCCATCTGCTGCACGGCGAGAAGCCGCGCGAGTCCTGGGTGCGCGCCATGCACACCTCGCTCAACCTGTACGCCGAGCACGAGTTCAATGCGTCGACTTTCACCTCGCGGGTGATCGCCGGTACCGGCTCGGATATGTACAGCTGCATCGCCGGTGGCATCGGCGCATTACGTGGCCCGAAACATGGCGGCGCCAACGAAGTGGCCTTCGAGATCCAGAAACGCTACGACAACCCGGACGAGGCCGAGGCCGACATCCGCGCCCGTGTCGAGCGCAAGGAAGTGGTCATCGGCTTCGGTCATCCGGTCTACACCGTGGCGGACCCGCGCAACAAGGTGATCAAGGAGGTGGCGCGCGAGCTGTCGGCTGAGCAAGGCAATATGAAGATGTATGACATCGCCGAGCGTCTGGAAACCATCATGTGGGACATCAAGAAGATGTTCCCCAACCTCGATTGGTTCAGCGCCGTCAGCTACCACATGATGGGCGTGCCCACCGCCATGTTCACTCCGCTGTTCGTGATTGCGCGCACTTCCGGTTGGTCCAGTCATGTCATCGAGCAGCGCATCGACGGCAAGATCATCCGTCCGAGCGCCAATTACACAGGTCCTGAGGACCTGACGTTTGTGCCGCTCAAGGACCGCAAATAATGAGCAGCCCAGTGAACACTCAATACCGCAAACCGCTGGCCGGCACAGTGCTGGACTACTTCGACACCCGTGAGGCGGTCGATGCCATCACTCCGGGGGCCTACGCCAAGCTGCCATACACCAGTCGCGTGCTGGCCGAGCAACTGGTACGCCGCTGCGAGCCGGAGTTGCTGACCGATGCGCTCAAGCAGCTGATCGAGCGCAGGCAGGAGCTGGATTTCCCCTGGTATCCGGCGCGGGTGGTGTGCCACGACATTCTTGGCCAGACCGCTTTGGTCGACCTGGCTGGCCTACGTGATGCCATCGCTGAGCAAGGGGGTGACCCGGCCAAGGTCAACCCGGTGGTGCCGACCCAACTGATCGTCGATCACTCGCTGGCCGTGGAATTTGCCGGCTTTGACCCGGATGCGTTTGAGAAGAACCGCGCCGTGGAAGAGCGCCGCAACGAGGACCGCTTCCACTTTATCGAGTGGACCAAGACCGCGTTCAAGAACGTCGACGTGATCCCGGCCGGAAACGGCATCATGCACCAGATCAACCTGGAGAAAATGAGCCCGGTGATTCAGGCACGTGGCGGCATCGCGTTCCCGGATACCTGCGTCGGCACCGACTCCCACACTCCGCACGTCGATGCTCTGGGCGTGATCGCCATTGGTGTCGGTGGCCTGGAAGCCGAGACGGTGATGCTCGGCTTGCCGTCGATGATGCGCTTGCCCGATATCGTCGGCGTTAAACTGACCGGCAAGCGTCAGCCTGGGATTACCGCCACCGATATCGTCCTGGCGTTGACCGAGTTTCTGCGCAAGGAGCGCGTGGTCGGCGCCTGGGTCGAGTTCTTCGGCGAAGGCGCAGACAGCCTGTCCATCGGTGACCGTGCAACCATCTCCAACATGTGCCCGGAATACGGCGCCACGGCGGCGATGTTCTATATCGATCAGCAGACCATCGATTACCTCAAGCTCACTGGTCGCGAGCCGGAGCAAGTGGCGCTGGTCGAGCACTACGCCAAAACCACCGGCCTGTGGGCTGATGCCCTGGCCACTGCCGAATACGAGCGCGTGCTGAGTTTCGATCTGTCCACCGTGGTACGCAACATGGCCGGCCCGAGCAACCCGCACAAGCGCCTGCCGACCTCGGCGCTGCACGAGCGTGGCATTGCCGATGAGGCCAAGTTGGCCGCTGGCAAGCTGGAGGAGGGTGAGGGCCTGATGCCAGATGGCGCGGTGATCATCGCCGCCATCACCAGCTGCACTAACACCTCCAATCCGCGCAACGTGGTGGCGGCCGGCCTGCTGGCGAAAAAAGCCAACCAGTTGGGTCTGCTGCGCAAGCCCTGGGTCAAAACCTCGTTCGCGCCGGGTTCGAAAGTCGCCAAGTTGTATCTGGAAGAGGCTGGCCTGTTGAGCGAGCTGGAACAGCTCGGCTTCGGCATCGTCGCCTACGCCTGCACCACCTGTAACGGCATGTCCGGTGCGCTGGATCCGGTGATTCAGCAGGAAATTATCGACCGCGACCTTTACGCCACCGCTGTACTCTCAGGTAACCGCAACTTTGATGGGCGCATCCACCCGTATGCCAAGCAGGCCTTCCTGGCTTCGCCACCGCTGGTAGTGGCCTACGCCATTGCCGGCACCGTGCGTTTTGACATTGAGCAGGATGTGCTCGGTCATGACCAGAACGGCAACCCGATTACCCTCAAGGACCTGTGGCCGAGCGACGAAGAGATCGATGCCATCGTTGCCTCCTCGGTGAAGCCTGAGCAGTTCCGGCAGATCTATATCCCGATGTTCGATTTGGGCACTGTCACCGAAGCCGAAAGCCCGCTGTACGACTGGCGTCCGATGAGCACCTATATCCGTCGCCCGCCTTACTGGGAAGGCGCACTGGCCGGCGAGCGCACGCTCAAGGGCATGCTGCCGCTGGCGATCCTGCCGGACAACATCACCACCGATCACCTGTCACCGTCCAACGCCATCCTGCTGGACTCTGCCGCGGGTGAGTACCTGCACAAAATGGGCTTGCCGGAGGAGGACTTCAACTCCTACGCGACTCATAGGGGGGATCATTTGACCGCGCAACGCGCGACCTTCGCCAACCCGCAGCTGGTCAACGAAATGGCCGTGGTTGACGGTGTGGTGAAGAAGGGCTCGCTGGCCCGCGTTGAGCCGGAAGGTCAGGTCATGCGCATGTGGGAAGCGATCGAAACCTACATGAACCGCAAGCAAAACCTGATCATCGTCGCCGGTGCTGACTACGGCCAGGGTAGCTCGCGTGACTGGGCGGCCAAGGGCGTGCGCTTGGCGGGCGTGGAAGTAATCGCGGCCGAAGGGTTCGAGCGTATTCATCGCACCAACCTGGTGGGCATGGGCGTGCTGCCGGTTGAGTTCAAGCCGGGCACTACCCGCCTGACTCTGGGCCTCGACGGCACCGAGACTTACGACATCCAGGGCGATGTGTCGCCCCGCTGCGACTTGACCCTGGTGGTCAATCGCCGCAACGGTGAAGTGGTCAAGGTGCCAGTGACCTGTCGTCTGGACACTGCCGCTGAAGTGCATGTGTACAAGGCCGGTGGCGTCCTGCAGCGCTTTGCTCAGGACTTCCTCGAGTCGACGGCGGCAGTTTAAGCGCAGTGTTGTGGGAGTGGCTTTGCCGCGTTTAGCGTTAAAAAGCTCGCGGCTAAAGCCCCTCCTGCATGCGCAGCCTTCACATAATTTGGAGTAGCTCTTAGCCATGCCCCACGCACCTCAAATCAAAATCCCCGCCACCTATATGCGTGGCGGTACCAGCAAGGGCGTGTTCTTCCGCCTGCAGGACCTGCCGCCAAGCTGCCAGGTGCCGGGCGCCGCGCGCGACAAGCTGTTTATGCGGGTGATCGGCAGCCCTGACCCTTATGCAGCGCAGATCGACGGCATGGGCGGCGCAACATCCTCGACCTCCAAGTGCGTGATCCTGTCGAAAAGCAGTCAACCGGATCACGACGTTGATTACCTCTATGGCCAGGTTTCGATCGATAAGGCCTTTGTCGACTGGAGTGGAAACTGCGGCAACCTGTCTACTGGTGCCGGTGCCTTCGCCATTCATGCCGGTCTGCTTGACCCTGCGCTTATCCCGGACAACGGCGTGTGCGTGGTACGGATCTGGCAGGCGAATATCCAGAAAACCATCATCGCCCATGTGCCGGTCAGTAATGGTCAGGTGCAGGAAACCGGTGACTTCGAACTGGACGGGGTGACATTCCCGGCGGCCGAGATCGTGCTGGAGTTCCTTGATCCATCCGACGACGGCGAGGAGGGTGGCTCGATGTTCCCCACCGGCAACCTGGTGGACGACCTGGATGTGCCGGGTGTTGGCACCTTCAAGGCAACCATGATCACTGCGGGCATTCCGACCGTGTTCGTAAACGCCGAAGATATTGGCTATCAGGGCACTGAGTTGCGCGAGCAGATCAACGGTGACCCTGAACAGCTGGCGCGTTTCGAGAAGATCCGTGTGGCGGGGGCGTTGCGCATGGGGCTGATCAAAACGGCGGATGAGGCACTGACCCGCCAGCACACGCCGAAAATCGCCTTTGTCGCCAAACCCAAGGATTACGTTTCTTCCAGCGGCAAGACGGTACAGGCTGCGGAAGTTGATCTGTTGGTGCGGGCGCTGTCCATGGGCAAGCTGCACCACGCCATGATGGGGACCTGCGCGGTGGCCATCGGCACTGCAGCGGCGATTCCTGGCACCTTGGTCAATCTGGCTGCGGGCGGCAGTGCGCGCGAAGCCGTGCGTTTTGGTCATCCATCCGGCACCTTGCGCGTGGGTGCGCAGGCCGCGCTGGTCGACGGTCAGTGGACGGTAACCAAGGCGATCATGAGTCGCAGCGCGCGGATTTTGATGGAAGGTTGGGTACGTGTGCCGGGCGATGCTTTGTAGCATTTATAAATGAGAAAAGGCTCGAAGAGTTCGAGCCTTTTCTTTTAGCTTCAATGAGTTGTGCAGGTTATTTGAGGCGGCGCTCAACACCTTTTTCCACCAGGATCTTCGCGGAGATCTCTTCCACTGAGAAGTAGGTGGAGTTGATAAAGTTGATGTTCTCGCGGCGAAACAGGTTTTCCACTTCGCGCACTTCAAACTCGCACTGAGCGAAACTGGCGTAACGACTGTTGGGTTTGCGTTCGTGGCGAATGGCGGTGAGGCGGTCCGGGTCGATGGTCAGGCCGAACAGCTTGTCCTTGTGCTTTTTCAGCACGGCTGGCAACTGGAGGCGTTCCATGTCGTCTTCGGTCAGCGGGTAATTGGCGGCACGAATGCCATATTGCATAGCCATATACAGGCAGGTAGGGGTTTTACCGCAGCGCGAGACGCCAACCAGGATCAGGTCAGCCTTGTCGTAGTAGTGGGTGCGCGCACCGTCGTCGTTGTCCAGGGCGAAGTTGACCGCCTCGATGCGCTCCATGTAATTGGAGTTGTGGCCGATGGAATGAGATTTGCCGACCGAGTACGAGGAGTGCGAGGTCAGTTCCTGCTCCAGTGGGGCGAGGAAGGTCGAAAAGATATCGATCATAAAACCATCGGACTCGGCCAGGATGTCACGAATGTCCTGATTGACGATGGTGTCGAAGATGATCGGTCGCGCGCCGTCTTTTTCTGCGGCGGTGTTGATTTGTTGTACCATTGCGCGCGCTTTTTCCACGCTGTCGATGTAGGGGCGCGTGAGTTTGGTGAAGTCGATGGTTTCAAACTGTGCCAGCAGACTTTGGCCCAGGGTTTCGGCGGTTATGCCGGTGCCATCGGAGATGAAGAAAGCGGTTCGTTTCATTTGCACCATGGGCCTTAAGCTGAGGACGAATCTTGGCTATCATAGGCCCGCCTTTGCAGGGCCGATCTGGCCGGCATTGTTACTTATTTTCCAGGGCCAGGCCACAATCGTGCGGGCATGTGTACCGCCGAGCTTCCCCAGCCCCTTGAGCTTTTCCAACACCTTAGTGGAGAGATCACCTTGGTAGAGTACGTAGTTTCCCTCGATAAGCTCGGCAATCACGATGTTGAGCACGTAGGGGGCAAGAACGCCTCCCTGGGCGAGATGATCAGCAACCTTGCTGGTGCCGGAGTTTCGGTGCCCGGCGGTTTCGCCACTACGGCCCAGGCCTACCGTGACTTTCTTGAACTGAGCGGTCTGAACGATCAGATCCATGCCGCGCTCGATGCCCTTGATGTCGATGACGTCAATGCCCTGGCTAAGACCGGTGCGCAGATTCGTCAGTGGGTGATGGACGCTGCTTTCCCCGAAGAGTTGAACGCGCAGATCCGCACCGCCTTCGCCGAAATGGCCGGTGGTAACGACAATATGGCCGTTGCCGTGCGTTCCTCGGCCACCGCCGAAGACCTGCCAGATGCCTCGTTTGCTGGCCAGCAGGAAACCTTCCTGAACATTCGCGGTGTGGACAACGTGATCCGCGCGGCCAAAGAAGTATTCGCTTCGCTGTTCAATGACCGCGCCATTGCCTACCGCGTGCACCAGGGCTTTGACCACAAACTGGTCGCCTTGTCCGCTGGCGTGCAACGCATGGTGCGCTCGGAGACGGGAACCGCCGGGGTGATGTTCACCCTGGACACCGAATCGGGCTTCCGTGATGTGGTGTTTATCACCGGCGCCTATGGTTTGGGCGAAACCGTGGTGCAAGGGGCGGTGAACCCTGACGAATTCTATGTGCACAAACAAACCCTGGAAGCGGGTCGCCCTGCCATTCTGCGTCGCAACCTGGGCAGCAAAGCCATCAAGATGATCTACGGCGACGAAGCCAAGGCCGGTAAATCGGTCAAGGTGGTCGATGTGGACCGTGCCGAACGTGCGCGTTTCTGCCTGACTGATGCTGAGGTCAGCGAGCTGGCCAAGCAGGCGATGATCATCGAGAAGCACTACGGTCGCCCGATGGACATCGAATGGGCCAAAGACGGTGATGACGGCAAGCTGTATATCGTTCAGGCGCGTCCTGAAACGGTGAAAAGCCGTACCAACGTCAATGTGATGGAACGCTACCTGCTCAAGGAAACCGGCACCGTGCTGGTGGAAGGCCGCGCGATCGGTCAGAAGATTGGTGCAGGCCGCGTGCGGGTGATCCATGACGTGTCCGAGATGGACAAAGTCCAGCCCGGCGACGTGCTGGTCTCCGACATGACCGACCCGGATTGGGAGCCGGTGATGAAGCGCGCTAGCGCCATTGTCACCAACCGTGGCGGGCGTACCTGCCATGCCGCGATCATCGCCCGTGAACTGGGTATTCCGGCGGTAGTCGGTTGCGGCAACGCCACCCAGGTGCTGAAAGACGGCATGGGTGTGACGGTTTCCTGCGCCGAAGGCGACACCGGTTTTATCTTCGAAGGCGAATTGGGCTTCGACATTCGCAAGAACTCGGTCGATGCCATGCCCGAGCTGCCGTTCAAAATCATGATGAACGTTGGCAACCCGGACCGCGCCTTCGACTTCGCCCAGTTGCCCAACGAAGGTGTTGGCCTGGCGCGCCTGGAATTCATCATCAACCGCATGATTGGCGTGCACCCGAAAGCGCTGCTGAACTTCGCTGGCTTGCCGCCGGAGATCAAAGACAGCGTCGAGAAACGCATCGCCGGTTACGATGATCCGGTCAATTTCTACGTTGAGAAGCTGGTTGAGGGCATCAGCACCCTGGCTGCGGCGTTCTGGCCGAAGAAGGTCATCGTGCGCCTGTCGGACTTCAAGTCCAACGAATACGCTAACCTGATTGGCGGCAAACTCTACGAGCCGGAAGAAGAGAATCCGATGCTCGGTTTCCGTGGCGCTTCGCGTTATATCAGTGAATCGTTCCGTGACTGCTTCGAGCTGGAGTGCCGTGCGCTGAAGAAAGTGCGCAACGAGATGGGCCTGACCAACGTCGAGATAATGGTGCCGTTCGTGCGTACCCTGGGTGAAGCCAGTCAGGTGGTCGACCTTCTGGCTGCCAACGGTCTGGCCCGTGGTCAGGATGGCCTGAAGGTCATCATGATGTGCGAGTTGCCGTCCAACGCGATCCTGGCAGAAGAGTTCCTCGAGTTCTTCGACGGTTTCTCCATCGGTTCTAACGACCTGACTCAGCTGACCCTGGGCCTGGACCGTGACTCGGGCATCGTCGCGCACCTGTTCGATGAGCGTAATCCGGCCGTGAAGAAGCTGCTGAGCAATGCCATCCAGGCCTGTAACAAGGCGGGCAAGTACATCGGCATCTGCGGTCAGGGCCCTTCGGATCATCCAGATCTGGCGCGCTGGCTGATGGAGCAGGGCATCGAAAGCGTGTCGCTGAACCCGGATTCGGTGCTCGATACCTGGTTCTTCCTGGCTGAAGGCCAAGCGCCAGCCTGATAGCGCGTTTAAATCTCTGTTCAAGGGCGGGTTGATCCTGCCCTTTTTTGTGCCAGCACATCCTGTGCTTACCCCCACCGGGCCGTCGCTTGCGACGTGAAAGAATTGCTCCCGGCAATTGGTTGTACCAGAGCGAAGATAGATGCAAAGCAGCAGTGAGCTTTTCCCCGTCACCTTGATCAGTGCCGAGTTTCGGGGCGATTTGAGCGAGGATGTCTATCGTCTCAAACCCGGTAATAGCCCGGACAGCAGTGTCGAATTGGCCCTGACCCGTCTCGGTCGTGCCGGCCATGAACAAGTGCGTGGCGTGCCGGTGATTCTGATTCCCGGTAGTTTTTCCAACCGGCGCTTCTGGTATTCACCCAAGTGCATTGGCCTTGGGCCTTACTTGGCGCGCGCTGGTTTTGATGTGTGGATCGCCGAGATGCGTGGTCATGGTCTGTCGCCGCGTAACCGCGACTACTCACGCAACACGGTCAGTGACTACGTACGCTATGACCTGCCGGCAATTGCTGATTTTATTTATGAGCAGAATCCGCAGAAGGCCCATTGGCTGGGGCACTCCTTAGGCGGGATCATTCTGGCGGGTGCACTCGGTGGGCATTACCTGGGTGAAAGTAAAGTCGCCTCTGGCGTGTTGTTCGGTAGCCAAATCAGCAGGGTTTACTGGCCGCTGAAGGTGCCACCACTGGAGTGGGGTAGCCGTTTGTTGCTCAAGCGTTTTTCGGTGATTTCTGGTTCGCGACTCAAGCGCGGCCCTGAGGATGAGCCGATTGGTCTGGCGGTCGAGAGCCTGCGCTGGCATGGCTTGTTCGGCCGTTTTGGCGATGCTGACCGCGATTGGTGGGCTGGCCTGGCTGAGGTGCGCGTGCCGGTTATGGCTGTAGCTGCGCTGGGTGATCACCAGGATCCGGCCTGGGCCTGCGAGAAGTTGCTCAAGCAGTTCGGTTCACCCTTGAGCGAATTTCTCTGCCTGGGTAAGAAGCATGGCTTTAGCGGTGATTTTGGTCATGTCGAAATGCTCGTCAGTAAAGAAGCGCAGCGCGAGGTCTGGCCGTTGGTCGAGCAGTGGCTACGCAAGAGCCCACAGGTGGCTGCGGAGCTGGAAAGCCGCGAGCTAGAAGGCAATAAAGCCGTTTCCGCTGAGTGAGCTTGCGGCTAGTATCGCGTTCACGTTTGCGGTGAAGGCGCAGCTGCGATGTTTATTGCTCTTGAGCGCTTGCTCAACCTTGACGACGGCTACCGACAGGTTTTTCAGCTGCAGGGGCGTAGTCTGCTGTTGATGGTGGTCGAAGGCCGTACCTTGCTGCTGGAAAACCGCTGCCCTCATCAAGGAGCAGCACTGGATAAGGCCAGCGTCACCGCTGGTGTGCTGCGTTGCCCGCGGCACGGAATAGAGTTTGACCTGGCCAGTGGCAGCGCGCTGAGTGCGCCCTGCGCCAGTCTTGTGTATTTGCCTGTAGCTTATGAAGCGGATCGGGTCGGGATCGACCTGTAAGCACCCTCACACTATCCAAGGAGCTTTGCCATGCACTACATCACTCCCGATCTGTGCGACGCCTACCCGGAACTGGTTCAGGTAGTTGAGCCAATGTTCAGCAACTTCGGTGGTCGCGATTCCTTCGGCGGCGAGATCGTCACCGTTAAGTGCTTCGAGGACAACTCGCTGGTCAAGGAGCAGGTCGACCTGCCGGGCAAAGGCAAAGTGCTGGTGGTGGATGGCGGTGCCTCCATGCGCCGCGCGCTGCTGGGCGACATGCTGGCCGAAAAAGCCGCAAAGAATGGCTGGGAAGGCATTGTGGTGTATGGCTGCGTGCGCGATGTCGACGTGCTGGCGCAAACCGATCTGGGCATCCAGGCTCTGGCCAGCCACCCGATGAAAACCGACAAGCGTGGCATCGGTGACCTCAATGTCGCAGTAACTTTTGGCGGCGTGACCTTCCGCCCGGGTGAGTTTATCTACGCCGACAATAACGGCGTGATCATCTCGCCGTCTGCGCTGCAGATGCCGGAGTAGGTCGCTTGCGGGAAACTGTCATGCACGAAGGTGACAACGCGCAATGGGGCCTGGTGCACGCTTTTGTCCTCAATGGTCAAGGCGGCGCCCGCAGTATTGCCCGGCAAGAGCTACACGGCCTGGTGCTGGGTGAACAGGAAAGCCTCTGGCTGCATTGGGATCGCAGTCATCCGCAAACGCAGACTTGGTTGCGTGCAGAAAGTGGTCTAAGCGCTTTTGCCTGCGACCTGCTGCTGGAAGAGAACACTCGCCCACGTCTGCTGGCGTTGCCTGAGCAGCAACTGTTGCTGTTCCTGCGTGGCCTTAACCTCAATCCAGGGGCCGAGCCTGAAGACATGGTCTCGGTGCGCATTTTTGCCGATACCCAGCGCGCGATCTCCCTGCGCTTGCGGCCTTTGCACGCAACAGAAGCCTTGATCGAGGATTTGCTGGCGGGGCGAGGGCCGAAAACCTCGGCTGAGCTGATTTTGCGCCTGGCGCATTACCTAACCGACAAGATCGAGCTGCTGGTCGGCGAGTTATCCGAACAGGTCGATGATCAGGAAGAGTGCGCCGATGCGTTGGAGGGGCAGGCACCTGACCATGCCACGCTGCTGCAAATCCGTCGGCGTGCCGCCAGCTTGCGACGTTTTCTGTCGCCACAGCGGGATATCTATGGGCAGCTCACAGCCAGCGCCCAGGCTTGGCTGGTCGGCGCCGATAGCAGTTACTGGAATGAATTGAATAACCGCCTGACGCGTTACCTCGAAGAGCTGGAGTTGAGCCGTGAACGGGTCAATCTGCTGCTGGAAGCGGAAAATCGACGCATGGATGAGCGGATGAACCGCATCATGTACCGCTTCGGCATCATCACCGGGATTTTCCTGCCGATGAGCTTTCTAACCGGTTTGCTCGGCATCAATGTCGGCGGTATTCCAGGCTCGGAAAGCCCCCATGGCTTTCTTCTGGCATGTTCGCTGATGGCTGTAGTGGCGCTGGTGCAGTGGCTGCTGTTTCGTCGCTTGCGCTGGATCTGATGTGACTTGCCCTGTACTCGCCTCGTCTAGCCGACACATCCTGTGAGGTGCGCCATGCACGATCCCTTTGAAGAATCACTGCGCGATTTGCTCAAGTCGCCCACCTCGAGTCACGACGATGACGCTTGTTTGCATCGTGTGCTGAAAACCGCCAATCGCCAGGTCGGCGCAGGCGATCTGTTTGCCTTGATGGGGCACTGGGCTGGCGCCCTGATGCTCGCGCTGAACAACGGCTCGGCGCATGTGGCGCCGGTCTCGCGCCGTAAAACCACCGATTCAACTGTTAATAAGGCTGACTGAGCATGGAATTTACTCAAGTTCTGGTTGACGCGATGGCCAGCGTTTGGACCCCGATTGCCGCCTTTATCCCGCGCCTGTTTGGCGCCATGGTGGTGGTACTGCTGGGTTTTGTGGTGGCCAAGTTCCTCGATACGCTGTTGTCGAAATTGCTCGGCAAGATCGGCCTGGATCGCCTGATGGCTGGCACTGGCCTGACCAAGCTTCTGAGCCGTGCCGGCATTCAGGTGCCGGTGTCGACCCTGATCGGCAAGATCGTCTACTGGTTCGTGCTGTTGATCTTCCTAGTGACCGCCGCCGAGTCGCTGGGCCTGGAGCGAGTTTCTGCGACCCTTGATGTACTGGCTTTGTACCTGCCAAAAGTCTTCGGTGCGGCCCTGGTGCTGCTCGCGGGCGTATTACTGGCGCAACTGGTCAGCGGCCTAGTGCGCGGTGCCGCAGAAGGTGTAGGGCTGGACTATGCAAGTGGCCTGGGCCGCGTGGCTCAGGGGCTGGTGATCATCATCAGTATTTCGGTGGCGATCGGTCAGCTTGAAGTGAAAACCGATCTGCTCAACAACGTGATCGCCATTGTGCTGATCTCGGTCGGTCTGGCGGTCGCTCTGGCGTTGGGCCTGGGCAGCCGGGACATTGCCAGCCAGATTCTGGCCGGTATTTATGTGCGCGAGCTGTATGAGGTCGGGCAACAAGTGCAGGTTGGCGCGGTCGAAGGGCAGATCGAGGAAATCGGCACGGTGAAAACCACGCTGCTGACGGAAGCCGGCGAGCTGGTTTCAGTGGCCAACCGTACCTTGCTCGAGCAGCAGGTAAGCAGCCGCTAAGGCCAATCCCTGTTATTGTATGCGGCCAATCCGCAGCCTGACTTACAGGCTGCGCTGGCTTATGTCCTGACTGTCGGCCCGACTCGTTTTGAATAAAGCCCACTCTGCGTCTCTGCGTTACGATCCCCGCGAACTCTCGGACGAAGAGTTGGTGGCGCGTGCCCACGACGAGTTATTCCATATAACCCGCGCCTATGAAGAGCTGATGCGTCGTTACCAGCGCACGTTATTCAACGTGTGCGCGCGTTATTTAGGTAATGATCGTGATGCTGACGATGTTTGTCAGGAGGTCATGCTCAAGGTCTTATATGGCCTGAAGAACTTTGAGGGCAAATCAAAGTTCAAAACCTGGTTGTACAGCATCACTTACAACGAATGCATTACTCAATATCGCAAAGAGCGGCGTAAACGCCGTCTTATTGACGCCTTAAGTTTGGACCCGCTTGAAGAAGCGTCCGAAGAAAAGGCCCCAAAGCCTGAAGATAAAGGCGGTCTTGACCGTTGGCTGGTGCATGTCAATCCGATTGATCGGGAAATTCTGGTGCTACGTTTTGTCGCAGAGCTGGAGTTCCAGGAGATCGCCGACATTATGCACATGGGCTTGAGTGCCACGAAAATGCGCTATAAACGCGCACTTGATCGTTTGCGCGAGAAATTTTCGGATAGCACTGAAACTTATCTTGAATAAAGCCATCATAGCTAACGGTTAATTCTGTTAGAATTGCCGGCTGAGTTGTCTTGTGTCTGTCAGACAACTTACTGACCACCAAGATAGGGAACATTAGTAATGAAATTGAAAAACACTTTAGGCGTTGTCATTGGCTCGTTGTTGGCCACATCCTCCCTCAGCGTTCTGGCTCAGGGTCAAGGCGCTGTCGAAGTGGAGGGTTTTGCTAAGAAGGAAATGTTCGACAGCGCCCGTGACTTCAAAAACAACGGCAACCTGTTCGGCGGTAGCATCGGCTACTACCTGACTGACGACGTTGAGCTGCGTCTGGCCTACGACGAAGTGCACAACGCTCGTGGCGAAGACGGCCGCAACATCAAGGGCTCGAACACCGCTCTGGATGCTCTGTACCACTTCAACAACGCTGGCGACGCACTGCGTCCTTACGTTTCTGCAGGTTTCTCGGATCAGAGCATCGGTCAGTCCGGTCGCAATGGTCGTAACGGTTCCACCTTCGCCAACATCGGCGGCGGCGCCAAGTACTACTTCACTGACAACTTCTACGCCCGTGCTGGCGTTGAAGCTCAGTACAACATCGACCAGGGCGACACCGAGTGGGCTCCAAGCGTTGGTATCGGCATGAACTTCGGTGGCGGCAGCAAGCCGGCTCCGGTTGCCGTAGCTGCTGTTGAACCGACTCCTGAGCCAGTTGCTGCTGAAGAGCCGATGGAACTGGTTCGCGTTGAGCTGGACGTTAAGTTCGACTTCGACAAAGCCAGCGTTAAAGAAGAAAGCTATGGCGACATCAAGAACCTGGCTGACTTCATGAAGCAGTACCCACAAACCACCACCGTGGTTGAAGGTCACACTGACTCCAAAGGCAGCGACGCCTACAACCAGAACCTGTCCGAGCGTCGTGCAAGCGCTGTTCGTGACGTGCTGGTTAACCAGTACGGTGTAGACGCTGCTCGCGTTAACGCTGCTGGCTACGGCGAATCTCGTCCGGTTGCTGACAACGCTACCGACGCTGGCCGCGCTGTTAACCGTCGCGTAGAAGCTGAAGTAGAAGCTCAGATCAAGCAGTAATCGATCTGGCTGTATAGAAAACCCGGCTTCGGCCGGGTTTTTCTTTATGGGCCGCCATGGATGGCGGCCCATAAAGAAAAACCCATGTAAAAAAGCCCGCTGGTGGCAGGCAAGGGGAACTTAGCGAAGCAGTTAGGCGCTGATAGCAGTGAGCTGTATGTTCGGTTGAGCGGCCACCTCACCAATCACCAGAATGGCCGGGCTTTTCAATTTGAAGTCGTGGGCGGCTTGTTGCATGGCCGCAAGGCTGCTGCGGCACTCGCGCTGGTATGGCAGCGAAGCGTTCTCGATCAAGGCCACTGGCATGTCGGCGCGCATGCCGCCTGCCAGCAGGCTCTCGCGGATTTCTGCCAGTTTGGCCACGCCCATATACACCACCAGGGTTGTGCCGCTCTGAGCCAGAGCGGGCCAGTTGAGACTGCTGTCATCCTGGGTGTGAGCGGTAACCAAGGTGACTCCGCGTGCTACGCCGCGCTGTGTCAGAGGGATGCCGCAGTTGGTTGCTCCGGCCAGGCCTGCTGTAATGCCATTGACCATTTCCACCTCGATACCGTGCTCGCTCAGCCAGTCGGCTTCTTCGCTGCCACGGCCGAAGATGCAGGGGTCGCCGCCTTTCAGGCGCACCACGCATTTACCCTGGCGGGCATAACGCAGCATTAGGCGATGGATAAACGTCTGTGGCGTGGAGCGACAACCGCCGCGCTTGCCTACCGGCACGATCCTCGCGTTGATGCAGTGCTCCAATACGGCGGGATTGACCAGATCATCAATCATCACGATCTCTGCCTGGTTCAGGGCTTTGACCGCCTTGAGGGTCAGCAGCTCCGGGTCACCGGGGCCTGCGCCTACTAGCCAGACTTTTGCGCTCATATTGATTTCCTCAGCCTTTGTGCATCACCAGCAGTAGTTTGATTTGGCTACGCAGCCGCCATGTTGCAGCAGTCATTTATGTAGCCATCAAGCTGCTGAATAAAACTCACGCAAAACAAAATATTGTCGGGAGCAATTTTTGACGTCGCCCCGCGACGGCCCGTAGGGTGGTCGCCATGGATGGCTGGCCACAAAAAAGGCGTCCCGCTAGTCACCTAGCGAGGACGCCTTTGTCCAAGTCCCGTTCTATCGGGAAGTGCAGCCTTCTTCGTTGAGACCGCGCTTTATTAAATTGTGTAATCAGCAATGCAGAGCCTGTGCCAACTTGTATGGTGCGTATTTTAAAGGCTTATCAGTAAGTTACAGCTGTTTTTTGAGGGTTTTACGCACCATTTAAAGGCGCTTTGCGCAGTATTGGTGCGCAAGTGACGGCTTTAATGCAGCAGCCCGATCAGCAGGAGCAGATTCAGCAGCAGGGAAAACAACGCCACGCCTCGCCAGACCAGCAGCGGTTCACGTTCCAGCAGTGGCCGTGGCCGGCTGTTAAGGGACTTACGTTCCGCCTGTTCCAGATAGAGCAGCCATTCCTCGGCGGTTTCATAGCGCTGTTTGGGTTCGGCGCTGAGGGCTCGGTTGAGGCTGTCGTCGACCCAGCTGGGTAAATCCGGTCGATAACGGCTGGCTGGGGTCGGCTGACCGAAACGAGGATGCTGGAAGGCTTCAATTTCGCCATAGGGGTAATGTCCGGTAAGCAGGAAATACAGGGTTACGCCTGCGCTGTAGAGATCCTGTTGCGGGCTGGGGGCGGCGCCGCTAAAAGCTTCCGGAGCGATATAACTGGGTGTGCCGGGTAGCTCGTAGGCTTCATCGCGGGTCAGGCCGGGGCAGTAGGTCAGGCCGAAATCCAGCACGCGCAGCTCGCCGTCATCGCCCCACAGCAGGTTTTCCGGCTTGATATCGCGGTGCAGGATGTTGCGCCGATGCAGCATACCGAGGGCCTTGATCAGCCTAGGGGCAATGTCCAGCCATTCCGGAAGGCCCAATGGGCCGCTCAGACGCAGATGTTCGGCCAGGGTTTGCCCGGCATATTCGCGCTGCACGTAATACAGATGCTGACGCTGCGGCAGCGGATGCACTTCGGCGAAGAAGCGCCCGGCCACGCGACGCAGAAACCATTCTTCGAGCAACAGTGCGGGGCCGGCTTGCGGCTCATCGCTGCGGCTGGGTGGCAGGGTTTTCAGCATCCAGCGCCGCGCTTGGGCATCGCGCACCCGGTAGACCAACGACTGGCGCGATTCGGCCAGCACTCGCTCGACCTGCCAGCCTTCGAAGTTCTGTCCTTCACGCAGTTTTGTCGGTAGCGGCCAGTGCTGCAGTTGCGCCAGGGTGTCGGCCAGATCGCTTTGCGGCAATGCCTCAACGCGCAGCAATAGGGCACTGGCATTGTCCTGGCTGCCGGCCAGGTGCGCGGCATTGACCAGCGCACTGCTTGCGGCTGGCAGATCCTGTTCATCGTGGAGGATGCGCTGAATGCCCGCGTCGCCCAGGGTGGCCCAGATACCGTCACTGACCAGTACGAAACATTCGCCTTCGCGCAGCTCGCCATCCAGGTAATCCATCACCAGATGCTGATCCAGGCCCATGGCGCGCTTGAGCACATGCTGCATGCCGGGTTGTTCCCACACATGGTCTTCGCTGAGGCGCTCGAGCGTGCCGTTCAGCCAGCGATAGGCCCGGCAATCACCGACGTGCGCCAGGGTAAAACGCCGGCCGCGCAGGATCAGTGCGCTCAAGGTGGTGAGCAGCGGCTGACCGCCGCCATTGGCTTGCAGCCAGCGGTTGTGCGCGACCAGTACGCGGTCCAGCGATTGGGTGACCGCCCAGGTTTCTGGGGTGGAGTAGTAATCCAGGGCCAGGGCCTGCAGAGTGGCGCGCGCCGCCAGGCCGCCGTCGGCGCATTGGCTGACGCCATCGGCGAGGGCGAACAGGTAGCCCTTGCTGGCTGCCAGCGCTGGAGCCGGGGTGACCACGCGAATGGCGTCCTGGTTTTCGCTACGCGGGCCGGTAGCGCTGGCTTCGCCGAATGTCAGTTGCAAGGCCATGCAGAGGTTCCTGGATAGGCGGCTGAAGAAGCGCTGAGGCAAAGGGGTGGATCGCGCTTTACCGATCTACCGTCGCTCCAGGGTGAATAAAAAAGCGTTCATCCACCCTGAGTTGTGTAATTACACCCGCGCGGCGGTCACTGCGGCGCTGCCCCAGGTGGTGCGCCAGCGCAGCTTGACCCCGTAGAGGCCGAACCAGGCGAGTACACCGAGGCTGGCGAACAGCCACAGGCCGAGCTGGTAATCACCGGTTTGCTGCTTGATGGTGCCCAGGCCTGCAGCGAGGAGGAAGCCGCCGATGCCGCCGGCCATGCCGATCAGTCCGGTCATCACGCCGATTTCCTTGCGAAAGCGCTGCGGCACCAGTTGGAAAACTGCACCGTTACCTGCGCCAAGGCCGAGCATGGCGGTGACGAACAGGGCCAGTGCGGCGGTCGAACTTTCCAGATTGAAACCCACAGCGGCAATGCTCAAGGACGCCAGGGTGTACATCATCAGCAGCGAACGGATACCGCCGATACGGTCGGCCAATGCGCCGCCGAGTGGGCGTAACAGGCTGCCGGCACAAACGCAGGCGGCGGTGTAGTAGCCGGCGGTCACCGGATTGAGGCCGTACTGGTCGTTGAAGTAACCGGGCAGGGCGCTGGCAAGGCCGATAAAGCCGCCGAATGTCACGCTGTAGAAAAACATAAACCACCAGCTGTCGCGGTCACCCAGGGCTTTCAGGTAGTCAGCCAGGGCTTTGGGCTTGGGCCGCTCAGGGGCGTTCTTGGCCAGCAGGGCAAAAATCAATAGGGTTGCCAGCAGCGGGACCAGTGCCCAGCCGAAGACGTTCTGCCAGCCGAACAGTGCCGCCAAACCCGGGGCAAACAGTGCAGCCAGCACGGTGCCGGAGTTGCCCGCACCGGCAATGCCCATGGCCTTGCCCTGGTGCTGCGGCGGATACCATTGCGAGGCCAGCGGCAGGGCTACGGCAAAAGCCGCGCCGGCAAAACCGAGGAACAGACCTAATAACAAGGCATGTTCATAGCTGCTGATGCCGATCTGCCAGGCGCAGAACAGCGCCACGATGACAATCACCTGGCCAATCAGGCCGGCGGTTTTGGGTGATAGGCGGTCGGCCAGAAAACCCATCAACAAGCGCAGCACGGCGCCGGCGAGAATCGGCGTGGCAACCATCAGGCCGCGCTGTTGCGCGGTCAGGTCGAGATCGGTGGCGATCTGCACAGCCAGCGGGCCGAGCACGTACCAGACCATAAAGCTCAGGTCGAAATACAGAAACGCAGCGAACAAGGTTGGGGTGTGGCCGGATTTCCAGAAACTTGTATTCATCGAAAACCTCATTCAGCAAAAAAGGGTCCCGGTGGGGTGCGGTACGCCATGCTCGTGGACACGGCGGCCGCAACCCATCGGGGAGGTGGTGTACTTGTGGTACGCCACCCTGAGGCCGAAGCCACAGCTGGGTTGAGAGCGTTACTAGCGCGAGTCCTGGATCGCAGGGCAGGTGCCAGCCCCAAACGCTGGGGCATAAAACGCAAAACGCCGCATGAGCCGAACGCCTTGGGGCGTGGTTTATGCGACGTCTTTGTCGTTTGTTGAGCAGCCGCCATTGGCTACCTGTAACAGGGCTGTAGCAAGAGCTGCGCCAACCGGGCAATTCATGGATTCACGGGGCTTTTAGCTGTTGGATATCTGCGGCTGTGCTGTAAAAGGAGGCGCTGGCGGACGGCTTGCCCTTGAATGGGGCGCAGAGTCTGTTCCCAGCTCTGGCAAACCAGGTTTGATAAGGTCAGGCCGCGATGGGCCTTGGTTAGAGTGCGTCAGCTGGTAAGCGTTAGCGCACTGCAGCGTGACTCACTGGGGGTGATGTCGGCGGCTGCATATGCAGCCTGGGTCGGTAAGGGAAGGGTCAGGAGGGCCAGAGCGAGTAGGTTGCTCAAGAGCCCGGCGTGGCGGACATGGCTGCGCGTGGTCGGCATAGCAATTCCCCTGCTTTTGTTGTTATGCCTAAGGCGTAGCAGAGGATGTGCCAGTTGTCACGGCGGTAGTCGAATAGTCGCGCAATTAAGCTTCGATCTGCTCGTATTGTCGCGATCAAGCGTGATCAGGCGAGCAATCAACCGCTTTATGCGGGTAACCCCGGACTATTTGCCCAGCCAGTTGACCTTGCTGAATTTGCTGCTGAAAGTCACCGGCATCTGCACCACTTTGCCCAGTTTGTAGTTGAAGAAGACAAACCCGGACTTGGCCATGGCCACCAGCGTGTTGTCGGCGGGGCGGGTGATGCGGAAGGTAATGTCGCCGCCATAGGTGTTGAAGTCCATCACGCCGACTTCAAACAGCAACTGATCGCGGGCGTGAGCCTCGGCGCGGTAGGTGGTAGCGAGGTCCGTGACGATGATGCCTGTGCCGTCTTCCTGGGTTTCCTCGATGCCGAACTCGAACAGAAAGCGTGCACGCGCCTCGGAAATCATCGAGATCATCGAATCGTTGCCCAGGTGGTTGGCAGCGTTGATATCCGTCACCCGCACCGTTAGGTGGGTGCTGTAGCAGAACTGGTCTTCGGGGAACTCAAGGGTCAGGCGGGCCATGGGCAAAATCGCAGTCGAGAAAGACCGCCAGTTTACCCACTAGGGGTGGGCGCCATCCATGGCTGTATACGTCCGAGCCAGTTAATGCGCGAGAAAGCGGCGAATGCCCTGCAGTTCGCTGCGTATCACCGGCATGGCCAGTGGCAACAATCGCGAAGCATCGGCAATTGGGCGATCATCGGCGTGGCTGGTTTGCATGGCGGTGAAGCTGCCGCTTGAAAATGGCAGTACCACCTTGTGCTGGCCGTCCATAAAGGCCAAACGATCCCAGTCGCCGGCAATCAGCATGCGTGTGGCGCTGGGTTTGAACAGGCTTTGGCCGATGCTGTAGTCGCGCGGGGGGTTATTCACCCCAAGCAACGGCAGCACGGTTGGCAGCAGGTCGACATGGCTGGTAGGCAGCGCTTCGCGATGCGCCGCCTGGCCCGGCACCCAGAGCACTAGCGGAACCTTGATCTGCTCATCGACAAAGGTCGAGTTATGGCCCCAGCGGCCTTTTTCCATAAATTCTTCGCCGTGGTCGCCGGTGATCACGATCAGCGTGTTGTCGAGCAGTCCTTTGGCCTGCAGATGCTCGGTGATGCGTGCTATCTGGCTATCAAGATGGTGCACCGAGTTGAGATAGCGCTTGTAGATCCCCTGGATGTCCCGCTCCAGATCCATGCTGGCGTAGCTGAAGTCCGGTAGGTAATCCGGCTCAATGACCGACTCAGGAGGAAATTCGTAGTTGGCGTGGGGCGACTCGAAAAACATAAAGGTCATAAAGGGCTTGGCCTGCGCGCGCTGGTCAATGAACTGCAGCAGGTCATCGACATTCTTGCGGTCACGCTGCCAGCTGTGGCCTTGGTCAAAGGCCTGCATCTGTTCTGCGGGGACTTTGACGAAGAGGGTTTTGTCGAACTCCGGGTAGCTGAATTTGGCACTGGTGAAGAGCTTCATCTGGTACTGCTGCTGTTGCAGTACATCAATCAGCGGGCTGCCCACCCGCGCATCCAGCACCGGGAACCAGAGGTTGGCCGGCAGCCCGTAGAACTGGCTGAACATGCCGATGCGCGTGCCGTTACCGCCGGAAAAGTGATTGTCGAAACGCTGCGCGCGCTCGGCGAATGCATAGGTTTGCGGCATTACCCGCGGATTGAGGCTGTCTGCCCGCCAGGACTCGGCCACCAGCCAAACCACGTTCAATGGCTTGGCCGGCGGTTCAATGCGCAAGGGGGCTTGCGGGTAGGCCAGCTGGCCCTTCAGCGCGACATTTTCCACTTCCATGCGCTGCGGGCGCTCCAGGCCCAGGCGTTTCTCGAGGAAGCCGCGCATGGTCAGAGGTTGATAAAACGGCATGCGCTGAGCGGTTTCCAGCAGAGGGCTGTAGCCATAGAAATGGCTGAGCGCATAGCTGGTTCGCTCACCCACGGCCAGCAGGATAAACAGCGGCAGCACCCAGAGCAGACGTGGCACCGGTACGCCGCGAGCCTTGCGCACCAAGCCAGCAGCCAGCAGGTAGAGCACACCTTGGCCGGCCACTGTGGTGAGGGCAATCAAGGCAAAACCGCGCTCGCTGGATTCCGATGAGCCCAAGGCCGCGATTCCGCCGGGGGTGGTCAGAATGTTCCAGACAAAACCGTTGAGATGAAAACCATAGAGTTTCCACAACAGCATGTCTGCGTAGATCAGCAGTTGCAGCGCACTGGCCAAGGTAATCAGCAGGACAATTCGCGCCGCCCCCAACCAGCGTCCGCACAGCCGGCATAGCAGCCAGAACGGGCTGATAAACAGCAAGGCATAGCTGCTGATCAACAGCCCCTGATATACCCCCATGCCCAATGACTCGGCTGGTTCGAACAGTTGGCTAAGGTGGACGGCTACAGCCAGCCAGGTAAACAGCCAATACAACGCGTCAACGCGGCGAGCGGGCGCAAAGGGGGGCATAGACAGTTCCTTATTAGGGGGATGGCACGAAGCTTTGCAGCGTAAGGCAGCTTGCTTAAGCGGGGCTTAACGTAGACGAGGGATTAACGATGCCTGCTGTCGAGCCCCATAGAAGGTCACTTTGCTGCCTTCGCTGGAGGGGCCGTGGTGATCCTGGATGTAGGCGCCGGCCTTGAAATACAGCTGCTGGTTGCCCCAGTGCGTACTCAATGCCTTATGCAGGGCGCCATTGTCGCCAGCGGCATGCTGACACTAACTGCCAGCATGCCGCTGGGGCTGAGGCGCAGATCATAGCCGAAGCGCTCGCCCAGCCTGATGTTTTCCGCCAGCGGATATTTTCCACCTCTTCGTCGCCAGGGCGTTTGCGCAGCAGCAGTTTGAGACGGGCGTCGGTGGTGCGCGAGCCATTGACTGCTACCCAGAACGTCACGCTGTCATCGGCGTTGCGGCGGAAATACTGGCTGCTGTAACCATTGTTTAGGCGGGCCGTGCTGATGGTGCTCGGCGCTGGGGCGCTGGGTACGGAGAGATTCCAGGTAGTGAGGTCGAACACAGGTGATCCTTAGAAAAGAGGGGCTGGCTCCTGTTCGTTGAATATCGTTGGGTAAAGTTCAATCAGTCTGATCGGTGGGCCAGCGGTTTTACCCGTCGCGCTCGGTGCCCAGGGGCGGCAAATACGACGGGTAAAGCCCTGCCTCAGGCTGCCGGGCGTTGCTGGCGCTGGTAGAGAAACTCCAGCACGGCGGTGCGGTAGGCGTGGTAGTGCGGGTCATTGGCCAGAGCCAGGCGATCGCGCGGGCGCGCCAGCTCGACCTTGACGATATCGCCCACGGTCGCCGCCGGGCCGTTGGTCATCATTACGATGCGATCGGACAGCAGCACCGCTTCATCGACATCGTGGGTCACCATCACCACCGTGCTGTGGGTTTCGCCAACGATGCGCAGCAGCTCGTCCTGCAGGTGCGCGCGGGTCAGGGCATCCAGCGCGCCGAAGGGTTCGTCCATCAACAGCACCTTGGGTTGCATGGCCAGGGCGCGGGCGATACCGACGCGCTGCTTCATGCCGCCGGAGATTTCATTGGGATGCTTGTAGGTGGCGTGGCTCAGGCCAACCATAGCCAGCGCCGCTTCGGTGCGCTCCTTGAGCTGGGCCTTGCTTTCCTTGCCAGTGAAGACCTTTTCCACCGCCAGGTAGACGTTGCCGTAGCAGGTCATCCAGGGCAGCAGGCTGTGGTTCTGGAACACCACGCCGCGCTCCGGCCCGGGGCCGTCGATCTCGCGGCCGTTGCAGATCAGGCCGCCTTCACTGGCCTCGAGCAGGCCAGCGATCAGGTTGAGCACGGTGGATTTACCGCAACCCGAGTGGCCGATCAGGGTGACGAACTCGCCCTTGGCGATGCTCAGGTTGACGTCGGTTAGGGCCTGGAAGCGGCCTTTCTTGGTGTCGAAATGCTTGCCGACCTGGGTCAGCTCCACGAATTTATCCATGTTGCGGCTCCTTAAACTGGCGTAATCAGCTGGTCTGCTTTAACTGGCGTAGTCGAAACGTTTGGCCAGCAGCAGCAACAGCTGCTCCAGGGCCAGGCCGACCAGGCCGACGATGATGATGGCGATCAGGATGTGTTCGACGTTGAGGTTGTTCCACTCATCCCACACCCAGAAGCCCAGGCCGGTACCGCCGGTAAGCATCTCGGCGGCGACGATCACCAGCCAGGCCACGCCAATGGCCAGGCGGATGCCGGTCATCAGATGCGGCAGTACGGCGGGGAAGAGGATGCGGGTGAGCACCTTGAACTCCGACAGCTTGAGCACCCGCGCCACGTTCAGGTAATCCTGCGGCACGCTGGCCACGCCAGCAGCGGTGTTGAGGATGATCGGCCAGATCGAGCTGATAAAAATCACCCAGATCGACGCCGGGCCAGCCGCTTCGAACACCAGCAGGCCGATAGGCAGCCAGGCCAGCGGCGAAACCGGGCGCAGCAGGCTGATGATCGGCGAGAGCATGCCGGCGAGAAAGGCAAAGCGGCCGATGGCAAAACCTAGCGGAATGCCCACCAGCGCCGCCAAAACAAAGCCGATACCGACGCGGCCCAGCGAATGCAGGATGTTCCAGCCGATGCCCATGTCATTCGGGCCGTTGTCATAGAACGGGTTGGCAAACAGCTCCAGCGCCGCCGCCCAGGTACTTACCGGGCCAGGCAGGCCCTCGCTCTTGGTCGCAATCAGCGCCCACACGCCGATAAACAGCAGGATGCCGAGCAATGGCGGCACAACCGCCTTGAGCAGACTGGTCAGTGCCGCCACGCCTGGCAGAACCTGGCGTGGCGCTTTGCTGATCGGCGCAGCTAACGGCAATGGGGTTTTCAGTGGTGCGTTCATCACGAACCTCCCAATCAGGCTTTAATCGCAAAGGAGTTGGCGTAGGCAGCCGGGTCGGAGCCATTCCAGACGTTGCCGTCGATCAGCGTGCTGCTGCGCAGTGAGCTGGCCGGCACTGGGATGTTCAGCGCACTGGCGGCTTCCTTGTACAGCGCAACCTGGTTGACCCCGGCGGCGACGGCGGCGTAGTTCGGGTCTTCCTTGATCAGGCCCCAGCGCTTGAACTGGGTCATAAACCACATGCCGTCGGAGTGATACGGGAAGTTCACTGTGCCGTTTTTGCAGAAGGCCATGGCGTGGTCGTCCTTCCAGCTGTTGCCCAGGCCGTCCTCGTAGTGGCTGAGGAAGCGCGGCTCGATCACTTTGACCGGTGCATTAACGTAAGCCTTGCCGGAAATCAGCTTGGCCGTGCTCTTGCGGTTTTCCTCGCTGGCCTCGATAAACTGGCTGGCTTCCAGCACGGCCATGATCAGCGCGCGGGCTGCGTTTGGGTACTGCTCGATAAAGGTGCGGGTGGTGCCGAGGACCTTTTCCGGGTGATCCGGCCAGATCTGCTGGCTGGTCACGGCGGTGAAACCGATCTTGTCGGCAATCGCTCGCGCGCCCCAGGGCTCGCCGACGCAGAAACCGTCCATATTGCCGACACGCATATTGGCGACCATCTGCGGTGGTGGCACGACGATGGTTTTCACATCGCTCATCGGGTTGATGCCCAGGCTTGCCAGCCAGTAATACAGCCACATGGCGTGGGTGCCGGTGGGGAAGGTCTGGGCGAAGGTCAGCGGGTTGCCGCCTTTTTTTACATGCTCGGCCAGTTGCGCACCGTTGGTGACGCCGGCTTCCTTGAGCTGCTTGGATAGGGTGATGGCCTGGCCGTTCTGGTTCAGACCCATCAGTACGGCCATATCCTTCTGCGGCCCGGCGATACCCAGTTGTGCGCCGTACATCATGCCGTACAGCACGTGGGCGGCATCCAGTTCGCCAGTATTCAGCTTGTCACGCACTCCAGCCCAGGAGGCTTCCTTGCTCGGGGTGATGGTCAGGCCGTATTTCTCGCCAAAGCCCTGAGTCGCGGCGACGACTACTGATGCGCAATCAGTCAGTGGGATAAAGCCGACTTTCAGCGCCGCCTTTTCTGGCGCATCGGAGCCGGCGGCCCAGGCCACGCTACGCAGCGAGGCGGGTGCACTGAGGCCAAGGGCGGCGACACCGCCGACGGTGCCGGCGACGGCAATCGAGGTTTTCAGGAAATTACGGCGGCTGTGCAGGCTTGGGTTTTTCGAATCACGATCAGTCATAGGTCTGTCCCTTCTGGCCGATAAAACGGCTGAAACAAAAAACGGCGTACGCCAGGCCACCTCTAAGGAGGGGACCTGACGGACGCCGTTGTCCGTGATCCGCGGCTCACCGCCGTTGGTGGGCTGCGCAGGAATCTTGTGAGGACAACTGCAAGGGGCTTGCCAGTTTTACTGGGGCACGGCGGCTAACAACCGCCAGTGCGCGCTGAGAATGGCTCGAACGAGCCTTAGGTTGGCAGGCTTAAACGCTATAAATCATAGGCTTAAGCGCAGTATTGAATGTTGGCTAGAGCAGAGTTTTCTTGCTGTAGCAGTGCGTCATGCCGCAGATCAGCAACGCTTCCAGCCGGCTTATTGAGCCAATGCTGTGCATGGTCAAGCCGCTGCCAAGCGCTTTTGCTTCGCCTTGGTGCTGGCTAGCTCAAGTATTGATCGCGTGCCACAGCCTTAGCGGGATAACGATTTGCCCTGAGCTTCCTCGACAAACTCCTTGAGCCAGCGCAGCACCTCCACCGCTTCCCAGCGCGAAGGGTCGAACATGGCATAGGCCAGGCCCTGATAGCCGACTACATCAAGTTGGCGGTGATAGCCGGCGCGCTGCAGCAAGGCTTCGATCTCGGCAAAACAGGTGTTGAAGTGCACCCGGGAAAACGGCGTCTTGCCCTCGGTGACGATGCCTTCAAGCTGCAATTCATTGACGGTGGCCCGGATTTTTTCCAGGGGCATGCGGTTTACGCTGTGTTTCAACTGCAGTACGTCGAGCATCTGGGTACTCCTGTTAACGCCTTGTATGGGCCCGATCTGCCGGGTGGCAAGGTTGGCTGGATGGCACGACCAAGGGTAATCGAAAAATACTGTACAAATAAACAGTATTCGATAATAGTAAGCCCATGGCCTTAACCGGCACCTACTCGATCACTCGCGCCATCTGCCCGCAAAGCCAATGGCCACAGGCACTGCAGAGGAGTCACTAACAATGCAACAGATGCTGATGACAATTGTGCTGTTGGGTCTTTTGGCCGGTTGTGCGCAGCCACAGCTTGATCAACCCAGGGCCAATGGCACCTATCTGGTGATTGAGAACGGGCAGGCCTGGGCGGTGCTGGTATCCGACGGAAAACGCGTGGAAGAGCAGGGCACGGTGGTGGATGTGATCAGGCTGCCGAGCGAGGACTCTGCCGTGGCGGCCAGTTATGTGATCGAAACGGCCAACTGCGGCCGTGTGCAGTGGCTGAGCGAGCGCTCGGATGCGGCGGATGGCATGACCAATCTGATGTCGCTGCACAGCAATAATCAACTCGGGCAGAGCGGCTGCGTCATTACCGATGGCCTTACCCGGGTTTGGACGGTACTGGATTACTCCGGTTGAAACCAAAGAGGGCACCCTAAGGTGCCCTCTGTTTGTTTACTCGTCGGCCTTGGCCTTCTTGCCGGGTAACAGGCCATCGGCGCGGAACATCGTCTTGATCCCGCGAATTGCCTGACGGATGCGGTCCTGGTTTTCGATCAGGGCAAAGCGCACATGGTCATCGCCGTAGTCGCCGAAGCCAATGCCCGGGGAGACGCAGACCTTGGCTTCCAGCAGCAGCTTCTTGGCGAACTCCAGCGAACCGAGCTGTGCGTATTGCTCAGGAATTTTCGCCCAGACATACATCGAGGCTTTCGGGTTCTCAACCATCCAGCCCAGCTCGTGCAGGCCTTTAACCAGCAGGTTGCGGCGCTGGCGGTATTGCTCGGCGATATCGCGCACGCATTGCTGATCACCTTCCAGTGCGGCAATCGCCGCCACCTGCAGCGGAGTGAAGGTGCCGTAGTCGTGGTAGCTCTTGATTCGCGCCAGGGCGCTGACCAGCTCCTTGTTGCCCACCATGAAGCCGATGCGCCAGCCGGCCATGTTGTAGCTCTTGGACAGGGTGAAGAACTCCACGGCAATGTCCTTGGCGCCCGGCACCTGCATGATCGACGGGGCTTTCCAGCCGTCGTAGACGATATCGGCGTAGGCCAGGTCGTGAATCACCAGCACATCGTATTGCTTGGCCAGGGCCACCACGCGCTCGAAGAAGTCCAGCTCCACGCACTGCGCGGTGGGGTTGGAGGGGAAGCCGAGGATCATCATCTTCGGCTTGGGGATCGATTCGCGAATCGCCCGCTCCAGCTCGGCGAAGAAGTCCACGCCAGGCACCAGCGGCACTGAGCGCACCTGGGCACCGGCGATCACCGCGCCGTAGATATGAATCGGGTAGCTGGGGTTGGGCACCAATACGGTATCGCCATGGTCCAGAGTGGCCAGCATCAGGTGCGCCAGGCCTTCCTTGGAGCCGATGGTGACGATGGCTTCGCTTTCCGGGTCTATCTCGACCTCGTAGCGGTCCTTGTACCAGCGTGAAATGGCACGGCGCAGACGCGGAATGCCGCGTGAGGTGGAGTAGCCATGAGTGTCTTCACGCTGGGCGACCTGCACCAGCTTCTCGACGATATGCGGCGGCGTGGGGCCATCCGGGTTGCCCATGCTGAAGTCGATAATGTCTTCGCCACGGCGTCGCGCGGCCATCTTCAGCTCGGCGGTGATATTGAAAACGTAGGGGGGGAGTCGATCAATGCGCGCAAAGCGGCGCGAAGCTTGGTCAGCCATGCTTTCCTCGGATACGTAAGCGCCCGGAACCGTCCGAGCGACGTTGGCCAGTGCGCTGGCCAGGCGGCGAAGATAAGCGCCGCGCCACCCGGCTGTCCAGCACAGTCAAGCGGCTCTGCGGCATAACAGTGCGATTGGCTTAGCCGCCGAGCATGTCGTGCATGGCGATGATCTGTTCGGCCACCTGCGCGAGCTTCTGCTGACGGCTCATGGCCTGACGGCGCATCAGGGTGTAGGCCTGTTCTTCGTCGCAGCTTTTCATCTTCATCAGCAGGCCCTTGGCCAGTTCGATGCGCTTGCGTTCGGCCAGTTGGGCATCGCGGGCCTGCAGCTGCGCGCGTAGCGCCTGATCGCTCTCGAAGCGGGCCATGGCCACGTCGAGAATCGGCTGCAGACGCTGGGCGTGGATGCCCTCGACGATATAGGCGCTTACGCCGCTCTGAATCGCCTGGCGCATTACGCCGGGGTCGTGCTCGTCGGTGAACATGACAATCGGCCGCGGTTGATCACGGCTGACCAGTACCACCTGTTCCATCACGTCGCGGCTCGGTGATTCGGTGTCGATCAGGATCACGTCAGGCCGAACTGCCTCGACCCGTTCCGGCAGGTCGATGGTCAATCCGGATTCGTCGATGACCTCGAAACCGGCCTCGGTCAGGGCGTTTTTCAGGCGGCCAACCTTCTTTGCGGTGTCGTTGATCAGCAGGATGCGCAGCATATTAACGGCTCTCCTGTTGGGCGCTGAGGGGCGCATCGGCCAGGGCGTGTAGGGCAAAGCTGCGCGCGTAGGCGGCCGGGTCGCTGCCGTCCCAGACCTGGCCGTCGAGCAACTGGCTGCTGCGCATGTCGCTTGGTATATAGATTCCGAGTGCTTCGGCGGCTTGGCGGTAGAGGTCCAGTTGCTGCACCTGGCGAGCAATAGCCAGGTAGTCCGGGTCGTCACGCAGCAGGCCCCAGCGACGGAATTGGGTCATAAACCACATGCCGTCGGACAGGTACGGCTGGTTGACGGCGCCGCCTGCGTGGAAGCGCAGCGGGTGGGCATCCTGCCAGGCATGGCCGAGGCCGTCCTGATACTGGCCGAGAAAGCGCGGCTGGATCGCCGACAGCGGCGCATCGACATACTCGCTACCACTGAGCAGTTGCGCGGTGCTGCGTTGGTTTTCTTCGCTCTCATCGATAAACCGGCTGGCTTCCAGCACCGCCATGATCAACGCACGCGCGCTGTTGGGGTACTGCTCAGCAAACTCACGGGTGCAGCCCAGAACTTTCTCCGGGTGGTCCGGCCAGATGGCCTGGCTAGTTATAAGAGTGCAACCCATCTGCTCATTCACGGCCTGAGCGCACCAGGGTTCGCCGACGCAGAAACCATCGATGCGCATGGCTTTAAGGTGGGCGAGCATCTGCGGTGGCGGTACGACGACGCTGTCCACGTCGCTCAATGGGTGAATGCCTTGGCTGGCCAGCCAGTAATTCAGCCACATGGCGTGGGTGCCGGTGGGGAAGGTCTGGGCGAAGGTCAATTTTGCGCCAGGCTGGTGCGCGCGTTGCGCCAATGCGCTGCCAGTGCTCACGCCATCTGCTTGCAAGGCGGGCGACAGGTTGATGCTTTGGCCGTTTTGGTTCAACCCCATCAGCACCGCCATATCTGTGGCTGGTGCGCCGCCCAGGCCGAGCTGCACGCCATAAATCAGGCCGTAGAGGCTATGCGCTGCATCGAGTTCGCCGCACAGCAATTTGTCGCGCAGTGTGGCCCAGGAGGCCTGGCGCTGCAGGTTGAGGGTCAGCCCATGCTTCTCGGCGAAGCCCTGGGTGGCGGCCACGATGACCGATGCGGCGTCTGTGAGGGCCATAAAGCCGATATTCAGTACCGGTTTTTCCGGTGTATCGCTGCGGCTGATGTCGTGCTCATTCATGGTGCGTTTCCTGTGCCCACACAAAAAGGTGCCGTACCAAACGCTGACTTCAGTCCGCGATCAGAACGACACCATTGTCTATTTCGGCCATTTCCGCCGTTGGAAAGGTCTAATGGCTTAAGCCAAAGCAAGGCATATGCCATCTGTCTGCGGGTTTTACGGCGGGAAAGAAAAAGCCCCGCACTAGGCGGGGCTTTCTTGTTGCGGGTAACGCTTAGACCTGAACAGCAGGGATCTGGGCGTTTGCAGCAGCTTCACGGAACTCGGCGATCTGGTCGAAGCTCAGGTAGCGGTAAACGTCCGCAGCCATGGTGTCGATTTTCTTCGCGTAGTCCATGTACTCCTCAACAGTCGGCAGTTTACCGGTGATTGCTGCAACAGCCGCCAGCTCGGCCGAAGCCAGGTAGACGTTGGCGCCATCGCCCAGACGGTTGGGGAAGTTACGGGTGGAAGTCGAAACTACGGTGGAGTTCGCCTCAACGCGTGCCTGGTTACCCATGCACAGCGAGCAGCCCGGCATTTCCATGCGCGCGCCGGCTTTGCCGTAGATGCCGTAGTAGCCTTCTTCGGTCAGCTGATGCTGGTCCATCTTGGTCGGCGGCGACAGCCACAGGCGGGTCGGCAGGGTGCCTTCGACTTTTTCCAGCAACTTACCAGCCGCGCGGAAGTGACCGATGTTGGTCATGCACGAACCGATAAACACTTCGTCGATCTTCTCGCCCTGAACGCTGGACAGCAGACGAGCATCGTCCGGGTCGTTCGGTGCGCATAGAACCGGCTCGTTGATGTCGGCCAGGTCGATTTCGATGATTTCGGCGTACTCGGCGTCCTTGTCGGCTTCCATCAGCTTCGGATCGGCCAACCAGGCTTCCATCGCTTGAGCGCGACGTTCCATGGTGCGCGCATCGCCGTAGCCTTCGCTGATCATCCAGCGCAGCAGGGTGATGTTCGAACGCAGGTACTCGGCAATCGCCTTTTCCGGCAGCTTGATGGTGCAACCAGCGGCGGAACGCTCGGCAGAGGCGTCGGACAGCTCGAAAGCCTGTTCAACGGTCAGCTCGTCCAGACCTTCGATCTCGAGGATGCGGCCGGAGAAGATGTTCTTCTTGCCTTTCTTCTCGACGGTCAGCAGACCTTTCTGGATGGCCACGTAAGGGATGGCATGCACCAGGTCACGCAGGGTAATGCCCGGTTGCAGTTTGCCCTTGAAGCGCACCAGTACCGACTCCGGCATGTCCAGCGGCATTACGCCAGTGGCAGCGGCGAAGGCAACCAGGCCCGAACCGGCCGGGAAGGAGATGCCGATCGGGAAGCGGGTGTGCGAGTCACCACCGGTACCAACGGTGTCCGGCAGCAGCATACGGTTCAGCCAGCTGTGGATGATGCCGTCGCCAGGACGCAGGGACACACCGCCACGGGTGCGGATGAAATCCGGCAGGGTGTGGTGGGTGGTGACGTCGATTGGCTTCGGATAGGCAGCGGTGTGGCAGAACGACTGCATCACCAGGTCAGCGGAGAAGCCTAGGCAAGCCAGGTCTTTCAGCTCGTCGCGGGTCATCGGGCCAGTGGTGTCCTGGGAGCCGACGGTGGTCATCTTCGGTTCGCAATAGGTGCCAGGACGCACGCCTTTGCCTTCTGGCAGGCCGCACGCCTTGCCGACCATCTTCTGCGCCAGGGTGAAACCCTTGGTGCTAGCAGCAGGTGGCTCAGGCAGCTTGAACAGGTCGGTTGGACCCAGGCCCAGTTCGGCGCGCGCTTTCTCGGTCAGGCCGCGACCGATGATCAGCGGGATACGGCCGCCGGCGCGAACTTCGTCGAGCAGTACTGGGGTCTTCATTTCGAAGGTGGCCAGTACTTCGTCGGTGCCGTGCTTGCAGACTTTGCCAGCATGCGGGTACAGGTCGATCACGTCGCCCATGTGCATGTTGGAAACGTCGAACTCGATTGGCAGAGCGCCAGCATCTTCCATGGTGTTGTAGAAGATCGGAGCAATCTTGCTGCCGAAGCAGAAGCCGCCAGCGCGCTTGTTCGGCACGTTAGGGATGTCGTCGCCGAAGAACCACAGCACCGAGTTGGTGGCGGATTTACGCGAGGAGCCGGTGCCGACTACGTCACCGACGTAGGCAATTGGGAAGCCTTGGCCGCGCATGGTTTCGATCTGCTTCATCGGGCCGGTTACGCCTTGCTCGTCCGGCACGATGCCGTCACGGGCCATTTTCAGCATGGCCAGGGCGTGCAGCGGGATATCCGGACGCGACCAGGCGTCTGGAGCCGGCGACAGGTCGTCGGTATTGGTTTCGCCGGTGACCTTGAACACGCGCAGGCTGATCTTGTCGGCCAGGGTAGGGCGGTTCTTGAACCACTCGCCGTCAGCCCAGGATTGCAGTACGGCTTTGGCGTGAACGTTACCGTTCTTAGCTTTCTCTGCAACGTCGTGGAAGGCGTCGAACATCAGCAGGGTGTGCTTCAGTTGCTCGGCAGTCACGGCAGCCAGTTCACTGTTGTCGAGGAGCTCAACCAGGGTGGCGATGTTGTAACCGCCTTGCATGGTGCCGAGCAGTTCAACTGCGTGTTGCTTGCTGATCAGTGGGGAAGTGACTTCGCCTTTGGCAAGGGCAGAGAGGAAACCGGCCTTGACGTAGGCGGCTTCGTCGACGCCTGGCGGCACGCGGTTGGTAATCAGGTCGAGCAGAAAAGCTTCTTCGCCGGCTGGCGGGTTTTTCAGCAGCTCGATCAGGCCTGCGGTTTGTTCGGCGTTCAGCGGCTGGGGCACGATACCCTGAGCGGCACGCTCTGCTACATGTTTGCGATAGGCTTCAAGCACAGTTATTACCCTCATCAGTGGTCCCAAAGGGTTGTCCGGGACGCGATCCAGAAAACAACAAACCAGGCGCTTCGTGGCTTTATGGGCCGCTCAGCCGAGGTTGCGCTGCTTTCTTGCAGAAGCTGTTTTCAAAGTTTTACGCCGGCAGGACGGGCTGGATGAGGGCTGGTGCAGACACTTGAAGGGTGGCTCAAGGGTCGGCACCAACATCGAACCTGCAGGATTGACTGTGCTCGTGACGCTTTGAAAACAGCTTCCAACGGACGTTGCTGCCTCTAAAAGGCCGGCCAATTCTACTGGAAAGCTTTGATAAAGTTAAGCCAAAGGCCCTGTTTATCTGGGGGTGATCTGCCTTAGACAAAGGGCTAAGATGCCGCCTTGTCCGCCAGTACCCATGCCTTTCGTTATGTCCAACCAACGTATCAAAACCCCTTGTGTCGGCCTGTGCTCCACTGTTTACGGTGATTTGGTCTGCCGTGGCTGCAAGCGCTTCCATCATGAGGTGATTAACTGGAACGGCTATAACGACGAGGAAAAGCGTGCCGTTTGGCTGCGCCTGGAGGTGCTGTTGGTGCAGGTTATGGCAGCTAAGTTGGAAGTTTTCGATGCTGATCGTCTGCGAATGCAGCTGGAGCAGCGCAAGATCCGTTTTGTCCCGCAACAGTCACCGTATTGCTGGGCCTATCAATTGATCGCCCGTGGTGCGCGGGTCATTAGTCAGCTGGAGGCCTATGGCATGGTGCTGCTGCCAGAGTTTCGCAGTTGGGGCCTGCCGGAATTGCGCGATGCGATTGATCGCGAGTTCTTTCTGCTGTCCGAGGCGCACTACGAGCGCTACATCGCGCCGCGTTTTCTGCTTGAAGGGCTTGAGATAAGAGTCTGAAACCCTCTTTCAAATGAAAAAGCCGCCTGTTCAGGCGGCTTTTTTGTTGTGCGGCACAGAGGTTAGCGCTGAGCGACCAGCTCTTCCAGGTGGGCAATGATGTCGTCCGGTTTGAGCACCAGAATGTCGCTTTCCAGCGAGTCGAGAATCACCTCGGCGGTATTGCCGATCAGCGCGCCAGAAATGCCGGTGCGCGCTACGGTGCCGATCACCGTGACGCCGGCGTTGAGGCGGTGCGCAACCTGCGGGATCAGCACATCGGCCGGACCTTCGGCGATATGCAAGCGCTCATCGCTGATCTCGTACTCGGCTTGAAACGCCTTGCATTGCTCGCGGTAGCGCGCCTCGATGGTTTCCTTGAGTTGGAAGGTCGGGTCGGCCGCCGAGAGCATGGGCGCAGGGTGAGCGCTGATTACATGTAATTCGGCCTTGGCCAGGGCGGCAATATCAAAGCCATGGCTGACGATGCTGGTGTGCAGAGTGCGGTGTTCGCTGTCAGCATTTCCCACATCAACCGCTGCCAGAATCGCGGTGCCCGCCCAGGATTTTTCGGTTTTCACCATCAGCACTGGCGCCGGGCAGTAGCGCAGCAGTTTCCAGTCATCGGGGGTGAGCAGAGCTTTTTTCAATGGGTTGTCGGGAAAGTGCTGCTTGATCACCAGGCCGCAGCCTTCGGCCTGCTGCACGTTGATGATGGTCTGGTGCTGGTTTTCATCCCAGGCCTGCTGGCTGGAGGTGCTGAACCCTTCACTATTGAGCAAACCGGTCAGGTCGCGCAGGTAGCCGGTGTGATCACTTTTCTTATCGCACACCAGCAGATGCAGGTGCGATTGAGTGACGCCGGCAATCAGCTTGGCACGTTTGAGGGCCAAGTCTTCCGTGTGATTGGGCTCCATCACCACCAGAATGCTGCGAATAGCTTGCATGATCATCTCCATGTGCAGTCGGTTGTACTGCTTATCACTATAGATCGCTGCCACTGGCTTGATGCTTGACCGGTGTCAATCGAGTGGCTGTTCGCGTGTTCATTCGTATAATGGCGGCCCTGCAGCCGCACTGCTCAAGCCCGCTCATTTTTGTGAATTTATGTATCTGTCAGCCCAAATCGATCATTTGCTGCGTTGCGCTACCTTTCAGCCCGGGTATAGCCCGATGTTGAGTGCGCACCGATGAACCTGCCGGAAATCCACGAGTTTCTCGGTTGCCGCACACCTGATGCCTGGATCACAGCCGCCTTGGCTGATCAGCAGACCTTGCTGATTGACCACAAGAATTGCGAATTCAAGGCCGCCAGCACGGCCTTGAGCCTGATGGCCAAGTACAGCACCTATGTCGACCTGCTCAACGCCATGTCGCGCCTGGCCCGTGAGGAGTTGGTGCACCATGAGCAGGTGCTGCGCATCATGAAGCGCCGCAAGATCGGCCTGCGCCCTGTATCGGCGGCGCGCTACGCCTCGGGCTTGCGCAAGGTGGTGCGCACCCATGAACCGCACAAATTGGTGGATACCCTGGTGGTCGGTGCGTTTATCGAGGCGCGCAGCTGCGAGCGTTTCGAGGCCCTGGTGCCGCACCTGGATGAAGAGCTGGGCAAGTTCTACTTCGGCTTGCTGAAAAGCGAGGCGCGGCATTTTCAGAACTATCTGAAGCTGGCTTATCAGTACGGCGATGAACGCGACGTAAACCAGGCCATCGAACGAGTGAGGGCGGCGGAGCGCGAGCTGATCGAGTCACCGGACACCGAGTTTCGTTTTCACAGCGGTGTGCCGCCGCTCTAAAGCAAAAAGCGCCCAATTGGGCGCTTTTTTGTTGGTGAATGTGCGGTGCTTACTGCTGCACTTTCAGATCCAGCGACAAGTCGCGCGCGGCCTTGGTGGCCAGTACGCCCATCAGTTGGCTGATTTCATCCTGGCGGCTGCTGGCGCCATCGCTACCGCCACCCATCATCACGCTGGGAACCGGTGCCTGGGCGGCGGCTTCGGCCCAGACCTTGTTAATCGCGATCAGCGCATCGAGCTTGGGTTGCAGCGCACCGTCAGCCTTGATTACCGCTTCACGGGCGTGGGCTTCGGCATCGGCGGTAATTTTCGTGGCATCGGCGGTGATCGCCGCTTTATCGCGCAACAGTTCGGCGGTCTGTTTTTCGATCTCGGCGCGGCCTTTCTCGCGCTCGGCGTTGATGATCGCCAGTTGCTTCTCGGTTTCTGCCTGGGTGGTGCGTTCGATCTGGTCGCGCAGGGTTTCCTGGCGGCGCGCTTCCACTTCCTTTTCACCTCGGGCGGTCACCAGCAGCTTCTCTTCTTCTTCCTTCAGGCGGTTCTGCCGCGCGACAGCCAGCTCAGCCAGGGCCTGCTGGACCTTGACCATGCGCTGTTTGTACTGCGGGTTAGGGTCGACATTGGTGATGCGCGCCTCGACCACTTCCACGCCGTATTTGCGGAACTGCTGCTGCTTGCGTACCGGGATGCCCTTGTTGTCCATGACCTTCTCGGTGACGAACTGGCTGACGTTGTTGTCGCCGAACGCGCCTTGCTCGGTGCCTGCTTGCAGAATCGCGGTCTGGCTTGGCTGATGGCCGCGCGGGCCACGAATTTCCTTGCGCTTGATCAGGTACAGGCCGTCATTCAGCTGGTTTTCGAACTCGGCGGCGAACTCGCTGCGCGCGCCGGCATAAAAGTCATCGGCGCTCATCAGCGAGGCGGTGGCCTGCAGAGTTTCCTTGATGGCAGGCACCAGCGCGGTCTTGATGAAGTTTTCCGGGTTGCGGTATTCCTGGGCGATCTTCAGGAACTGCTCGCCCGCCGGCAGGCGGAAACGCGCCGAGGACTCGACCTTGGCGTCGACGTTGCCGAGAAACACGATGGGGAAGGCTTCGATGGTGGCGCCGAGCGAATCGTTGTCGCTGCTGTCGTCGATGGCCAGGGCTTCGGTGAGCACCGATTGCACACTCAGGGCCTTCTTCCAGGCGGTGGCGCGGCCGAACCATTTGGTGGCGTAGCCGACGTCGTCGACCACTTTTTCTTCGCCGAATATGGTGCGCACGTGTGTGGCGAAACCGGCTTCGTTATAGAAGAACACGCTGTTGAAGGTGACGAAGCTCACCGCAACCAGTGCGGCCGGTGCGATGGCGTATTTGAAAAGGTGTTCCTTGCTGAGCAGCATGGTCGATCCCTGATGGCGTTTTGAGGTCGCCGATGCTGATGATCGGCGAATCGCCCGTCAAGTGGGGTGGCTCAGCGCTTTGTGCGCGGCGTCAAAGTTTCACGCAGGTTGAAGATCGAAGGCGCTTTGCTGCAAGCCTTGGCGGTCTGCCTGCAGTGCCCAGCCCAGTTTGTCCCAGTCGCCAAGCACAATGCGCTGCGCCGCCTGGCCGTTGACTTGCAGTTGATGGGTGGCGGGGCGATGGGTGTGGCCGTGGATCAGCGTGCGCACACCGTACTCGGCCATGATGCGCGGCACTTCATCCGGGGTGACGTCGACAATTTCACTGGCTTTCATCCGTGTTTGCGTACGGCTTTCATTGCGCAGCTTGCGCGCCAGTTTTTGTCGGGTGCGCAGCGGCAGATTGCGCAAAACCAACAGTGAAATCGGGTTGCGCAGCCAGCGCCGCAGCTTCATATAGCTGATGTCCTGGGTGCACAGGCTGTCGCCGTGCATCAGCAGCACGCGCTCGCCATTCAGCTCGATTACGCTGGGGTCGGGCAGCAAGGTGCAGCCAGCTTCGCGGCAGAAGGCTTTGCCGATCAAGAAGTCGCGATTGCCATGCATCAGGTAGATGCGCGTGCCGCGCTCGCTAAGTTGGCGCAGGGCCTGGGCAATCGAACGTTGAAAGGGGCTGATGGCGTCGTCGCCGATCCACACTTCAAAGAAGTCGCCGAGGATATACAGCGCCTGAGCCTGAACCGCGCGGGTTTCAAGAAAATGCAGAAACGCCCGGCTGATGTCCGGGCGCTCCTGTTCAAGATGCAGATCGGAGATCAGTAGAATCACTCAACGATCTCAGCGCGCTCGATGATCACGTCATCAACCGGTACATCCTGGTGGCCGGATTTGCTGGTGGTGGCAACGGCCTTGATGGCATTCACCACGTCCATGCCTTCAACTACTTCACCGAAAACCGCATAACCCCAGCCTTGCACGGTCGGCGCGCTGTGGTTGAGGAAGCTGTTGTCGGAAACGTTGATAAAGAACTGCGCGGATGCCGAATGCGGCTCCATGGTGCGAGCCATTGCCACGGTGCCGATCTTGTTGGCGACGCCATTGTTGGCTTCGTTCTTGATCGGGGCGCGGGTGGTTTTCTGCTTCATGCCCGGCTCGAAACCGCCGCCCTGGATCATGAAGTTGCTGATCACGCGGTGGAAAACGGTGTTGTCGTAGTGACCTTCTTTAACGTACTGCTTGAAGTTGGCCACGGTCTCCGGGGCTTTGTCTTCGAACAGGTTGAGGGTGATAACGCCGTGGTTGGTGTGCAGCTTGATCATGGAGGTAATCGCTCTGTCGATAAATCCGTGCGCCGCTGAATTTCCAGCAAAGGGCATTGCAGCGGTTCTTGGGCCTGTCAGGGGGTTGACAGCTTCGGCTATGATAAGCGCTTTGTTTTAGTCGGCCTACCCTGTGCCGCGCACCTGCATGATCAAGGACACCATGAGCAAGCCAGAAACTGTCGCCGCCGCTAACTTTCTTCGTCCCATCGTCCAGGCCGATCTGGATGCCGGCAAGCACGCGAAGATCATTACCCGTTTTCCGCCGGAGCCCAATGGCTACCTGCATATTGGCCACGCCAAGTCGATTTGCCTGAACTTCGGCCTGGCCAAGGAGTTTGGTGGCGAGTGCAACCTGCGCTTTGATGACACCAACCCGGCCAAGGAAGACCAGGAATACATCGACGCGATCAAGAGTGACGTGCAGTGGCTGGGCTTTCAGTGGGCGGGCGAGGAGCGTTATGCCTCCAATTATTTCGACCAGCTGCATGCCTGGGCCATTGAACTGATTAAGGCAGGCAAGGCTTTTGTCTGCGACCTCAACGCCGAAGAAATGCGTGCTTACCGCGGCAATCTCACTGAGCCGGGCAAGAACAGCCCGTTCCGTGAGCGCAGCGTCGAGGAAAATCTTGACCTGTTCGCCCGCATGAAGGCCGGCGAATTCGCCGATGGTGCCCGTTCGCTGCGCGCGAAGATCGACATGGCCTCGCCGAACATCAACCTGCGCGATCCGATTCTGTACCGCATTCGTCATGCTCACCACCACCAGACCGGTGACAAGTGGTGCATCTACCCCAGCTATGACTTCACCCACGGTCAGTCGGATGCCATCGAAGGCATCACTCATTCGATCTGCACCCTGGAGTTCGAAGACCACCGTCCGCTGTACGAGTGGTTCCTTGCGCAACTGCCAGTGCCGGCGCAGCCGCGTCAGTACGAATTCGCTCGTCTGAACCTGAACTACACCATCACCAGCAAGCGCAAGCTCAAGCAGTTGGTGGACGAGAAGCACGTCAATGGCTGGGACGATCCGCGTATGTCGACCCTGTCGGGCTTCCGCCGTCGCGGCTACACCCCGGCGTCGATCCGCGCCTTCTGCGACATGATTGGCGTCAACCGTGCTGGCGGCGTGGTGGACATCGGCATGCTGGAGTTCGCCATTCGTGATGACCTCGACGCCAATGCCGCGCGTGCCATGTGCGTGCTCAAGCCGTTGAAGGTGGTGATCACCAACTACCCGGAAGGCCAGACCGAGAATCTCGAGCTGCCGCGCCATCCCAAGCAGGACATGGGCGTGCGCGTGCTGCCGTTCAGCCGTGAAATCTATATCGATGCCAGCGACTTCGAAGAAGTCCCGCCGGCCGGCTTCAAGCGCCTGATTCCGGGCGGCGAAGTGCGGCTGCGTGGCAGCTACGTGATTCGCGCCGATGAGGCGATCAAGGATGCTGACGGCACTATCGTTGAACTGCGTTGCAGCTACGACGAAAACACCCTGGGCAAGAACCCCGAAGGGCGCAAGGTCAAAGGCGTGATCCACTGGGTGCCGGCGGCAGAAAGCGTCGAGTGCGAAGTACGCCTGTACGATCGCCTGTTCCGGTCTGCTAATCCGGAGAAGGACGAAGAAGGCGGCAGCTTCCTCGACAACATCAACCCGGATTCGCTGGTGGTGCTCAAAGGTTGTCGCGCCGAGCCATCCCTGGCCGAGGCTGCGCCGGAAGAGCGCTTCCAGTTCGAGCGCGAAGGCTATTTCTGTGCCGACATCAAGGACAGCAAGCCGGGTGCCCCCGTCTTCAACCGTACCGTAACGCTGCGCGATTCCTGGGCCTAAGAGCCAGGCTCGGATCTGCTGCGCGTCAGCGATACTGCGTTAAAAATGGTCTCGGAATGCTCATTTACAGCTAGTAAACTCCGCTTCCTCGGCCATTTTTGCCTTGTCTCGCTCTAGCTCGCGAGATCCGAAACAGGCTCTATTGCTCAGATGCTCTGATTAGAACCGGGCTGGTACGCTGGTCCATGGTTTTTCAAGGAACCCCGATGCTCTCGATCTACAACACGCTGACCAAAAGCAAAGACGTCTTCAAACCGCTGGTGGGTAACCAGGTGCGCATGTATGTGTGCGGCATGACGGTTTACGACTTCTGTCATATCGGTCATGCGCGGGTGATGGTGGCGTTCGATGTGGTGACTCGCTGGCTGCGCCATCGCGGCTATGACGTGACCTACGTGCGCAATATCACTGACATCGACGACAAGATCATCAAGCGCGCCAATGACAACGGTGAACCGTTCGAAGCGCTAGTCGAGCGCATGATCGCGGCTATGCACGAAGACGAGGCGCGTCTCAATGTCCTGCGTCCGGACCAGGAGCCGCGTGCCACCGGGCATATCGCCGGCATGCACCAGATGATCCAGACCTTGATCGACAAGGGTTTTGCCTACGCGCCCGGCAATGGCGACGTCTACTACCGCGTTGGCAAATTTGTCGGTTACGGCAAGCTGTCGCGTAAGAAGATCGAAGACCTGAAGATCGGCGCGCGCATCGAAGTTGATGAAGCCAAGCAGGATCCGCTGGATTTCGTGCTGTGGAAGGGCGTCAAGCCGGGCGAACCGAGCTGGGAGTCGCCATGGGGCGCTGGTCGTCCGGGCTGGCATATCGAGTGCTCGGTAATGTCGACTTGCTGCTTGGGCGAGACGTTTGACATCCATGGCGGCGGCCCTGATCTGGTTTTCCCGCACCACGAAAACGAGATTGCACAGAGTGAGGCGGCCACCGGCAAGCTCTACGCCAACGCCTGGATGCACGCCGGCGCGGTGCGCGTTGACGGCGAGAAGATGTCCAAATCCCTGGGCAACTTCTTCACCATTCGTGAGGTGCTGGAAAAATATCACCCGGAAGTGGTGCGCTACCTGCTGGTGTCCAGCCACTACCGCAGCCCGATCAACTACTCCGAAGACAGTCTGCGCGAAGCCAAGGGCGCGCTGGAGCGTTTCTATAACGCGCTCAAGGGCCTACCTGATGCTGAGCCGGCTGGCGGCGAAGCCTTCGTCGAGCGCTTTGCGGCGGCCATGGACGATGACTTCAACTCGCCAGAAGCCTGCGCCGTGCTGTTCGAACTGGCCCGTGAGATCAATCGCCTGCGTGAAACCGATCTGCAGGCCGCTGCTGGCTTAGCCGCGCGCTTGAAGGAATTGGCTGGGGTGCTGGGTGTGTTGCAGCTTGAGCCTGAAGCATTCCTGCAGGCCGGTGCTGCCGGTAAGGTTGATGCGGCCGAGGTGGAGGCATTGATCGCTGCGCGTCTGCAGGCCCGTGCCGAGAAGAATTGGGGCGAGTCAGACCGTATCCGCGACCATATCACCGCCATGGGCGTGGTACTGGAAGACGGCAAGGGCGGTACGACCTGGCGCTTGGCAGACTAGATTCGTTGCTGGAATGACAAGGCCGCTTTCGAGCGGCCTTTTTTATTGCGTACGGTTTGCTAGTTCCACAGCCAGTTCCATAGGCCTGGCAGCCGAGCGTACTGCTGTGGGTCGCCGAGGGCGCGTCTTAATGCAGCACGTTGTAAGGCGTCGCGTTGGCCATAGAACGGTTGCTTGTCGGTGGCCAGGCCCACATCTTCGGCTACATCCAGAAGGATCTGCAGGTACTCCTGCATATGCCGCGCGGTATAGGAGTTGAGGTCGTGGAAAGTCACCACTACGGGTATGACCCCATCGACAGCGGGCAAGGCGCCGACGCTGATCTGCTGCGCGGCCCGCGCCAGCTGGTCACGCAGGTTACTGCGCCGGCGCAGGCTGCCATTGATGCCCCAGGTCTTGCCATCGTTGGCGCTCAAATCGGTGAGCAGTATGCGCAGACCGTGCGTCTGGTAGGCGGCGAATGTGCGCTCGTCGTAGTTCCAGAAGGGTGGTCGCACCAGGCGCGGGGCGATGCCGCTGATGGCGCTCAGATCGGCTACGCCGTCGGTAAGAGATTGATTGAGTGCCTCAGCGCTGAGAAAACGGTGGTTGGAGTGTCCAGAAGTCGCGGTGTGAAAACCTAGCAGATGGCCCTCACGTTGCTGGCGCCGTAGCAGCGTCTGGCCGTGAACGCTGCCGCCAGCTGCTGCGGCGCGGGTCTGGACAAAGAACAGCGCCTTGATCCCTGGCTGGATTGGGTTGTCTGCCAGGGTGTCGAGAATCTGTTCGGTTGGATTGTCACGGGTATTGCCGCTTGGGCCGTCATCGAAACTCAGGAGAAAACGTATCGGTTCAATCTCGGGGTTTGGCTGTGGCGGTGCCATGCTGCTGCAGGCGCTCAACAGCAGCATGCTGATTAAGATGCAGGTCAATGGCGTGCTTCGCGCAAAAGCGTCTGTTGGAGTTGAGGGGTAACGCATTAGGCTTGGACTCGCGAAGGAGAATGGTTGCCCTGATGGCGGCGCTGGAAGAGAGAGGGCACGGGTGAGCGCAGTGCGGACCCGTAAAGGCTACCCAATGGGTTCGACCCTAGCTGGGCCGTATAAGTCCATGACGGGCTAAGAAGGCTGACTCAGACGAGGTTTACAAGGGCGGCGGCGTGCTCTAGCGCGCCGTCAGCCCTGTTTCCCGTAAGCGTTTGTACAGTGTGTTACGGCTAACCCCTAGGCTGCGCGCCAGGTGCGAGATATTGCCGCCGCAGGCCTGGTATTGGCTGGCCAGATCATCCGCGCTGGTGCTGGCCAAAGGTTGCGGTGACGCTTGGGTGGCGGCTGTTTGCTCAGCAGCGGGCTGCAAATCGGCAAAGAAATCATCCGGCAGATGTTCGGCGCGGATTTGCTGGTCATCGGCCATGGCCAGGGCAATCTGCAAGACGCTGCTCAGTTGGCGCAGGTTGCCGGGCCACGGGTGACGCTCGAACAGGCTCATCACTTCATGGCTTAGCCCGGCCCATTGCTGTGGTTCGCGGTGGTAATCCCAGATGCGCTGGACCATAGCGGCCTTGTCGGTGCGTTCGCGCAGCGGCGGCAGTTCGAGGTTGAGGCCGCTGATGCGGTAGTAGAGGTCCTGGCGAAACAGCCCGCTCTCCACATCCTGGCGCAGCGGGCGGTTGGTGGCGGAAATCAGGCGGATATCCACCGGGTACAGCTCGCTGCTGCCCAACGGTTGCACGCAGCGCTCCTGCAGTACCCGCAGCAGACGGGCCTGCACGCGCAGTGGCATATCGCCGACTTCGTCGAGAAATAGCGTGCCTTTGTCGGCCTTGCGGATCAGGCCGATGCTGCCTTTCTGGTTGGCCCCGGTAAACGCGCCTTTTTCATAGCCAAACAGCTCGGACTCCACCAGCTCTGCGGGAATGGCCGCGCAGTTGACCGCGATAAACGCCTGGCTGGCGCGCGAGCTGGCGTGGTGCAGGGCTTTGACGAAAACCTCCTTGCCTACTCCGGTTTCACCATGCACCAGGATCGGGATGTTCTTTTCCAGTAACCGCTCGGCCTGACGCACGGCTTTATCGACACGCGGGTCGCCGAGGTTGAGCGAAGCAAGGGTAAACGGGTTGCGCGTGGCGTTGGCAGGCGGCTGCTGGGTTTGGCGAAAGTCGCGGGCCTGGATCGGCGCGGGCTGCTGCGGGCGTTTGATCTGCGCGTGAAAGCGAAAGCGCCCACTGGCGCGCAGGTTGAACGGCAGCGCTTCGGGTTGGTTGAGTAATTGCTGCAGCGGTACGTCGAACAGGCTTTCGATATTCACCTGGGCCATGCCCACGCCCAACAAGCTGTCGGCACGCCGATTGGCGGATACCACCTGGCCTTGCTCATCAAAAATCAGCAGCCCAGCCCAGGGGCTGCTGAGGTTATCCAGGCTGGTGTTGAAGCTCAGCTGGAAGTAGCGCTGCTGGAACAGGTTGAGGATCAGCCGGTTCTCCACCGACTGGCTCATCATCTTGACCATGCCCAGGGTGTGCGAGGGCGGCAGGTAGCTGTCGCTGGACACATCCAGCACCGCGATCATCTGCCGTTGCTCGTCAAAAATCGGCGAGGCCGAGCCAGTCATAAAGCGGTTGGCCTTGAGGAAGTGCTCATCGTGCTGAATATGTACGGCCTGGGCGCAACTCAGGGCGGTGCCGATGGCATTGGTGCCGGTATAGCGCTCCAGCCAGGTGGCCCCGGCGACAAAGCCGGCGGCGCGGCTCGGTTCGATAAAGCGTTGGTCACCCCAGGACTGCAGCACCTGGCCTTGGTGGTCGGCCAGCATGATCAGGCAATTGGAGTTGGCCAGGATGGTGCCGTAGTAGGGCAGCACTTCCTTGTGGGTGGTGTGCACCAGGGCGTGCTGGCTTTCCAGCAGGGCGCTGACTTCGCCGCGCTCGGGCTGGTTGAAGATCGGTGTGCTCTGGTGGGTCAGACCGTAGTCGCGGCAGCGTGTCCAGGAGTCCTGGATGATGGTCTCGTGAGGCAGGGCAGTGACAGCGTCAGCCATGACAGGTCTCTCGCACGGGTTCTTGTTGTTATGCACCACGGTCTGCGCCGGGTCTGTGCAGTGTCGCCGAAGGCTGTTCAATGTCAACGCTGTGACTGTTCAGTTGTTCACTGTGCACTGTTCAAAAGTGTTCAGTGCGGTCTCCGTGTGTTGTTTGTGTTTGGTCGTAGTTGTTTTAAATCAATGGCTTGGGATTTTTTAGAGGTGTTGGCACGGAACTCGCCTTGTAGCTGGGGGAGATAACAAGAAAAAGGACGGCCCATGTCACTTACCCTGGAGCATGTCACGCGGATCGTTGATCACCAGCTGTATATCGACGATGCCTGCCTGAGCTTCGAACCTGGCTCCTTCAATGTGCTGCTGGGGCGCACGCTGTCTGGCAAGACCAGCCTTATGCGTTTGATGGCGGGCCTGGATAAGCCCAGCAGCGGGCGCATCCTGATGAATGGCGCCGATATGACCCAGGTGCCGGTACGCCAGCGCAACGTGTCGATGGTCTATCAGCAGTTCATCAATTACCCGACCCTGACGGTGTTCGAGAACATCGCCTCGCCGCTGCGTCAGGCCGGCGTGAGCAAGGCCGAGATTCTGGAAAAAGTCCATGCCACGGCGAAGATGCTGCGTATCGAGGCTTTGCTCAAGCGCTACCCGCTGGAGCTGTCCGGCGGCCAGCAGCAGCGCACCGCCATGGCCCGCGCCCTGGTCAAGGATGCCTCGCTGATTCTGTTCGATGAGCCGCTGGTCAACCTCGACTACAAGCTGCGCGAAGAGCTGCGCCAGGAAATGCGCGAGCTGTTTCAGGCCCGCCACACCATTGCCATCTATGCCACCACCGAGCCCAACGAGGCTCTGGCCCTGGGCGGTACCACCACCATTCTGCATGAAGGGCGAGTGGTGCAGAGCGGCAAGACCGCCGAGGTTTATCACCGTCCGCAGCAGGTGCTGGCCGCCGAGCTGTTCTCGGAACCGGCGATCAACCTGATGCCAGGGCGCGTCAGCGGCACCGAAGTAAGCTTTGCCGATACCGTGCATTTCCCGCTCAACCCGGACCTGCAAGGTATTGCCGAGGGTGAATACCGCTTTGGTGTACGCCCCAGCCATATCGGCCTGGTGCCGTCCAATGATGACGATCTGGAACTGGCGGTAACGGTTGAACTGGCTGAGATCAGCGGTTCGGAAACCTTTCTGCATGTGCGCAACGAGCAGTTCGTGCTGGTGCTGCATCTGCCTGGGGTACATGAGTACGACGTGGACACGCCGATCCTCATCTATATCCCTACCCACAAGCTGTTTGTCTTTGCCGCTGATGGGCAGTTGATTCAGGCGCCCAGCCGCCGTCTGGAGAGGGTTGCCTGATGGCCGAGATCCGTTTGCACAACCTGGCCCACAGTTACAGTCGCGCGCCGACTGGCGCGGCCGACTACGCCATCCGTGAGATGAATCATGTGTGGGAGCAGGGCGGCGCCTATGCGTTGCTGGGGCCTTCGGGCTGCGGCAAGTCAACTCTGCTGAATATCATTTCCGGGCTGCTTAGCCCCTCCCATGGCGAGGTGCAATTCGATGGCAAGGTGGTCAACGCACTGCCGCCGGAGCTGCGCAATATCGCCCAAGTTTTCCAGTTTCCGGTGGTCTACGACACCATGACGGTGTTCGACAACCTGGCTTTTCCGTTGCGTAACCAGGGCATGAACGAGGCGAAGATCCTCACCAAGGTCAATGAAATTGCCGAGGTGCTGGAGTTGCACCCCTTGCTGCACAAACGCGCCCGTAATCTGACCGCCGACGAGAAGCAGAAGGTCTCCATGGGCCGCGGCCTGGTGCGTGACGACGTCTCGGCGATTCTCTTCGATGAGCCGCTGACGGTGATCGACCCGCACCTGAAATGGAAGCTGCGGCGTAAGCTCAAGCAGATCCACGAGCAGTTCAATATCACCATGGTTTACGTCACCCATGACCAGCTCGAAGCCTCGACCTTCGCCGACAAGATTGCGGTGATGTACGGCGGGCAGATCGTCCAGTTCGGCACGCCGCGTGAGTTGTTCGAGCGCCCCAGCCACACCTTTGTTGGCTACTTCATCGGCAGCCCGGGAATGAACCTGATTGATGTACTGCCTTATGCCGGCGGTGTGCGTTTCAACAACACCGTGCTGCCGTTGTCGGCGGCGCTCAATCGGCGCCTTGCGGAGCTGCCTGGGGCCAAGCTGAAAATCGGCATCCGTCCGGAGTTCGTCCACGTCTGGGATGGCCCAAACGAGGACGCGCTGTGCGGCGAGGTGGTGCATGTGGAAGATCTTGGCACCTACAAGATTCTCACCCTAAAACTCGATGGCCAGGCGCTCAAGGTGCGCTTGCAGGAAGATCAGCCCGTGCCGCAGCAGCAGGTGTACCTGAGCTTTCCGGCGCAGTGGTTGATGGTTTACGCCGATGACGTTCTGGTTGAGGCGCAAGCGCAGGAGGTGCAGCCATGAAGGTGCAGAACAACAAGGCCTGGTGGTTGGTGCTGCCGGTATTCCTGCTGGTGGCGTTCAGCGCCATCGTGCCGATGATGACTGTGGTCAACTACTCGGTGCAGGACATCTTCGACCATTCCACGCGCTATTTCGTCGGCGTCGACTGGTACAAGCAGGTGCTGCAGGACACCCGTCTGCATGACTCGCTGCTGCGCCAGTTCATCTTCTCCGCTTGCGTGCTGCTGATCGAGATTCCCTTAGGTATCGCCATCGCTTTGTGCATGCCGACCAAGGGGCGCATGGCCTCGCTGGTGCTGATCGTGTTGGCGATTCCGCTGCTGATCCCGTGGAACGTGGTCGGCACCATCTGGCAGATCTTCGGCCGCGCCGACATCGGCTTGCTGGGCTGGAGCCTGAACAGCCTGGGCATCAGCTACAACTATGCCTCGAATACCAGCGACGCCTGGGTCACGGTGCTGATCATGGACGTCTGGCACTGGACCTCGCTGGTGGCGCTGCTGTGCTATTCGGGGCTGCGCGCGATTCCCGATGTGTATTACCAGGCTGCGCGTATCGACCGCGCATCCGACTGGGCTGTGTTCCGCCATATCCAGCTGCCCAAGCTGAAGAGCGTGCTGCTGATCGCGGTGATGCTGCGCTTTATGGACAGTTTCATGATCTACACCGAGCCCTTCGTGCTGACAGGCGGCGGGCCGGGTAACGCCACCACCTTCCTTAGCCAGACCCTGACGCAAATGGCCATCGGTCAGTTCGACCTGGGCCCGGCAGCGGCGTTTTCGCTGGTGTACTTCCTGATCATCCTGTTGGTGTCCTGGCTGTTCTACACCGCCATGACCCACAACGATAAGACTCGCTGAGGCCGACCATGACCCTACGCAAGAAGGTGGTATTGGGGCTGTATGTCCTGTTCCTGCTGGTGCCGATCTACTGGCTGCTGAACATGTCGTTCAAGAGTAATACCGAGATTCTCGGCGGCCTGACGCTGTGGCCGCACGGCTTCACCCTTGATAACTACAAGGTGATCTTCACCGACCCGAGCTGGTACGAGGGTTATCTCAACTCGCTGTACTACGTGTGCCTGAACACGGTGATCTCGCTAACGGTGGCGCTGCCGGCAGCCTATGCGTTTTCGCGCTACCGTTTTCTCGGCGACAAGCACCTGTTCTTCTGGCTGCTGACCAACCGCATGGCGCCACCGGCGGTTTTTCTGCTGCCATTTTTCCAGCTGTATTCGTCGATCGGCCTGTTCGATACGCATATCGCTGTGGCGCTGGCGCACTGCCTGTTCAACGTGCCGCTGGCGGTGTGGATTCTCGAAGGCTTTATGTCCGGGGTGCCGAAGGAAATTGACGAAACCGCCTATATCGACGGCTACAGCTTCCCGAAATTCTTCGTGAAGATCTTTATCCCGCTGATTGGCTCGGGCATCGGCGTCACCGCGTTCTTCTGCTTCATGTTTTCCTGGGTCGAGCTGTTGCTGGCGCGCACCTTGACCTCGGTGGATGCCAAGCCGATTGCCGCGGTGATGACGCGTACGGTGTCGGCATCGGGGATCGATTGGGGCGTGCTGGCGGCGGCGGGGGTATTGACCATTCTGCCGGGTATGCTGGTGATCTGGTTTGTCCGTAACCATGTGGCCAAGGGCTTTGCCCTGGGCCGGGTATAGGAGTCGCGACGATGGATTGGATGGCCTGGACTCTGCCGACGGCGTTGTTTTTCGGCTTTATCGGCATGCTGCTGGTCGGCATGACGATCTGGGAGCTGCGTTCGCCCTGTATCGAGCGCAAAGGCTTGTTGCCGATCAGCACCACCCGTGGTGATCGGCTATTTATCGGTCTGCTTGGGAGTGCCTACCTGCACCTGCTGGTGGTGGGCGCGACCGATTGGAGTGTCTGGATAGCTTCGGTGCTGTCCCTGTTCTGGTTGTTTGCAGTGATGCGTTGGGGCTAAGTCGGGCTGCCTTGGGTGCGCCTGCTGGTTGGGCGCGGCCATGACCCGCTTGCCTCATTCCAAACCCTGAGATGGAGGTCTCTATGTTCGACAATAACAACAAAACTCGACATAGCATGGCGCTGGCTGCCCTGCTGACGTTGTCCGGCTTGAGCGGCGCGGCCTGGGCTGATGCCTACGAAGAAGCGGCAAAGAAGTGGATCGGCGAGGAGTTCAACCCCTCGACCCTGACGCCTGAGCAGCAACTCGAAGAGTTGAAGTGGTTTATCAAAGCCGCCGAGCCGTTTCGCGGCATGAGCATCAGCGTGGCCTCGGAAACCATCGCCACCCACGAGTATGAGTCCAAGGTGCTGGCCAAGGCCTTCAGCGAAATCACCGGGATCCAGCTCAAGCACGACCTGATGCAGGAAGGTGACGTCGTCGAGAAACTGCAAACCCAGATGCAGTCGGACAAGAACATCTACGACGGCTATATCAACGACTCTGACCTGATCGGTACGCACTTTCGCTACGGTAAGGCCGTGGCCATCAGCGACATGATGGAGGGCGAAGGCAAGGCTGTGACCTCGCCGACCCTGGATCTGCAGGACTTTATCGGCATTTCCTTCACCACCGGGCCTGACGGCAAGCTCTATCAGCTACCGGATCAGCAGTTCGCCAACCTGTACTGGTTCCGCGCTGACTGGTTCGAGCGCCCGGAGCTGAAGGCCAAGTTCAAGGAAATCTACGGCTACGAGCTGGGGGTGCCGGTCAACTGGTCGGCCTATGAAGACATCGCTGAGTTCTTCTCCGAGAAGGTTAAGGAAATCGATGGCCAGCGCATCTATGGCCATATGGATTACGGTAAGAAAGACCCCTCCCTCGGCTGGCGCTTCACCGATGCCTGGTTCTCCATGGCGGGTGGCGGCGACAAGGGCCTGCCTAATGGCTTGCCGGTGGATGAGTGGGGTATTCGTGTAGACGGCTGCCGTCCGGTGGGCTCCAGCGTTGCCCGTGGCGGCGATACCAATGGCCCGGCGGCGGTGTATGCCACCACCAAGTATGTCGACTGGATGCGTAAATACGCGCCACCGGAAGCGCAGGGCATGACGTTCTCCGAGTCCGGCCCGGTGCCAGCGCAGGGCAGCATCGCCCAGCAGATCTTCTGGTACACCGCTTTTACCGCGGACATGACCAAACCAGGCCTGCCGGTGGTTAATGAGGACGGCACACCGAAGTGGCGCATGGCGCCTTCACCTAAAGGTCCGTATTGGGAAGAGGGCATGAAGCTGGGCTACCAGGACACCGGCTCCTGGACCTTCCTCAAGTCCACCCCGGAGAAACAGCGCCTGGCCGCCTGGCTGTATGCGCAGTTCGTTACCTCGAAAACCGTATCGCTGAAGAAGACCCTGGTTGGCCTAACGCCAATTCGTGAGTCGGATATCAACTCGCAAGCCATGACCGACGTTGCGCCGAAACTCGGCGGCCTGGTGGAGTTCTATCGCAGCCCGGCTCGAGTGCAGTGGACCCCGACCGGCACCAACGTACCGGACTACCCACGTCTGGCGCAGCTGTGGTGGCAATTCATTGCTGAAGCAGCCAGTGGCGACAAGTCGCCACAAGAAGCGTTAGATGGTTTGGCGGCGGCGCAGGACACCATGTTGGGTCGTCTGGAGCGCTCCGGCGTACTGGGCGAGTGTGGTCCCAAACTCAACGAGCCGAAAGATCCGCAGTACTGGCTGGATCAGCCGGGCGCACCGAAGCCCAAGCTGGCCAACGAGAAGCCTCAGGGTGAAACCATCAGCTACAACGAGTTGCTGAGATCCTGGGAGCAAGCCCGCGACTGATGCAGTATTTTTGTAAACGGCATAAAAAACGGCACCTAAGGTGCCGTTTTTTATTTTTGCCTGCGTCGCACTCAGTCGTGCAAATGCTCGGCGGCGTGCAGGGTGTTTTCCAGCAGGCAGGCGCGGGTCATTGGGCCAACACCGCCCGGTACCGGTGTGATCCAGCCGGCGCGGGGCAGGGCGGTTTCATACACCACATCGCCAATCAGCTTGCCGTCGGTCTGACGGTTGATGCCAACGTCGATAACGATGGCGCCAGGTTTGATCCACTCGCCCTGTACCAGGCCAGGCTTGCCGGCAGCTACCACGACGATATCGGCCTGGCCGACATGCATGGGCAGGTCTTTGGTGAAGCGGTGAGTCACTGTCACGGTGCAGCCGGCCAGCAACAGTTCCATTGCCATCGGTCGGCCGACGATATTCGAGGCGCCAACAACCACTGCGTGCATGCCGTACAGGTCTGCACCGGTGCTTTGCAGCAGGGTCATAATGCCTTTCGGGGTGCAGGGGCGCAGCAGTGGCATGCGTTGGGCCAGGCGACCAATGTTATAGGGGTGAAAACCATCAACATCTTTATCCGGGCGAATGCGCTCAAGCAGTAAAGAAGCGTCGAGGTGTTCTGGCAATGGCAGTTGCACCAGGATGCCGTCAATGCTCGGCTCGTCATTCAGGCGGTCGATCAATGCCATCAGCTCGGCCTGACCGGTGGTGGCCGGTAGGTCATAAGCCTGTGAGACGAAGCCTACTTCTTCGCAATCTTTACGCTTGTGCGAAACGTAGACTTGGGACGCAGGGTCGCTACCGACGAGAATTACTGCCAACCCGGGTGCGCGCAGGCCTTGCTGACGTCGTTCGGCGACACGTTGGGCGATCTGCTGGCGCAGGCTGGCGGCAATTGCTTTGCCATCGATCAGTTGTGCGGTCATTGCGCTTGGTTAACCATAAAGAAAGGATGGAAAAAGGACGCGCATTCTCGCATGACCGTGCTGTGGGGCAAAGGCGCACGCCACGGTTTTCGCGTAACTCCTTTAAATGGCTGAATTTTTTTAACTTTTCCTGTTGACGACCTGAAACGGCCTCTATAACATTCGCCCCGCTTGTCGAGCACAGCCAGTCGCTGGGTAAGACGGCAAAGGTCGAAGCTGCAAAGTTTTTTCCGAAGCCGAAAGCTTTAAGTCTGCATATGCAGATGGACAGGCGCCCGTAGCTCAGCTGGATAGAGCATCCGCCTTCTAAGCGGATGGTCGCAGGTTCGAGTCCTGCCGGGTGCGCCATTTGGCGGTCTTGGCTCAAGCAAAATGCAATATGGTGGGCGTAGCTCAGTTGGTAGAGCGCAGGATTGTGACTCCTGTTGTCGTGGGTTCGATCCCCATCGTCCACCCCATATTCCAAAGCGCCAGGTTAATTCCTGGCGTTTTTGTATAAAGCTTTACCACGCGGACGTGGTGGAATTGGTAGACACACTGGATTTAGGTTCCAGCGCCGCAAGGCGTGAGAGTTCGAGTCTCTCCGTCCGCACCATCTTTTAGCTCCCTCCCGTTTGCCGCCTGCATCTAGGGTGACTTCTGCAAATCGACCCTCTAGAATGCATGCCCTTGATTAGGGGCCGGCAAGCGGCCGGCTTATGTCTGTGCAACGAGGATTATCCATGCAAGTTTCTGTTGAAAGTACTTCTGCTCTCGAGCGCCGTATGACCGTTGGCGTCTCTGTTGAGCGCATCGAGACTGAAGTCAACAAGCGTCTGCAGCAGACTGCCCGTCGTGCCAAGGTCCCTGGTTTCCGTCCTGGCAAAGTGCCAATGAGCGTGATCCGCCAGCGTTATGAAGATGCTGCGCGTCAGGAAGCCCTGGGTGATCTGATCCAATCCACTTTCTACGAAGCCGTTGTTGAGCAGAAGCTCAATCCAGCTGGCGCCCCGGCCGTTGAGCCGAAATCGTTCGAGAAAGGCAAAGATCTGGAATACGTTGCAACCTTCGAAGTGTTCCCGGAATTCACCGTTGGTGGCTTCGAGTCCATCGCCATTGAGCGCCTGCAGGCTGACGTAGCTGACGCTGACGTCGACAACATGCTGGAAATCCTGCGCAAGCAGAACACCCGTTTCGAAGCCGCCGAGCGCGCTGCCGAGAATGGTGACCAGTTGAACATTGATTTCGTTGGCAAGATTGACGGCGAAGCCTTTGCTGGCGGTTCGGCCAAGGGCACTCAGCTGGTTCTCGGCTCCGGTCGTATGATTCCTGGCTTTGAAGATGCTCTGGTTGGCGCTCAAGCTGGCGAAGAGCGTGTAATCAATCCGACTTTCCCGACTGATTATCAGAACCTGGACCTGGCCGGCAAAACTGCCGAGTTCACCGTCACCGTCAACAGCATCGCCGCACCTCAGTTGCCTGAGCTGAATGACGACTTCTTCGCCCTGTTTGGCGTGAAAGAAGGCGGTCTGGAAGGCTTCCGTGCTGAAGTACGCAAGAACATGGAGCGCGAGCTGCGCCAGGCCATCAAATCCAAGGTTAAAAACCAGGTGATGGACGGTCTGCTGGCTGCCAACCCGATCGAAGTGCCGAAGGCACTGATCAGCAACGAAGTGAACCGTCTGCGCGTGCAGGCCGTTCAGCAGTTCGGTGGCAACCTCAAGCCTGAGCAGCTGCCTGCTGAGCTGTTCGAAGAGCAAGCCAAGCGCCGCGTTGTGCTGGGTCTGGTCGTGGCTGAAGTGGTCAAGCAGTGCGAGTTGAAGCCGGACGACGCCCGCGTTCGCGAAATGATTCAGGAAATGGCTTCGGCTTACCAAGAGCCTGAGCAGGTTGTGGCCTGGTACTACAAAAACGACCAGCAAATGAACGAAGTACGTTCGGTTGTACTGGAAGAGCAAGTTGTAGATACTGTTTTGCAGAAGGCCAACGTGACCGATAAAGCGGTCTCGTACGAAGAAGCTGTCAAGCCGGTAGAAGCACCACAAGCCGCCTGATTTCTTTACCTCGTTCGAACACGCCATAAGCCAGCCTCCGCGCTGGCTTATGCGTATTTGTGACATGACTATTTAGGGAGCGAGTGCAGCATGTCCCGCAATCCTTTTATGCAGCAAATGCCTGATATCCAAGCCGCTGGTGGCCTGGTGCCTATGGTTGTCGAGCAGACGGCTCGCGGTGAGCGCGCTTACGACATCTATTCGCGCCTGCTCAAGGAGCGAGTGATTTTTCTTGTCGGTCCTGTAGAGGACTACATGGCCAACTTAATCTGTGCGCAGCTGCTGTTCCTTGAGGCGGAGAATCCGGACAAGGACATCCATCTGTACATCAACTCCCCGGGTGGTTCGGTGACGGCGGGTATGTCGATCTACGACACCATGCAGTTCATCAAGCCTAACGTATCCACTACCTGTATTGGTCAGGCATGCAGCATGGGTGCATTCCTGCTCACCGCTGGTGCTGAGGGCAAGCGTTACTGCCTGCCGAACTCACGCGTGATGATTCACCAGCCATTGGGCGGTTTCCAGGGGCAGGCGTCGGACATCGAAATCCACGCGAAGGAAATCCTCTTCATTCGTGAGCGTCTCAACATGCTGATGGCCAAGCACAGTGGGCGCACCTTGGAAGAAATCGAGCGCGATACCAATCGTGATAATTTCATGAGCGCTGAAGCTGCTCGTGAATACGGGTTGATCGACGCGGTGATTGAAAAGCGCCCCGCTTAATATAAGCAACTCAAAAATAGGGCTGGACGGCGTGTCCGGCCTCTGGCGGGCTTGAAAAAGCCCGCATAAGCCTTCATCTTGTGTTGCAAGCCTATCGGATTTGGATCGAACGAATGACTGACACCCGCAACGGCGAGGACAACGGCAAGTTGCTTTATTGCTCCTTCTGCGGCAAAAGCCAGCATGAAGTGCGCAAATTAATTGCCGGCCCCTCGGTCTTTATCTGCGACGAGTGCGTCGACCTGTGCAATGACATCATCCGCGAGGAGGTGCAGGAAGCCCAGGCCGAGAGCAGCGCGCACAAATTGCCTGCTCCAAAGGAAATCAGCACGATCCTCGATCAGTACGTGATCGGCCAGGAGCGTGCGAAGAAGGTTCTAGCGGTAGCGGTGTACAACCATTACAAGCGACTCAACCAGCGTGACAAGAAAGATGATGTTGAGCTGGGTAAGAGCAATATTCTGCTGATTGGCCCAACAGGCTCGGGTAAAACCTTGCTGGCGGAAACTTTGGCGCGTCTGTTGAACGTACCGTTCACTATCGCCGACGCCACCACTTTGACCGAAGCCGGTTATGTGGGTGAAGACGTCGAGAACATTATTCAGAAGCTGCTGCAGAAGTGTGATTACGATGTGGAAAAAGCCCAGATGGGCATCGTCTACATCGACGAAATCGACAAGATCTCACGCAAGTCGGATAACCCGTCGATTACCCGCGACGTGTCGGGTGAGGGCGTGCAGCAGGCGCTGCTCAAACTGATCGAGGGCACTGTGGCTTCCGTGCCGCCGCAAGGCGGTCGCAAGCACCCGCAGCAGGAATTTCTGCAGGTTGATACGCGTAATATTCTGTTCATCTGCGGTGGTGCTTTTTCAGGCCTGGAGAAGGTCATCCAGGGGCGTTCGACCAAAGGCGGAATCGGTTTCAATGCCGAGGTTCGCAGCAAGGAAGAAGGCAAAAAAGTTGGCGAGTCACTGCGCGCCGTTGAGCCTGATGATCTGGTCAAGTTCGGACTGATTCCTGAGTTTGTAGGCCGTCTGCCGGTTATTGCCACGCTGGATGAGTTGGACGAAGCTGCTCTGGTGCAAATTCTGACCGAGCCGAAGAACGCTCTGACCAAGCAATACGCCAAGCTGTTCGAGATGGAAGGGGTAGAGCTGGAGTTCCGTCCGGATGCGTTGAAGTCAGTTGCGCACAAGGCACTTGAGCGTAAAACCGGTGCACGCGGCCTGCGTTCGATTCTCGAAGGTGTTCTGCTCGATACCATGTACGAGATTCCGTCGCAGTCCGATGTCAGCAAGGTCGTTATCGATGAAAGCGTTATCGATGGCACCTCCAAGCCGTTACTCATTTATGAGAACAACGAGCTGCCAGCCAAGGCTGCGCCTGACGCGTAACAGCGTTGTAACATGTTGAAAGCAAGGGGCCTGCGGGCCCCTTTGCTTTTGCTGCGCCAGCGCTTGTTTTTTGTTTGGGCTGCCCCCATCTTAGGGCTAAGGGTCATCCCATCTGTTTACGGCCGTATGGCCGCCGTAGAGCCGAAATCATGAAGACAACCATCGAATTGCCTCTCCTGCCGTTGCGCGATGTTGTGGTCTATCCGCACATGGTCATTCCGTTATTCGTCGGGCGTGAGAAATCCATTGAGGCTCTTGAAGCCGCAATGACGGGCGAGAAGCAGATCCTGCTTCTCGCGCAGAAAAATCCTGCCGACGATGACCCCGACGAGGCTGGCCTCTATCGCGTCGGTACTGTGGCTACTGTGCTGCAGTTGCTGAAACTGCCAGACGGCACTGTCAAGGTGCTAGTCGAGGGTGAACAGCGTGGCGAAATTGAGCGCTTTATCGAGGTCGACGGGCATTGTCGGGCTGAAGTGCAGCTGATTGATGAGGTTGATGCCGCCGAGCGTGAGTCCGAGGTTTTCACCCGCAGTCTGCTCAGCCAGTTCGAGCAATACGTACAGCTTGGCAAGAAGGTACCTGCCGAGGTGTTGGCGTCGCTCAATGGCATCGATGAGCCGAGCCGCCTGGTCGACACCATGGCTGCGCACATGGTGCTGAAAATCGAGCAAAAGCAGGAAATCCTGGAAATCACCGATCTGCAGGCGCGGGTCGAGCATGTTTTGGCGCTGCTTGATGCGGAAATCGACCTGTTGCAGGTCGAGAAACGCATCCGTGGCCGGGTCAAGAAACAAATGGAGCGCAGCCAGCGCGAGTACTACCTGAATGAGCAGATGAAGGCCATTCAGAAGGAGCTGGGCGACAGTGAAGAAGGCCACAATGAACTTGATGAGCTGAGAAAGCGCATCGACAACGCCGGCCTCACAGCTGAAGCGCTGAACAAAGCCAATGCGGAGCTCAACAAGCTCAAGCAGATGTCGCCGATGTCGGCTGAAGCCACCGTGGTGCGTTCTTACATCGATTGGCTGGTCAATGTGCCGTGGAAGGCGCAGAGCAAGGTACGCCTTGATCTGGCGCGCGCTGAAGCGATTCTTGATGCTGACCATTACGGTCTGGATGAGGTCAAGGAGCGCATCCTTGAATACCTCGCCGTGCAAAAGCGCGTGAAGAAAATCAAGGGGCCGGTCCTTTGCTTGGTCGGTCCGCCTGGCGTGGGTAAAACCTCGTTGGCCGAGTCGATTGCCAGCGCCACTAACCGCAAATTTGTGCGCATGGCCCTAGGGGGGGTGCGTGATGAGGCGGAGATTCGCGGTCACCGGCGCACCTACATTGGCTCCATGCCAGGTCGTCTGATTCAGAAGATGACCAAGGTCGGCGTGCGTAACCCACTGTTCCTGCTCGATGAAATCGACAAGATGGGCCAGGATATGCGCGGCGATCCTGCGTCTGCATTGCTTGAGGTGCTGGATCCGGAGCAGAACCACAACTTCAACGATCACTATCTGGAGGTCGATTACGACCTGTCCGATGTGATGTTCCTCTGCACGGCTAACTCGATGAATATTCCGGGGCCGCTGCTGGATCGTATGGAGGTGATTCGTCTTCCGGGTTACACCGAAGCCGAAAAGATCAACATCGCGATCAAATATCTAGCACCCAAGCAGGTTCAGGCTAATGGTCTGAAGAAGGTCGAATTGGTGTTTGAGGATGCAGCAATCCGCGACATCATTCGTTACTACACCCGCGAAGCAGGTGTGCGTGGTCTGGAGCGGCAGATTGCCAAGGTGTGCCGCAAGGTGGTCAAGGAGCATTCCACGGAGAAACGCTTCCAGGTCACTGTTACGGCAGACTCGCTCGAACATTTCCTTGGCGTGCGCAAGCATCGCTATGGTCTGGCCGAGCAGCAGGATCAAATCGGTCAGGTCACCGGACTTGCCTGGACTCAAGTTGGTGGTGAGCTGCTGACCATCGAGGCAGTTGTGGTGCCTGGTAAAGGCCAGCTGATCAAGACCGGCTCGCTCGGCGATGTCATGCTGGAATCCATCACCGCTGCGCAGACCGTTGTGCGCAGTCGGGCCAAGAGCCTGGGCGTGCCTGTGGACTTCTATGAGAAGCAGGACATCCATATCCATATGCCGGAAGGCGCGACGCCTAAAGACGGCCCTAGCGCAGGCGTTGGCATGTGCACGGCGCTGGTTTCAGCACTGACGCAGATCCCGGTACGTGCCGATGTTGCCATGACTGGGGAAATTACCCTGCGTGGGCAAGTATTAGCCATTGGCGGTTTGAAAGAAAAACTGCTGGCAGCTCACCGCGGTGGAATCAAGACCGTCATCATTCCGGAAGAGAATGTGCGCGATTTGAAAGAGATTCCGGAGAATATTAAGCAAGACCTGCAGATTAAACCGGTTAAATGGATTGACGAGGTCCTGCAAATTGCGCTGCAATACGCCCCGGAGCCCTTGCCTGATGCGGCTCCCATGGTTGCAAAGGATGAAAAACGCGAGACTGATTCCAAGGAGCGAATTAGCACGCATTAGCCGGAGGGGTTTCTTGACACATTTTTAGAGCCCTTGTTATAAAGCGGCTCTTATCGTGTCGGCAGGCTCTCCGCACCAGCTTCGCTTACATTTAAAAGCAAGAAATAAACTCAACAGAAATTAAGGGGACTTAAGAGTGAACAAGTCGGAACTGATCGATGCCATCGCTGCATCTGCTGATATCCCAAAAGCTGTTGCTGGCCGTGCGCTGGACGCAGTAATTGAATCCGTTACTGGCGCTCTGAAGGCTGGTGACTCCGTAGTACTGGTTGGCTTCGGCACTTTCGCTGTTAAAGAGCGTGCTGCTCGCACTGGCCGTAACCCACAAACTGGTAACCCGATCAGCATCGCTGCTGCCAAGATTCCAGGCTTCAAAGCCGGTAAAGCTCTGAAAGACGCTGTCAACTAAGCTTCTTTCGGTTTTGCCCAGCAGATCAGTTGAATGGCTGATCTGATGCGGGGCGGGATGTTCAGTCAGGCATACCTTGCTGAACACGACGAATCAGTTGCTTGAGCTCGATCCGCTTCGCCAGTTACGAGAAGGCGCATCCACTGATGCGCCTTTCTTCTATCCGGATTTTACCCACACTGCGCGACTGCTTTATTTGTACAGTCGTTCTGGGGGACGCATGCTGCAAAACATCAGGGACAATTCACAGGGTTGGATTGCCAAAACCATCATCGGCATCATTGTCGCGCTGCTTGCGCTGACGGGTGTGGATGCCATTTTTACCAGCACCAGTAATAGTCAGAATGCCGCTGAAGTGAATGGCGAGAAGATTACTTCTGCCGAGCTCAGCCAGGCTGTCGAGATGCAGCGTCGTCAATTGCTGCAACAGTTGGGGCGCGATTTTGATGCCTCCCTGCTGGACGAGAAGCTGTTGCGTGAAGCCGCCCTGAATGGCCTGGTTGAGCGTACCTTGCTGCTCGATAGCGCCAAAGACGCCAAGTTCGCGTTTTCGCAACAGGCGCTTGATCAGCTGATCCTGAAAACACCTGAGTTTCTTGTCGATGGTCAGTTCAACGCTGAGCGTTTCGATCAGGTTATCCGTCAGCTGGGCTACAGCCGCTTGCAGTTCCGCCAGATGCTTGAGCAGGAAATGCTCATTGGTCAGTTGCGCGCAGGCCTGGCCAACAGCGGTTTTGTGACTGATGCCCAGGTGCAAGCTTTTGCCGCCCTGGAAAAGCAGACCCGTGACTTCGCCACGCTGACCCTCAAAGCTGATCTGGATGCAGTCACGCTCAGCGATGACGATATCAAGGCGTATTACGACGCTCAGGCCAGTGAGTTCATGAGCCCTGAGCAGGTTGTGCTGGAATACGTCGAATTGAAGAAGGATGCCTTCTTTGATCAGGTTGAAATCACCGATGAGGCGCTGCAAAGCGCTTATCAGAGCGAAATCGCCAATCTCGCCGAACAGCGCCGTGCCGCGCACATTCTGATTGAGGTCAACGATAAGCTGAATGACGAGCAAGCCCAGGCCAAACTGGTCGCGGTGCAGAAGCGTCTTGAGCAGGGCGAAGATTTCGCCGCGCTGGCTAAAGAAGTTTCCGATGACTCGGGTTCGGCAGGTGAGGGCGGTGATCTGGGCTTTGCCGGCCCTGGTGTATATGACCCGGCCTTTGAAGAGGCGCTGTATGCGCTGGACGAGAATGCTGTATCGGCTCCCGTACGCAGCGAGTTCGGCTGGCATCTGATCAAGCTGTTGGGCGTTCAGGCGCCGGAAGTGCCAAGTTTCGCCAGTCTGGAAGAAAAACTGCAGCGTGACCTCAAGGCGCGTCAGGTTGAGCAGCGCTTTGTCGAAGTCTCCAAAGACCTTGAAGATGCCGCGTTTGAAGCGTCTGACCTGGCCCAGCCAGCACAGGAATTGGGTCTTGAGGTCAAGACCACTGAAGCGTTCGGTCGTCAGGGTGGCACTGAAGGTCTGACTGCTAATCGTCAGGTAACTCAGGCGGCATTCAGTGATGAAGTGCTGGAAGACGGCAGCAACAGCAGTGTGATCGAACTCGACCCCAACACTGTGGTGGTGGTGCGTGTTAAAGAGCACAACAAGCCTGAGCAGCTGCCGCTTGAGCAGGTTGCCGATAGCATCCGCGCCCAGCTGACCAAGGTTCGCGCAAGCGAAGCCGTAAAAGCCAAGGGTGAAGAGCAGTTGGCTGCTCTGCGTGACGGTCAGACGCCGGTTACCCAGGCCGATGCCAAGCAGGGCTGGAATGTGGTCGAGGCAGCGACGCGTAGCCAGGAAGGCGTTGAGCCGGTAGTGCTGCAGGCGTTGTTCCGTATGCCCAAGCCTGAAGCGGCTGACAAGCCGACTTTCGCCGGTATCAGTCTGAGCAACGGTGATTTCATGATCATCCGTCTCAATGGCGTGAGCCAGCCGGAGCAAGCGCTGTCGGATGAGGATAAGGCCATGTACAGCCGCTTCCTTGCCTCGCGCGTCGGTCAGCAGGACTTTGCTGCGTTCCGCAAGCAGCTGGAAGAGACAGCGGATATCGAGCGTTTCTGATCGATATCACTGACAAACAAAAAGGCCGCTTAATTCAGCGGCCTTTTTTATTGCGGCGATTTAACTGCTTACTCTTCCATGGCGCCCATGGCTGTGGTGTTGAAGCCACCGTCGACATACATGATCTCGCCGCTGACGCCCGAGGCCAGGTCGGAGCAGAGGAAGGCGCCGGCGTTGCCGACTTCTTCGATGGTCACGTTACGACGCAGTGGGGTCTGCTTCTCATTGGCTGCGAGCATTTTGCGGAAGCTCTTGATACCAGAGGCGGCCAGGGTGCGGATCGGGCCTGCAGAGATGGCGTTGACGCGTGTGCCTTCTGGGCCGAGGCTGCCAGCCAGGTAGCGTACACCGGCTTCCAGGCTGGCCTTGGCCATGCCCATCACGTTGTAGTTAGGCATGGTGCGCTCGGCGCCCAGGTAGGACAGGGTCAGCAGGCTACCATTGCGGCCTTTCATCATTTCGCGGCCGGCTTTGGCCAGAGCGACGAAGCTGTAGGCACTGATGTCGTGAGCGATGCGGAAGCCTTCGCGGGTGGTGACGTCGGTGAAGTCGCCGTCCAGTTGGTCGCCTGGGGCGAAGCCAACGGAGTGCACGATGCAATCCAGGCCGTCCCACTTCTTGCTCAGGGCTTCGAAGACCGAGGCGATTTCCTCATCGTTTGCCACATCGCATGGGAAGCACAGGTCAGCGTTCGAGCCCCAATCAGCGGCAAAGCCTTCAACGCGGCCTTTGAGCTTTTCGTTTTGATAGGTGAAGGCCAGTTCGGCGCCTTCACGGTGCATGGCTGCTGCGATACCGGAGGCAATGGACAGTTTGCTGGCGACGCCAACGATCAGTACGCGCTTGCCGCTTAGAAAACCCATGGGTGTGATTCCTCTTCCTGTCTACAAGAATTAGCCAGCTGGGACCATAAAGGCCGCTTCCAGCAACTGTTGTGTATAGATGTCCTGTGGCGCGGCAAAGACACGTTCAGCCGGGCCTTGTTCGACCACTTTGCCTTGTTTCACCACCATCACCTGGTGGCTAAGGGCCCTGACCACGGCCAGGTCATGGCTGATGAACAAGTAGGTCAGGTTGTATTTGGCCTGAAGCGAACGCAGTAATTCGACGACCTGGCGCTGCACGGTGCGGTCGAGGGCCGAAGTTGGCTCATCCAGCAGGATCAGTGCAGGTTTCAGCACCAGTGCGCGGGCGATGGCGATACGTTGGCGCTGGCCGCCGGAGAACTCATGGGGATAACGGTGGCGGGTTTCCGGGTCAAGGCCGACCTCTACAAGTGCGGCGATGATGGCTTGTTCCTGCTCGGCCTCGCTGCCCATACGGTGAATCTGCAAACCCTCGCCAACAATCTGGCCCACTGACATGCGCGGGCTGAGGCTGCCAAAGGGGTCCTGAAACACCACCTGCATCTGCCGGCGCAGTGGGCGAACGTCATGTTGCGAGAGCTGGTCGATCGCCTGGCCCTGGAAGCGGATGCCGCCTTGGCTGCCGAGCAAGCGCAGGATCGCCAGACCCAGGGTGGATTTTCCCGAGCCGCTTTCACCGACGATGCCCAAGGTATGACCCTGCGGCAGGCTGAAGTTGATGCCGTCCACGGCTTTGACATGGTCGACCGTGCGGCGCAGCAGGCCCTTCTTGATCGGGAACCAGACACGCAGGTTGTCGATTTCCAGCATAGTTTTGCCAGGCGGCTGATCGACCGGGCCGCCAGTGGGTTCGGCTCCCAGCAGCTCGCGGGTATAGGGGTGTTGTGGGTCTTTAAACAGCGTTTCGCAGGCCGCCTGTTCGACGATATGCCCGCGCTGCATCACGCACACACGGTGGGCAATCCGTCGCACCAGGTTGAGGTCGTGGCTGATCAGCAGAATCGCCATGCCCAGGCGCGCCTGCAGGTCCTTGAGCAGTTCAAGGATCTTCAACTGCACGGTGACGTCCAGCGCGGTGGTGGGCTCGTCAGCAATTAGCAGTTCCGGCTCATTGGCCAGGGCCATGGCGATCACCACGCGCTGGCGTTGGCCACCGGATAACTCATGTGGGTAGGCCTTGAGGCGCTTGTGCGGTTCAGGAATACCGACCAGCTCGAGCAACTCCAGGGTACGTGCTGTGGCGGCCTTACCGCGCAGGCCTTTATGCAGGGCCAGCACTTCGTTGATCTGCTTCTCGATGCTGTGCAGCGGGTTCAGCGAGGTCATGGGCTCCTGAAAGACCATGGCGATGCGGTTGCCACGGATGCCACGCAGTTTGTTCTCGTTCAGTTTGAGCAGGTCTTGCCCGGCGTAGTGAATGCTGCCGCTGGGGTGTTGAGCCAGCGGGTAGGGCAGCAGGCGCAGGATGGAGTGCGCGGTGACCGATTTGCCGGAGCCGCTTTCGCCCACCAGGGCCAGGGTTTCGCCGCGCTTAATATCGAAGCTGACGCCTTCCAGCACACGCTGTTTCAGACTGCCGGTGACGAATTCGACAGCCAGGTCGCGGACTTCGATGAGGGTGTTGGAGTCGGTCATGTCATTTCCTCGGATCGAAGGCATCACGTGCCGCTTCGCCGATAAACACCAGCAGGCTGAGCATCAGGGCGAGCACGGCAAAGGCACTAATACCGAGCCAGGGCGCTTGCAGGTTGGATTTGCCCTGGGCCACCAGCTCGCCGAGTGACGGCGCGCCAGGAGGCAGGCCGAAGCCGAGGAAATCCAGCGCGGTGAGGGTGCCGATCGCGCCGGTGAGGATAAACGGCATAAAGGTCATGGTGGAAATCATCGCGTTGGGCAGGATATGGCGGAACATGATCGAGCCGTTCTGCATGCCCAGGGCACGGGCTGCGCGTACGTATTCCAGGTTGCGCCCACGCAGGAACTCGGCGCGCACCACATCCACCAGGCTCATCCAAGAGAACAGCAGCATGATGCCCAGCAGCCACCAGAAGTTCGGCTGCACGAAGCTGGCGAGGATGATCAGCAGGTAGAGCACAGGCAGGCCGGACCAGATTTCCAGAAAACGCTGCCCGGCCAAGTCGACCCAGCCGCCATAGAAGCCCTGCAGGGCGCCGGCAAACACGCCGATCACCGAGCTGGCCAAGGTCAGGATCAGGGCAAACAGCACGGAAATGCGGAAGCCATAAATCACCCGTGCCAGAACATCGCGGCCCTGGTCATCAGTGCCCAGCAGGTTTTCCGCTGAGGGTGGCGCTGGGGCGGGCACTTGCAGGTCGTAATTGATGCTGGAGTAGCTGTAGCGGATCGGCGGCCAGATCATCCAGCCGTCCTTTTCCTTGATCAGCTCTTGGATGTAAGGGCTTTTGTAGTTGGCCTGCAGCGGGAATTCACCGCCGAAGGTGGTTTCCGGGTAGCGCTTGAATACCGGGAAATACAGTTCGCTGTCGTAGCCCACCACCAGCGGTTTGTCGTTGGCGATCAGTTCTGCACCGAGGGTGACGAAGAACAGTGCGAGGAACACCCACAGCGACCACCAGCCGCGTTTGTGTGCCTTGAACAGCTGGAAGCGGCGTTGATTGATTGGGGACAGTTTCATCTCAACCCTCCCGGCTTTCGAAGTCGATACGCGGATCGACCAGTGTGTAGGTAATGTCGCCGATCAATTTCACCACCAGGCCCAGCAACGTGAAGATAAACAGGGTGCCGAACACCACCGGGTAATCGCGGTTGATTGCGGCCTCGAAACTCATCAGGCCCAGGCCGTCGAGGGAGAAGATCACCTCGATCAGCAATGAGCCGGTAAAGAAAATGCCGATAAAGGCCGCCGGGAAGCCGGCGATGATGATCAGCATGGCGTTACGGAACACATGGCCATAGAGCACGCGGTTGTTACTCAGGCCCTTGGCGCGAGCGGTGACCACGTACTGTTTGTTGATCTCATCGAGAAAGCTGTTTTTGGTCAGCAGCGTCAGGGTGGCGAAGTTGCCGATTACCAGTGCCGTGACGGGCAGCGCCAGGTGCCAGAAATAGTCGAGCAGCTTGCCGGTAAAGCTCAGTTCGTCGAAATTGTTCGAGGTCAGCCCGCGCAGCGGGAACCAGTCCCAGTAGCTGCCGCCAGCAAACAGCACGATCAGCAGAATGGCGAAGAGGAAGGCAGGGATGGCGTAACCGATGATGATCGCCGAGCTGGTCCAGACGTCGAAGGCGCTGCCGTGGCGGGTGGCCTTGGCAATGCCCAGCGGGATCGACACCAGGTACATGATCAGCGTGCTCCACAGCCCCAGGGAGATCGACACCGGCATCTTCTCGATGATCAGGTCGATGACCTCCGCATCGCGGAAGAAGCTCGAGCCAAAGTCCAGCTGCGCGTAGCTCTTGAGCATCAGCCAGAAGCGTTCCGGGGCGGATTTATCGAAGCCGTACATGCGCTCAATTTCTGCCACCAGCTCGGGGTCCAGGCCCTGGGCGCCGCGGTAGTTGGAACCGGCCACCGAAACTTCGGCACCGCCGCCGGCAATCCGGCTGGTAGCGCCGTCAAAGCCTTCCAGCTTGGCGATCATCTGCTCGACCGGGCCACCGGGGGCGGCCTGGATGATGATGAAGTTGATCAGCAGAATGCCGAACAGCGTGGGGATGATCAGCAACAGCCGACGAAAGATATACGCCAGCATGTTATTGCTCCACGTCTACGGCGGGGTGAGCGGCAGCTTCGTCGGCTACGGCTTCAGGTGATTTCTCGCGGGCCCACCAGGTGTAGAGGCCTATGTCGTATTTCGGGCTGATCTTGGGATGTTCAAAGCGGTTCCAGTAGGCCACGCGCCAGGTCTTGATGTGCCAGTTGGGCACCACGTAGTGGCCCCACAGCAGTACGCGGTCGAGGGCGCGAGTATGGGTGATCAGGCTCTGGCGCGAGTCGGCGTTGATCAGACCCTCGACCAGGCTATCCACGGCCGGGTCTTTCAGGCCGATAAAGTTACGGCTACCGGGATTGTCGGCGCTGCTGGAGTGCCAGTATTCGCGCTGCTCGTTGCCAGGGGAGTTGGACTGACCAAAGCCTCTTACAATCAGATCATAGTCACGCGAGCGCTCCCGATTGACGTACTGGGATACATCGACGCGGCGGATCACCAGTTCAATGCCCAGGTCGGCTAGGTTGCGTTTAAACGGTAGTAGAACTCGCTCGAATTCGGCTTGCGCCAGCAGGAATTCGATGGTCACCGGTTTGCCCGTGCTATCGAGCATCCTGTCGCTATCGACACGCCAGCCGGCTTCCTGGAGCAATTGATAGGCGCGGCGCTGCTGCTCACGAATGATGCCGCTGCCATCGGTGACCGAGGGCTGATATTCGTCGGTAAATACCTGAGGTGGAATCTGCGCGCGCAGCGGCTCCAGAAGCTTCAACTCATCAGCGGATGGTAGGCCGATGGAGGCCAGTTCGGAGTTGTCGAAATAACTGCGCGTGCGTGTGTAGGCGCCGTTGAACAGTTGACGATTGGTCCACTCGTAATCGAACAGCAGGCCCAGGGCTTCGCGCACACGGCGGTCACTGAACAACGGACGGCGGGTGTTGAAGATAAAGCCCTGCATTCCGGTGGGGTTGCGATTGGCGATCTCTTCCTTGATCAGCTGTCCATTGGCAACTGCGGGGGTGTTGTAGGCGGTGGCCCAGTTCTTTGCGCTGGTTTCCAGCCAATAGTCGAATTGCCCAGCCTTGAGTGCTTCAAGGGCGACGGTGTTGTCGCGGTAGTAGTCGATTTCCAGGTTGTCGAAATTGTAGAACCCGCGATTGACCGGCAAGTCCTTGCCCCACCAGTCCTTGACCCGCTCATAGCGAATTGAACGGCCGGCCTGCACGTCCGCCACCTTGTAAGGCCCACTGCCCAGCGGCACATCGAGGCTGCCTTTACTGAAGTCACGTTCTGCCCACCAGTGCTTTGGCAAAACTGGCAATTGGCCGACGATCAGCGGCAGCTCACGGTTCCCAGCCTGCTTGAAGACAAAACGGACACTGTTGGGTTGTTCGACCTCGACCTTTTCGACATCGGCGTAGTAGCCGCGGTACATCGGTGCGCCTTTGCTCATCAGCGTATCGAAGCTGAACTTGACGTCTTCGGCGGTCACCGGCTGACCGTCATGGAAGCGTGCCTCGGGGCGCAGATAGAAGCGTACCCAGGCGTTGTCCGGGGCTTTTTCGATTTTTTCCGCGAGCAGGCCGTAAACGGTGAAGGGTTCATCCAGGCTGGGGCGCGTCAGGCTGTCGTAGATGATGCCTATATTTTCTTCAGATACGCCCTTGGAAATGAAGGGGTTGAGGCTATCGAAGCCGCCAAAACCGGCCTGGCGCAGGGTGCCGCCCTTGGGCGCATCGGGGTTTACGTAGTCGAAGTGTTTGAAGTTGGCCGGGTATTTCGGTGGTTCGTCATACAGGGTTTGTGCGTGCTTGGGGCCGGCCAGGGCCAGGCTGGCGACACCAAGCAGGGCAATGCTGCTGATGTGGATAAACAGGGCGCGCAATGCATGGGTCATTCAGCGTTCTCCATGGATTTCAGCCACCAGGTACGCAGGCCCAGGGTGTAGGGCGGCGTGGTGACGAAGGCAAATCGGTTGCGGTAAGCCAGGCGGTGGTAATCGATATACCAGTTCGGAATGCTGTAGTGCTGCCACAACAGTACCCGGTCAAGGGCGCGGGTGGCGGCGACTTGCTCGTCGCGGCTCTGTGCTGACAGTAGTTTTTCAATCAGTGCATCGACCACCGGATGGGTGACCCCGGCGTAGTTCCTGCCGCCTTTGATCTTGGCCTGGGAGGAGTGGAAATACAGCGACTGCTCCAGGCCCGGGCTGAGAGTTTGCGGCAGGGTCAGCAGAATCATGTCGAAGTCGTATTGGTCGAGGCGCTGCTTGTATTGGGCGCGGTCGACGGTGCGCAGGTTGGCCTGGATGCCAATGCTGGCAAGGTTTTCGGTAAAGGGCTGAAGAATGCGTTCAAGGTTTGGGTTGACCAGCAATATTTCAAAGCGCAGCGGCTGCCCCTCACTGTTGAGCAGGCGTTGGCCGGATGGCTTCCAGCCGGCTTCGGCCAATAGACCGAGGGCGCGGCGCAAGGTTTCCCGCGGGATGCCCCGGCCATCGGTCTGCGGCATGCTGAACGGCTCGCTGAACAGGCGCGCCTGCAGCTGCTTGCGGTAGGGCGAGAGCAACAGCCATTCTGCGCCTTCCGGTTTGCCTCGCGCCGAGAACTCGCTATTGGGGTAGTAGCTTTTCGCGCGGGTGTAGGAACTGTTGAACAGTGCGCGGTTGGCCCATTCGAAGTCGAACATCAGGCCCAGGGCTTCGCGTACCTGGCGGTCGGCAAATACCTCGCGGCGGGTATTCATAAACAGCGCCTGGGTCTGAGTCGGTATCTGGTGCGGGATCTCGGTGCGGATCACTTCGCCACGGCTCAAGGCCGGGAAGCGATAGCCGTTGGCCCAGTTCTTCGCCTGCTGTTCGATATAGATGTCGAACTCGCCGGCCTTGAACGCCTCGAATGCCACATGGCTGTCGCGGTAGAACTCTACGTCGACCCGATCGAAATTGTATTTGCCGCGGTTGACCGGCAGCTTGGTACCCCACCAGTCCTTGACCCGCTCAAAGCGCAGGCTGCGCCCGGGGCTGACCTGGGTAATGCGGTAAGGCCCGCTGCCCAGCGGCGGTTCATAGGTGGTGGCCTTGAAGTCGCGGCTTTTCCAGTAGTGCTGCGGCAGCACCGGCAACTCACCGAGGCGCAAGATCAGCAGGGAGTTGCCGGCGCGCTTGAGTACAAAACGGATGCTGTGGCGGTTGAGGATGTCAACGCGTTTTACTTCCTGCAGGTTGGTGCGGTACTGCGGGTGACCGTCCTTGAGCAGCAGGCGGTAGGAGAAGGCCACGTCATAGGCAGTGATCGGTTTGCCGTCGTGAAAGCGCGCTTCGGGGCGCAGGTTGAACACCACCCAGCTGCGGTCATCGCTGTATTCCACGGACTCGGCGATCAGGCCGTAGCTGGAGGCCGGTTCGTCACCGGACGGGTCATAGGCGCCGGTGCCGACCATCAGCGGTGCGTTCAGCTCGTTGACTCCGTACTGCAGGAAGTTGGCCGTGCTGATCGGGCTGCTGCCCTTGAAGGTGTAGGGGTTGAGTGTGTCGAACGTACCGTTGGCCATCATCCGCAGCGTGCCACCTTTGGGGGCTTCCGGGTTGACCCAGGCGAAATGGGTGAAGCTGGCGGGATACTTCAACTCGCCAAACTGGGCGTAACCGTGGCTTTTATACAGGGTGGCCCAGGCAGATGAACTGATGGCCATGCAGAGAAGTAGCGAGAGGAGGGGACGTATCAAGTGAAATATCCGATCCGTGGCGTCTTGTGGGCTGCTGGTCAGGCACATTAACAGCTTGTATCGGCTGGAAAAAGGGTAGGCTCGACAGCCGTCGACGGCGGCACTTTGACTACACTCAAACTATCCACTGCGAGGGCATCATTTTGGTAACAGCCTGCCATGGTTTGCAGTCATGGATCGATCGCTTCAACCAAGCCGAATTACCCGCCCTGGCCGCGGTGGTGCAGGATCTGCATCGTTTGACCCTGGGTGACAAATCGTCTGTGCAGCAACTGGCAGACGTTCTGCTACGCGACGCGGCCTTGACCACCAAGGTGCTGCGTATCGGCAATAGTGTGTACTACAACCCCTCTCAGGAACCTATCCGCACTATTTCAAGGGCCATCGTGTTGATCGGCTTCGATAATGTGCGGCAGATCGGTCTATCGGTGAGCCTTATCGATGGCCTGTTGGCGCGCAGCTCCCGTGATCAGCTTGCCGAACTATTGGCGCGCTCGTTTCATGCCGCCGTGCAGGCGCGCAATATCGCCGGCTACGTGCTGACGAAAAATGATGAGGAAGTGTTTATCGCCGCCTTGCTGCATAACGTCGGTGAACTGGCGTTCTGGGGCTGTGCTGGCGATGCGGCGGATGATCTGGCCAGTGCTCTGGCTCAGCCGGGTGTCGATGAAGATGAGGTGGTGATGCAGCTGCTGGGCACCAGTTTTCGCCAGCTGAGTTTGGCGCTGGTGAAAAGCTGGAATCTGGGCGACACCGTCAGCCTGGCGCATCAGTCAACCAGCCAGAATGACCCGGCCGTCAAGGCTGTGACCCTGGGGGCAAAGATCAGTCAGACCGCGCTGGATGGCTGGGATACTCCAGTAATGGAGGCGCTGGTAGGGCAGTTGGCCAGTTTCATCGGGGTGACCCCTAAAGAAGCCATGCAGCAGGTGCTGGCCAGCGCCGAGGAAACCGTGAAGATGGCGGCGACCTTTGGCGCCAGCCAGCTGTGCAAACTGATCCCCAATACCGACCCGGAACAGATCCGTTTACAGCAGGAACAGCGCAAGGCGCGGCTGCTGCAGCCCAATTTGCTGGTTTTGCAGCAGGCTTTGCAGGATCTCGGCCTGATGGTTTCGCGGCGCGCCGATCTCGGTCTGGTGCTCGACACCTTGTTCAAGGGCTTGCATCAGGGCGCGGGGCTGGAACGCATCATGCTGGTGGTATTGGCGGACGGGCAGAGCTGTTTCCGCACCAAGCGGGTGATTGGCGAAGGCACTGAGGGCTGGAGCCATGACTTTGTTCTGCCCGTGGCGCAGCAAGAGCAGCCGCATATTTTCAGTTATGCACTGCGTAATAAAGAAGCGCTATGGATGGGCGTGCCGGCCAGTTACAACCTTAATGAGCTGGTCACTCAACCCATTCGGCAGCGCCTGGGGCAGGGCATGTTCTTTATTGCGCCCCTGTTGGCAGGTACTCGGGAAATTGGCCTGCTGTATGCCGATAGCCGGGTGTCCGGACGGGCGTTGAAGCATGAGCAGTTTGTTGCCTTTCAGCGTTTCACCCAGTTGACCGGGCGCTGCCTGGAGGCAATGAGCAAGAAGGCTTGATCAGTTGACACTGTACAGCGTCAGGGTCTGGCCTGGCTTGAGCGCCTTGCCGGCTTTGGGGTTCCAGTTTTGCAGACTCTTCATCGGTACCTTGAAGCGCTTGGCGATCAGATACAGGGAGTCACCCTGGCGCACCTTGTAATAGGTCGCGCTCTGCCGTGGCGCACCACCACTGCTGCCGCTCGCACCGCTGCTGGGTTTTCCGGCTTGCAGGGTGAGCACCTGACCGACCCGCAAGCTGTTGCCGGAAAGCTTGTTCCAGCGCTGCACATCCTTGACCGCAACCTTGTGGTTCTTGGCTATCTGCCAGAGGTTGTCGCCGCTTTTTACCCGGTAGGTCAGGCTCGGAGCACTGTGTGCAACGCTGCGCTGGAATACTGGTTCACGTGCCACTACACCGGGTTGCGCGGGAATGCTTAGTACCTGGCCGATGCTCAGGTTGTTGCTTGAAAGCTTGTTAATGTCCTTCAGGGTGTTCACGGTCAGCTGATGGCGGTTGGCAATGCTGTGCAGGCTGTCGCCTGAGCGCACCCGGTATTGCTGCCAGTCCACCAGTTCCTGCGGTTTCATCAATGACAGGTTGGCGGTCAGCAGCTCGGCCTTGTCGGTTGGTACCAGCAGGTGCTTCGGGCCGTCGAGGGTTATGCCTTTCTTGAATGCGGGGTTGAGCAGGTACAGTTCGTCTTCATCCAGGTCCGCCATGGCGGCGACGCGCGAGAGATCCATGCGTTGGGTGAATACAACCTTCTCGAAGTACGGCTCGTTAGCAATCGGTGCGAGGCTGACGCCATAGGCTTGTGGCGTCATCACCACTTGGGAGAGAGCCAGCAGCTTGGGTACATAATTCTGGGTTTCCACCGGCAGCGAAAGGTTCCAGTAGTCGGTCGGCAGGCCGAGCTTCTGGTTGCGCTCAATCGCCCGGCTAACACGGCCTTCGCCAGCGTTGTAAGCAGCGAGGGCTAGCAGCCAGTCGCCGTTGAACATTTCCTTGAGACGAGTCAGGTAGCTGATTGCCGCATCGGTTGAGGCCATCACGTCGCGGCGGCCGTCATACCAGTTGGTCTGGCGCAGGTTGAAGTTGCGCCCGGTGGACGGGATGAACTGCCACAGCCCAACCGCATGAGCATGGGAGTAGGCCAGCGGGTTGTACGAGCTTTCGATCATCGGCAGCAGCGCCAGCTCCATCGGCATATTGCGCTGTTCCAGGCGCTCAACGATGAAGTGGATATAGGGACTGCTGCGCTCGCCGGCTTTTTCGATAAACGTAGGGTTGCTGACGAACCACAGACGTTGCTGCTCGATACGCGGGTTGAGGGTGATGGTGTCCTGCAGCTGGTAGCCGTTGCGCACCCGTTCCCAGATGTCCTTGGGCTCTTCGGGCGCTGGTGCCACGCCGCTGTTAAGCCATTCCGGCTCTTGCTCAAGACCGACCGCGCGATCGGTATCGCGGCCGCTGTCAGGGCGGTATTGGTTGCTGGTCTGACAACCGGCCAGGGTTACGCACATGATCACCACAAGCGTCTGAGCGCTTTGTGCCAATGCCTTTAAATTCAAGGTCTTGCGTGGTGATAGAGGCATTGGCGGCGATGTACTTCCCGGCGAAAAGGTCGGGCGATTCTAGGAAGCAGCATGCCTCTGGTCAAGTTTTAACCAGTCTTTTGTGTGGTTGTCGAGGTTTAGAAATGGTCCTTCCAGGCGCGCAAAGCAGCAAAAACCTGCACTGGCGAGCGACTTGCCGACCCTTCGCGCTCGCTGATACGGGCGCCGACCGACGGTTGTGCGCTGCGTAAAAACGGATTGGTGGCACGTTCCAGACCGATCGATGACGGCAGACTGATTTGCCCGGCCTCGCGCCATTGGCTGACTTGTGCCAGACGTTGTTGGATTTGCGGATTATCGGGTTCAACAGCCACAGCAAAGCGCAGGTTGCTCAGGGTGTATTCATGGGTACAGAACACCTGAGTCTGTTCGGGGAGGGCGGCCAGGCGGCTGAGCGAGTTGTGCATCTGTTCCGGGCTGCCTTCGAACAGGCGACCACAGCCGCCAGCAAACAGCGTGTCGCCACAGAACAGCCAATGCTGCTCGGGCTGGATATAGGCGATATGCCCGAGTGTGTGTCCCGGCACTTCATATATGTCGAATCGTTGGCCCAGCACTTCAGCCTGGTCGCCGTCGAGCAGCGCCAGGTCGCGCCCTGGAATTTTTTCGTTGGCCGGCCCCATTACTCGAGCACCGGTGGCCGCCTTCAGTCGTTCAATGCCTCCGACGTGATCGAAATGATGGTGGGTGATCAGAATATCGCTCAACTGCCAGCCTGGGTTGGCCGCCAGCCAAGCCTCCACCGGCGCGGCGTCACCCGGGTCAACAACCGCGCAGCGGCGCTGCTTCAGGTCTTGCAGCAGCCATATATAGTTGTCAGAGAATGCAGGCAGGGCGTCGATTTTTATCATCAGTTGGTCGCTAAGCAAGGCACAAAGGTGCATCTTAGGGTGCAATGGCGGTGCTGGCTACGCAGGTATTTCTTATGTCCGATCACCCTTTTGCCCATGCAGACAGTGAATGGCTCGATCTTATTGCCTCAGCGCGTACCTGGCTGAGCGGCCCGCTCGGGCAGTTGTTGTTGGAGCAGGAGCGGCAATTGCTGGAGGACGAGTTGGCGCGCTTCTTTGGCGGTTATCTGGTGCATTACGGCCCGGCCGCAGATACGCCGCCGGACGCTCAGCAGATTCAACGCAGTGTGCGCCTGGGCGCGCCATTCAAGGGGGTGGAGATCGTTTGTGAGGAGCAATCCTGGCCGCTCACTGAACATGCCGCCGATGTAGTGGTGTTACAGCACGGCCTGGATTTCAGTCTATCTCCCCACGGTCTGCTCCGTGAGGCGGCACGTAGCGTGCGGCCAGGTGGGCATCTGCTGATCGTGGGTATCAACCCGATGAGCAGCTGGGGTATGCGTCATTTCATAACACGCGATGCTTTGCGTCAGGCGCGCTGTATCGCGCCCAGTCGGGTCAGTGACTGGCTGCACCTGCTGGGTTTCGCGCTGGAGAAACGCCGCTTCGGGTGCTATCGTCCGCCGCTTTCTTCGCCGGCCTGGCAGACGCGATTGGCGGGGCTGGAACGTTTAGGCGCAGCGTGGCAGCCACCCGGTGGCGGTTTTTACGTGCTGGTGGCCCGTAAGCTGGTCGTGGGGCTGCGGCCATTGCGCCAACCCAACCGGCAGCCGGTCGGTAAATTGCTGCCGATGCCCGTGGCCAAAGTCAGCCGCCGCGAAACACCTCAGAAATAGCACCGGCCGGACTAATTGAGCGAGAGATTGCAGATACATGAGTGAACAGGTCGAGATCTACACCGACGGCGCCTGCAAGGGCAACCCAGGCGTCGGTGGCTGGGGGGCGTTATTGATTTGCAAGGGTGTAGAGAAAGAGCTATGGGGCGGTGAACCCAACACCACCAATAACCGCATGGAACTGATGGCCGCGATTTGTGCCTTGATCGCGCTGACGCGCCCCTGTTCGGTTCGCCTGGTTACCGACTCGCAGTATGTGATGAAGGGCATTCAGGAGTGGATGCCGAACTGGAAGAAACGTGGCTGGAAGACCGCCGCCAAGGAACCAGTGAAAAACGCCGACCTTTGGCAGGCGCTGGACGAGCAGGTCAATCGGCATAACGTTACCTGGCAGTGGGTGCGCGGTCATACCGGCCATCCGGGTAACGAGAAGGCCGATCAACTGGCCAACCGCGGTGTGGATGAAGTGAGGGCAAAGAAGCATGCGTAGCGTCGTACTCGATACCGAAACCACCGGTATGCCGGTGGCCGATGGTCACCGGATCATCGAAATCGGCTGTGTTGAACTGATCGGCCGGCGTCTGACCGGACGGCACTTTCACGTTTACCTGCAGCCTGATCGCGAAATCGACGAGGGCGCGATTGCGGTGCACGGCATCACCAACGACTTTGTCAAAGACAAGCCGCGCTTCAAGGAAGTCGCCGATGAGTTCTTCGAATTCATCAAGGGCGCGCAGCTGATCATTCACAACGCGGCGTTCGACGTTGGCTTTATCAACAACGAATTTGCCCTGATCAAGCAGGACGACCGCGCCGATATCAGCGAGCACTGCTCGATCCTCGACACTCTGATGATGGCCCGCGAGCGCCACCCAGGGCAGCGCAACAACCTTGATGCCCTGTGCAAACGCTATGGCGTCGACAACTCCGGTCGCGATCTGCACGGCGCTTTGCTCGACGCCGAGATTCTCGCTGACGTCTACCTGACCATGACCGGCGGGCAGACCAATCTGTCCCTGGCTGGCGATGGCTCGGAAGGCGACAGCAATGGCCGTCAGCAGCCCAGTGCGATCCGCCGCCTGCCCGCCGAACGCGCGCGTACACGGGTGATCCAGGCCAGTGCTGCCGAGCTTGCCGAGCATGCCGCGCGTCTGGCGATTATCGAAAAAACCGCAGGCGCACCGCCGCTCTGGGTGCAGATGGAACAGCCCAAGATCGAAGCCTGAGTTATCCACTCGCGACCTTTTCGTACAGCGTCACGCAGAGGGGGTTCCGCCTGACGGAGCCAGCCTCTACCCTGAGGTGATAGGCAGGCTAGGGCCTGTCACTCCCAGGGACGCCATAATGTATAAAGACCTCAAGTTCCCCGTCCTGATCGTGCACCGTGACATCAAGGCCGATACCGTGGCCGGTGACCGGGTTCGCGCCATCGCCCAAGAACTGGAGCAGGACGGCTTCAGCATTCTTTCCACCGCCAGCTCCGCCGAGGGGCGCATCGTTGCCTCCACCCATCATGGCCTGGCCTGCATTCTGGTCGCGGCCGAAGGCGCGGGTGAAAACAAGCACCTGTTGCAGGACATGGTCGAGCTGATCCGTATAGCTCGCCGTCGTGCGCCGCAGTTGCCGATTTTTGCCCTCGGCGAGCAGGTGACCATCGAGAACGCCCCGGCCGAGGCCATGGTCGATCTCAACCAGTTGCGCGGCATTCTCTATTTGTTCGAAGACACCGTGCCGTTTCTTGCTCGCCAGGTGGCCCGCGCCGCGCGCAATTACCTGGACTGCCTGCTGCCGCCGTTCTTCAAGGCGCTGGTGCAGCACACTGCGCAGTCCAACTATTCCTGGCACACGCCCGGCCATGGCGGCGGCGTGGCCTATCGCAAGAGCCCGGTGGGGCAGGCGTTTCACCAGTTCTTCGGCGAAAACACCCTGCGCTCCGACCTGTCGGTGTCGGTGCCGGAGCTGGGTTCGCTGCTCGATCACACCGGCCCGCTGGCCGAGGCCGAGGCCCGTGCGGCGCGTAACTTCGGCGCGGATCACACCTATTTCGTGATCAATGGCACCTCGACCGCCAACAAGATTGTCTGGCACAGCATGGTCGGTCGTGATGACCTGGTGCTGGTGGATCGCAACTGCCACAAATCGATTTTGCATTCGATCATCATGACCGGCGCGATCCCGCTGTACCTGTGCCCGGAGCGCAACGAGCTGGGGATTATCGGGCCGATTCCGCTGAGCGAGTTCAGCCGTGAATCGATCCAGGCCAAGATTGATGCAAGTCCGCTGGCACGCGGCCGTGTGCCGAGCAGCAGCGGGGCGATGGTCAAGCTGGTGGTGGTGACCAATTCGACCTACGACGGCCTCTGTTACAACGCAGAACTGATCAAGCAGACCCTGGGCAATAGCGTCGAAGTGCTGCATTTCGATGAGGCCTGGTACGCCTATGCGGCGTTCCACGAGTTCTACGCTGGGCGTTACGGCATGGGCACCGCGCGCAGCGAAGACACGCCACTGGTGTTCACCACTCATTCCACCCACAAGCTGCTGGCTGCGTTCAGCCAGGCCTCGATGATTCATGTGCAAGACGGTGGCAAGCGTCAGCTGGATCGGGATCGCTTCAATGAAGCCTTTATGATGCACATCTCGACTTCGCCGCAGTACGGCATCATCGCTTCGCTGGATGTGGCCTCGGCGATGATGGAAGGCCCGGCCGGACGCTCGCTTATTCAGGAAACCTTCGATGAGGCTCTGAGCTTCCGTCGTGCCCTGGCCAACCTGCGGCAAAACCTCAGCAGCGACGACTGGTGGTTCAGTATCTGGCAACCGGCCAAGGCCGAAGGCACCGATGATGTGGTCACCGAGGATTGGCTGCTGCAACCGCAGGCCGATTGGCACGGTTTTGGTGAGGTGGCAGAAGACTATGTGCTGCTTGACCCGATCAAGGTCACCCTGGTGACGCCGGGATTGACTGCTGACGGCAAGCTGGACGAGCGCGGCATTCCGGCGGCCGTGGTCAGCAAGTTCCTTTGGGAGCGTGGCCTGGTGGTGGAGAAAACCGGCCTGTATTCCTTCCTGGTGTTGTTCTCCATGGGCATCACCAAGGGCAAGTGGAGCACGCTGCTGACCGAGTTGCTGGAGTTCAAACGCAGCTACGACGCCAACTTGCCATTAAGTGATGTGCTGCCGTCGATTGCTCAGGCTGGCAAGGCTTTCTATCAGGACATGGGCCTGCGCGATCTGTGCGATGCACTGCATGCCTGTTACCGCGAAAACGCCACGGCCAAGGCGCTTAAGCGCATGTACACGGTGCTGCCAGAAGTGGCGATCAAACCTGCCGATGCCTACAACCAGTTGGTGCGTGGCGAAGTAGAGGCAGTGCCGATTGAGCAGTTGGAAGGCCGCATTGCCGCGGTGATGCTGGTGCCCTATCCGCCAGGTATTCCGCTGATCATGCCGGGTGAGCGCTTTACCGCGCAGACCCGCTCGATCATTGATTACCTGGCCTTTGCCCGCACTTTCGACCGCAGCTTCCCCGGTTTCGATGCCGATGTGCATGGCCTGCAACGTGAGGAAGGCGTCTATACCGTGGACTGCATCAAGGCCTGATGCTGCTCTGGCTTGCAGCTTTGCTTGGCGGCGTCGGCGTTATTCGTTGGCTGCCGCCAGTCTTTCTCAGTAGATCAAGCGCTTATCGCCGATAAGTAAAAATTGAGCTTAACTTTGATGACGTGTTCTGCGTCACAGTGGCCAGCATCGACATTTGTCGGTTGGTTGTTATAGTTGCTCGATTTTTAGCATAAGAATATTTCCATCTTGCGCTTGCGCCCCTGCTGAGGATGACTGCCGTGTCCGACTACAAAGCCTTTAATGTCGTGTTGGCAGATAAGGTCGCCCATGTGGTGATCAATCGCCCGGAAAAAGTCAACGCGATGAATGCGGACTTCTGGCGCGAAATCATCGAGATTTTCCGCTGGGTCGATGACACCGATGAGGTGCGCGCAGTGGTGATCTCCGGCGCGGGTAAACACTTTTCCTCGGGCATCGACCTGATGATGCTGGCCTCGGTTGGCAGTCAGCTGGGCCCGGATGTTGGCCGTAATGCCGAAAAACTGCGGCGCAAGATTCTCGAACTGCAAGCCTCGTTCAATGCTGTAGACAATTGCCGCAAGCCGGTGCTTGCAGCCATTCAAGGCTATTGCCTGGGCGGTGCGATCGATCTGATTTCGGCTTGCGACATGCGTTACTCGACGACCGATGCACAGTTCTCGATCAAGGAAGTCGATATCGGCATGGCCGCCGACGTGGGCACCCTGCAGCGTCTGCCGCGCATTATCGGTGATGGCATGATGCGCGAACTGGCCTTTACCGGTCGTACCATCGATGGTGACGAGGCGCGCAGTATTGGCCTGGTCAATCGCACCTATGCCGATGTTGATGCCTTGCTTGATGGCGTGATGGGCATCGCCCGCGAGATTGCCAGCAAGTCGCCTGTGGCGATTCGCGGCACCAAGGAAATGATTCGCTACATGCGCGACCACCGCGTTGATGATGGCCTGGAATATATCGCCACCTGGAACGCCGCCATGCTGCAATCGGCCGACCTACGTGTGGCCATGACGGCTCATATGAGCAAGCAGAAACCGGAGTTTGCTGACTGATGTTGCCCTTCCATCTGTTCTTATCACCAACGCGGGAGGCGCAATAGCTCATGGTTTCTGGAGCCACGTCGCTTAATCTGGTGCGCGATGAACTGTTCACCACCATGGAAGAGGCAGAGTCGAGCCTCGAACACTTTATCGCCGACCGCCACAACGGCAGCTTGCTGCAACAGGCCGTGGAAAACCTGCATCAGGTACGCGGTACGCTGAACCTGATCGAACTGGCCGGTGCCGAGTTGCTGGCCCAGGAAGTGCTGGATCAGGCCACCGATATTCCTGCCGGCGCCGGTGAAGAGCGCGATGTGCAGCTTTCCGCCCTGAGTAACGCATTGCACGTGCTACGCCGTTATCTGGAAAACGTTGAAGCCCATCGCCAGGAAATGCCGGAACTGCTGCTGCCGGCGATCAACGATCTGCGTCAGGCCGGCGGTCAGCCTGCCTTACCGGAAAGCTTCTTTTTCAGCGTGCGTCTTGATCATGCTCGTCCGCGTACCGCTCCGCCATCGGTCGATGGTGCGGCGCGCGAAAGTGAGGGGCGCCGTCTGCGCCATATGTATCAGGTGGGTTTGCTGGGCTTTATCCGTGAGCAGAATCCACAAGCCAGTCTCAAGCTGATGGGGCGGGCATTGACGCGTCTCGATAGCCTGTTTGCCAACGAGCCACGCGGTCGCCTGTGCTGGGTCGGTGCTGCCGCCGTTGAAGCGCAAGTCGATGGCCAACTGCTAGCGCGCAAATCGCGTAAACAGCTGTTCTCGCGGATTGACCGCGAACTCAAACAGATGCTCGCCAACGGGCAGTACGAAGCGCCGCGTGGTCTGCTCAAGGAATTACTCTATCTGGTGGCCCTGGCGGACAGTCGAGGCCCGCAAGCAGCAGCCCTGAGCGAAGTATTCGGCCTGACGCCGCTACCCTTTACCGATCACCTGCTGGAAGAGGAATACCAGCGCCTGTCAGGCCCGGGGCAGGCGGTCATGCGTTCGCTGAGTTCGGCGATCCGCGAAGAACTCAACAGCGTCAAGGATATGCTCGACCTGATCGAGCGCGGCACCCTGCAAAGTGACAGCCTCAATAGTCTGCATGCCCTCCTTGGTAAGCTGAGTAAGACCTTGGGTATGGTTGGCCTCAGTTCGGCGGGCAACTCCCTAAACGCTCAACTGCAGACTGTCGCCAGCTGGAGCGAGGAGAGCGCGCCGCAAGCGCAGGAGCTACACAAGCTTGCCGATGCGGTTCTGTACGTCGAAGGCATGGTTGCCAGTCTGGATCGCGGCGAGCGCCGTGAAGTAAGACCCACGCAGGCTCAGCCTGGTGAAGAAGCTGACTCCTTTGCCCTGCATCAGCTCAATGAGGCCCGTATTGTGGTGGTCGATGAGGCTCAGGCTGGTCTGGCTCTGGCCAAGCGTGCAATTACCGCGTACCTGGAGTCGGGTGGCGAGCGTATGCACCTGTCCAACGTGCCATTCAGTCTGCAGGCCGTGCGCGGTGGGTTGTGGTTCCTCGGTCAGGAGCGTGCTGCGTTGTTGGTAGGCGCCTGCGCTGATTACATTCAGCAGCATATGTTCGACGCGACGCAGATGCCGTCCGAGCAGATGCTGGAAACCCTTGCCGACGCGCTGAGTAGTCTGGAGTACTATCTCGAGGCCGGCGCGGTGATGCGGCCGGAAACGCAGCCAAGCGTGCTTGATCTCGCCGCAGAAAGCGTGCGGGCCCTGGGCATGCCGCTGGAGGCTTGAGTATGCAACGCTGGCAACCCACTCTGCTCGATAACCAGCAATCCGGTGGCTGGGTGGTCGCGCACTGCAAGCAGCATTTTCTCGCGGACAGCAATGGCGTGCTGTTTCCCCGCGAATGGCTGAAGAAGCAGGATTTGCCGATTATCGCCGAGCATGGCCTCGGCCATTATGATGGTGATGCGGTCTACCTGTTGGAGCTGAGCCAGCCCTTCGACATGCCAGGCTGCGCTTGGCAGAGCCTGCGCCAATTTATGCTGCAAGGCGATGCCGATACCTTCAAGTTGCTCAGCTACGCCACCCAGATTGGCACTTGGGCCAGTCAGCATCGTTTCTGTGGCAGCTGCGGTGGCGCGATGCAACATGTGCCGGGTGAGCGCGCGATGCACTGCGTACGCTGTGAGCTGCAGCATTATCCGCGGCTTTCACCGAGCATGATCGTACTGGTTACTCGCGGTGATGAGATTCTGCTGGCGCGCTCGCCGCGCTTTGTTTCCGGGGTCTACAGCACTCTGGCTGGCTTCGTGGAAGCCGGGGAGTCGGTCGAGCACTGCGTAGCCCGTGAAGTGCGCGAAGAGGTCGGGGTCGAAATCAGCAACCTGCAGTACCTGGGTAGTCAGGGTTGGCCGTTTCCGCATTCGTTGATGCTGGGCTTCCATGCTGAATACGCCGGTGGCGATATCGTCATGCAGGTTGATGAAATCGAAGATGCGCAGTGGTTCAGCGTGCATGACCTGCCGCCACTACCGGCTTCGCGTTCGATTGCTCGTTATCTGATTGACGTCTACGTGGCGCGCCGTCTAGGCCAGCCCGAACCAGTGCTGCCAGGCTAGGCGTGCGGTCAACGCCAGTACCACCAGGATAAATACCGGTCGGATAAACTTCGAGCCGCCCTTGATTGCCGTGCGCGCCCCGAGAAACGCGCCGACCATCAGCGCCAACCCCATGCAGATACCCAGCAGCCAGGCCACTTGTCCGCTGATAACAAACACGGTCAGGGCGCAGATATTACTGACGAAGTTCATGCTGCGGGCCACGCCGCTGGCCTTGACCAAGTCGAGCGGATAGAGCAGCAGGCTGCTTACTGTCCAGAAGGCGCCCGTACCAGGGCCTGCAACCCCATCATAGAAACCCAGGCTGAGGCTTTGTGGCCACTGCCGGCCTTTGGCAATCGGCACCTCGGCAAGCAGAGGCGCATCCGGAGTTTTGCCAAACAGCAGGTACAGGCCGCAGCCAAATACCACGGCGGGTAGCAGCTGGTTCAACCACTCTGACGGCAGCCATTGCGCCATGGCAGCGCCTAGCAGCGCGCCGATGGCCGTGCCAATCAACGCGTTGCGCCATTGGCCGGGGTCAAACAATTTGCGCCGGTAGAAGGTGTAACTGGCAGCAGCCGAGCCAAAGGTCGAACTGAGTTTGTTGGTGCCCAGGGCCAGGTGCGGCGGTAGGCCGGCCGTCAGCAGTGCAGGAATGGTCAGCAAGCCGCCACCGCCGGCAATTGCATCGATAAAGCCGGCAATAAACGCGACCAAGGCGAGAATCGCCAGGGTGGTCAGGTCAACACTGAGCTCAAACGGGAAAGCCATTGAAAAACACGTCCTGTGTCTAATTGTGGTGTTCTCTGGCTGTTCTATAGCCAGGTAGCTGCGCATAATGCCGGCAATTTCAAGCATAAGGAATGCACGGCGATGCAATACGGCGGACTGGCATGGGCAACGGCATTGCTGGGGTTACTGGCGGCGTTTGTTGCGGCGCGCATCCTGTTCAATCGGCACTGGTTTCTCGGTTGGTTGCGTGGCACCTGCGGCCTGGCATTTCTCGCCTTGGCGGCGCTGATTGGTCTGTTGGCCAACGATTTGCGCAGCTACGCAGCAATTCCTGAAGGTAAGCCACTGGCCACGTTGAGCTTCAAGGCCGACGGCCCGCTGTATCGCGTCAGTGTGCTGGAGGGCGGTCGTGAGCGCATGCTGACCATGGAGGGCGACCTCTGGCAGCTGGATGCGCGATTTCTGCAGTGGAAGGGGCTGGCTGAGTTGATTGGTTTGCAGCCAGGTTATCGTCTGGAAAAGCTTTCGGGGCGTTTTCTTTCCATCGAACAGCAGAGTCTGGCGCAGCATGCCCGTGTCGAGCTGGCGCACAGCCCGTATGGCATCGATCTTTGGCGCTGGCTGCGGTTGGGTCAGCATGATCTGTTTATCTTTGATCCACAGGCGCGTCGGGTAACGTACTTGCCGCTGGCCGATGAGGCGGTGTACAGCATAAACCTGACGCCTGCTGGCTTGCTCGCCGAGCCAATGAATCCGGCTGCCAAGCAGGCGCTGAAGGACTGGCAGTAAATTCCAGGCTGCAAAAAAGGGACCCGAGGGTCCCTTTTTTATTGATTGGCTATCTCAGGAGAGGAAGCCGCCATCCACATTCAATGCCACGCCGGTGGTGTAGCTGGATGCATCGCTGGCCAGGTACAGCACGGTGCCAGCCATTTCACTCGGGTCAGCCACACGCTTGAGCGGGATGCGCTGCAAGGCGACTTTGAGGATGGCATCGTTCTTGGTCAGCGCTGAGGCAAACTTGGTGTCGGTCAGGCCAGGCAGCAGGGCGTTGCAGCGAATGCCGAACTGCGCGCATTCCTTGGCGAAGACCTTGGTCATGCTGATGACGGCAGCTTTGGTGACCGAGTAAATACCTTGGAATTCACCCGGCGAAACGCCGTTGATCGAGGCCACGTTGATGATGCTGCCACCACCGTTGGCCTTCATCAGTTTGCCGCCCTCGATGGACATGAAGTAGTAACCGCGAATGTTCACATCAACGGTCTTCTGGAACGCGCCCAGATCGGTGTCGAGCACGTTGCAGAACTGCGGGTTGGTGGCGGCGTTGTTGACCAGGATATCGAGGCGGCCGAACTGCTCTTTGATCTGTGCGAAGACATTGCTGATCTGCTCCATCTCGCCAATGTGGCAGGCAATTGCCGTGGCCTTACCGCCGTCAGCGATGATGGCGTCAGCGACTTTCTGGCAGTCGTCGATCTTGCGGCTCGATACGATGACGTGAGCGCCTTGTTGGGCCAGCAGTTTGGCAATGGCCTCGCCGATGCCACGGCTGGCGCCGGAGACGAAAGCGATCTTGCCGTCGAGGTCGAACAGATGGGTCTTGGACATGGGCTTTTCCTTTCTTATGAGAGGCCTGTTCGGCCGTTTACAGCTGCGATTTATTGATGACCTGCAGACTCATCTGCTCCAGCAGCTTGTTCATGTGAATGAACTGCGCGAAGCGTTTGTCCTGAGTCTGGCCATGGAAGTAGCGGTAGTAGATCTGCTGCACGATGCCAGCCAGGCGGAACAAACCGTAGGTGTAGTAGAAGTCGATGCTCTTGATCTCGATGCCTGAGCGCTCAGCGTAGTAGTCGGCAAACTGCTGGCGAGTCAGCATGCCAGGGGCGTTGCTCGGCTGGCGGCGCATCATCTGAATTGGCGCTGAGTCGCTGGCTTCGATCCAGTAGGCGAGGGTATTGCCCAGGTCCATCAGCGGATCGCCGATGGTGGTCAGTTCCCAGTCCAGCACGCCGATGATCTGGCTTGGATTCTGTGGGTTGAGAATCACGTTATCGAAACGGTAGTCGTTGTGCACGATGCCGGGCTTATGGTGGTCGGCTGGCATCTTGTCGCGCAGCCAGGCTTTGACCGGTTCCCACAGCGGTGCGTCGGGGGTCAGCGCCTTGTCGTAGCGATCACTCCAGCCGCCGATCTGTCGTTGTACATACCCTTCGGGCTTGCCCAGGTCGCCCAGGCCGCAGGCCTGATAGTCGACGTTGTGCAGCTCGACCATCTTGTCGATAAAGCTCTTGCACAGCTCGCGGGTCTGCTCGGCGCTGAAGTTCAGTTCAGCCGGCATGTCTGAACGCAGGATGATGCCGTTGACCCGTTCCATCACATAGAACTCGGCGCCGATCACCGACTCGTCGGTGCAGTGCACATAGGCTTTCGGGCAGTAGGGGAAGCCGGCGTTGAGCTGATTGAGAATGCGGTACTCGCGGCCCATATCGTGAGCTGACTTGGCTTTGTGGCCGAAGGGCGGGCGGCGCAGGACGAATTCCTGGTTGGGGTATTCAAGCAGGTAGGTCAGGTTCGAGGCGCCACCAGGGAACTGGCTGATGCGCGGCTCGCCCGCCAAGCCGGGGATATGCGCCTTGAGGTACTGGTCGATGACCGCGGCGTCGAGCTCTTCGCCTTCGCGGATTCGGGTGGACTGGTCAGTAAGCGCCATGTTTATCCCTTCTGCTTATGATGGGTGCCTAAGATAATTAGCTAATCTAATGCTGCTGCCTGAAGCTCACAAGCAATACCCGCCGTTATAGGTGGGCGTGTTGCTGCTTAATCAAGCTACCTGATTGGCCATTTAAGCCTGGTTTTTAGCCATAAAAAAACCGGAGTCAATGACTCCGGTTTTTTCTGCCGCGCAGTAGCTTTACCGCTTAAACCGGGAACAGTTCGCCCAGTTTCATGGCCAGCATCATGTCGCCTTCGGCGCGCAGTTTGCCGGACATGAATGCTTGCATACCGTCGGTTTCGCCGCTGGTGATGCCTTTCAGGGTCTCGGTATCCATGATCAGGGTCACGTTGGCGTTGGCGTTATCGCCTTTCTCAACGGCACAGGTGCCATCCTTGACGATCAGCGCGTAGTTTTCGCCGTCTTCGATGTTGAATTGGAACACCAGGTCCAGGCCTGCAGCGGCACCGGCGTTGAATTTGGACTGCATGGTATTGACGATGTCTGCAACGCTCATGGTTTCTTCCTTTTTCTCAGGTTTTTTCTAGCGCCCGTGATGGGTGCAGTGGGCCGCAGCTCAGCGATAAGTGATGAGCTCCGGCGCCTTCAACAGCTGCAAATGCACATGGCTGTTGAAGGAAGCCAGGCTCACTTGGCTGCCGCGAAACTTCAGGCAGCTTAGTGAGGTGTTAACAATTTGCCAGTTCAGCTCGAAAGCCTGCGCAGGCGCGATACCGGTAATCAGATGCAGCAGGGCGGTAATAGTGCCGCCCGAGGTGAATACGGCAATGTTCTGTTTGCTGTCGGCCTGCTCCAGCAGGCGGGTGAGACCGCCTTGGACCTGTTCGACGAAGCCTTGCCAGCTTTGCAGATCCGGCGAGTCGTGCTCACCGGAAATCCATCGACCAATCAGCTTGGCGAACAAGCGCTGAAACTCGGCTCGGTTCTGCGCGCCATTGCGCAGGATATGCAGGGCTTCAGGCTCTTCACCAAGCATGCTCGGCAGCAGGCTGCGGATCACTGCATCGGCATCGAACTCATTAAAGGCCGAGTCAATGTCCAGTGGCGGTATGGCAATGCCGGCATTGTGCAATTGCTGTAATGCACTGTTGGCGGTGTGCTGTTGGCGGCGCAGATCACCACTGACACTGCGATCAATCCGTGTGCCGAGTTGTGCAAGGTGCGCGCCCAACACTTCGGCCTGGCGAATTCCAATGGGCGATAGCACATCGTAATCGTCTGCACCGAAGGAGGCTTGGCCATGTCGAATCAGGTAGATGCTGCCCACGTCCGCTCGATTCCGGTACGTTGAAAGTTTCGCGAGGGTATGAGGAAGCTTAGAAGCTGTCAACGTAAAAACATACGCTTGTTTGAATTGCATGAGTGCGCTGAATAGCGGTGACCTGTTTGCTGGTCGCCAACCCATGGCCTCGGTATGCTTGAGCACTATTCAGCGCGGCCGATGAGTGTGCGCTGCCATTGGAGCAAGGGGGAATTCGTGGAGTTTTTTGCAGAGTACATCGGCTTTCTGGCCAAGACAGTGACCCTGGTTGTGGCCATTCTGGTGGTACTGGTAACGATTGCTGCGCTGCGCAGCAAGGGCCGGCAGAGCACTGGCCAGCTGCAGGTGAACAAGCTCAATGACTTCTTCAAGCAGCTGCATCAGCGAATGGAGCACGCGGTGCTCGACAAGGAGCAACTGAAAGCGGCGAGCAAAGCCGAAGCCAAAGCTGCCAAGCAGGAGAAGAAGGCTGGCATCCACAAGCCGCGCGTCTACGTGCTGGACTTCGACGGCGATATCAAAGCCTCGGCCACCGACAGCCTGCGTCACGAAATCACTGCTTTACTGACTATGGCGACGCCGCAGGATGAAGTGGTGCTGCGTTTGGAAAGTGGTGGTGGCATGGTGCACAGCTATGGGCTGGCCTCTTCACAGTTGGCGCGCATTCGTCAGGCGGGCGTACCGCTGACTGTCTGCATCGACAAGGTCGCTGCCAGCGGTGGCTACATGATGGCCTGCATTGGCGAGAAGATAATTTCCGCGCCGTTCGCCATTCTTGGTTCGATTGGTGTGGTAGCCCAGCTGCCTAACGTGCACCGTTTGCTTAAGAAGCATGACATCGATTTTGAAGTGCTTACTGCCGGTGAATACAAGCGCACCCTGACCGTGTTCGGCGAGAACACCGAGAAGGGCCGGGAGAAGTTCCAGGAAGACCTGGAAACCACCCATGAGTTGTTCAAGGGCTTTGTTGCTCGCTACCGGCCGCAGCTGGACATCGACCAGATTGCCACGGGTGAAGTCTGGCTGGGCCTGGCGGCGTTGGAGAAGCAACTGGTCGATGAGCTGAAGACCAGTGACGAATACCTGGCAGAACGCGCCAAGAGCGCCGAGCTGTTTCATTTGCACTATGCCGAGAAGAAAACCCTGCAGGAGCGCGTTGGGCTGGCGGGCAGCGTTGCGCTGGATCGTTTCGTGCTGAACTGGCTGAGTCGTTTGAATCAGCAACGCTTCTGGTAATCGGTCAGTCATACAGAGGAAGAACATGAGCAAGTTCAGTGCATTGCAAGCCCGTGAAGGCGCAGCGGGCGGTTTCGAACAGGTGATTGTGCAGCGTGATATCGATGACTTGCCCGCCGGCGAACTACTGATTCGGGTCAAGTATTCCTCGCTTAACTACAAGGATGCGTTGTCCGCGAGTGGCAACCGTGGCGTGACCAAAAGCTTTCCACACACACCGGGTATAGACGCCGCGGGCGTGGTGGAGGCCTCAAGTGTGACTGAGTTCAGCGTGGGGGATGAGGTGATCGTCACTGGCTATGACCTGGGGATGAACACGTCGGGCGGGTTGGCTCAGTACATTCGCATTCCCGCCGGCTGGGCGCTGAAACGACCTAAAGGATTATCGCTGCGCGAGGCCATGGTGCTCGGCACCGCTGGGCTGACGGCTGCGCTGTGTGTCGACAAGCTGGAGCAAAGCGGGCTGACGCCGGATGCTGGCACCGTACTGGTGACGGGTGCCACAGGTGGTGTTGGCAGTGTCGCGGTGGCTTTGTTAACTACCCTGGGTTACCGCGTGGCAGCATCGACTGGCAAGGCCGAGCAGGCGAATTACCTCAAGGCGCTAGGCGCGCAGCAAATTGTGCTGCGTGCCGAACTGCAGGACGGTACCGACAAATCGATGCTCAAGGAGCAGTGGGCCGGCGCGGTGGACTGTGTGGGTGGGGATATCCTGTTCAACGTGGTCAAGTCGCTGCGTTACGGCGCCAGCGTTGCCTGCTGCGGTCTGACGGCTGGCGTCGGCTTCAAGGGCAGTGTGCTGCCGTTTATCCTGCGCGGGGTGAATCTGCTCGGGGTCGATTCGGTCGAGCTGCCGTTGGTGGTCAAGGCTTCGATGTGGGACAAGCTGTCGCTGCAGTGGAAGGTCAAGCTGGATGCGCTGGTCACCGAGGTGACGCTTGAGCAGCTGCCAGATGCGATTGCGCAGATCCTTGCGGGCAAGCAGGTTGGTCGGGTGTTGGTCAACCTGGCTTGAGTGGGTGCATGGCTACAGAGGCCCGGTATTACCGGGCCTTTGTGTTTCTGGGCTCAGGCCTGACTGACGTACATGGTGATGTCCGCGCGAAACACTGCTTTGTCACCGACAAAGGCTTGTACAGGCACGATCACGTCGCCCAGTTGGCTCCAGTCGATGGCGCTGCCATCGGCCACGGCGCGAACATCGCCATCGGCTTTGGCCAGGTATTCCACGCTCATGCCGCGCGGAATCCAGCGGCAGCCTTCGGGGATGGAGGCGTCGGTCATGGTTCCGGCAACCAGCTCAGCTGCGTTGCACAGGGCTATCGCGTGCACGGTGCCGATATGGTTGAGCACCTCGCGGCGTTTGGGGAAGGTGACTTCGGCGTAACCTGGGCGCAGCTCGACAAATTGCGGGGCGATGCTGGCGAAGTAGGGCGCGACCTGGCCGATCATGGCGCTGAACTGCAGCGGGCCTGCCTGCTGGAACATCTGTAACATCTGGCTCATGGGGTTCTCCTGGTCTGTTTACTGATTGAAGAGACGTGCGCGCCAGGGCAGTATACGAATATTGGAATTTAATTCTAGAAATATATTCTAGTTAGGTTGTCGCCGAGGAAAGCATGGCCCGTCGTTCCCGCAAAGATGAAATCCTCCAGGCCGCGCTGGCCTGTTTCACCGAGGTCGGAGTCGATGGCACCACCATCGAGATGATCCGTGATCGTTCCGAGGCCAGCATCGGCAGCCTGTATCACCACTTCGGCAACAAGGAGCGAATCATTGCTGCGCTCTATCTGGCAGGTACGGCTGAGTACGCGGCGATGTTGGAGGAGGGCTTTGCCACGGCTGACTGCGCCGAGGCCTGCGTCAAGCTGCTGGTCACCAGCTATATCGACTGGGTGGCGGCCAATCCTGACTGGGCGCGGTTCGTCCTGCACAGCCGCAGCCGGGTGGAAGCGGGGGAAATGGGCGAGCAGCTGCGTGAAGCCAATCGCGAGCACTTTCAGCGCATATTTGCCGCACTCTCGCGCTACCGCGAAGAGGGGCTGTTCAAGGCCATGCCGGTGGACTGCTTTGCTTCAGTGATCATCGGACCCACCCACGACTTCTCGCGCAACTGGCTGGCCGGGCGTACGCAGACACAGCTGGCGGATTGTCGCGAGCTGTTGGCTCAGGTGGCCTGGGATAGCGTGAAAGCCTGAAATAAAAAAGCCCCGCAGAGCGGGGCTTTTCAGTGCTGAGCCAATCAGGCGCGGCGACGGAATAGCGGCAGTGGCTGGTCCGTGGAGGCTTGATAGACCTCGCTGAACTCCTCGAAGGCTCTCAGGGCATCCAGCGGGTCTTTGTCCTCACGCAGGGCGAAGGCATCGAAACCCACGCGCAGATAAGAGAACAACTGATCGCGCAGCACATCGCCAATGGCACGCACTTCGCCTTTGTAGCCGTAGCGGTTACGCAGCAGGTAGGCAGTGGAGGTGTGGCGTCCATCAGTAAAGGCCGGGAAGTTCAGCGCGATGACCTGGAAGTTATCCAGCTGATCGGCGATTTCCTCGATTTCCTCACCCGCGTCCAGCCACACGCCCAGGCCGCCATCGCGGGCCTTGAGCGCGGTGCTGTGCTCGACCCACAAGCCCAGCGGCACGATCAGATCGTCGCAGTTGGGAATGCCGTCCAGCGTGGCGTCCTTAGGCAGCAGGTGCCAGCTTTCATCGATCAGCTGGCCGTTCTTAATGATTCGCTGCATATACGCGCTCCTTGAACGGGTCAACGCCGATACGGCGGAAAGTGTCGAGGAAACTCTCTTCTTCGGTGCGGCGCTCGACATAGACCTTGATGATCTTGTCGATCACGTCAGCCATGTCGGCTTCGGCGAAGGAGGGGCCGAGGATCTGTGCCAGGCTTGCGTCACGACCGGCGCTGCCGCCGAGCGACACCTGGTAGAACTCCTGACCTTTCTTGTCCACCCCGAGGATGCCGATATGGCCAACGTGGTGGTGACCGCAGGCGTTCATGCAACCGGAAATGTTCAGGTCGATATTGCCGATGTCGAACAGGTAATCCAGGTCGTCGAAACGGCGCTGGATGGCTTCGGCAATCGGGATCGACTTGGCGTTGGCCAGCGAGCAGAAGTCGCCGCCCGGGCAGCAGATGATATCGGTCAGCAGACCGACGTTCGGCGTGGCGAAACCGTTTTCACGCAGCTCGCCCCACAGGGTGAACAGCTGCGCCTGCTCAACATCCGCGAGGATGATGTTCTGGTTGTGGCTGTTGCGCACTTCGCCAAAGCTGTAGCGGTCGGCCAGGTCGGCAATTGCATCAAACTGCTTGTCGGTGACATCGCCCGGTGCCACACCGGTCGGCTTCAGCGACAGGGTGACGGCAACATAGCCCGGCTTCTTGTGGGCGAAGGTGTTGCGCTGACGCCAGCGGGCAAAGCCAGGGTGTTCGGCATCCAGGGCAGCTAGAGCGGCATCCTGATCTTCGAGGGCTTTGTAAGCCGGGTCAATGAAGTGTGCGGAAACCCGTGCTACTTCAGCTTCGGTCAGGGTGGTCGGGCCATCTTTCAGGTGCGCCCACTCGGCGTTCACGCGCTCAGCGAACACTTCGGGGGTGAGGGCCTTGACCAGAATCTTGATGCGCGCCTTGTACTTGTTATCGCGACGGCCATAGCGGTTGTACACACGCAGAATGGCGTCGAGGTAACTGATCAGGTGCTGCCACGGCAGGAATTCGTTGATAAAGCTGCCAACGATTGGCGTACGGCCCAGGCCGCCACCGACGGACACGCGGAAGCCCAGCTCACCGGCGTCGTTCTGTACCGCTTCCAGGCCGATGTCGTGCACTTCAATCGCGGCACGGTCGCTCACTGCACCGTTTACCGCAATCTTGAACTTGCGCGGCAGGTGGGTGAACTCGGGGTGGAAGGTCGACCACTGACGGATGATCTCGCACCACGGACGTGGGTCGATGAGTTCATCCTTGGCCACACCGGCGAACTGGTCGGTGGTGGTGTTACGGATGCAGTTGCCGCTGGTCTGGATCGCGTGCATCTGTACGGTGGCCAGCTCGGCGAGAATGTCAGGCACATCTTCCAGGTCCGGCCAGTTGAACTGGACGTTCTGACGGGTGCTGATGTGCGCGTAGCCCTTGTCGTAGTCACGGGCAATCTTGGCCATCATGCGCACTTGGGCGGACGACATCAGACCGTACGGCACGGCAACGCGCAGCATGGGCGCAAAGCGCTGGATGTACAGGCCATTCTGCAGGCGCAGCGGGCGGAATTCTTCACCGCTCAGTTCACCTGCAAGGTAACGGCGGGTTTGATCGCGATACTGCTTGACGCGGTCTTCGACGATTTTTTGGTCGTACTGGTCGTATACGTACATGGAGTGTCCTGTTATCAGGCTTTTTACAGCTATCAGCGCGCACGGCCGCGCACTCCCTGCGGAGCCGGAGGAAGATACCAGCTCAGGGTTATGCGCAAAAGTGATGTTTGAGTATATGGAAAGAACTTAAAGGGATAAGACCGCCGTTGAACATAGCCCTACGGCTTGAGTAAGCGAGCATGCTGGTCTTAACTGCAGAGGACGATTCACCCATAAACACAACAAGAGGGGTAGTCCATGAGTGAACACAGTGAACCGGATAATGCGGATAGCGTGGTCGATGCCAAGGCTATTTTCGCCTTGATTGTGATTTTCGTTGTTACTGCCGTGTTCTGGGTCAGTCAGCAATAAGACCTGGCTCGGCTAAAGCACAAAGCGGGCATCCGTTAACGGATGCCCGCTTTTTTATTGTCTACCGAGCAGGTTAGTAGTCAGTGGCAGCTGAGGCTGTCGGCCTGGCGATAGAGCATCAGCAGCTTGCGCGTAATGGACTGCTGAATATCGTCACGCTCGAAGGTCGATAGTCGCGTCAGGCGGCTGACCTGCAGGCGGTGCAGGTGGATATAGGGCATCTGCTGATCGAACTCGCGCAGATCGCCCTTCATCATGATTGGCAGGAAGATATCGCCGGCCTTCTTCTGGTTGCTGATGATTTGTGCCAACGCCGGTTTGAAGGGCATGGTTTTCGGTGCCGGGCCACCTTCCTTGATCATCGTGGTCAGCAGCAAGCCCGGCTTGCGCAGAACCACGCCGGGCAGCACGCACAGCCCGGTTTTACGGACGGCATGCGCCTCGATGCCATGCAGGGTGTCGTGAAACGCATAGGGATTGGGCAGCACCACCATCTTGCGGCCCATATCGCTGGGGAAGTGCAGGTCGTAGTTGGTGTACAGCTGGCGCGTCGACTCCGAATACACGCACAGGCGGTTTTCGAACAGTTTGATAAAACGCTCCGCCAGCTCGCGTCGGGCGATGCTGTCCAGGTCCCAGATCAGGTCCTGGTTCTGCGGTTTGCTCAGGTCGACTTCCTGGTGCTCCATATCGCTCATTGCGTTTTTATACCCTGAACTGTCCAAGCAGCCGGTTGAGCTGCTCGGCCAACTGACCTAGGTGTTGCCCGGCATCACTGGATTGTTGCGCCGCCAGGGCATTGTTATGGGCCAGGCTGGCTGCCTGGGTGACATTCTGGTTGATGTCTTCGACCACGTGCGATTGTTGCAGTGTCGCGCTGGCGATGGAAGCGTTCAGACCAGTGAGATTGCGCAGGCCGCTGGCGATCAGGGTCAGGCTGGCGCCGGCCTGGCTGGCTTGCTCGATGGTCAGCTGCGAGGCTTTGCTGCTGTCGTTGATCACCTTGACCGCGGCTTCCGAGTTGCCTTGCAAGCGCTCAATCATCACTTGGATTTCCGCCGTGGATTTTTGCGTGCGCTGCGCGAGCAGGCGCACCTCATCGGCAACCACGGCAAAGCCACGGCCTTGCTCGCCGGCTCGCGCGGCTTCGATGGCGGCATTGAGCGCCAGCAGGTTGGTCTGTTCGGCAATCGAGCGGATTACCTCCAACACGCTGCCGATCTGCGTGCTTTCCTGGGCCAGGGCTTGAATCACCGTTACGGCCTGGTCGATGGTGCCGGACAATTCGTTGATCTGCCGCAGGCTTGCTTCAATGCTCTGCTGGCCTTGCTGTGCTTGTTCTTCGGCGGCGTGTACTTCGGATGAGGCATGCTCGGCGTTTTTCGCCACATCCTGCACGCCGTAAGTCACTTGATTGATCGCCGTAGCGACCAGCTCCATCTGCTGCGACTGCTGTTCGCTATGCTGCTGGGCCTGGCCGGAAACTTCGCCAAGGTTGCGCGCGGCGGCATCCAGTTGGCCGGCAGAGTCGAGGGACTGCTTGATCACCAGACGCAGTTTGTCGGTGAATGCATTGAAATGACGGGACAGTGCGGACAACTCGTCATTGCCGTGGGTATCGAGGTTGCGTGTCAGATCACCATCGCCGCTGGCGATATTGGCCATGGCGCTGACAGCCTGCTGCAGGGGCTGGGTGATGCTGCGTACGATCAGCACAATCAGCAGGGCCACTAATGCCGCAATCACCAGGCCGATCAGCATGGCTTTTAGCGCCTGGGCCTGGAACTCGGCCTGTACATCGTCGACATAAACGCCCGAGCCGATGATCCAGCCCCAGGGTTGGAACAGTTGTACATAGGACACCTTGGGTACTGGGTCGCTGGCGCCCGGTTTTGGCCAGCGGTAATCGACATGGCCGGCGCCCTGGCTTTTGCTGATGGCGACCATTTCATTGAACAGCGCCTTGCCGTCGGGATCCTTGAAGCCCGAGAGGTTTTGGCCTTCCAGTTTGGGATTGGTCGGGTGCATGACCATCACCGGGGTCTGGTCATTGATCCAGAAATACTCCTGGCCGGCGTAGCGCAGACCGCGAATGGTTTCCATCGCCTGCTTCTGCGCATCCTCGCGGGGCATGCTGCCGGCAGCTTCCAGGGCGTGGTAGTGCTGCAGAATGCCGGCTGCGCTCTGTACCACGTGCTGGGTTTTCTCGGCTTTGGCGGCGTACAGATCGGTGTGGATCTGCTTAAGCAACAACGCGCCCTGAATAATCAGCATGACTATGGCGACCACCAGGATCAGCCATAGACGGCGGTTGATGGGCAGGCTACGCAGGCTGTTCATGGAAGTGTCCTCCCTTGTTGTTTACGCCTCTATGTAGGTCAAGGGCGTTTATTAGCTACGTTAGACCTTAGGCTAATTGGCGGATAAGCAAAGTGTAGGTGAGCGATCTCCTGGGGTTCTCTGTTGTTGGAGTCGGGGGCTGTGCAGCGCGGCATGCGCTAATTGCGCAGGTTCTCTGCTAGGATTTGCGCCATTGCAGGTTAAGTATGTGATTTGATTATTTATTCTGCCCGGCAAGAACCTTTTCTAAACAAATAGGTCAGACGCCCTCGCGAGTTCACCATCATATTTTTTGCTGTTCGTGCCGGATAACGCACGTATTTAGGAGTGGGGATGGATCTTTGGGTCGCGGTTCAGGCATTGATTCTGGGCATTGTGGAAGGCATTACCGAGTTTTTGCCGATTTCCAGCACCGGGCATCAGATCATCGTTGCTGATCTGATCGGTTTTGGCGGCGAGCGGGCGATGGCCTTCAATATCATCATCCAGCTTGGGGCGATTCTCGCGGTGGTCTGGGAGTACCGGCGCAAGATCCTCGACATTGTCATCGGTCTGCCCAAAGAGCCGCAGGCTCAACGTTTTACCGCCAATTTGCTGATCGCCTTTCTGCCGGCCGTGGCGCTGGGCGTGCTGTTCGCCGATCTTATTCATCATTACCTGTTCAACCCGATCACCGTGGCGCTGGCGTTGGTGGTGGGTGGGGTGATCATGCTCTGGGCCGAGCGGCGCACGCACTTGGTACACGCCGAGAGCGTGGATGACATGACCTGGAAGGATGCGCTGAAGATCGGTTTTGCCCAGTGCCTGGCGATGATTCCGGGTACTTCACGCTCCGGTGCGACGATTATCGGCGGCTTGTTGTTCGGGTTGTCGCGCAAGGCGGCCACCGAGTTTTCCTTCTTCCTTGCCATGCCGACCATGGTCGGTGCTGCGGTGTACTCAGGCTACAAGTACCGCGACCTGTTCCAGGCCAGTGATCTGCCGGTGTTTGCCATTGGCTTTGTCACCTCGTTCATCTTCGCCATGATCGCGGTGCGGGCGTTGCTCAGCTTTATCGGTAAGCACAGCTATGCGGCGTTTGCCTGGTACCGCATCGGCTTTGGTCTGCTGATTCTGGCGACCTGGCAACTGCAGTGGATTGACTGGAGCACGGCGCAGCCTTGATTGCTGGCGCTGTATTCGGCGGATAAATAAAGGCGCACTCCAGGGTGCGCCTTTGTCATAGTGGCCTCGGTTAATGGAGGCGCATATGCATCAGCTCGAGCAGCAAGTCCTTCAGGTCAACGGCATTGACCTGAGTCTATACAGCGCCGGCCCCGCGAGCGGTCGGGCGGTCTGGTTACTGCACGGCTTTCCCGAGTGCTGGCACTCCTGGCGTCAGCAGATCGAGCCGTTGACGGCTGCCGGTTATCGCGTGCTGATTCCGGAAATGCGGGGCTATGGCCAGAGCAGCGCGCCGCGTGATCCTGCGGCCTATGACCTGCTGACCATATGCGCCGATATTCAAGCCGCCATGGATCAGCTTGGCCAGCAGCAGGTGTGTGTGGTCGGCCACGACTGGGGCGCACCGATTGCCTGGCACCTGGCCTTGCTTGAGCCTGAACGGGTGCAGGCGGTGGTCGGCATGGCGGTGCCGTTTGGCGGACGCCCCAGGCAGCCGGCCATCGAGATCATGCGTCAGCTGTACGCCGAGCGCTTTCACTACATCCTGCATTTTCAGCAGCCTGGAGTAGCCGATGCGGAAATGGATGCCGATATTCCTCGCACTCTGCGCATGATGATGCACAACACATCGGCGGCCGTGCCAAAGGACCACTTTCTGCAGGAAAAGCCGGCTGGGGCAGGGTTGTTCGATGGCATGCTTGACCCCGGTGAACTGCCTATCTGGTGTGATAACGCCGCATTCGAGCACTACCGGAAAACCTTCGAGGGGCGTGGTTTTTACGGTGCCCTGAACTGGTACCGCAATTTCGAGCGTAACTGGCTGCGCACTGAGGCCCTGGCGGATCGGCAGATCGAACAGCCAGCGCTGTTTCTACTCGGTGATCAGGACCCGGTCGGTACCCTGGAGGCTTATACCCTCAAGCAGATGCCCAAGCGCGTGCCCCAGTTGGAGCAGCATGTGCTGCAGGACTGCGGGCACTGGATTCAGAACGAGCAGGCGGCACAGGTCAATCAGCTGTTGCTGGCCTTTCTTGCTCGGCATTTTCCCAGTTAAACCTAGATCGGCTGATCCCAGCGGCTGAAGGCTTCGCTGATATGTTCGATCCACGCCCGCACGGCCGGCAGCATGCCGCGTCTGTGGGTGTACACCGCTTGTAGATTGGCGGCCGGCAGTGCCCAGTCAGGCAGCAGGCGGATCAGTCGGCCATCAGCCAGTTCATCCAGGCACAAGGGCGCGGGCAGCATGGTAAAACCCAGGCCGCTCATTGCGGCGTGTTTGCGCACGTTGAAGTCCTCAATGGCCAGGCGCGCTTCCAGCACAATTTCCTGTACGCGTCCGCTGTCATGCTGCAACCGCAGGTGAATTCTGCGGTCCGCTTCCAGCGCACCCAGTGCCGGCAGTGCGGATAGGTCGTCAGGTGTGCTGATCTTGGCGTCCAGCAGCAAGGCCGGTGCGGCAACCATAAAGGCCTGTGCCGGACGCAGGCGGCGAGTGATCAGCGTCGGGTCTTCATCCTCGGCGCTGCGCACACGCAAGGCGACGTCAACGCCCTCGTTAAGCAGGTCGATGCGCCGGTTGGTTTGAATCAGTTCCAGTTGCACCTTGGGGTAAGCCGCGAGAAAACTCACCACCAGCTCCGAGAGCAGGGCGATGCCGCCTGGCGCGCTGACTCGCAGGCGGCCACGCGGTTCGCTGGTCAGGCTGGCCACGGTTTCTTCGGCTTGCTCGGCCTCCTGCAACATGGCCTGGCAATGGCGCAGGTAACGCTCGCCGATATCGGTCAACGCCAGCTTGCGCGTGGTGCGTTGCAACAGGCGTGCGCCAAGGCGGTTTTCCAGCTCGGCAATGCGCCGCGACAGGCGTGATTTGGGGATGCCAAGGGTGCGCCCGGCTGCAGCGAAGCCGCCGGCTTCGACAACCTTGGCAAAGTAGAACAGGTCATTGAGGTCGTGCATGGCTTTATCGTCCTATCAGTGGGACGAACTATCGCATTTGTGCTGACTAATCGGCTATTGCTTTCATCGATAGTATCTCCAGCATCTTGATCGCCGTGGGGCGATCTCAATTTGGAGATTGTCATGAAATTACTGCACCTCGATTCCAGCATCCTCGGCGACTCGTCCGCTTCCCGCCAACTCAGCCGTGCCGTAGTCGACGCCTGGCTTGTGGCTGAACCTGACGCGCAGGTGAGCTATCGCGACCTGGCCAGCGATGCGTTGAGCCATCTATCGGCAGCCAGCCTGGTGGCCGGCGGTACTCCAGCCGAACTGCGCAATGCTGCGCAGAAACATGAAGTCGAGCTGGCCGAAAGCACCCTCAATGAGTTTCTTGCGGCCGATGCCATCGTGATTGGTGCGCCGATGTACAACTTCACCGTACCCACTCAGCTCAAGGCCTGGATTGATCGTGTGGCGGTCGCCGGCAAGACCTTCGCCTACGACGAAAACGGTCCCAAGGGCCTGGCGGGCGGCAAGAAGGTGGTGATCGTTTCCACCGCTGGTGGCATTCACGCCGGTCAGCCAAGTGGTCAGGCGCACGAAGAGTATCTGCTGCTGGTACTGCGCTTCCTTGGCATTACCGATATCGAAATCGTCCGCGCCGAAGGCCTGGCCTACGGTGACGAGCCACGCGCCAATGCTTTCGCGGCGGCGCAGGCGAAAGTTGCGGAGCTGTTCGCCACTGCCTGATGGCAGCGCACAAAGTAAAAAGCCCGCTCAATTGAGCGGGCTTTTTCTTGGGTGCGGGTTACTGCCGGTTCAGACGATCACGCCCTGGCTGCGCAGGTAGTCATCGTAGGTGCCGCTGAAATCGGTGATGCCGTTGGGCGACAGCTCGATGATGCGGGTTGCCAGGGAGCCAACGAATTCACGGTCATGGCTGACGAAGATCAGTGTGCCGGGGTAGTTTTCCAGCGCAAGGTTGAGCGACTCGATGGATTCCATGTCCAGGTGGTTGGTCGGTTCGTCCATCACCAGTACGTTCGGCTTCTGCACGATCAGCTTGCCGAACAGCATGCGGCCTTGCTCACCACCGGAGATGACCTTGACCGACTTGAGGATCTCGTCGTTGGAGAACAGCATGCGGCCGAGGGTGCCGCGCACCATCTGCTCGCCCTGAGTCCACTGGCTCATCCAGTCGAAGAGTGTCACGTCGTCTTCAAAGTCGTGGGCGTGGTCCTGGGCGTAGTAACCGATTTCCGCGCTATCGGTCCATTTCACGCTACCGGCGTCCGGCGTCAGTTCGCCGACCAGGGTGCGCAGCAGGGTAGTCTTGCCGATACCGTTGGGGCCGATGATCGCCACACGCTCGCCGGCTTCAACCTGGAAGCTGAAGTTCTTGAACAGGGTTTTGCCTTCAAAACCCTTGGCCATTTTCTCGACCATCACGGCCTGGCGGTGAAGCTTCTTGTTTTGTTCGAAGCGGATAAACGGGCTGACGCGGCTGGACGGTTTGACTTCGGCCAGCTGGATCTTGTCGATCTGCTTGGCGCGGCTGGTGGCCTGCTTAGCTTTCGAAGCGTTCGCCGAGAAGCGGCTGACGAAGCTCTGCAGCTCGGAAATCTGTGCTTTCTTCTTGGCGTTATCCGAGAGCAGCTGCTCACGCGATTGGGTTGCAGCCGTCATGTACTCGTCGTAGTTGCCCGGGAACAGGCGCAGTTCGCCGTAATCCAGGTCGGCCATGTGGGTGCAGACCGAGTTGAGGAAGTGACGGTCGTGGGAAATGATGATCATGGTGCTGTTACGCGCCGTGAGGATGTTTTCCAGCCAGCGGATGGTGTTGATATCCAGGTGGTTGGTCGGCTCGTCGAGCAACAGCACGTCCGGGTCGGAGAACAGTGCCTGGGCCAGCAGTACACGCAGCTTCCAGCCGGGGGCGACTTCGCTCATCGGGCCAAAGTGCTGCTCCAGCGGAATGCCGAGGCCAAGCAGCAGCTCGCCCGCACGGGATTCAGCGGTGTAGCCGTCCATTTCGGCAAACTCACCTTCAAGTTCACCGACCTTCATACCGTCTTCTTCACTCATCTCCGCCAGGGAGTAGATGCGGTCGCGCTCGGCTTTGACCTTCCACAGCTCTTCGTGGCCCATGATCACGGTGTCGATCACGCTGAATTCTTCGTAGGCGAACTGGTCCTGGCGCAGCTTACCCAGGCGCACGTTTGGCTCCAGCATCACCTGGCCACCGCTCGGTTCCAGATCGCTGCCAAGAATCTTCATAAAGGTCGACTTACCGCAGCCGTTGGCCCCGATCAGGCCGTAACGGTTGCCGTTGTTGAACTTCACGGAAACGTTCTCGAACAGGGGCTTGGCCCCGAATTGCATGGTGATGTTGGCGGTGGAGATCACGAATCTTGGTCCAGATAAACGGGCGCACGGGCGCGAAAGGGGCGCGATTGTAGCGGTTTACGGCCACAAAAGGCAGCAGATGGGACGGGTGGAGTGTCTATTCGAGCTGTTTGGCCGTGGCTCGGAGCATGTTTGGGTGCTGCTCTGGCGAACGCCCTGTCAATACGGAAAGCCCAATTGGCTTATCGGCACATCACAGGTGGTTCGCCAAGGGGGGTTATCGCCTAGGCTCAGCCGCAGTCGTAATCGGCCGTGTTCTGCGCGGCAAGCAGGCGCGATCTTCAGAATTGCCTGCTGATAGCTGCGACCAATATGCCGGCTGCGATTGCCGGCAGAGGTTTCTTTACCAGCAGCATGACAATTGCGGTAGTCAGCAAGGCCAGGCGTGCACTCATATCGCCATCAATTGCCATGGGCGTAAGAATGGCCACCAGCACTGAACCGGACATCGCGCTGATGAATTGCTTGACCCTGTAGCTGATCGGCACATACGACATCACGAACACACCACCCCAGCGGGTCGCCAGTGTCACGGCCGCCATGATCAATATGATGATCAGCGTGCCAAAACTCGTCGTAGCAATGCTCATTTCGTCTTCTCCATCCACAGCGCACCCAGGACGCCGCCAGCCAGTGCACCGACAACCACATGGCTATTGTCCGGTATATACCAGTAGGCCAGCAGCGAGGAACCGGCGGCGACTGTCCAGATGAGCAACAAGCGCAGATTCTTCTCGCCACCCACGGCCATTGCCAGCAGGAAGCAACCCATCACCATGTCCAGGCCGAAGCTCTTGGGATCATGGATGGCACCGCCAAAATAGATGCCCAGCCAGGTGCCAAATATCCAGAATGACCACAGTGCAAGGCCGCCGCCGAGCAATAAGCCGAAGCCTGGTTTACCGCGATTGAATGCCTGTATGGCCAGGGCCCAGTTGGCATCGGAAGCAACCAGCATTACGCCATAGCGCTTTGCCGGAGATAAATGACGCAGCCAGGGATAGAGCGATGCGCCCATCAGCAGGTGACGCGCATTGATGGCAAATACGGTGAGGGCCAGTGGCACGATGGGGATGTGCACACCCCACAGCTCCAGCGCGGCGAACTGTGAGGCGCCGGCGAAGACCAGGGTGCTCATCAGCACGGTTGAGGAGTTATTCAAGCCAGTCTGTACTGCCGCCAGGCCAAAAGCAGCGCCGAAGGCGATCACGAAAATGGAAAGAGGGACGAGCTGCTTGAAACCCGCCCACACATCCTGGCGGCTGAATTCATGCAACTGCGTGGTGTTGTCCGACATCTTGCAGCCTCTACTTCATCTCTAGTCTGTTTATTACCGATCCTGGCACTGCGTTCCTCACTGGTGAGTGGGCGACGCGTGGCTCGGCAGGGCAGAACTATGCACCTAGGCGCCTTCTGAAGGAAAACACAGAATTCAGCAGCGGCTTGCCCGCGTTCTGTGAACAAGCCACTCAGGCTGGCTGCAGTGATTCGGCAAGCACCCAGCGTTTTATCAAGCCCTTCGTGTGAGGACGGCAGACTGTGCAGCTGCTGGGGCCATAGCCAAATGCCGCGCTTGGCCACCGTGTGGATTAGCAAAATGACGGCTGAGGGAATGGCCACTCAGCCAGTTGTGCCTGGAAGGGGCATAAAAAAGGCGACTATTGCAGCCGCCTTGTGTGCATCAGTAGTGCAGTTTGCTGCTCCAGTCCGGGTAGTGTGCCGGGCGTTTGAGATGTACGCGGAACTGTTCGGCAGCGGCCGCTGAGCTGCTCCACAGGTACAGGTGCTCTTTCCAGCTACCGGACGCCCAGTTCTGCAGGTAGTAATCAGTGCCGCGCACGGTGTCGCGGTCGCGCAGGCTGATGCTGTCGCCATCCTTGAGGCAGCCGTTGTTGTTGACCAGCTCGATGCGCAGCTGGTTGGATGAATCACCTGACTTCATGTAGTAGGCGTAGTTACCGCCGCCACCGCCCAGCCACCAGTTGAGCCAATAGCCGGGATGGCGACGTGATTCCACCTCGATGTAGTCGCCACTGCGGATGCAGAAACTCTCCGGGTGATACCAGTTGCGCAGGCTGAACAGGCTTTCTGGTTCCAACCCGTTACCACTGATCTTCACCCAGTCGTTGGCCTTGCTGCTGCCGGCACGCAGGGTTTTGCCGGTGGTGGTGCTTTGCAGAACAACTTCGCCGTAGAGGTTTTGTTGCGGCTTGCTGGCGCGGGTTGGCGTCGTGCTGTCGGCACGGGTAAAGCCGGCCACCGGTGAATGATCGGAGTAATCTTGGAATTGCCAGGTCGCGCCCGCTAGGTTGACTGTCCAGCGGGGCGCCGGGGTATCCAGGGCCTGGTTGTGCCAGAAGGGCAATTGCCGGTGGTTGCGCGAAATGAAGATGTAATCCAGGTATTCCGGGGCGTGATTGGGGTATTGGTAGTTGGCGATGCCGTTGCGTTTGGTATCAAAGGTGGTATCGCTGCCGGCATAGCTATCCGGTGCGTTGACCTGCAGGCGGGCGAGCATGTCGTGGTACTCGCTGCTGTCCTTGATGACATTGAAGTCTCCGCCAATAAACACCAACTGATCAAGGCTAATGCCGCGGGCGCTGATGAAGTTCTGCAGTTCATCAAACTGGCTGGCCCGTACCGCTGCACCTTTGCCATCCGGGCAACCGGTGTCCGCTGCCTGCGCGTGGGTGCCGATGATATGCACGGCCTGGCCATTGCGATTGAGTTTGACGTAGACAAAGCCCTTGTTGGACAGGTAATCCGCCCCGCAGCCTTGGCTGTAGACATATTGCACGCGTTGCTCAATTGGCCAGCGGCTGACGATGGCTACGCCGCCGTCTTCCGGGGTGGTGTCCGAATAAGCGCCTAGCGTGGCATCCCAGCCAGTGCGGCTGCGGCCGAGCACGGGCGTCTGATACGGGTACTGGTTTTGCAAACCATTGAGCAGAATGGTCGACGCCGGGTTATCGAACAGTTCGTTGAGAATCACCGCATCCTGGCCCTGGATATACGCCGCTTCCGCGATCAGTGCCGCACGCTGTTGCTGGCCCCAGCCCGGTTTTATCGTGCTGGGTAGCAGAAATACGTTATGTGCCAGCAGTTTGAACTGCTCATCCGGGTTTGCCTGGACAAAGGTCGGGGCGGATAGGGCAAGCGTACTGAAACACAGCAGTGGCAACAGGCATCGATGCATGGGGTGGCCTCCGGGTAGGGGAATGGCCAGTCTTCCAGTCACCATGAACTGCGGAAATGATCGAAAGGTGGGTGGGCTAGACCAGCGCCAGCGCAGTCTGCTTGGAAAGGGTTACATCGGCATGACGCGGCTGTTACGAATCCACTGCTGGTGGGTCGAGCAACAGGGCCAGCTTCAGGCGTTTGGGCAGTTTGGCTACCACCAGTTGATGGGAGCGCGTCAACAGCTCGCGCAGTTCGCCATCACTTAGCGGGTAGGGCGCGGCCATGCTTATCCAGTGTGCGCGGGCCAGATAAGGGGCAGGGCGGATGCCCGGGCGGTCGCAATAGCCGAGAAACAGGTCGGCATCGACTTTAAAAGCGAGACCGTCGCGGCTGTCCAGGTGGAACAGGGTGAACATCTTGCTCTCGGCCACCGAGAACACCCGCACGCCGCCCCATTTGATGTCCTCACGGGCACCCGGCAGGCTCAGGCAGAACGCGGCGATTTGCTCGATGGTCATGCCGGGGACGCTCCTGTGTTACTCGCGGTAGAAAACCTGCACCAGATGATAGCCAAACTGGCTTTTCACCGGGCCGTGTACTTCACGTACCGGCTTTTTGAAGATCACCTGGTCGATGGCGCGCACCATCTGTCCTGGGCGCACCTCACCCAGATCGCCGCCTTTCTTACCGGAGGGACAGGTCGAGTATTTGCGTGCCAGCACATCAAAGGCCTCACCAGCGGCAATGCGTTTCTTCAGCGCGGCGGCTTCTGCTTCGGTTTTCACCAGAATATGGCGGGCCATTGCCTTTGGCATGACGGGCTCCTCGGATTTGAATGAACGTATTGTGCCAGTATTTTCAGCCGCTTAGCGCTTGAGCCGAGCACGCGCCGAATTTCTTGGGAGCGATGCGTAATCTTCGCCTAACGTAATAAATCCAACTCGCGGGAAATATCGTTATGGACCTCAATGCCATGCTGAAAATCCTGTCCAGCCAGGACGGGTCCGACCTTTATCTTTCCACCGGGGCGCCGCCCTGCGCCAAGTTTAATGGCGTGCTCAAGGCGCTCAGTGCTGAGCCACTAAAGGCCGGCGAGGTGGCGGCGATTGCCGATTCGGTGATGGATAGCGCGCAGCGTGAGGAGTTCGAGCGTGAGCTGGAAATGAACCTGGCCATTTCGATTGCCAGCGTTGGGCGCTTTCGTATCAACATCTTCAAGCAGCGCAACGAAGTGTCGATCGTGGCGCGCAATATCAAGATGGACATTCCTAAGTTCGAAGACCTCAAGCTGCCGGAAGTGCTGCTCAAGACGGTGATGGAAAAACGCGGTCTGGTGTTGTTTGTCGGTGGCACGGGGTCGGGCAAGTCGACCTCACTGGCGGCGCTGATCGACTACCGCAACCGCAACAGCGGCGGCCATATCATCACCATCGAAGACCCTGTGGAGTATGTGCACAAGCACAAGAAGTCGATCATCAACCAGCGCGAAGTGGGCGTGGACACGCGCAGCTTTCACGCGGCGCTGAAGAACACCCTGCGTCAGGCCCCGGACGTGATTCTGATCGGCGAAATTCGCGACCGCGAGACCATGGAGCATGCCCTGGCCTTTGCTGACACCGGCCACCTGGCAATCTCCACGTTGCACGCCAACAACGCCAACCAGGCGCTGGACCGCATCATCAACTTCTTCCCGGAAGACCGCCGTCCGCAGCTGCTCAATGACCTGGGCAACAACCTCAAGGCATTTGTCTCGCAGCGGCTGGTCAAGACCATCGATGGCAAGCGGCGGGCGGCGGTGGAGGTGTTACTGGGGACGCCAACGGTGCGAGATCTGATCAAACGCAACGAGTTTTCCGAGATCAAGGAAATCATGGAAAAGTCGAAAAACCTCGGCATGCAGACCTTCGATCAGGCGCTGATCGACCTGGTCAACGATGGCTCGATTGATGAAGAGGAAGCGGTGAAAAACGCCGATTCGGCGAACAATGTGCGCCTCAAGCTCAAGCTCTACCGCGACAACCCCGGTACCTCCGCGCCTGCCGCCCCCGCGCCAGTAGCTGCTGCACCGACGCCTGCTGCGCCTGCGGCCCCGGCCGCTTCGGCGGGTGAGTGGGGGCTGGAGTTGAAGCTGGAAGATATTGAAGAAGAGCAACTGCCGGAGGATCCTGGGCGCAAAGGTATTTGAACCACCGGTTTCACTGAGGCTGTTCGCCTGAGCGCTCAGGGCGGTAAGCGTCCTGAAAACGCTGGATCATGCCGTCGGCGCGCAGCGCTTCAACGGCCTTGCGCAGATCTTCCTGCAACTGCGCATCGCAGTCTTTCGAGCAGGCCAGGTACATGTCGGTACTGGCCAGCACGGGGCTCATCTGCAATCTGGTGTTGCTCTGTGGCCACAGATACAACCCTTCCGGCACTCCAGTAAACCAGGCATCGACGCGGCCCAGCTCGAGCAGGCGTGCGGGATTATCGCCAAGCTTGAGGCTGACAATCTGCGTTTCACTAAACCCCTCGCTCTTGAGTATTTCCATCTGTGCGGTGCCCAGGCCGACGGCGATGCGCTGGTAACGTTGGCGGGCTTCGGCAAAATCGGCCACTGGTGCGTCAAGGCTGAAGAAGGCACGCTCAAGCGGCATGATCGGGGCGATCCAGCTGTACAACGCTTCGCGCTCCGGGGTGCGTGAAAGCGGGATGATCAGCATATTCTTCCCGCGATTGACCCGCTGCTGGGCACGAGCCCAGGGGGTTACATGGATATGGCTGAGATATCCCGCACGGGCAATCGCGGCCAATGCCACATCGCCGACCATGCCGTAACCGCCCTGAAAGCTGACAAAGGTCAGCGGCGGTGCGTCCGGCATGTGCAGCTCCAGCGGCTCCTGTGCTGTTGCGCTCAGGCTCAGCGAGGTTAGGACAGCGAGACAGATCCAGCGCAGAGCCACGGCAGTACTCCAGCAACGACTGGCTTGGAGTATAAGCACTGCGCGCCGTGCCCGGCTGGAGTTTTTAGTACGTCAGTTCCGCAGCTCTGCCAGGTCGCGGTACAGCTCCAGCGCCTGTGGGTTGGCTAGCGCATCGGTGTTTTTTACCGGTTTGCCGTGCACCACGTTGCGCACCGCCAGCTCGACGATCTTGCCACTGATGGTGCGCGGGATATCCGCCACGGCGATGATCTTGGCCGGCACATGGCGTGGGGTGGTGTTGGCGCGGATTACCTGGCGGATCTGCGTTTGCAGGGCATCGCTCAGCTCCAGGCCTTCGCGTAGACGGACAAACAGCACCACACGCACGTCATCGTCCCATTCCTGGCCGATGGCGATGGATTCCAGCACGGCTTCGACCTTTTCCACCTGGCGGTAGATCTCGGCGGTGCCGATCCGCACCCCGCCGGGATTCAGCACCGCGTCACTGCGGCCGTGAATTACCAAACCGCCATGGGCGGTGACTTCGGCGTAATCGCCATGGGCCCAGATGCCGGGGAAGGTGTCGAAGTAAGCCGCCTGAAACTTGCTGCCGTCGGTATCCTTCCAGAAGCCAATCGGCATCGATGGGAAATGTTGTGCGCAAACCAGCTCGCCTTTTTCCCCGCTTACCGGCTGGCCGGCGTCGTTCCACACCTGCACGTCCATGCCCAAGCCCTTGCATTGCAGCTCACCGCGCCACACCGGCAGCACCGGGTTACCGAGGGCGAAGCAGGAGACGATATCGGTACCGCCTGAGATCGATGACAGGCAGATATCAGCTTTGATCTCGCGGTAGACGTACTCGAAACTCTCATGGGACAGCGGCGAGCCGGTCGACAGAATCGCTTTAAGGCGTTGCAGCTGGTGGGTTTGGCCTGGTTTGGCACCGGCTTTTTCTAGGGCCGCGAGGAATTTGGCACTGGTGCCGAAGATGCTGATGTTTTCCGCGTCGATCAGGTCGATCAGGCGTTCGGCATCTGGGTGGAACGGCGAGCCGTCGAACAGCACCAGGGTCGCGCCCAGGGCCAAGCCGGAGACCAGCCAGTTCCACATCATCCAGCCGCAGGTGGTGTAGTAGAACAACGTGTCGTCGGCATGCAGGTCGGTGTGCAGGCCGAGTTCCTTTACGTGCTGCAACAGAGTGCCACCAGTGCCATGCACGATGCACTTGGGCACGCCGGTGGTGCCGCTGGAATAGAGGATATACAGCGGGTGGTCGAACGGGATCTGAGTGAATTCGGGTTCGCCGCCGGCCTGGTAGAAGTCCTGCCACAGCGCGACCTTGGCCGCTGAATGGAAGTCGGCGACTTTGGCCTGGGTATTGGAGTAGGGCACCACAATCAGCTGTTCAAGCGAGGGCAGGCGTTCGAGGATCTCGTTGAGCTTGGCCGTCAGATCGAGGTTCTTGCCAGCGTAGCGGTAACCGGCTGCAGCGATCAGCACCTTGGGTTCGATCTGGCCAAAGCGGTCGATCACGCCCTGGGTGCCGAAGTCTGGCGAGCAGCTCGACCAGGTGGCACCGAGACTGGTGCAGGCGAGCATGCCGACCAGGGTTTGCCAGGTATTGGGCATAAAGGCAGCAACGCGGTCGCCAATACCTACGCCAGCTTCACGCAGGCTGCGTTGCAGGCCCGCGACATGGGCGGCCAGTTCGGCGTAGCTCAGTTGTTCGCGCGAGCCGTCTTCGCCAATGGCGATCAGGGCTGGGTGATTATCACGACGGCGCAGCAGGTGTTCGGCAAAGTTCAGCGTTGCGCCAGGAAACCAGTGCGCGCTGGGCATGGCCTTGCCTTCCTGCAATACGGCGCCGGGTTGTGCACTGAAACGCACCTCGAAGAACTCGACCACCGCCTGCCAGAAGGCTTCACGTTGCGTCACGCTCCAGGCGTGCAGGGTGGGGTAGTCGACCAGCTGCAGGTCGTGGCGCTGATTGACGAAGCGGCGAAAGCTGTCCATCCGAGTGGCGGCGATACGTTCGGCAGAAGGCGTCCACAGGGGCTGTTGCATCGTGCTTCCTCATCATTCTTGTTATGCCGACATTGATGGTCGGCTGGTGCGGCAAGCCTACTGACTGATGGCGGGCTTGCGTCGAGCAGTTGCGTCGCCGTTTTGATCAGTCTCAGCTGTAGCTGTAGTCACTTTGCACCGCCCTCAGGCAATAGGCCGTGAGTCTGAGGCGTGTGCTTTACAGTGCGTAAATAAAACCTTACGCACTACCTGCCGCTAGGCATTGGCCAGTTTGGCCCGTGCCACCCGCGAACCATTGGGCTTGTCCAGCACTGCGCAAATACGCTGGCCAGCTGCGATCAATCGGTCCATGTCGATACCGGTTTCAATGCCCATACCGTTAAGCAGATACAGCACGTCTTCGGTTGCGACATTGCCGGTGGCGCCTTTGGCATAAGGGCAGCCGCCCAGACCCGCCACCGAACTGTCGAATACGCTGATGCCTTCCAGCAGGCTGGCGTAGATATTCGCCAGCGCCTGGCCGTAGGTGTCGTGGAAGTGCCCGGCCAATTTGTCTCTGGGAATATCGCGGCCAACGACCTCGAACAGCTTGCGGGTATCGTCCGCCGTGCCGGCGCCAATGGTGTCGCCCAATGACACTTCGTAGCAGCCCATGGCAAACAGCTCGCGAGCCACGCTGGCGACTTGCTCGGGTGGCACGCTGCCGTCATAGGGGCAGCCCAGTACGCAGGAGACATAACCGCGCACGCGGACGCCATGCTGCTTGGCGGCGTCCATGACCGGGATAAAACGATCCAGACTCTCGCGGATCGAGCAGTTGATGTTCTTTTGCGAGAAGGCTTCCGACGCGGCAGCAAACACCGCCACTTCGCGCACGCCGGCTTCACGTGCCGCTTCAAAGCCTTTCAGGTTGGGGGCCAGAGCGGCGTAGGTAATGCCGGGGTGCTGCTGAATCTGCGCAAACACCTCGGCGCTGCCCGCCATTTGCGGCACCCACTTGGGCGAAACAAAGCTGCCCACCTCGATGTAGCGCAGGCCTGCGGCCGACAGGTCATCGACCAGGCGCACCTTATCGGCCACGCTGATCGGCTGTTTCTCATTCTGCAAACCATCGCGCGGGCCGACTTCGACCAGGCGAACCTGTTTGGGTAGGTTCATCGTTGCCTCGCTGTTCTCGGTGATGGGTAACGCGTTGCCCAACCCATCCTACGTTGCTGTACTTTGCCTGTAGCAGGGGCTTTAGCCGCGAGCGTTTATCGCTGTTGTCGCGGCTAAAGCAACTCCCACTTATCCGCTATGCGCCGGCCTCTTCCAGCTCCACCAGCACAGCGCCTTCGCTGACCATTTCGCCTTCGCGGCAATACAGCGCCTTGACCGTTCCGGTCTGCGGCGCGCGGATGCTGTGTTCCATCTTCATCGCCTCAAGCACCACCAGCGCGGTGCCGGCTTCTACGTACTGGCCGGCTTCTACCAGCACCCGCACGATACTGCCGTTCATCGGGGCTGTCAGGCCGCCGTGTTGCTGATGGCTGGCTTCGACCTCGGCAATCGGGTCGTAGAGGCGGACCGCCTGCAACGCACCCGCATAGTGCAGATACAGGCAATCGTCGCGGCGAATGGCGCGGTGTTGCTGACGCATACCGTCGCGCTCGACGTGCAACTGCTCACCGTGCAAGTGGATGGCAGACGGTGTCGCATGGCGCAGGCGAACCACCTGACGCTCATTTTGGCAACTCAGGTGCAGATCAATTTCAGCCGGTAAACCCAGGCGCATGCCGTTGTGATGCGCCCAGGGCGAGTGATAGTCGTCGTGGCGTTGCAGCGGCGCTTCACTCTGCACAAAGGCCTCGGCAGCCAGTTGCCAGAATTCGGGCGGCAACTCGCTCACAGGCGGCAGCAGTTGAGCCTCATGGCGCGGAATAAAACCGGTATCCAGCTCTGCGTTGGCAAAGGCCGGATGGGCCAGCACACGCTGCAGGAACGCCAGGTTGGTTTTAACGCCGCCGACGCAGGTTTCCTTGAGCATGGCCACCAGGCGCAGCCTTGCTTCCTCGCGGTTTGCGCCCCAGGCGATCAGCTTGCCGAGCATGGGGTCATAGAACGGCGAGACTTCATCGCCTTCGCTGACGCCGCTGTCGACCCGGCGGCCATGGCCCGCATTGGCTTCGCGGTACAGCGCCAGGGTGCCGGTGGCAGGCAGAAAGTCGTTGTCCGGGTCTTCCGCATACAAGCGCACTTCAATGGCATGGCCAATCAGCGGCACCTGCTCTTGTGTCAGCGGCAGTGGCTCACCACGTGCGACGCGAATCTGCCAGGCGACCAGATCCAGGCCTGTGATCAGCTCGGTTACAGGATGCTCGACCTGCAGACGGGTGTTCATCTCCATAAAGAAGAAGTCACCACGCTCATCCAGCAAAAACTCCACGGTGCCTGCGCCGACATAACCGATAGCCTGCGCCGCCTTGACCGCCGCTTCGCCCATGGCTCGGCGCAGTTCGGCTGACAGCCCCGGAGCCGGCGCTTCTTCGACGACCTTCTGGTGGCGACGTTGGATCGAGCAGTCGCGCTCATTGAGGTACAGACAGTTGCCATGCGAGTCGGCAAACACCTGAATTTCCACATGGCGCGGCTTGAGCACGTATTTTTCCACCAGCATGCGCGCGTCGCCGAACGAGGATTGCGCCTCACGCTGGGCGCTGGCCAGGGCTTCGGCCAGCTCGCTTTGGCGTTCGACCACCTTCATACCTTTGCCACCACCACCGGCAGCGGCTTTTAGCAGCACCGGATAACCGATCTGTTCAGCTGCCTTGCGGAAGGTTTCCACATCCTGCGCCTCGCCGTGATAGCCAGGCACCAGCGGCACACCGGCGGCGTCCATCAACGCTTTGGCGGCGGATTTGCTGCCCATGGCGTCGATGGCCGAGGCGGGTGGGCCGAGGAAGATCAAGCCGGCGGCTTCGATGGCGCGGGCAAAGCCGGCGTTCTCCGAAAGAAAGCCATAGCCAGGATGGATGGCCTGAGCACCGCTGGCTTTGGCTGCGGCAATGATCGTGTCGATCAACAGGTAGCTGTCCGCCGGTTTGGCACCGCCCAGATTGACCGCCAGATCGGCTTCGCGCACATGGCGCGCGCTGGCGTCGATGGCGCTGTGCACTGCCACCGTTTTCATGCCCATTGCCTTGGCCGTGCGCATCACCCGGCAGGCGATTTCGCCACGATTGGCCACCAGCAGGGTGTCGATAGGCTTAAGGCTCATGGGGTTGGCTCCTGCCAGGCGGGTTTGCGTTTATCCAGAAAGGCGCGCAAGCCTTCCTGACCTTCGGCGCTGACGCGGATACGGGCGATGGCGTTCTCGGTATAGCGACGCAGCGCCGGGTTCAGTACGCCGCTGCCGACTTCGCGCAGCAGATCCTTGCTGGCGAGCATGGCCTGCGGGCTGTTGAGCAGCAGGTTATCGACCCAGGTGTTTACTGCCTCATCGAGCTGCTCTGCCGGGTAGCATTCTGCAAACAGCCCCAGCTCCTGGGCGCGCTGGCCGCTAAAGCGCTCAGCCGTCAGGGCGAAGCGCCGCGCGGCGCGCTCGCCAATCGCCTGCACGACAAAGGGGCTGATCACCGCTGGTGCCAGACCGATGCGTACTTCGGACAGGCACAGCTGGGCATCAACGGCGCCGATGGCCATGTCGCAGCAACTGATCAAGCCGAGTGCCCCACCAAAAGCCGCGCCTTGCACCACGGCCAAGCTTGGGATCTTCAACTGATGCAGGTTGTACATCAGTTCGGCCAGCTCGCGTGAATCGGCCAGGTTGGCGGTGTAGTCCAGGGTCGCCGCGTGTTGCATCCAGGCCAAATCCGCGCCGGCGGAAAAGTGCTTGCCACGGCCGCGCAGCAGCAGAAAACGCAGGCTTTTGTCGGCCATCACCGCGTCGAGGGCGAGAATCAGCTCGCGGATCATCTCGGCGTTAAAGGCGTTGTTCTTGTCCGCGCGGTTAAGCCAGAGCGTGGCAAAACCGCGTGGGTCTTTCTCAAGTTGTACGGTGGTGAAGTCGGTCATAGCGGCTCCAGACATTGTGTTTTTACTCCCTCTCCCATTTATGGGAGAGGGGAGTTGATGTTTACATGCGGAAAACGCCAAAGGTGGTCGGCTCAATCGGCGCGTTCAGGCTGGCAGACAATGCCAAACCGAGTACATCGCGGGTCTGCGCCGGGTCAATCACGCCGTCATCCCACAGGCGGGCGCTGGAGTAGTAAGGATGGCCTTGGCGCTCGTACTGTTCGAGGATCGGCTGCTTGAGTTTGGCTTCATCTTCGGCAGAGAAGCTCTGCCCGGCGCGAGCGGCCTGTTCGTACTTGACCTGCACCAGTACGCCGGCGGCCTGTTCAGCACCCATGACGCCGATCCGTGCATTCGGCCACATCCACAGAAAGCGCGGGTCGTAAGCGCGGCCGCACATGCCGTAGTTACCGGCGCCGAAGCTGCCGCCGATGATCACGGTGAATTTCGGCACCTTGGCGCAGGCCACGGCGTTGACCAGTTTGGCCCCGTGTTTGGCAATACCGCCGGCTTCGTACTTCTGCCCGACCATAAAACCGGTGATGTTCTGCAGGAACAGCAACGGAATGCCGCGCTGGCAGGCCAGCTCGATAAAGTGCGCACCTTTTTGTGCTGACTCGGCAAACAAAATGCCGTTATTGGCGAGGATCGCCACCGGATAGCCGTGGATATGCGCAAAGCCGCACACCAGCGTTGTGCCGAACAGCGCCTTGAACTCATCGAATACGCTGCCGTCAACGATGCGGGCAATCACTTCGCGCACATCGAAGGGCTGCTTGGCGTCGGCCGGAATCACCCCGTACAGCTCATCCAAGCTGTACAGCGGGTCGATTGGCGCACGAGCGTTCAACACGCCGAGCTTGCGCCAGTTCAGGTTGCTGATGCTGCGCCGTGCGAGGGCCAGAGCATGTTCGTCGTTGTCGGCGTAATGGTCGGCCACGCCGCTGGTCTTGCAGTGCACATCGGCACCGCCCAACTCTTCGGCGCTGACCACCTCACCGGTGGCGGCTTTTACCAGCGGCGGGCCGGCGAGAAAGATGGTGGCCTGGTTGCGCACCATGATCGCTTCATCGGCCATGGCCGGCACATAAGCGCCCCCCGCAGTGCAAGAGCCCATGACCACGGCGATCTGCGGGATGCCCATGGCGCTCATATTGGCCTGATTGAAGAAGATTCGGCCGAAGTGCTCGCGGTCCGGAAACACCTCATCCTGACGCGGCAGGTTGGCACCACCGGAATCCACCAGATAGATGCACGGCAGGCGGTTCTGCTGGGCGATGGTTTGTGCGCGCAGGTGCTTTTTCACGGTCAGCGGGTAATAGCTGCCGCCTTTTACCGTGGCGTCGTTGGCCACGATCATGCATTCGACACCCTCGACTCGGCCGATGCCGGCCACTACGCCCGCCGCCGGCACCTCTTCGCCATACACCTCATGGGCGGCCAGTTGACCGATTTCGAGGAACGGTGAGCCGATATCCAGCAGGCGGTTGATCCGTTCGCGCGGCAGCAGCTTGCCACGCGAGGTGTGGCGCTCTTGCGCCTTGGCACCGCCGCCTTCATGCACACGGGCGAGCAGGGCGCGCAGCTCGTTGACCTGAGTGAGCATCGCCGCGCTGTTGGCGGCGAACTCCGGCGAGCGGGTGTTGATCTGGGTGTGCAGGATCATGGCTTACTCCGTAAGCGCTGCAAGCGACAAGTTTTAAGCCGCAAGAGGAACGCGCTCTTGCTTGCAACTTGTGGCTTGCCGCTTATAGCTGCGAAATTCATTTCGTTTCGTTAAACAACTCGCGGCCGATCAGCATGCGGCGGATTTCGCTGGTGCCGGCGCCGATCTCGTAGAGTTTGGCATCACGCAGCAAGCGGCCAGCCGGGTACTCGTTGGTGTAGCCGTTGCCGCCGAGCAGCTGGATGGTGTCCAGCGCCATCTTGGTGGCCATTTCAGCGGTGTAGAGGATCACGGCGGCGGCGTCCTTACGCGATTCCTCGCCGCGGTCGCAGGCCTTGGCCACGTTATAGAGGTAGGACTTGGAGGCGTTCATACCGGCGTACATGTCGGCCAGCTTGCCCTGTACCAGCTGGAACTCGCCGATGGACTGCTTGAACTGCTGGCGCTCGTGCACGTAGGGCAGCACCACGTCCATGCAGGCGGTCATGATCCCGGTCGGGCCGCCCGACAGTACGGTGCGTTCGTAGTCCAGACCGCTCATCAGCACGCGCACGCCGCCGCCTTCGGCACCGAGGATGTTTTCTTCTGGTACTTCGCAGTCCTCGAACACCAGTTCGCAGGTGTTCGAGCCGCGCATGCCCAGCTTGTCCAGCTTCTGGTGGCGGGAAAAGCCCTTGTAGTCGCGCTCGACGATAAACGCGGTCATGCCGCGTGAGCCGGCGCTGACGTCGGTCTTGGCGTAGATCACGTAGGTGTGGGCGTCGGGGCCGTTGGTGATCCACATCTTGTTGCCGTTTAGCACGTAGCGGTTGCCACGCTTTTCCGCGCGCAGCTTCATCGACACCACGTCGGAGCCGGCATTGGGCTCGCTCATGGCCAGGGCGCCGACGTGTTCGCCGGAGCACAGCTTGGGCAGGTACTTGGTCTTTTGCTCGTGGGTGCCGTTTTTGCGGATCTGATTGAGGCACAGGTTGGAGTGCGCGCCGTAGGACAGACCGACCGAAGCGGAGGCACGGCTGATCTCTTCCATCGCCACCACATGGGCCAGGTAACCCATGTTGGTGCCGCCGTATTCCTCTTCCACGGTCATGCCGAGCAGGCCCATGTCGCCGAACTTGCGCCACATGTCCATGGGGAACTCGTTGTCACGGTCGATCTGCGCCGCGCGCGGGGCCAACTCGGCCTGGGCGAACTGGCGCACCGAGTCGCGCAGCATGTCGATGGTCTCGCCGAGACCGAAGTTGAGGGTCGGGTAGCTCATGGTTCCACCTGTAATTGTTCGAATTAAGATCAGGAGATAACACTTTGTTTTGAAACAGTTTCAGCTAATGCAGCTAAACAGCGCTCTTCGGCGGTATCCAGCTCAAGTTGCATCTGCTCGATGTCCAGCAGTTGCTGCTGCAACTGCGCGCGACGCTCAGCGATCTTGGCCATAAAGGTGTGTAGCTGCTTGTGATTGCCGTGCACAGGGTCGTACAGCTCGATCAGTTCCTTGCACTCGGCCAGCGAAAAGCCGATGCGCTTGCCGCGCAGGATCAGCTTGAGGGTGACCTTGTCCTTGGCGGTGTAGATGCGCTCCTGACCGCGACGCTCGGGGCTGAGCATCTGCTGTTCTTCGTAGAAACGAATGGCGCGGGTGGTGATATCCAGCTCGCGGGCTAGTTCGGAAATGGAGTAGGTGATGGCGGACATACAGCAGCTCTCGTTTACCTTTACGTTAACGTAAGCTTGCCGGCGCCTGTAGTCAACCAGAGCGCGTGCTGCATGATCGGCTTGATCAAACCTGATGCGGATTTATGAACTAAAAACTTTTATCCAACAATGGATTACGGAGTTTATCTAGAAAGGTAGGGAGGTACACGTTGCTGCAGTATCTGCACCAGCGCGGGGTCCATAAACGCGTAATCGTCGGGGATGTTCAGGCTGTGAATGCGCTTGTTGCCAAGCTGGCGGCGAAATTTCTCGGCCAGTTTGCGGCGATGACGGCTTTCCATCACCAGAATCAACTCGGCCCATTCCAGTAGCTCTGGGCTGACTGGATTATCGGCGTCACGGTTGACCCCAGCTGACGCCGTTTCAACCCCAGGCCAATCGGCGAAAACATGTTCGGCGGTGGGGCTGCGCAGGCGGTTCTTGGCGCAGATAAACAGAACCCTGAGTGACATGTACTTGCTATCCGATGGCTCAGACCTGGGCCTTCTGGTTTTTCTTTTCCTGGGCCGTAGCCTGCTGGGAAATTTCGATGATCTGTTCGCGCATCCAGCGGTTGGCGGGGTCCTGGTCGGTGCTTTCGTGCCAGTAGAGATGGGTCTCCAGCGGAGTCATGTCTTTGACTGGCAATTCGACAAAATGCAGGTCATTGCGGCGGGCAAAGCGCTCCGGCACGGTCATGGCCATGTCGGTGCCTTGCAGTACGGTGGTGGCCATCAGGTAATGCTGCGAGCGCAGGGCAATCTTGCGCTGGATACCCATGCGACCTAGGGCCAAGTCGACGTGGCCGAGACCGCTGCGGCGGCTGGAGATGTGGATATGGGTCAGGCCCATGTATTCGTCCAGGCTGATTTTCTCTTTAGCCAACGGATGGCCACGGCGCATGGCGCACACGTAGCGGTCTTCCATCAACTTGACGTGACGCACCTGTGGGTCGGTATTCAGCGGTGCGTCCACAGCAAAATCCAGGCGGCCAGCAGCCAGCTCCTTGGTGGTTTCGCGGCGCCGGGCCAGCATGCTTTCGATATTCACATTGGGTGCCATACGGCGCAGACGCTGGAACAGCGGTGGCAGGACGATGGCCTCGGTGAGGTCGGTCATGCTGATGCGGAAAGTCTTGTTGGCCTGAGCCGGATTGAAGATGCGGCTTTCCTGCACGGAGATGCGCAGCTGCTGCAGCGCGTTGCGCACCGGGCCGATGATGTTCTGCGCCATTGGCGTGGGCACCATGCCTTGGGCGGTGCGTACGAACAGCGGGTCATTGAAGGTTTCGCGCAGGCGCGCCAGGGCGTTGGACACGGCGGGTTGGGTAATACCAACGATCTGCCCGGCGCGGGTCAGATTAGCCTCGGTGTAGATGGCATCGAAGACGACAAAGAGGTTGAGGTCGACCTTGTTCAGATTCATTACACGCTCGCTCCGCAGGTTGTCGGTATCAGTGGATCATATATCGGTGATGAATGTTTATACACGGTGAGAATAGATTAGATAAATCCTAAGCCCTGTTCTAGCATCATTTCCACTTCACCGAATTCCCCAAAAATCAGCGTCAGAAGGTAGCCATCATGGATTTCGCCTACTCCCCCAAGGTTCAGCAGCTGCGTGAGCGCGTCACCGCGTTTATGGAGACCCATGTCTATCCAGCCGAAGCCGTGTTCGAGCAACAGGTCAATGAAGGCGACCGCTGGCAGCCCACCGCGATCATGGAAGAGTTGAAAACCAAGGCTAAAGCTGAAGGCTTGTGGAACCTGTTTCTGCCGGAGTCCGAACTGGGCGCCGGGCTGACCAACACTGAATACGCGCCGCTGGCGGAAATCATGGGCAGCTCGTTGATCGGTGCCGAGCCGTTCAACTGCGCCGCGCCGGATACCGGCAACATGGAAGTGTTGGTGCGCTATGCCAATGAAGCGCAGAAGGAACAGTGGCTCAAGCCGCTGCTGGACGGCACCATCCGTTCCGCCTTCGCCATGACCGAGCCCGGTGTAGCGTCCTCCGATGCCACCAATATGCAGGCCAGCGCTGTGCGCCAGGGTGATGAGTGGGTGATCAACGGCCGCAAATGGTGGACATCGGGTGCGTGCGACCCGCGCTGCAAAATCATGATCTTTATGGGCCTGACCAACCCGGATGGCCCGCGCCACGCACAGCACTCGATGATTCTGGTGCCGATGGATGCCCCAGGCGTGAAGGTGCTGCGTCCGCTGCCTGTATTCGGCTATGACGATGCGCCGCACGGTCACGCCGAAGTGCTGTTCGAAAACGTCCGCGTACCTTACGAGAACGTGCTGCTGGGTGAGGGCCGTGGTTTCGAGATTGCTCAGGGTCGCCTTGGCCCTGGCCGTATTCACCACTGCATGCGCTCCATCGGCATGGCCGAGCGCGCACTGAAGTTGATGTGCGAGCGCTCCATCAGCCGCACCGCTTTTGGCAAGCCGCTGGCGCGTCTGGGCGGCAACATTGATCACATCGCCGACTCGCGTATGGAGATCAATATGGCGCGTCTGCTGACGTTGAACGCGGCGTACATGATGGATACCGTGGGTAACAAGATTGCCGCCAGTGAGATCGCCCAGATCAAGGTGGTCGCACCGAACGTGGCGCTGAAGGTGATTGACCGCGCCATCCAGATTCACGGTGGTGCTGGGGTTAGCAACGACTTCCCGCTGGCCTACTGGTACGCCATGCAGCGCACCCTGCGCCTGGCTGACGGTCCGGACGAAGTGCATCGCGCGGCCATCGGCAAGTTCGAGATTGGCAAGTACGTGTCCAAGGATGTGATGAAAGCCAGCCGCTAAGGCGCATCACTGGGAAAAGCACAAGGCCCGCAATTGTGGGCCTTGTGCGCTATGGCGAATGCGGTGTCCCTGGTGGGGCAACTTCATCATCCGGGTTGGCATGCTGTTGCAGCCAGAGCAGGCGCATATGCAGCTGCGCCGCGAAGGCACGGGCGGCTTGTTCTTGATGAAAGATCAGGCTGCGGCGGCCCATACGCACTTGCCAACGCAGCTTGCCGCGCTGCACCAGCGGCTCGATAACAATGCTCGGTGAACTCAAACGATCAAGGCTCCTGTCTGGGGGCGCGGGTCTTCAGTAGCGACAGTATCACTCCGCCCGCCAACAAGCCGAGTGTCATGCACAGCGAGAGCAGGGCGGGCACCTTGACGATATCGTGGAGAAAGATCTTGCCGCCGATAAACATCAGCACCAGCGCCAGGGCGTACTTCAGGTAGATAAAGCGGTGCATCAGCGCCGCCAGGGCAAAGTACAGCGCGCGCAGGCCAAGAATCGCAAAGATGTTCGAGGTGTAGACGATAAACGGGTCCTGGGAGATGGCCAGCACCGCCGGCACGCTGTCCACGGCAAACACCAGGTCAGCCAGTTCGATCAGTACCAGCGCCAGCAGCAGCGGCGTGGCATGCAGCAGGTGCTTGCCCGACGTTCTATCCGGCTGACGCACCAGGAAACGCCCGCCGTGCATATCCTCCGTTACTCGAATATGCCTGCGTAGGAACTGCAGCAGGCGGTTCTGGCTGAGGTCGGGGTGCTGTTCTTCCTTGGCTGAGAGCATGCGCACGCCGGTAAACAGCAGAAACGCACCGAACAGGTACAGCACCCACTCGAAGCTCTGCACCAGCGCCGTGCCCAGGCCAATCATCGTTGCGCGCAGCACGATCACCCCGAGAATGCCCCAGAACAACACGCGGTGCTGGTAACGCCGAGGGATGGCGAAGAAGTTGAGAATCACCGCCATAACGAACACGTTGTCCATCGACAGTGATTGCTCGACCAGAAAGCCGGTGTAGAACTCCAGCGCCTTGGTGGCGCCCAGCTGCCACCAGATCCAGCCGCCAAAGGCCACGCCAACGCTGAAGTAGCCGCTGTACAGCAGCAGGCTTTCGCGCATCTCGATTTCATGCTGATCGCGGTGCAGCACGCCGAGGTCGAGTATCAGCAAACCGAGGATGATCAGCAGAAAGGCCAGCCAGAACCAGCTTGGGGTGCCGAATAATGGAGTGGTGAGCATGCTTGCCAGGCTATCCACGGAGCCACCTCGCTTGTCTGCCTAAGTTGAGACTCAACTCAGTGACTCCGACATCACGGTGAAGGCTCACCGCCAGAGGGGCCCGGCGTCACGCTGATTAAGCAATAGGCCTTGCTGGCAAGTTCGGCAAGCGCCGGAGCGGGGGATTAGTTGCTGTACTGGTAGATGATTGGGGCAAAAATGCCCGTGTCGTGGCCCTTCTTCAGGCACTGATTGAACTGCTCCAGGAACCAGCCCATCTTCAGCGATTTGGCGATGCCCATGTGCTTGCTGTCGCTCTTGAACGGCACCGGTAAGGTGGTGAAAGCATCGGGTTGCAAGCCAGGCCAGCTCTGGGCGAGCCTGCGAATATCGACGCTGGAACCGAGCAGGATCGCATCGATGCGACCACGCTGCAGCATGCCCAGGCCACTGCGAGTGTCGTTGAAACCGACAATGGTCATGTTGCCGTTGGCCACGGCTTCGTCATACGCAGTGCCATAGCTGGTGCCGATGGTCGTGCCGATCAGCTTGTCTTTCAGGTCGGTGATGTTCTGGTAGGCAAACTCGCGGCCTTTCTGCACCACCAGCACGATATGTTCGGTGAAAATCGGTTCGGAAAAGTCGAACAGGGCCAGGCGCTCATCACTGATCGACAAGCCAATCACGCCGCCTTCGCTGCGTTCGGCCATGGTATAGGCACGTTTCCATGGCAATAGCTGAATCTGATAGGGCACCTGCATCTGGTTCAGGCAGTGTTTACTGATGTCTACGACAATGCCCTTGGCCTCGCCATCCTCCTCAAAGTACTTGGGGAAGCCATCGTGTGCGCCAAACACCCGGAACATCTCAGCCTGGGCGGTTTGTAGGACCAGCAGGGCTAGTAGCAGGATCAACCGCAGAGGTGTAGCGGGCATGGCAGAACCTCAGGTTGAGGCGAGAAAGTCTGTTCAGCTTAGCCACTCGGCGTTGTTAATCATTGCTTGATGCAGCAATTGCTGCAAACAACGCCGGGTTTTCTGTGGAGTTGTTTGCAGGCTTAGTACACCCAGACTTCCACCCGGCGGTTCTTGATCCGTCCGTCATCGCCGCTGTTAGCGGCTACCGGCAGTTCATCGCCCATACCAATGATGTCGCGGAAGATTACGCCGCCCTTGTTCAGCTCACGGCGCACGGCCATAGCCCGCAGTTTTGATAGCAGCTCGGCGCGGGCGGTGTCCGCCTTAGCATCACCGAAGCCCACCAGCACCACCTTGTCGCGCAGCTTGTCTTGCTCGCGTAGGTAGGCCATCAGCCGGTTGAGGTCGCGTAAGGCCTTGTTGTCGAGATTGGCGCTACCTTCCTGAAAGCGGAAGTTCACTGACAAGCGCTGGGCGTTCTGCGCCAGAGCCTGGTAGTTCGCCGGCATTTGCGCGTTGGCGGGGATTTTCACTGCCTGCACGGTCTGCGCGATAAACCCACTCTGGTCGACAATCGCCTGGCCACGGGTACTGTGAGCGAACTGCACCAGTGCACGGCCCCAAGGGTTACTCAGCTCCGGCTGGTTATACAGAAACAGCCGGCGCGACAGCGGGTAATCCTCGGTGGCGATCAGGGTCAGGCTCGGCAGCATCGGTTGCGAGTCGCCGGCGGCAATCGCCACGGCCTTGGCCTGGCGGATGTAGGGCAGGCCGATAAAACCGATGCCGTTAGGATCCTGGCTGACCGAGTCGGAGAGCTTTTCGCTGGACTCGAAGCGTTTGGCGTTGGCGGCCAGGGCTTTGCCGTTGGCACTGAGTACCAGCTCCTTGAAGGTGTCGAAGGTGCCGGACTTGTCATCACGGGCGTACAGGGTGATGGCGCCGGCCGGGGCACCGAGTTGCGCCCAGTTACTGATTTCCCCGGCGAATATCTGCGCCAGCTGCGCGGTGTTCAGCGCGGCCAGTGGGTTGCTCGGGTGCAGAATGATGGCCAGGCCGTCAAGGGCGATGATCTGCTCGGCACTGGCGCTTTTTAGGTCGCCCAGGCTTAGTAAACTGGTGGCTTCGCTATCCTTGATCGGCCGGGACGAGGCAGCCAGTTCGGCGCTGCCATCGGCCAACGAAGTAAAACCGGTGCCCGAACCGTGGGCCGCCACTTCAATGCTGACGCTACGGCCATCGGTGGTTTTACCAATGATCTTCTGCTCGTTTTCCGCAGCGCCGGCCTCGATGCGGATGGCGCTCAATCCCTGTTCTTCCATTAGCCCCTTGACCAGCGCGGGGCCGAGTCGTGCACCAATGGTGTTGGAGCCTTGGATACGCAACACGCTGCTGTTATCGCTGGGGATGGGTAAGGCGGCGAATACCGACCAGGGCAGGGCGTAGCAAATGGAGCCAAGCAGCAAAAAGCTGACAGTACGAATCCAGGTATCACGTTCGAAGGCAGAGGAGGCGCGCAACATGCGGCAAACACCTTATATGGGTGAGTGAAAGTGCCGCGACGATAAGACAAAAAAGTGACTGCAATATGACAGTCACTTATCTATGTGGAGGCTCTATCGCAGGCCTACTGCGCCAATTCCAGCCAGATGGGCGCGTGGTCCGATGGCTTTTCCATACCGCGCAGGTCGTAGTCGACGCCGGCGTCCTTGATCCGCGCCTGCAACGCCTGGGAGGCGAGAATCACGTCGATGCGCAGGCCACGCTTGGGTTCGTCTTCGAAGCCGCGGCTGCGGTAATCGAACCAGCTGAAACGGTCATTCACTGTGGGGTTGAGATGGCGGAAGCTGTCAACCAGGCCCCAGTTCTTCAGGGTGGCCAGCCACTCGCGCTCTTCTGGCAGAAAGCTGCATTTGCCGGTTTTCAGCCAGCGCAGACGATTAGGTTCACCAATGCCGATGTCGCAATCTTCTGGCGAGATATTGATATCACCCATCACCACCAGCGCCTGCTCGGGGCTGAACTGATTGAGCAGCAGTTGCTGCAGGTCGGCATAGAAACGTTGCTTGGCCGGGAACTTGGTTGGGTGGTCGCGGCTTTCACCTTGCGGGAAGTAGCCGTTCATCACCGTCACCGGGTTGCCCTGGGCATCGGCAAAGGTGCCGTAGATAAAGCGCCGTTGCGCGTCCTCGGTATCACCGGGAAAACCCTTGTGCAGGCTCAAGGGTTCCTGGCGCGAGAGCAGGGCAACGCCGTAATGGCCTTTCTGGCCGTGGTAATGCACGTGGTAGCCGAGCTGACGGATATCCGCCTCGGGGAACTGCTCGTCGGCAACCTTGGTTTCCTGCAGGCCGATAACATCCGGCTGGTGTTTCTCGATCAATGCGGCCAGTTGATGCGGGCGTGCACGCAGGCCGTTGATATTGAAGGAGACGATCTTCATGGGCGGCAGTCCTGGCTGTGGCTCTGGAAAGCCCGCGATGCTAGCCGATTAGCGGCCCTGCCGGCCAGCCTGTGGCGGCGCTGGGTGCGCGGTGCTAACGTGGCTGCAGGCCCAGTAAATCAAGAACAACAGAGGTCAAGCAGATGCCCAACAGTCTCGCCGAAGTACGTATGCTCGATGGTGGCTATGCCCGCGAAGCACGCTCGCTGCTTTATCACGCCTATCGTCACGACCCTACCTTTGCCTACCTGTTTGAAGCCGAGCGGCCAGGCTATGACCAACGCGTGCGCGCTACGGTGCGCGAGCTGGTACAACAGCACTTTGCCGAAGACCTGCCCGCCATCGGTTTACTAATCGACGATCGTCTGATCGGTATGGCGCTGATCGCACCGCCACAGCGGCGCATGGACATCACCGAAAGCTGGGGCTGGCGTATGCGTATGCTGCTGACCACCGGTTTTCGTTGCACCAAGCGCTACTTGGAATACCACGACGCCGTGATCGCCTGCCTGCCGCCAGGGCCGTACCACGTGTTGCCGCTGCTGGGCATTCACCCGGAATACCAGGGTAAGCACCTCGGCGAACAACTGCTTGAAGCGCTGCACAACTGGTGCGCCGAAGACGCCAGCTCCCAGGGGGTGGTGCTGGATACGGGCAATGGACATTACCTGGAGTTCTATAAACGCCAGGGTTACGAGGAAATCGGCGAGGTGGCCATCGGCCCGATTATCGAGCACGTGTTTTTCCATCCCAGTCCGCAACTGGCAATCAAGGCCAGTGCCTGAAAACGGCCTGCTCGGTGTGTCTGTCGACACATCGAGTCGCAACTATTTGCCCGCACTGCGGCTCTAAGTCGGCCCTGAGCTCGTGCTAGCATCGCCGTCATGCCTGTTTCCTCTCACCTTTTCACCGCGCTGTTTCTTATGCTGCTGAGTGCTACGGCCCTGGCCGAAGCACAGCTGCGTGTGCGGGTTGAGCCGGCCAACAGCGCGCTGAAAAGCAATATCGAGGGCTATATCGGCAGTCTGGGCGAGCGCGATGCCGAGGCCTTGCAACGCTATCGTCGGGTCGCCGAAAACCAGGCCGAGAAAGCCGCCCAGGCTCTTGGCTACTACCAGGCGCAGATCACTACTGAAGTCAGCGAGGGCGCAACACCGCGCCTGACCGTGCGTATTAAGCCGGGTGAACCGGTGCGTTTGCGTAATGTGGTGGTGCGCGTCGAAGGGCCAGCGGCGCAAATGCGCGCCTTTCGCACGCCCAATGACCCGCAATTGCGCAGCGGGGCGCAGCTTAACCACGGTCAGTACGACGCCGCGAAACGCGAAATTCAGAATCAGGCTTCGCGTTATGGCTTCTTCGCCGGGCGCTTTAGTCGTCAAAAACTCACAATCGACCCCGAGGCCGGGGTTGCCGATGTCGAGTTGATCTATCTCAGCGGGCCGCGTTACCAACTCGGTGAAGTGAGTTTTGCCGGTGATGCGCCCTTCGATGAGCAATTGCTGCAGCGCATGGTGCCGTTCCCGGCCAATACGCCCTATGACTCGACGCTGATTGCCGAGCTTTATCAGGCGCTGCGCTCCAGCGGCTATTTCGAATTGGTGCAGGTGGATGCCAATCCGAGCAGCGCCGCCGCCGAGCAGATTCCTGTGCAGGTTCAATTGCAGGCGCGCAAGCCACGCAGCATGGGCCTCGGGTTAGGCTTTTCCACCGATGTCGGACCGCGTGGCCGTGCCAACTGGACGAGGCACTGGGCCAACCCGCAGGGCCATAGCTATGGCGCGGAGCTTGAGCTGTCGGCGCCGCGGCAGAATGTCGGCCTGTGGTACGACGTACCGCTCGATCCGCCGCTGACCGACAAATTGCGCGTGGCTGGCGGTTACCAGGCCGAAGACCTGGCCAATACCGACAGCAGCAGTCGCCTGCTGACCGTCGGCCCGGAATGGCACAGCAAACTCGACAGCGGCTGGCAGCGCGTGCTGTCACTGAAGTGGCAGCACGAGGAGTACGACCTCGGCGATGATGCCGGCACCAGTACGCTGCTGATGCCGGGCCTGAGTTATTCCTACCTGCAGAGTGACAACCAGATCGACCCCAACCACGGCTACCGTCTGCAGTTCGATCTGTCCGGCGCGGCCAAGGGGCTGTTGTCTGATGCCAATGTGCTGCACGGCAATATCCAGCTTAAAGGGCTGACCACTTTATTTACCCGGCACCGGCTGCTCGGTCGTGTGCAGGTGGGCGGCACTGAGTCCGACGGTTTTGCCAACGTGCCGCCGTCGCTGCGCTTCTTTGCCGGTGGCGATCAGAGCGTGCGCGGCTATGACTACCAGAGCCTGTCACCGGAGAACCGTGCCGGCGACAAGATCGGCGGGCGCTACCTATTTACCAGCAGCCTGGAATACCAATACAGCCTGACCGAACGCTGGCGCCTGGCGAGCTTCTTCGATCAAGGCAATACCTTTGACTCGCTGGAGATTCCGTCGCTAAAAAGCGCGGTGGGCGTTGGCGTGCGCTGGGTGTCGCCACTGGGGCCGTTACGCCTGGATCTGGCACATCCGCTGGATGATCAGGGCGGTGTGCGCCTGCATTTCTCCATGGGGCCGGAACTGTGAAGCGCGGGCTACGTAATCTGCTGTTCAGTCTGCTGGGCCTGCTGCTTGTGCTGACTATCAGCCTGAGTCTGCTGCTGGGCACCCAGGGCGGCAGCCGCTGGTTATTGACGCAGGTGCCGGGCTTGCAGGTGGACGATTTCAATGGCCGCCTGGGCGGTAGCTGGAGCGCGACACAGCTGCGCTGGCAGCAAGGCGAGAATAGCGTGCAGGTAATGGCGCCTCGCCTGGATTGGTCGCCAGCCTGCTTGCTGCGCCTGACCCTGTGTATCGAGCAACTGCACAGCGGGCCGATCAGCCTGGTGTTCCCTGACGATGAGCAGCCCAGCAGCGAGCCGTTCAGTCTGCCGGAGCTGAGCCTGCCGCTGACGTTGCATCTGGGCCAGGTGCGTATCGACAGCCTGCAGCTCAATGGCGTCGAACAGTTGCAAGGCCTGCAGTTGGCCGCGCGCTGGACTGCGCAGGGCATTCAGATCGATAACCTCAGCTTGCATAACGCCGATCTGCAGGTGGCGTTGCAGGGCCAGCTGCAAACCTCCGGCAACTGGCCGCTGCAACTGAACGGACAGCTGCTATTGCCGGCGCCCGAGCAGCAGGCCTGGCCGGTGGCGCTGCAGCTCAAGGGTGAACTGCGCGAGCGGGTGCAACTGACAGCCAGTAGCAGCGGCTATCTGCAAGGTGAACTGACGGGCTGGTTGCAGCCGCTGGCTGAACTTATGCCGGCGCAACTGCGTTTGCAGGTCGCCGCCTTTAAGGCCAGCGCCGAACTGCCCGACACGTTGAATCTTGAGAAGGTTGAGCTAAATGCCCAAGGCGATCTGCAGGATGGCTACCATGTCACCGGCAGTGCCAGCCTGCCAGCAGCCGAGGGGCCGATTGCTCTGGCGTTGGCGGGGCTGCTTAAGGCGGACGGCGCGACCATCAGCAGCCTCAGCCTCACCGCCGAACCTGAGCAGCAGGTACAGGTAAGCGGCGAGTTGAACTGGCAGCAGGGCCTGAGCCTGGACAGCCGCTTCAACTGGCAGAACTTCCCCTGGCAGCGCCTCTATCCGCTGGAGGAACCAGCGCCCGTGGCGTTACGGGTGCTCAATGGTGAGCTGGCCTATCAGGATGGCAATTACCTCGGGCATTTCGCCGCCGAACTGGATGGCCCGGCTGGTGCCTTTAGCCTGCAGAGTCCGCTGAGTGGCGATCTACAGAAGCTGTATCTGCCTGAGCTGCGCCTGCAAGCCGGACAGGGCCGCGCCGAAGGCCAGGTCAGCTTGGGTTTTGCCGAGCAGCTGAGCTGGGATGTGCGCCTGCAGTTGAGTCAGCTTGATCCGGCCTACTGGTTGGCCGAACTGCCTGGCACGCTGGCCGGGCCGTTGAATAGCTCCGGCAGCCTGATCAATCAGCAGCTCAAGCTGAGCGCCGATATCGACCTCACTGGCCGTTTACGTGGTCAGCCGGCCAAGTTGCTGGCGAAGTTTGCCGGCGGCCTGGAGCAGGGCGAGCTGAGTGCTCTGGATATCCGCCTGGGTGATAACCGCATCAGCGGCAAGGCCGCCTTGCAGCAACAACTGAGCGGCCAGTTATTGCTGGCGATGCCGCGACTGGGCCAGCTTTGGCCGGGACTGCAAGGGCAGCTCAATGGTCAGCTGGATCTGGCCGGCAACCTGCAAGCACCCCAGGGTCAGTTGCAGCTGCAAGGTCAGCGCCTAGCTTTTGACGACCAGCGCCTGCAACAGCTCAAACTCGACGCCAGCCTGAACAGCGCCCAACGTGGCCGGCTAACCCTGGATGCGCAGGGCATTCAGCTGGGCGAAACCGAGCTGGGGCGCTTAGACGTCACAGCCGCCGGTAATCAGCAGCAGCAAAGCCTTGAACTGCAACTGCAAGGCCCCCTGTTGCAAAGCCAACTGGCCCTGGCCGGCAAGCTGGACAAGGGCAACTGGCGCGGCAGCCTGAACCGTGGCGAAGTGCAAAGTGGCGGGCAGGACTGGCGCCTGCAACAGCCAGCCACGCTGGTGCGGCTGGCCAATGGGCAGCTTAGTTTGGGCGCGCAGTGCTGGCGCTCGGGTAGTGCCAGCCTGTGTGGTACGGAGCAGCGTCTGTTGCCGCAGCCCAAACTCGACTATCAGCTGAGCAACTTCCCCATGGACAGCCTGGCGCAGTGGTGGCCCAAGGACTTTGCCTGGCAGGGGCAGCTCAATGGCCGACTGCAGCTGGATCTGCCGGCCAGCGGGCCGAATGGCAGCCTGGAGCTGGATGCCGGCAGCGGTATCTGGCGCATTCGCGATCAGCAGCAGTGGCTGGAGTTTGCCTACGACAGCCTGCGCCTGAGTACGCAATTACGCCCGCAGCGTATCGATAGCCTGCTGGAGCTGCGTGGCCCGGCCATTGGTGAACTATCCCTGCAGGCTCAGCTTGACCCGCGCCCGGCGAGCAAGCCGCTGTCCGGTAGCTTCCGCCTAAATGGCCTGGACCTGGCGCTGACTCGCCCGTTTGTGCCGATGGTCGAGCGTATCGCCGGGCAATTGAATGGCGCTGGCACGCTGTCGGGCGGGCTGTTGGCACCGCAGGTCAACGGCAACCTGCGCGTGGTTAATGGCGAAGTAGCCGGTGGCGAGCTGCCGATGGATATCGAGCAGCTGCAACTGCAGGCGCAGATCGAGGGCGAACGGCTGCTGCTGGAGGGCGATTGGCGCAGCGGCGAGCAAGGGCAGGGCAGCCTGAATGGCGAGCTGAGCTGGGCCAATGGGTTGGTGGCGGATATGCAGCTGCGTGGCAGCCGCCTGCCGGTCACGGTGGAGCCTTACGCCGCGCTGGAAGTCGAACCGGATTTGCGCGTGAGTCTGCGTGATGAGCAGCTGTCCGTGGCTGGCAAGGTGCTGATCCCCAGCGGCAAGATTGAAGTGCGCGAGCTGCCGCCCTCGACCGTGCAGGTTTCCAGCGATGCCCAGGTGGTTGGCCGCGACAGCGCGCAGCAGCAGGCCACGGCGATTGCCATGGATATTGATGTTGAGGTCGGCCAGCAGCGCCTGACCTTCAGCGGTTTTGGCCTGGACGCCGAACTGTTTGGCCGCGTGCATATAGGCAATGATCTGGACACCCGCGGCGAACTGAGCCTGAACAAGGGGCGCTTCCGTGCCTATGGTCAGCGCCTGAATGTGCGCCGCGCGCGCCTGCTGTTCGCCGGGCCGATTGATCAGCCGTTTCTCGATATCGAGGCGGTGCGTCAGGTGGATGATGTCACCGCTGGTTTGCGCCTGAGCGGCAATGCCGCGCAACCGACCAGCGAAGTGTTTTCCGAGCCGGCGATGAGCCAGGAACAGGCGCTCTCGTACCTGATCATGGGGCGGCCGCTGGGGCAGGGCGGTGGTGGGGACAACAGCATGTTGGCGCAAGCCGCGCTGGCCCTGGGCATGGCCGGCAGTGCGCCGCTGGTCAATAACCTAGCGCAGGGCCTGGGTATCAGTGACTTTCAGCTCGACACCCAGGGCTCTGGGGTAACCACCAGCGTGGTGGCCAGCGGCAACCTCTCCGAGCGTCTGAGCCTGCGCTATGGCGTGGGGGTGTTTGAGCCGGCGAATACCATTGCCTTGCGCTATGAACTGAGCCGCAGGCTCTACCTTGAGGCTGCCAGCGGGTTGGCCAGTTCTCTGGATTTATTCTATCGGCGCGATTTCTAGGCCATGTTTCTGCGGGCCGGCGCTGGATTAACCCAGTTAATTCGCGTTTAAATTGCGCCCCTCGCTCAAAACGTCTGAGCGTTGAAATCTAAACAGTGAAAACCACTATCACAGTCTTCATATACTGACCGCCGCTGATCACCGGGCAGTCGTTGTGCTGACTGGTATAGCCCGATCCGTTGTTTGCAGGCGCGCCAACCCGGCTCGCGTTCTGCGTAACAGCACGGCCTACCCGGCAATCGGACAAGCGAAGGCTACCCACCTCGCGTTCACTACAAGAATAAGGAAATGAGCATGGAATTCGTCAACACCCTGGTCAATCAACTCAATGGCGTGGTCTGGGGCCCGCCCATGCTGGTGCTGATTCTCGGCACTGGTCTGTTCCTCATGTTGCGCCTGAAATTCATGCCGCTGAGCAAGATCGGCGCAGGCTTCAAACTGATGTGGCAAGGCCGCCAGAAAGGCGATGCCGAGAGCGGTGAGATCAGCCCTTTCCAGGCGCTGATGACCTGCCTGGCCGCCACAGTTGGTACCGGCAATATCGCCGGTGTGGCCACCGCGATTTTCCTCGGCGGCCCGGGTGCATTGTTCTGGATGTGGTGTACCGCACTGGTCGGTATGGCCACCAAATACTGCGAAGTGGTGCTGGCGGTGCATTACCGCGAGAAGGACGAGCGCGGCGAGCACGTCGGCGGTCCGATGTACGCAATCAAAAACGGCCTGGGCAAGAAGTGGCTGTGGCTGGGCACCGCGTTCGCCATCTTCGGCGGTTTTGCCGGTTTCGGTATCGGCAACATGGTGCAGGTCAACAGCATGGCTGCGGCCCTGCAAACCACCTTCAACATTCCGCTGTGGGTTACCGGTGTGGTGACCATGGTGATTGTCGGCCTGGTGATCCTCGGCGGCATCAAGCGCATCGGTAAGGTCGCAGCGACCCTGGTGCCATTCATGTGTGTGGCCTACATCATCGCCGCCATGGTGGTGCTGGTGGTCAATGCCGCGGAAATCCCGAAAGCCTTTGAAATGATCTTCACCTACGCCTTCACCCCGATTGCTGCTACCGGTGGTTTTGCCGGTGCGGCGGTGATGGCGGCGATTCGCTTCGGTGTGGCGCGCGGTATTTTCTCCAACGAAGCAGGTCTGGGTACTGCAGGTATCGCTCAGGCGGCCGGCACCACCAACAGTCCGGTACGTTCGGGGATGATCGGCATGCTCGGGACCTTTATCGACACCATCATCATCTGCTCGATGACCGGCCTGGCTATCATCACCTCTGGCGTGTGGACCAGCGGTGCCAGCGGCGCAGCACTGTCGGCGGCAGCCTTTGAACAGGCGATGCCTGGTGTCGGCGGTTATATCCTGACGTTGGCCCTGGTGGTGTTTGCCTTTACCACCATCCTCGGTTGGAGCTACTTCGGTGAGAAGTGCTGGGAATATATGGTCGGCACCAAGTCGATCCTGCCATTCCGCATTCTCTGGGTAGTGGCCGTGCCGTTTGGTGCGATTGCTCAGCTGGACTTCGCCTGGTTGGTGGCCGATACCCTCAACGGTCTGATGGCGATTCCTAACCTGCTGTCGCTGCTGTTGCTCAGCCCGATCGTGGTCAAGCTGACCAAGGATCACTTCGCAAAAAATTGATGTGTCGCCTGGGCGGGCAGGGTAGTCTGACTCCATGGTCAGCTATGCTTGCCCACCCTGGCAAACCGTTGAAAAACTACCTGCGTTGGCAATACCGCGTTAAAAACAGGCTCGGAATGCTCATTTACAACCCCGTAAACTCCGCTTCCTCGCCTGTTTTTGCCTTGTCTTGCCTGCCTCGCCTACGTTTTTTCAACGGCCTGCTTCAAGAGGGCGCGGGCTTGCCATTTGGCGGGTTCGCGCCCTTACTTGTTAGCCCTCTCCAATTTCGTTGATAAGGATCGTTCCCATGGCACAAGTCACCCTCAAAGGTTCCCCGGTTGAAGTCACCGGTCAACTGCCGCAGATTGGTCAGCAAGCGCCGGCGTTTAGCCTGGTTGCCGGTGATCTGAGCGATGTGAGCCTGGCCAGCCTGGCCGGCAAGCGCAAAGTCCTGAACATTTTCCCAAGCGTCGACACCCCGACCTGCGCCACCTCCGTGCGTACCTTCAACGCCGAAGCGAGCAAACTGGCCAACACCGTGGTGCTGTGCATTTCCACCGATCTGCCGTTTGCCCAGGCGCGTTTCTGCGGTACCGAAGGTCTGGAAAACGTGATCAACCTGTCGACCATGCGTGGCGCTGACTTCCTGCAGAACTACGGCGTGGCCATTGCCAGCGGCCCGCTGGTGGGTGTTGCTGCCCGCGCGGTAGTGGTGCTGGATGAACACGACAAGGTGCTGCACAGCGAGCTGGTCGGCGAAATCGCTGACGAGCCGAACTACGCAGCTGCGATTGCCGTGCTCAAGTAACACCCGCTAAATGCTTGTCCAACGGCCTGCTTTGCAGGCCGTTTTTTTGGGTGCAGGTTTTTATGACAAGCACTTTTCATTTGTGGATCAGACATTTAGTTACGTAAGGAAAAGGTAAATAGGGGGTAAAGAGGCTTTGCAGGCCTGCTGATACTGCATATCGTTCACGCTCCCCAAGGAAGTGATCGTCGCCATGCCTGATACACAGTTCACCACCCGTCCTCGCAACCTGTCGCACCAATGGCTGCTCGGCTCACTCGCGCTGGCTGTTCTCGCCGTACTGCTGTGGTGGTTCTGGCCCAGCCCGCCGGAAGCGCCACAACGTGGCGGCCCTTGGCGTGATGGCGGGCCGGTGCCGGTGCGCGTGGCGACTGTCAGCCAGGGCGACTTCCCGGTTGAGCTCAAGGCCCTGGGTACCGTCACGGCCTATAACACGGTGAATGTTCGCGGCCGGGTTGAGGGTGAGCTGGTCAAGCTGCTGTTCAAGGATGGTCAGCAGGTCAAGGCAGGCGATCTGCTCGCGGTGATCGACCCGCGCTCTTATGAAATCGCCTTGCAGCAAGCCCAGGGCGCGCTGCAGGAACACCAGGCGCAGCTGCGTAATGCCGAGCTGGACTTGGCGCGCTACCGCGGTCTGTATGCCGAAGACTCGATTGCCAAACAGACCCTCGATACCCAGGAAGCGCTGGTCAATCAATTCCGCGGCAGCCTCAGGAGCCTGCAGGCGGATGTTGCCACCGCGCGACTGAACCTCGATTTCACCCAGATTCGCGCGCCTATTACCGGTCGCTTAGGCATCCGTCAGGCCGATGTCGGCAATCTGGTCAGCAGTGGCGATACGCTGCCGCTGGTGGTGATTACCCAGACCCTGCCCATCGCCGTGATGTTTACCCTGCCTGAAGCCGATCTGCCGGCGGTGGTGCAGCAACTGCGTGCAGGGGAAACCCTCGTGGTCGAAGCCTGGGATCGCAGTGAAAAACTCAAACTGGCTGAAGGCGAACTGGAGAGCGTCGACAACCTGATCGACACCGCCACCGGCACGGTCAAGCTCAAGGCGCGTTTCGCCAACGCCGAGGAAATGCTCTTTCCCAACCAGTTCGTCAACGTGCGTCTGCGCGTGAAAACCTTGCAGAACGTCACCCTGATGCCGGCGGCCGCGCTGCAGTTCGGCGCCAGCGGCACCTTTGCCTATGTGGTGGATGCTGAGGACAAGGTGCAGCTGACGCCGATCAGCGTTGGCGCAAGCAACGGCCAGCTCAGCGTGGTCGAGCAGGGCCTCAAAGCAGGTGATCGCCTGGTGCTGGAAGGCACTGACCGTTTGCGCTCCGGCAACAAGGTTGAGGTGATTGGCGACACACCGGTCGCCGCCCAGAGCGCGCCGGCCACGCCTGAAGGCAAACGAGCACCGCGCGCCCAATGAACGCCTCCCGCCTGTTTATCCTGCGCCCGGTCGCTACCACGCTGATCATGTTGGCGATCTTCCTGAGTGGCCTGATTGCCTACCGATTGCTGCCCGTCTCGGCGCTGCCGGAAGTGGATTACCCGACCATTCGGGTAATGACCCTCTATCCCGGCGCCAGCCCGGACGTGATGACCAGTGCGGTTACCGCGCCGCTGGAGCGCCAGTTCGGGCAGATGGCCGGGCTGAAACAAATGTCCTCGACCAGCTCCGGTGGCGCATCAGTAATTACCCTGCGCTTTAACCTGGAGGTGAAGCTGGATGTCGCCGAGCAGGAAGTGCAGGCGGCGATCAATGGCGCAAGCAATCTGCTGCCCAATGATCTGCCGGCACCGCCGGTGTACAACAAGGTCAACCCCGCCGATACCCCGGTACTGACGCTGGCCATCAGCTCGAAAACCATGCCGCTGCCGCAGGTGTTCGATCTCGTCGATACCCGCCTGGCGCAGAAGCTCGCGCAAACCAGCGGTGTTGGTCTGGTCACCCTGGCTGGCGGTCAACGTCCGGCCGTACGTTTGCGGGTTAATCCAGAGGCGCTGGCTTCCTATGGTTTGAACCTCAGCGATGTGCGCACGCTGATCACCGCCAGCAACGTCAACCAGCCCAAAGGCAACTTTGACGGCCCGACCCGGGTGTCGCAACTGGATGCCAATGACCAGCTGAAGTCGGTTGACGAGTACCGCGAGCTGATCCTCGGCTATAAGGACGGCGCCACGCTGCGCCTGAAAGATGTTGCCGAAATTATCGATGGTGCGGAAAACCAGCGTCTGGCGGCCTGGGCCAACCGCAGCGAAGCGGTGCTGGTCAATGTGCAGCGCCAGCCCGGAGCCAACGTGATTGATGTGGTCGACAGTATTCAGACGCTGCTGCCCAATCTGACCCAGGGTCTGCCGGCCAGCGTCGAGGTCAGCGTGCTGACCGACCGCACCGAAACCATCCGCGCAGCGGTCAAGGGCGTGCAGCATGAGCTGCTGCTGGCCATTGCCCTGGTGGTGCTGGTGACCTTCCTGTTTTTGCGCAAGGTGTCGGCGACCATCATCCCGTCCATCGTCGTGCCGCTGTCGTTGATCGGCACCTTTGGCGTGATGTACCTGGCCGGTTTTACCATCAACAACCTGACGCTGATGGCGCTGACCATCGCCACCGGCTTTGTGGTGGACGATGCCATCGTCATGCTGGAGAACATCGCCCGCCACCTGGAAGAGGGTGAAACGCCGCTGAATGCGGCGCTCAAAGGCGCCAGGCAGATCGGATTTACCCTGGTGTCGCTGACCATTTCCTTGATTGCCGTGCTGATTCCGCTGCTGTTTATGGCCGATGTGGTGGGGCGGCTGTTCCGCGAATTTGCCATCACCCTGGCGGTGGCGATTCTGATTTCCCTGGTGGTGTCGCTGACCCTGACGCCGATGATGTGCGCACGCCTGCTCAAGGTGGAAAAGCCCGAAGCAGAAGGGCGTTTCTACCGCGCCGCTGGGGCAGTGATCGACGGCATGATCGCCCGTTACGGCGTGTGGTTGACCTGGGTTCTCAAGCATCAGCCGCTGACCCTGCTGGTGGCCATCGGCACCCTGGCGCTGACCGTGGTGTTGTACCTGGCGGTGCCCAAGGGCTTCTTCCCGGTGCAGGACACCGGGGTGATTCAGGGTATTTCCGAGGCGCCGCAGTCGATTTCCTTCCGCGCCATGAGCGAGCGTCAGCAGCGCTTGGCCGAGGTGATTCTGCAGGACCCGGCCGTGGCCAGCCTGTCGTCCTATATCGGCGTGGATGGCGACAACCCGACGCTGAACAGCGGCCGCCTGCTGATCAACCTGACGCCACGGGCCGAACGCGATGTCAGCGCGAGCCAGATTATCGAACGGTTGCGCCCGGAATTGGCACGGATTCCCGGAATCGAGCTGTATCTGCAACCGGTGCAGGACCTGTCCATCGAGGATCGGGTCAGCCGCACGCAGTTCCAGTTCAGCCTGGAATCGCCGGATATCAGCCTGCTGGAAGAATGGGTGCCCAAGCTGGTCAGTGCGCTGCGCGAGCAACCGGAGCTGACCGATGTGGCCAGCGACCTGCAGAACCGTGGGCTGCAGGTGTTTCTGCAGATCGACCGCGACATGGCCGGGCGCCTTGGCGTGAGCATCGCCGATATCGACAACGCCCTGTACGACGCCTTTGGCCAGCGGCAGATTTCCACCATCTACACCCAGGCCAGCCAGTACCGCGTGGTACTGGAAAGCGAGAATGCCGGCAGCATCGGCCCGGCCGCGCTGCGGCAGATTCACGTCAAGGCCGCCGACGGCCAGCAGGTCGCGCTGTCGACCCTGGCTCAGGTCGAGGAGCGCGCCGCCAGCCTATTGATTAACCATATCGGTCAATTCCCGGCCGCCACCCTGTCATTCAACCTGGCCAGCGGCGTATCCCTGGGCGAGGCGGTTGCAGTGATCGAGCGTGTCGAACAGAAGATCGGTATTCCGCCGGCGGTGCAGACGCGTTTCCAGGGCGCGGCAGAAGCCTTCCGCGCCTCCTTGTCGAGCACCTTGCTGCTGATTCTGGCGGCCATCGTCACCATGTATATCGTGCTCGGCGTGCTCTACGAGAGCTATATCCATCCGATCACCATTCTCTCCACCTTGCCCTCGGCCGGTGTGGGCGCGCTGCTGGCGTTGCTGCTCAGCGGTAACGAGCTGGGGTTGATTGCGATCATCGGCATCATCTTGCTGATTGGCATCGTCAAGAAGAACGCCATCATGATGATCGACTTCGCCCTCGACGCCGAACGCAACCAGGGCATGCTGCCGGAAGCAGCGATTTATCAGGCGGCGCTGCTGCGTTTCCGGCCGATTCTGATGACCACCCTGGCCGCGCTGTTTGGCGCGATTCCACTGATGCTGGCCAGCGGCTCCGGCGCCGAGCTGCGCCAACCGTTGGGTCTGGTGATGGTCGGTGGATTGCTGCTGAGCCAGATCCTCACGCTGTTCACCACACCGGTGATTTACCTGTACTTCGATCGCCTTTCGCGGCGCATCAGTGGCCGTAGCGCGGCCGGGCTTGTGGTCAGCCGATGAACCTCTCTGCGCCCTTTATCCGCCGGCCGGTGGCGACCTTGCTGCTAAGCCTGGCGATTCTGCTGCTCGGCGGCGTCAGCTTTGGTCTGCTGCCGGTGGCGCCGCTGCCGCAGATGGATTTCCCGACGATTACCGTGCAGGCCAGCCTGCCGGGCGCCAGCCCGCAGATCATGGCCTCCAGCGTGGCCACGCCGCTGGAGCGCTCGCTCGGCACCATCGCCGGCATCAGCCAGATGAACAGCCGCAGCAGCCAGGGCAACACGCGGATCATGATCCAGTTCGATCTGGACCGTGATATCAACGCCGCCGCCCGTGAAGTGCAGGCGGCGATCAATGCCTCGCGCGAGCTGCTGCCCAGCGGCATGCGCAGCATGCCCACCTACGCCAAGGTCAACCCGTCGCAGGCGCCGATCATGGTGCTGTCGCTGACCAGTGACGTGCTCAACAAGGGCCAGCTGTACGACGTGGCCTCGACCATCCTGGCGCAGAAGCTCGCCCAGGTCACCGGCGTCGGCGAAGTGCAGATCGGCGGCAGCTCCTTGCCCGCCGTGCGTGTGGCGTTGGAGCCACGCTTGCTCGATCAGTACGGCATCGCCCTGGATGAAGTGCGCCAGAGCATCAGCGCCGCCAACGCCAAGCGGCCGAAAGGCGCCGTTGAAGATGCTGAGCGGCACTGGCAGGTGCAGGCCAGCGATCAGCTGGAAAAAGCCGCCGATTACCTGCCGCTGATCATTCGCTATCAGGATGGCGCGGCGGTGCGCCTGGGTGATGTCGCGACCGTGACCGATGGCGTCGAGGATCGCTACAACAGCGGCTTCTTCAACGATGAACAGGCCGTATTGCTGGTGATCAACCGCCAGACCGGGGCCAATATCATCGAAACTATTGCCGGTATTCGTGAGCAGTTACCGGCCTTGCGTGCGGTGATTCCCGCCAGTATCGACCTGCAAGTGGCGATGGACCGCTCGCCGGTGATTCGCGCCACCCTGCACGAGGCCGAGCAGACCCTGCTGATCGCCGTGGTGCTGGTGATTCTGGTGGTGTTCGCTTTTCTCGGCCGCTGGCGCGCGGCACTGATACCGGCGCTGGCTGTGCCGGTATCGCTGGTCGGCACCTTTGCGGTGATGTACCTGTTGGATTTCTCCCTGAACAACCTGTCGCTGATGGCGCTGATCATCGCCACCGGCCTGGTGGTGGACGACGCCATCGTCGTGCTGGAAAACATCTCGCGACATATCGAGGCCGGCGAAACGCCGATGACGGCGGCGTTCAAGGGCGCGCGCGAGGTGGGCTTCACCCTGCTGGCAATGAACCTGTCGCTGGTCGCAGTGTTTATCTCGATCCTGTTTATGGGCGGTATCGTCGAGCGCCTGTTCCGCGAGTTTTCCATCACCCTGGTCGTGGCCATCGTGATCTCCCTGCTGGTGTCGCTGACGCTGACGCCGATGCTCTGTGCGCGCTGGCTCAAGGCCGAAACCGCCGAGCACCAGCCCAGCGCCATGCAGCGTTGGGGCGGGGCCGTACAGACACGTGTGCTGGCGTTTTACGCGCGTGGTTTGGACTGGGCGCTGAAGCATTCCTTGCTGATGCTGTTTAGCCTGCTGGCGACCATCGCGCTGAATATCTTTCTGTTTGTCAGCGTGCCGAAAACCTTTATGCCGCAGCAGGACACTGGCCAATTGATCGGCTTTATTCGCGGCGATGACGGCCTGTCATTCCAGGTGATGCAGCCGAAAATGGAGATTTATCGCCGTGCCGTGCTAGCCGATCCTGCAGTGGAAAGCGTTGCCGGGTTTATTGGCGGCGGTGGCGGCATCAACAACGCCTTTATGATTGTGCGCTTGAAGCCGATTACTGAGCGCAAGGTCGCCGCGCAGGCGGTGATCAACCGCCTGCGCCAGTCGGTGCCAAAAGTGCCGGGCGGGCGGATGTTCCTGATGCCCGATCAGGACCTGCAGATCGGCGGGCGGGAAGGGCGCAGCTCGGAAAACGAGTACATGCTGCTATCCGGCGATCTCGACGAACTGCGCAAGTGGCTGCCGCCGGTGCGCGAAGCGCTGCGAGCGTTACCGGAACTCACCGATATCGACGCCAAGGAGGCCGAAGGCACCCAGCAGATCCGTCTGGTAGTCGATCGCGACATGGCCAAACGCCTGGGCGTGGACATGAACATGATCACCGCAGTGCTCAACAACGCCTTTAGCCAACGCCAGGTGTCGACCATCTACGACAGCCTGAATCAGTACAGCGTGGTCATGGAGATCAATCCGCAGTTCGCCCAGTACCCGGAAACCCTTGATCAGATACAGCTGATCACCGCCGAGGGCGCGCGGGTACCGCTGTCCAGCTTCGCCCGCTGGGAGCGCAGCCTGGAAGAAGACCGCGTGCACCACCAGGGCCAGTTCGCCGCAGAAAACATTGGCTTTGCCCTGGCCGAAGGCGTCAGCCTGGAGCAGGCCAGCGCGGCGATCAACAACGCTGTTGCCCGAGTCGGGTTACCGACTGAAGTGCAGGGCATGCTCGGCGGCACCGGCGGCGCCTTCCAGAAAACCCAGCAGAACCAGCCGTGGATGATCCTGATGGCCCTGGTGGTGGTGTATATCGTCCTCGGCGTGCTGTACGAGAGCTATATCCACCCGCTGACTATTCTCTCCACCTTGCCATCGGCCGGCGTCGGCGCATTGCTCGCGCTGCAATTGATGAGCATCGAGTTCAGCCTGATTTCATTGTTGGGGCTATTCCTGCTGATCGGCATCGTCAAAAAGAACGCGATTCTGATGATCGACCTGGCCCTGCAGCTGGAACGCCAGCAGCATTTGAGCCCGCATGAGTCAATCCGCCAGGCATGTCTGCTGCGTTTCCGCCCGATCATGATGACCACCCTGGCGGCGATTCTCGGCGCATTGCCGCTGATGCTGAGCAGCGCCGAAGGCGCGGAAATGCGCCAGCCGCTTGGCATCACCATTGTCGGCGGGCTGGTATTGAGCCAACTGCTGACCCTCTACACCACGCCGGTGATCTACCTGTACTTCGACCGCCTGCGCCACCGGGTCAACCGCTGGCGCGGTGTGCGCACTGACGCTGCTCTGGAAACCCCGTTATGAAAGCTCTAATTGCCTTACCTACTTTGTTGGCGCTAAGCCTGGCCCTAAGCGCCTGCGCCATCGGCCCGGATTACCAGCGCCCAGAGTTAACCACCCCGGCGCAGTTCAAACAGATTGAGGGCTGGACCCAGGCCACGCCCGGCGATGTGCTGGAGCGCGGCAACTGGTGGCAGTTGTATGGCGACAGCGAGCTGAATGCCCTGGTCGAGCGGCTGAATGTCTCCAACCAGAACCTGGCCGCCAGCGAAGCGCAGTACCGCCAGGCCCGTGCGTTGGTGCGCGGCGCGCGAGCGGCGTTTTATCCAAGTCTGTCGAGCAGCGCCGTTGCTACCCGCAGCAGTCAGGGCAGCGGCACCACCAATACCAACAGCAGTACCAGCGGCGTCAGCAAGAGCTATGACCTGAGCCTGAATGCCACCTGGGAGCTGGATATCTGGGGCAAACTGCGCCGCTCGCTGGAGTCCAGCCGCGCCGGCTTCGAGGCCAGCGCAGCGGATCTCGCCGCGCTAAAACTCAGCCTGCAGGCGGAACTGGTGCAGAACTACCTGCAACTGCGCGTGCTGGATGATCAGCAGCGCCTGCTCGATGCCACCGTCGCCGCCTACGCCCGGTCGCTGAAACTCACGGAAAATCAGTACAACGCCGGCATCGTGCCGAAATCCGATGTCAGCCAGGCGCTGACCCAGTTGAAAAGCACCCAGGCTCAGGCCATCGACCTGAAATGGCAGCGTGCGCAGCTGGAGCATGCGATTGCCGTACTGATCGGCGTGCCGCCAAGCGAACTGAATATTGTTGTGCGTGAACAACTGCCGACGCTGCCGGAAATTCCCGTGGCGCTGCCTTCGCAACTGCTGGAGCGTCGTCCGGATGTCGCCGCCGCCGAGCGCCGGATGATTGCAGCCAACGCTGAGATCGGCGTCGCCGAAGCCGCCTGGTACCCGGACCTGACCATTTCCGCCAGCGGCGGCTACCGTGGCAGCAGCTTTGCCGACTGGATCGATCTGCCCAACCGGTTCTGGTCGCTCGGCCCGCAGTTGGCGCTGACCCTGTTCGATGGCGGCGCGCGCAGCGCCGAGCTGGAACGCAGCGAAGCGGCCTACGACCAGACCGTGGCGCAATACCGCCAATCGGTACTCGACAGCTTCCGCGAGGTGGAGGATTACCTGGTGCAACTGCGTGTGCTTCAACAGGAAGCCGTGATCCAGCAGGAAGCGCTGGATGCCGCCCGCGAATCCCTACGCCTGATCGAAAACCAATACCGTGCCGGCACGGTGGACTTCAACAGCGTGGTCAGTGTGCAGGCCACGGCGCTGAACAATGAACGCAGCACCCTCAGCTTGCTGGGCAATCGTCTGACCGCCAGCGTGCAGCTGATCGCGGCGCTGGGCGGTGGTTGGCAGGGGGAGTTAGAGGTGCCGGAGCAAGCAGACCGCTAAGTGAACTCAAGCGTCAGTACGGATAACCGCTGTATTGACGCTTGAGACTTAGGGGAAGGATTAGTCGCGGGATTTGCGATTTACCGTTTGCGCAGCTTTGAGTATGTCTGCACCGATCTCAGCCTCAAATTGCTGCCAAACCGGTTGCATGGCGGTACGCCAGGCAGCGCGTTGTTCGTCAGTGAGGGTGATGATCTGGCTGCTGCCGGACGCCTCAATACGCTGACGGTCTGCACGGTTGGCCTCTTCGGATTGACGGTTCACCGCGAAACTCACCTCATCGATGATGGCTTCCAGCTCGCTGCGAATCTGGTGAGGAATGGAAAACCAGAAGCGCTGGTTGCTGACCAGCATGTAGTCGAGTGCGCCGTGGTTGGTCTCGGTGATAAACGGCTGCAGGGTATGCAGCTGCTTGGTGTAGATGTTCGACCAGGCATTCTCGGTACCTTGTACCTTGCCGCTTTGCAGCGCGTCGAAGACTTCGGCAAAAGGCATCGCCAAAGGCGCGGCACCGATCTGATAGAACTGCGCTTCCAGCACGCTGGAGGGTTGAATGCGGAACTTCAACCCTGCCGCATCACTGGGCACCTGCAACGCTTTGGTTGCCGAGAGCTGCTTCATACCGTTATGCCAATACGCCAGGCCAATAATGTTGTGCGCTTCCATGGAACGCAGCAATTGGCGGCCTTTGGCACGCTTCTGGAAGCGTGTGACGGCTTCCAGGTCATCAAACAGGAAGGGCAGGTCGAATACCTGCAACTGTTTGGTGTATTTCTCGAACTTGGCCAGCGATGGTGCTAACAGTTGCACTTCGTTGTTGGCCAAGGCCTGCAATTCGTTGTCATCACCAAATAGGCTGGAAGTCGGGTAAACCTCGACATTGACCTTGCCTGCCAGGCGTTGATCGACCAGCTGTTTGAACAGCAAGGCACCTTGACCCTTGGGTGTATGCTCATCGGCGACATGGGCAAATTTGATCAGGATGGGTTCCTGTTCTTGAGCGTGGCAAAGGTTGAATGCACTGAACAGCAGGGTGCCAATGGCTATAGCAGCAATCGACTTGAACATAGGAGAGTCCTTGGTTGAGGCAGGCGAGCAGTCTTGAATAATCGGGATCATCAGGCCCTATACGCACTGTCAGCGTAGCGGCTTTTTGCCAGCGCCCCGGGTGATTAGCCAGAGGCGATAGAAGGGGTTAGTTAGAACGGCGCGGAGGTTACTGCACTTGGTGCAGACGTGGAGTGCGATGGCGCACGTCTTAGAGCCAGCTCACGATCTGCTGTGCGCTGGCCCTACTGGGTTAAAAGCCTCGTGAAATCGTGAGCAGGTACTTAACGCTTGTTGCGATTAACCGTTTGCGCAGCCTTCATCACGTCAGCCCCGATCACGCCTTCGAACTGTTGCCATACCGGCTGCATGGCTTTACGCCAGGCGTCGCGTTGTTCGTCGTCAAGGGCGATCACCTGGGTACCGGTGACAGCGGCGATGCGGTCGCGGTCGGCCTGGTTGGCGGCTTCGGCCTGGCGATTTACCTCGTAGGTCACTTCGTCGATGATGCCTTCCAGTTGCATGCGGATCTGGTGCGGAATGGCGTACCAGAAGCGTGGGTTACTCACCAGCATGTAGTCGAGTACACCGTGGTTGGTCTCGGTGATGAACGGCTGAACGCTGTGCAGTTGCTTGCTGTAGATGTTCGACCAGGGGTTTTCCGCGCCCTGGACCTTGCCACTTTTCAGCGCGTCGAAGACTTCGGCAAACGGCATGACCACAGGCGTTGCACCGAGCTGGTTGAACTGCGCCTCAAGCACAGAGGACGGCTGGATGCGGAACTTCAAACCCGCCGCGTCGCCCGGCACCAGTAGCGCTTTGGTCGCTGAGAGCTGCTTCATACCGTTGTGCCAATAGGCCAGGCCGACGATGTTGTGGTCTTCCATGGAACGCAGCAATTGACGGCCTTTGGCGCGTTTCTGGAAGCGATTGACGGCGTCCAGATCATCGAACAGGAAGGGCAGATCGAACACCTGCAATTGCTTGGTGTATTTCTCGAACTTGGCCAACGACGGCGCCAGCAGTTGCACCTCGTTTTTAGCCAACGCGTCGAGCTCGTTGGCATCGCCGTACAGGCTGGAATTGGGGTAGACCTCAACTTTTACCTTGTCGCCCAGACGCTCCTCGGCCAGCTTCTTGAACAGCAATGCCCCTTGGCCTTTGGGGGTGTTGTCTGCAACCACATGGGCAAACTTGATCACGATTGGCCCCTTGTCGGTTGCCGCGTGAAGTGTGGTAGACGCCAGCAGCAGGCTGCCAGCGGCGATAGCGCAGATCGACTTGAACATAGCGTTGTTCCTGATTGTTCTTATGTTGTTGTGTTGACGGCGTGCCAGGATAAGTTTCAGCAGGCTGGCTGGTGCAGGCTGTCAGGTTAGCGCGGCAGCACGATGGATAGCCGTGCGCAGTGCACCGGCTATATCGCAATGCCTATGCCAGAGTGGTCACTTGCCTGCAGGGCTGTAACAGCTGCGAAATGCCCGTGATGGAGCGCACAGTGGCTGGCGAAAAGTCGCCATTTGCGTCTAAAAATCGGCAAATAACCGCTTATTGGAGGCGAGGGTGGCGTTTTACCGCCACCTGCAGGGGGGAGTGCTGCCGGTGGATCAGCGGCGCACGGCGCGCCTGGCAGCAAACAGGCATAGGATCAAGAGAAGGGCGACGCTGAGCAGGGTCCAGTGGGTAAACGACAGCCCGAGAATGCTGTAGTCGTTCTGTCCGCACACGCCAGCGCTCATAAATACGCTAGGCAGCCAGTCATGCAACGGCAGATAGAACGCGTAGAACGGGAAGGGCGAACAACTGGAGCTTTCCAGTACACCGGTTTCGATCAGCACCAGGTGCGTGTTGTCATACACCGCCATACCCGCAGCGGCCAACAGCAAAGGCCATAGTGGCAAGGTCAGCCAGCGCAGACCGAGGGCTTCTACCGTCAGAATCAGCAGGCTGACAACGCCAGCACAGAGCAGCCAGAGGCGAATCTGAATGCACAGGGTACAGGGCTCCCAACCGGCTAAATGCTGCAGCAGCAAGGCCCCGCCAAGCATGGCAAAACAGGCGAGCGTAATCAGGGTGAGCAGGGGCTTAAGCGAGGTGGCGCGGGACATCTGAATCTCCGAAAGGGCCTGGCGCGTTGGGTACGTTAGGACTGTGCCGACGTATCTGATGCGTGACGCAGAGTTAAGTTGCAGACCTGTTTGAGCGATCCAGATACAGGGTCAGCAGCGCAAGGATGATCGCCAGCGAATAGGCAAACAAGCCCAGATTGATGCTCAGGATCATTTTTTGCGAACCATCGGACAAGACCATTGACCCGCCATAGAGGTCACGCAAGGCATAGGCCAAGAGAAAGCCGCCGGTGACGAAGAAGGTCAGACAGGACGATGCTCGGTGCTGGCCCCAGGCGTAAGAAACAGCAAGGTGGTGGGTTGTGTCGTTCTGGCCGTATGCCACACACCCTGTGGCACCAGAATGTAGCTGCCAACCGTATCAAGCAGTTGCTCACGCTCGCCGTCTGCTTCTTCAAGCAGCAACATTGCACTGCCACTGAGCAGCATGACCAGCTCTTCACCAGCCGGATGGCGTTCCCAGCTGGGCCAGTCTGTCGAAAAACTGAAGGCAGACATCAACCTGCCCTGATCCAGCTCAGGCCTGGCGCCGCTGACCAGATCTCCCCAGAACTGCTCGGAAACGGCAACCTGCTTGGTTTTCCCGCCGTCCTGCACGTGCAGGTAAGTGTGCAGAATATTTTCGGGCTGCTCGGCGCTCATCCTGTGCTCCTCGTCTTTTCCAGGCTCAGCGTTTAAGTAGGGAAGAGTCCAGCTGATTGAAGCACTGCACGATGCGCTCATGGCTGACATCGGCAAACTCCTTCTGCGTCAAGCTCACCAGTACGCTGGTTTTAACTCTGCCGGAGCGCAGCTGACGCTGCATATAGGCCAGTACGTCGGCGTCACTGGCAGGTGGTGTTTGGTGGTTCTGTTCCACGGTGCATGCGCTCAATGAGGGTGAGTTGGAACGGTGAATCTCGGCGCGAATAGGCGCCAATGCTCATCACTTTATCAGCTGTTTTACGGTTGTGACTCTATAGTCACTGAGTCATATACCCGGACTACTATAAAGGTCATACCCAAATCCTATTGGCTCGTTTGCAGTCCAGCTACCAAGCTGAATCCACCCCGTTAGGTGAATACAACAGGAGAGAATCATGTCCAATGAAGCGAAGTGCCCGTTCTCGGGTGGTGCCGGCAAGAACACCTTGACTGGAGGCGCCCCGAAGAACGCCGACTGGTGGCCCAATCAGCTCAACCTGAAGATTCTGCACCAGCATTCTGCCAAGTCTGACCCCATGGGGGCGGGCTTCAACTACGCCGACGAATTCAAGAGCCTTGATCTGCATGCCGTGATCAAGGACCTCACAGCCCTGATGACCGACTCTCAGGACTGGTGGCCCGCAGACTGGGGCCACTACGGCGGCCTGATGATCCGCATGGCCTGGCACGCTGCGGGGACTTACCGCATCCACGATGGCCGTGGTGGCGCAGGTACTGGCAACCAGCGTTTTGCCCCGCTCAACAGCTGGCCGGACAACGGCAACCTGGACAAGGCTCGCCGTCTGCTCTGGCCGATCAAGCAGAAGTACGGGCGCAAACTGTCCTGGGCTGATCTGTTCGTCCTGGCTGGTAACGTCGCTCTGGAGTCCATGGGCTTCAAGACCTTCGGCTTTGCCGGCGGCCGTCCGGATATCTGGGAGCCGGAAGAAGATACCTACTGGGGTTCGGAAACCGAGTGGCTGGCCACCAGCGACAAACCGCACAGCCGTTACACCGGCAATCGTGAACTGGAAAACCCGCTGGCTGCCGTGCAGATGGGCCTGATCTACGTCAACCCGGAGGGCCCGGATGGCAACCCGGATCCCGTCGCCTCGGGGCGTGATGTGCGTGAAACTTTCGCTCGCATGGCCATGAATGATGAAGAGACCGTGGCCCTGGTCGCGGGTGGTCATACCTTTGGTAAAGCCCACGGTGCCGGTGATCCTTCCCTGGTTGGCCCTGAGCCGGAAGCTGCGCCGCTGGAAGAGCAAGGCCTGGGCTGGATCAACAAGCTCGGCACTGGCAAAGGTGTGCACACCACCACCAGTGGTATCGAAGGCGCCTGGAAGCCCAACCCAACCAACTGGGACAATGGCTATTTCGACATGCTGTTCGGCTACGAGTGGGAGCTGACCAAGAGCCCGGCGGGTGCCCATCAGTGGACACCGAAAAACGTCAAACCCGAGCACTTGATCCCGGATGCCCACGACCCGGCGAAGAAACACCCGCCGATGATGACCACTGCCGACATGTCGCTGCGTATGGACCCGGCTTACGAGAAGATCTCCCGCCACTTCCACCAGAACCCGCAAGCGTTTGCCGATGCCTTCGCTCGCGCCTGGTTCAAGCTGACTCACCGTGATATGGGCCCGCGTGCTCGTTACCTCGGCCCGCTGGTGCCGCAAGAGGAGCTGATCTGGCAAGACCCGGTCCCGGCGGTCAACCATGCGCTGGTAGATGCCCAGGACATCGCAGGCCTCAAAGCCAAAGTCCTGGCATCCGGCCTGTCGATTGCGCAGCTGGTCAACACTGCCTGGGCCTCTGCGTCTACCTTCCGTGGCAGCGACAAGCGCGGTGGGGCCAACGGCGCGCGTATTCGTCTCGCTCCGCAGAAGGACTGGGAAGTTAACCAACCTGCCGAACTGGCCAAGGTATTGGCAGCGCTGGAAGCTATCCAGAAGGACTTCAACGCCACGGCTGCTGGCGGCAAGAAAATCTCCCTGGCGGATCTGATCGTTCTCGCCGGTTCTGCTGCGGTGGAAGCTGCCGCGAAGAAGGGCGGTGTTGATGCCGTGGTGCCGTTTGCCCCAGGCCGTACTGACGCCACGCAGGATCAGACCGATGTCGAGTCCTTCGCAGTGCTGGAGCCCAAGACCGACGGTTTCCGCAACTATGCGCGCAAGGGTTACGAAAGCGTTGTCGCTGAGTTGCTGGTAGACAAGGCGCAACTGCTGGAATTGACCTCGCCGGAGATGACCGTACTGGTCGGCGGTCTGCGTGCGCTGAATGCCAATGCCAGCAAAGCCCAGCATGGTGTGTTCACCAAACGCCCGGAAACCCTGAGCACTGACTTCTTCGTCAACCTGCTCGACATGGGCACCAAATGGCAGAAGTCTGCCAGCGAAGGTGTGCTGGAAGGTCGTGATCGCAAAACCGGCGACCTGAAATGGACCGCCACCCAGGTCGATCTGGTGTTCGGTTCCAACTCCCAGCTGCGCGCTCAGGCGGAGGTTTACGCCACCAGCGATGCACACGCGAAGTTTGTTCAGGACTTTATCGCCGCCTGGACCAAGGTGATGAACCTGGATCGCTTCGATCTCAAGTGAGCCGTATAGAGGCCTAACTCGCCTCAACTGAAACCACTTCGCCCCGCCATGGTCATTCATGGCGGGGCGAAGTTTTTTATAAGTGCTTGATTAAGTTTGAATTCAGCCAGTGCGGTTAACCTTGCCCCATCTTTTTAAATGCCTTTGGAGTTTCCTCATGTCCACCATCGCCAGCGTACCGCTCAAACAGGTTCCGGCAGCCCTCGCACTCTGCGCCGCACTGTTCGCCACCGGCGCGATAGCCAGCCAGCCGCAGATATACGGTCTGCACGAGCAGGTTTCGCTGCATGAGCTGGCTCTGGAGCTGCCCGCCAAGCTCGATACAGGCGCCGAAACCGCCTCGCTGAGCGCCAAGAATATTGAAATGTTCAAACGCGATGGCGGCGAGTGGGTGCGCTTCCAGTTGGGCCTGGAAAACGCCAAGCAGGCGCAGATCATAGAAAAACCGCTGGCACGCATGAGCTATATCAAACGCCGCGCCGATGACCGCAAGCCCGGTGACAAGCAGCTGTATACCGCCCGCCCGGTGATCGAGATGGATATCTGCGTAGGCGATGAACTGAAGAACATCGAAGTCAATCTGACTGACCGCAGCGCCTTTGAGTTTCCGCTGCTGATCGGCTCATCGGCCCTGAAAGAATTCAACGCCGCAGTCAGCCCTGGCGTACGTTACTCGGCTGGGCAGCCGAGCTGTACGCAAACCAGTTGAGTGGTGCGAGGGCTTATACAGCACAGCCCTGACGCTCCAGACTATTTCCACCACGCTAGGAGGCCGTTCGACCCGGCGATGAAGCGCATGCTAGCGCGGCCTGGGCCAGAACAGGCTGGCCATGCACAAGGCATACAGAGCCGCGAACAGCACATAGGCAATTCGTGTGGAAAACAGCTCTGGGGTCTCGCCGGGCAATGGTGAAACCCCAAGGCCAAAGAGAATCAGAAAGGTCGTCAAGCCGCCGCCAAACACTTTGCCCGTAACAGCGCCCAATACGGCCCGTCCGGCAAACAGCAGGCTGACCAGCAGCAGGCTGAGGATGACCCACAACAGGCTGGGCCGCAGTTCGACCACGGTAAATGCAAGGGAGGCAGCAACCCCGCCAAGCAGGTTGATCATGATCAGTGCGGCAGCAGTTCGGGTGCTCATTCCCAGCTCGAACTGGCTGAGCAGCGAGGCGACAGTAATCGGTATGACCATCGCCGTGGCCAGACGTGAGTCGATCAGGCACAGCGTAACTATGCTCAGCAGAATGACCCCGCTGACCATGGCCTGGCGCGTTACGCGCTCCAGTTCAAGGCGCGACACAGGTGCAGGGTTTACCTGTGTTTGGCCCACATCGGGGAATACCGCGTGAGCGCCCCAAGTAAGCAGCAGGGCGATGCTGACTGCCTTGGCCAGAATCAGCACAATCGACTCACCGAGGTCGCGCTGGAGGATGTCGAGCAGCGGCACCACAATCGCGATCACCAGCGTCAACGCCGGCCCAGCGCCGCCTATCTGGCGACCCTGGGCGAAAAAGCAGCTGAAGTAACACAGCCAGAGCAACGGCAGCAGTGCCAACGGCCGATCACCGAGCAAGCCGGTGAGGAAGATCAGCAGCGCGCCAACCATCAAGATCAGCAGCACAGTGCCCAATCCCTGCCGTAAACCGGGCGGGTTGTAGCTGGCCAGAAGAAACTGGGTGGCAAATAACGGCGCGAGAAAGGGCAGCACACTGCCGTGGACTAAGCCCAGGCTGAATCCCACCGTTACTGCCAAGACCACACGCAAGCCCTGGCGCTTGGCGCGCGCCAGATCGATTGACGGGGAAGGGCCATCCAAGGCCTCAGCTGACATAGGTCAGTAGCGCCACAAGCCGCGCGGTGATTACGCCAAACATATTCGCCAGCGGGTTATCGCCGGTGTAAATCACCACCGTAACCTGTGAGCCATAGCGCAGGCCTTTTGGGTAAGGCTCCATCACCACAAGGCGCACGGGGAAGCGTTGCGGGTCACGTACCCAACCGCTCTGGTTGCGCACCGAGGGCAGGGCAGAAGAGTTGCTGCCTTCCGTTGCAACGCCCCAGCCGACGCTCTCGACCCGCGCATTGAACACGCGTCCTGGCAACACGTCGAACACCAGTTCGGCCCTATCATCGGCCTGCACATGCTCCAGGCTGTTTTCTTTAAAGGCAGCGGAAACCCATACGGTGCCTGCGTCGATAAAGGTCAGCGCGGGCTGGCCGGCGTTGACTACCTGGCCAACAGCGAGCTGCAGATTGGTGATCACGCCATCTGCGGGCGCCTTAATCTCCGTACGCACCAGATCAAGCCGAGCCTTCTCCAGTTGCGCGAGGGCCTGCTTGAACTGCGGATTATCCGTACCTGTGGGGCCCAGTTCCTGACGAGCACGCTGCAAATCAGCCTGTGCCTTGGCCACTGCGGCCTCGGCGGTATTCAGCGACGCGGTGGCTTCATCCAGGCGCGCACGGGCATAGACGCCGCGTTCAACCAACTGCATCACCCGGCGCGTTTGCTCACGCACATTGTCGCGTTGGGCGCGGGCAGACACGACCTGAGCCTGGGCCGCATCCACCGATGCGGTGTTGGCTCCCAACGACTGGCCTGTTTGCTCAAGGCGCGCCTCGGCTTCGGCAATGGCGATCTTGTAAGGTTGCGGATCAATGCGGAAAAGCAACTGCCCAGCTTCCACCCGAGCATTGTCGAGCACCGCAATTTCCACCACGCGACCACTCACTTCGGAAGCCATCTGCACCACATAACCCTGTACCACCGCCTGCGAGGTAGAAGGGGTGCTGCGCTCCATCAGGATAGACAGCACAAACAGTGCGGCGGCAACTGACACCACGATCAACGCAATACGTCGCAGCGGGTTGGCCGGCGGTACGGTTTTTTCGGCGCCAGCCCGTGTTTCGGTCGGTGGCGTGCTGTCAGGCGCCTCTAATGCTTCAGACATATGGATTCCCCTAAGGCAGGTGCAAGCACAAAGGTCGGCTCGGTAGTGCTAGGACGATCACGCAGCGTCTGTGCTGCTAACCCGTGCAGTGCGAATAAACAGCGCGCGCAGCTTCTCCCAGAAATTGCCGCCCAAAACGAAGAAGCTGCCAATCAGCAACGCGTCGCCAAGCATTTGCAACGCCCAGCTATTGGGGCGCAGACCAGGCGCGATAGCATCGATATAAGGCTCAAGAAAGGATGAAATCAACGGCAGGCAGAACATCACCAAGCCAATACGATGGCGCATCGGGCCGATCTCAACCTCGGTACTCGGCACCATCGAAGACATATAGCCATAGATATGCTGTTTCAGCTCCTGAAAACCCGCCTTGCCCATGATGGCGATAACCAGCAGCAAGAGAATTTTATTAAAGATAAACAGCGCCCCAGAAAGCGCCGCCACCTTGGAACCCGGCACATCCGCTGCCGCTGCCAGCGGCACCAGAAGCCACAACAGCGGAATCAAACAGATAATCGCGATACCCAATTTAAAGCGCCATTGGGCGGACTTGGGCTGGGCTGTGTGCTGCTCTATCTTCATGTGTGGGTACCGTCCATTGCCATTATTGTTTTTGCTCTTCTAAAAATGGTTAACGCCATCAGCTAAATATCTAGCACAAAACCAGCGTGACAGAGCTTTATCAGGCTATGCCTGCTTAGCGTCAGCGCGTTGCCGGCCAGGTGCACCTTTTAAGGGGACGCTTGTTGAGCTTGGCGAACTGAGGATTGGCGTTGCGCTGGTGCTACTGAGGAATTGTTTGAGGGCTGCTAGACAGTAAGGCGGCAAAGACGTAGGTTCTGCCTCATTGAGGATATGTCACTACTTCTCAATAACCATATAGGTTTGCTAAACCGGCGGCTTGTGAGAAATGATCTTGATTTTTGCAAAATAAAGCGCCCCTAATAAGTAGGCTGGCTAATTTTTGCCGTTGAATTTTCCGTGGGGCGCATGAATTGAATCTACTCATACTCCCTATGGCAGCTCACATAGCGCTAGCCTCTTTTCTTTACGTGCTGTTAACTATCGCGCGCGCACCAAAAGTGTGGGGAATAGGCAGAAACCCAGATGGAACTAACCCTTGGGCAGCAGTAGAGCCTCGTATTAGCGCGAATCTTTCAAACCAGTTTGAATGGCCTGTGTTTTTCTATGCCGCGTGCATTTTATTAATTCAAAGCCAATCAGACTTGGCTGTTGCAGCTGGGTTGGCGTGGATTTTTATTTTTGGTCGTGTGGCGCATAGCTGTGTACAGGTATTCACCACGAACGTAAGGATACGCGGCTTAGTTTTCACTATAAATTTTCTTGCTACTTTAGGCTTGTGGGTTGTTTTGATTTTTACTTTAAAAGAATAATACCTATATTGGGTCGTATAGAAATCATCATTTATCCGAGTATTAAGCGATCATGACATATACAGAATACGAAGACAGGTATCGCGAGTCGGCCATTGAATTAATGTGCTTGCTACAAGAGCATGAGCGATCCATCAGTAATGACAGACCTCCTGCTATTGAGGTTTCGCAAGCGCAGCTGGACTATCTGGTTGCAGCTATAGCCAATACACCAGGAAAAATATTTCTTGCTGTTGAGTCTGAGCGTGCCGTTGGCTTGCTGGTTTTATTCCAGGACAGTGAACACCAAGGTACATGCCACGTATATCCCGAGTTTTTAAGATATGGATTGATCACAGACCTTGTAGTGGCAGAGTCGCATCGTGGTTTATCAGTTGCAGCCGAACTTATGCGGCTTGCGGAGGACTATTGTAAATCGGAAGGCCTATCTACAATAAAGCTTTCGGTATTAAACTCAAACTCCAGCGCCCGTAGCTTTTACGAAAAGCAAGGCTATTGTGTGCAAGATGTAATATATCGAAAAATAATTTAATTGCGACATTAAACAGGTCGTGACCAAGCCAGGGAGTGGTGAAGCCTATGCATCCAATTCAATATCAATGCGGTTCTGTTAGAGGGCTGCTCGACAGCATTGGTATTTGTAATCGTTTTATCTGCTATTTCCCGGATTGCTGAGCATTCGCACATTTTCTTGGCAAAGTGTCTTTGTGGGCTCTTTGGCATAATTGCGCGATTTATCTGGACTGTGGCCACGAACCGTCTCAGCGGGTGATACAAAAAATCGCCTCTGTTTAGCTCATCAGTTTTGCCTCGGGCTATCCCGAAAATATTAGAGCCTGACGAACTAGGCCGTTTGAAAAGTGCTGTGTGCACACGAGTCATATCGCTAGCTCCCGTTAGCTAAACCCAACGATTAACCAAACTCATACCGCAGAGAATATAAGCATGCGCGTGCAGCTAGAGCATCCGAACCAGCCTGAAGTTATTTCGCTTATCGCGGAGTTGGACGCGTATCAGGATTCCTTATATCCGGCCGAGGCCCGCTATGCGTTGGACCTGACCACGCTGGAACAGGACAACGTGTTATTTGCAGTCGCCAGAGGCAATGACGGAGCAGCTATTGCTTGCGCTGCGGTGGTGCTTGGCAATGGAGTGGGAGAGCTAAAGCGCATGTTTGTACGCCCAGCCAACCGCGCACAAGGTGCAGCTGCGCAGGTGCTGCTACAGCTCGAAGTTGAGTCGATTAAGCGCGGCTGTCGGTTGCTGCAACTTGAAACGGGCCCTTACCAGGCGGAGGCGCTGGCGTTTTACCAGAAACATGGTTTCCAGACCTGCGACGCATTCGGTGACTACCCGGAACATCCGTTGAGCGTGTTTATGCACAAGAGGCTCAGTGGCACGCCTGTGGCTAGCTAACCATGCAAATTGACACCTGTAACACCTGGGCATAAACCAGTGTTTACGGCCTTGGTATAGGTATTAGATATCTGGAGAAACCTTGAACAGTATTCAGCTTTTTTGCTGGCGTTTGCTCGTTGCTGCTACCGCTGGGCTTATGTTGTTCGGGCTTGTGCTAGTGGTTATGCTGGGTTTTACCCTGCAAGCATTCAGTTTGATGGTTTACGCATCGGCGGCACACCTCAATACATTCGGCCCTGAGGCGTTGGCATATATCAGCTTGGTTCATGCTGTGCTGGGTTCGCTGATGTTCGGCTGGGGCGCTGTGCTGATGTTTCTTGCGCTTGGTCCCGTGCGCAGAGGCAGCAAAGAGGCATGGTGGATGTTTGTTGTGTCATTGGTTGCCTGGTTTATCCCCGACACAGCTTATTCGCTGTTATCGGGCTTCTGGCAAAACGCGCTACTCAATGCCGGATTTGCGCTGTTGTTTGCAATTGCACTTAACGGCTTACGCTCATTCACGACTCAAGCGCCTATGACAAGGTGCTGAGCGCGCTCACCGTGGTTAACTGGGCTAAAGCCCGGTGCAGGAGACGTTATGGCGCAATATCTAGTGGCTATCCATCACCCCAACGATTACGACCCGGCTATAGCCGAAGATGAGGCGATGAGCCGCGATATTGATGTGCTTAACGACGAGATGGTGGCGGCCGGTGTTCGCGTTTTCGTCGGCGGCCTGCATCCGACTCGTTGCGCGAAATCGCTACGGACGCAGCCTGATGGTGACGTGCTTGTCAGCGACGGGCCGTACCTGCAGACCAAGGAGCATGTGGGTGGTTTCTGGGTGCTGGAGGCGGCTGATCTGGATGAAGCATTGGTCTGGGGACGCAAGGCCGCCATCGCCTGCCGGGCGCCGGTTGAGGTGCGGCCGTTTCACTGAGGGAAGATTTATCGCCCTCATAAAAAAGCCCCACGGCAAGGAGCAACTGCCGTGGGGCGGGAAGGGGTTGGCTAGGCCAACCTGGGGGAGAGTCGTTGAGCAAGTCAGGCGTTAGGCTGCCACCCGCCGCCGAGGGCCTTGTAGATGGCGACGATGCCGCGATACAGCTCGACTTCTGCCTGGGCCTGGGCGTCTTCGGCGCTCAGGCGTTCGCGTTCGGCGTCGAGCAATACCAGAAAGTCCACTTCACCTTCGCGGTAGCGCACGCGGGCTTGTTCGGCAGCGGCGCGGCTGGCGTCGGATTGGCGTAGCAGGGCGAGCAGGCGCTGTTGGCGTTTGCCGTAGTCGCTAAAGGCGTTAGCCGATTCCTCCAGGGCCAGCAGCACGCGTTGCTCATAATTGGCCAGCGCGCCATCGGCTTCTGCTTCAGCCCCGCGCAGGCGTGCACGCACGCTGCCCAAGTCAAACGCGGCCCAGCTGATGGTCGGTGCCAGGCCCCAGGCTTGCGCTGCCGACGAGCCCAGCTGCGAGCCACGTCCGGCAGTGAAACCGAGGAAACCAGACAGACTCACCCGTGGAAACAGGTCTGCTGTGGCCACGCCTATATTGGCGGTAGCGGCGGCCAGTTGCCGTTCGGCGGCGCGAATATCCGGGCGGCGGCGCAGTAACTCGCCTGGGTCGCCCACCGGCAGTGCCTTGGCGATGGCGGGCAGATCCTGGGCCGAGAGGTCCACACTCAACTGATCCGGACGCTGGCCGAGCAGGGTGGCGATGCGGTGCTTGGCGCGCTGCTGTTCGGCCTGAAGTTGCGGCAGGCTGGCTTCGGTGCTGGCCAGGCGAGCGTCACTGCGCAGCACATCCAGCTGGCTACCGACGCCGGCTTCACGCAGCTGCTCGGTGATGGCGCGGGATTCCTGCTGATTTTTCAGGTTGGCGCGGGCAATCCGTTCACGCAGTTGTGCGCCGCGCAGGCTGCCGTAGGCATCCACCAGCTCAGCGATCAGGCTGACCTGCAGTTGCTGGTAATCCGCTTCGGCCACCTCCAGTTCGGCGTCGCTGGCTTCCAGTTGGCGCTGGATGCGGCCAAACAGGTCCAGCTCCCAGAGCATGTCCAGGCCCAGGTCATAACGCTCGCCGCGCACGCGCTGTTCGGTGACGCCGGGTTGCTGGGCTTTGCCGAATTCACCGCTGGCGCGGCTGGTGATGGTCGGCAACTGATCGTTGCCAATATCATCACGGATGGCCTGGGCCGCCCGCAGGCGGGCAAAGGCCACGCGCAGCTGGCGGTTTTCCTTGAGTGACTCTTCGACCAACTGGTTGAGCACCGGGTCGTCGAACTGCTGCCACCAGCTGGCTTCAAAGCGCGACCGATCATAGCTGCTGCTTTGCGCGCTGCTCAGCAGGGCATCTGCGGTTTGCGGGGCCTGGTAATCCGGGCCGACGGCGCAGGCTGTCAGCGCCAGGGTCAACAGGCTGATGGCCAGCGGTTTGCCGTTAAAACTGTTCATACCTGCACCTCCTGCAAACGCGCGGTTTTCTGTGCTTCGCGTTTCTCCACAAAGGCGCGGATCAGCACGTAGAACACCGGGGTCAGCAGCAGGCCGAAGAAGGTCACGCCTAGCATGCCGCTGAACACCGCGACGCCCATGGCATGACGCATTTCTGCGCCGGCGCCGGAAGACAGCACCAACGGCACCACGCCCATGATGAAGGCGAAGCTGGTCATCAGAATCGGCCGCAGACGCAGGCGGCAGGCTTCCAGCACTGCGCTCACGCGGTCCATGCCTTCTTCCTGTTTCTCCTTGGCGAACTCGACGATCAGAATGGCGTTCTTGCAGGCCAATCCCACCAGTACGATCAAGCCGATCTGGGTAAAGATGTTGTTGTCGCCCCCAGCCAGAATCACCCCGGTGATGGCCGACAGCAGGGTCATCGGCACGATCAGGATCACCGCCAGCGGCAGGCTCCAGCTTTCGTACTGGGCGGCCAGCACCAGGAAGGCCAGCAGCACGCAGAGCGGGAAGACGAAGATCGCGCTGTTACCGGCCAGAATCTGCTGGTAGGTCAGGTCGGTCCACTCGAAGCTCATGCCATTGGGCAGTTCCTCCTTGAGCAGTTTGGCCATCGCCGCCTCGGCCTGGCCGGAGCTGTAACCGGGCGCTGCCGCGCCGTTGATTTCGGCAGTGAGGAAGCCGTTGTAATGCATTACCCGATCCGGCCCGGAGCTGGCGCTGACTTTAAGGAAGGCTGACAGCGGAACCATTTCGCCACGGTTGTTGCGCACCTTGAGCTGGCCAATCTGCTCCGGCTCCAGGCGGAACTGTTGCTCGGCCTGCACGTTAACCTGATAAGTACGGCCAAAACGGTTGAAGTCGTTGGCGTACAGCGAACCCAGGTAGATCTGCATGGTGTCGAAGATGTCGCTGATCGCCACGCCGTGGGTCTTGGCCTTCTCGCGGTCGATGGCGGCATCGATCTGCGGCACGTTCACCTGATAGCTGGTGAACACCGACATCGGGTCCAGCTCTGGCAGCGCGCGGGCCTTGGCGATGACGTTCTGGGTTTGCACGTACAGTTCGTCGTAGCCTAGGTTGCCACGGTCCTGCACCTGCAGGCGGAAGCCGCCGATGGTGCCCAGACCCTGCACTGGTGGTGGTGGGAAGATGGCGATATAGGCGTCCTGGATCTCGCTGAACTGGGCGTTCAGCTCGGCCGCAATGGCGGTGGCGCTCATCGACGGATCACTGCGCTCATCGAACGGTTTCAGTGGGGTAAAGACGATGCCGCTGTTCGGGCTGTTGGTGAAGCCGTTGATCGACAGGCCAGGGAAAGCCACGGTGTTTTCCACACCGGGGTGCTTGCCGGCGATTTCCGACATTTTCTTGATCACGTCTTCGGTGCGGTCCAGGGTCGCCGCATCCGGCAGTTGGGCGAAGGCGACCAGGTATTGTTTGTCCTGCGCCGGTACGAAACCGCTCGGCGTGCTGGCAAAGCCCAGGTAGGTCAGCCCCATCAAGCCGGCGTAGACGAACAGGGCGATGCCGCTGCCGCGCAATACGCGCTTCACGGTGCCGACATAGCCATGGCTGGCGCGGTCGAACAGGCGGTTGAATGGAGTGAACAACCAGCCGCCAAACAGCTTGTCGAGCACCCTGGAGAAGCGGTCTTTCGGCGCGTCGTGGCTTTTCAACAACACGGCAGCCAGGGCAGGGGACAGGGTCAGCGAGTTGAAGGCCGAGATCACCGTGGAAATGGCGATGGTCAGCGCAAACTGCTGGTAGAACTGCCCGGTAAGTCCAGAAATAAACGCCGTGGGAATAAACACCGCGCACAGTACCAAGGCCGTGGCCACGATCGGTCCGGTGACTTCCTTCATTGCCTGCTTGGTGGCCTCTACCGGGGTTTTGCCCAGGCCGATATTCCGTTCAACGTTTTCCACCACCACGATGGCATCGTCCACCACGATACCGATGGCCAGCACCAGGCCGAACAGCGACAGGGCGTTGAGCGAGAAGCCAAACATGTGCATCACGGCGAAAGTACCGATCAACGACACCGGCACGGCAGCCAGCGGGATGATCGACGCGCGCCAGGTTTGCAGGAACAGGATCACCACCAGCACCACCAGGATGATGGCTTCGAGCAGGGTATGCACCACCGCCTCGATGGAACCACGCACGAAGATGGTCGGGTCGTAGACGATCTCGTAGTCCACGCCCTGCGGGAAGCTCTGTTTCAGCTCAGCCATGCGCGCGCGCACCGCATCGGAAATCTCGATGGCGTTGGAGCCCGGACGCTGGAACACCGGGATGGCAACCGCCGGTTTGTTGTTGAGCAAGGAGCGCAGTGCATACTGGCTGGAACCCAGTTCAATGCGTGCGATGTCTTTCAAACGGGTGATTTCACCGTTCTCACCGGCGCGAATGATGATGTTCTCGAACTCTTCCTCGCTGACCAGACGGCCCTGGGTGTTGATCGACAGCTGGAAGCTGTTGCCGGCATCCGAGGGCGGTGCACCGAGCGAGCCGGCTGCAACCTGGCGGTTCTGCTCGCGAATGGCGTTGACCACATCGCTGGCGGTGAGATTGCGCGAGGCCACCTTGTTCGGATCGAGCCACACGCGCAGCGAGTAGTTGCCCAGGCCGAACAGCTGCACGTCACCCACGCCATCCAAACGCGCGAGCTCGTCCTTGACGTTTAGCGCGGCATAGTTGGACAGATACAGCATGTCGTAGCGGTCGTCCGGCGAGGTCAGGTGCACAACCATGGTCAGGTCGGGCGAAGCCTTGTCGACGGTCACGCCGAGTCGCTGCACTTCGGTGGGCAGGGTCGGCATGGTCCGGGTTACGCGGTTCTGTACCTGCACCTGGGCTTTGTCCAAGTCGGTACCGAGGGCGAAGGTCAGGGTTAGGGTCATCTTGCCGTCGGCAGTGCCCTGGGAAGACATATAGAGCATGCCTTCCACCCCGGTAATCGCCTGTTCCAGCGGTGAGGCAACGGTTTCACCGATCACCTTGGGGTTGGCGCCGGGGAAGGTGGCGCGCACTACCACGGTGGGCGGCACGACTTCCGGGTATTCGCTGATCGGCAACTGGAACAGCGAGATGGCCCCGCCAATCAGGATCAACAGTGACAGCACAGCGGCGAAAATCGGCCGCTGGATAAAGAATTGCGAGAAGTTCATCAGAAAATCCTCGGACGCCGTTGCACCAGGCCCTAATGGCCACGCGCGAGCTACGAATCAAGTTGTCGGGTAGGGGGCGCAGTGCGCCCCAGGCGTCATGTCAGCCGCGCGGCTTGCCGCTACTGATGTCCTGTTTGGCGACCCGTGGCGCATCGCGCTCGTCGACCGACTGGCGCAGGCGCAGCAGTTGGGCGAGGGTGGCTTCGTCCGCCATCGGCACGCTCTGCGGATCAACAGTTGCACCGGGGAATGCGCGTTGCAGGCCGTTGACCACGATCTTCTCGCCCTTGACCAGGCCCTGACGCACGATACGCAGGCCTTCCAGTTTCGGCCCCAGCTCAATGGCGCGGTATTGCACGGCATTGTCCTTATCGAGCACCAGGACGAACTTCTTGCCCAGGTCAGTGCCGACCGCTTCATCCTTGATCAGCGCAGCGGCGTACTGACCACTGCCAACCAGCTTCAGGCGTGCATACAGGCCCGGCGTGAAGCGGCCATCACGGTTATCGAACACCGCGCGGCCACGGATGGTGCCGGTCTGCGGGTTGACCTGGTTGTCGAGGAAATCCAGCTCACCCAGGTGCGGGTGGCCGTCTTCGCTGGACAGCCCCAGGTACACCGGGCTGGCATCGCGCGTCTGAGCGCCGGCCTGGCGTGCCAATTCGACGTATTTGAGAAACACGCGCTCATCGGCATCGAAATAGGCGTACACCTTGTCAGTGCTGACCAGGGTGGTCAGCAGGCTCTGACCGGCATTCACTAGGTTGCCTTCGGTGATTTCCGCCCGGCTGACGCGCCCATCAATCGGCGCGGTAACCCGGGTGAAGCTCAGATTAAGACGGGCGTTATCCAGTTCCGCCTGAATACCGGCCACCGCAGCTTTGGCTTCGGCGGCGGCGCTGGCGCGAGCATCCGCCAGTTCGGCAGAGATGGCGTTGCTCTGGCGCAGGCGCTCACCGCGATTGGCTTCACTTTGCGTGCGTGCCTGGCTGGCACGGGCCTGTTGCAGCTGAGCTTCCAGGCGTTTGACTTCGGCCTGGAACGGCCGGGGGTCGATCTGGAACAACAGATCGCCTTTCTTCACCAGGCTGCCTTCGGCAAAGGCAACGCGATCAACAAAACCGGAGACCCGTGGGCGAATTTCCACCGACTCAGGTGCTTCCAGGCGCCCGGTGAATTCATCCCATTCGTTGATCGGCTGTTCGATGACCTCTGCCACACTGACTTTTGCAGCTGGCATCTGCTGTGCGGTTTCCGGCGCTTTACCGCATGCACTCAAGACCAGCACTGCGGCAAGGGCCAAGGGGAAATGCCAGCGATTGTTATTGGACTGTTCCATGTGTGTATCCGCCCGAGGGTGTTGTGATGGGGCGGAGTCTGCTGCGCGCTCTGGCGTGGAACGAATCGAATGCCGCGAAGGTGACTATCATCGTGAATGATGATTAAGGGGCTTTTATCGATTTCAACTATGTGAACAAAGTGCCTGAACGCACCTTTGCTGCGGTGTTGGGTCTACTCCAGGCTGTCCGGATCACCACAGAACATCTGGATGCGCGAACGCAGCCAACGTTCCGCCGGGTCGTTGTCCTGAGCGCCGCGCCAGGCCATATGCAGCTCGAAAGTCTGCGTCGGCAGTGGAAGCTCTTCGGCGCGTACCCCGCCTGCAGAGGTTAATGCTGCTGCGGTGTAATCCGGCACGGTGGCCAGAATATCGGTACCGGACAGCAGGGTACCCAAGCCGTTGAACTGGGGTAGGGCGAGCACCACGCGCCGCTTGCGCCCCAGCTTTTCCAGTTCGGTATCGATAAAACCACCCAAGTCGCCGGCAAAGGACACCAGCGCGTGCGGCCTGGCGCAGAAATCATCCAGGCTCAGTGCACCAGGCGCGGTATCGGCACGCAGCAGTTTCGGTTTGCTACGGCGCAGCACCTTGCGCTTGGCGTTGGCCGGCAACTCTTCGGTGTAGGCCACGCCGACGGAAATCTCCCCGGAGGCAAGCAAGGCCGGCATCAGCAGGTAGTTGGTGCGGCGAATCACCAGCACCACGCCGGGAGCTTCGGCGCGCAGACGTTTGATCAGCGGCGGCAACAGGCCGAACTCAACGTCATCCGACAATCCGATGCGAAACACTGCAGTGCTGGTGGCCGGGTGGAAATCGGCCGCACGGCTGACCGCCGTGGAGATCGAATCCAGCGCCGGCGAGAGCAGGGCGGCAATCTCCATAGCACGGGCAGTGGGCTCCATGCTGCGGCCGGTGCGCACAAACAATGGGTCATCGAACAGACTGCGCAAACGGGCGAGGGCAGCACTGATAGCCGGCTGGCCGAGAAACAGTTTTTCCGCCGCACGGGTGACGCTGCGTTCATGCATCAGCGTTTCAAAGACGATCAGCAGGTTGAGATCGACGCGGCGAAGATCGTTACGGTTCATCCGGTGTCCATTCTGGAGTGGCTGCGGTTTTGCGCGCGAATCAGGCTAATGCCGAATGCTGTTGCCAGGCAATATGCACGGCAAAATGATGTGTGCGTGACGCATCATCATCGACAAGCATGGTGAATATCAGCCCTGAGCGGTGGAATTGCTGGCAAAGCCCGGATAAAGTCCGTGGCCATAAGAGGTCGCCATGGCTGTATCGCGCAGAAATGCTGAACAGTTGCCGCGACCTGAATGGGTCAACCGAAGAGGTTTGCGATGTCCCGCATAGTGCGTTTCCACGAATTTGGTGAGGCCGATGTCCTCAAGATCGAAGAGCGTCAAGCACCGGCGCCCGCCGCAGGTGAAGTGCTGGTCGGTGTTGAAGCCGTAGGTATCAGCTGGTACGACGTGCTCTGGCGGCAGAATCTGGCCAATACCCCGACGCAATTGCCAGCAGGCCTGGGTCACGAACTGGCCGGTGTGGTACTGGCCGTCGGCGATGGCGTTACTGATCTGGCCGTGGGCGATAAAGTGGCCAGCTTCCCGGGGCATAGCGCCAACCGTTATCCCAGTTACGCCGAGCACGTGGTGTTGCCACGCAGTTCCTTGGCGCGTTACCCGGACAATCTGAGCGCACAGCAAGCCGCCGTGCACTATCTGCCGTCAATGGTCGGCTGGTTCGGTTTCAGCGAACTGGCACGTTTGCAGCCCGGTGAAACCGTGTTGGTAACGGCCGCAAGCCGCTGTTGGGGCCCGTATATCGTGCAGATGGGCAAAGCCCTAGGCGCAACAGTCATTGCAGCCACAGCTTTTGCCGAGGACAGCGACTTTCTCAAGCAGCTGGGCGCTGATCACATCATTCTCACTGAGGAGCAGGATCTGGTCAGCCGCGTCAGCAAACTGACCGATGGCCGCGGCGTCAACGTGGTCATGGATGCACTTGGCGGCCCGCAGATGTGCCTGCTGGGCGACGCTATCGCGCCGCGCGGTCGACTGATTCTGTTCGATCTGCAAGGCGGCAATGAAACGCCATTCCCAGCCTGCGCAGCGTTTCAGAAGAACATTCAGTTCTTCGTGCATTGCATCGGTAACTTCACCGGCAAGGAAGAACTGAATATCCCGCAGGATGCAGTGGCCGTGGCCAAGGCTGTGCAAGGCATCAATCAGCTGACAGCAGATGGTTTGCTCAAGCCATTGATCGACAAGGTTTACAGCTTCGATGACGTAGTCGAAGCGCATCGTTATATGGAAACTTGCCCAAGCCGTGGTCGTGTATTGCTGGATCTCGGCGCGCGTTAAACATAACTCACATTATGTGAAGCTCGAATTGGGGCGAGAGCGGTGAATCCTGAGTGATCTGGATTCACCGCTCGGCAAACAATAGTTCGTATAATTCACAGGCATTACGTTTAGTCGGGTCTGGAAGCTAGTCACCACTCCAGGCCCGATTTAATGTAATGGCCATTATGCGAACGCCCCTCGAAGTACCTTCCCACCTAATTAAGCAGGCGCAGCTCTACGCCCCAGGGCGCGAGGCCTCTGATGCTGTCTGCCATATTCTTGAGGATTACCCGCGGCTCGTTGCCCAGGTGCGAAAACTCAGCGCCGGCCTAGCCGACTTTCAGCATGAAAGCGCCGATTTCGACCGTCGCTTAGCTCTCCTGCAGGACGCCTGCAGGCAGATTCTTGATATTTGATCAGGTACCAAAATGCCCGCCGGCGCCGTTCGCCTAGGATCAATTTAGGTACCACTTTCTCTTTTTGCTCTGGTACCATAATTCGCACCTGGTCGAGATCGAACTGGGTCTATTTGGTACCAAAGGAGAACGCCATGCCCCTAGTCAAATTCCAGGCTGATGACGCAGATGCAGATATGCTGATGCAGCACACCGGCCAGCGTGTTGCCTCTAAGGCCTTCATGCTTTCCGCTTTAGCTTCCCCTGGTCTCGCCATAGAGCTGAATGATGCGCGCCAGGAAATTGCCCGACTTCGCAGGATCATTGCCCGCCAGCAGCAGGTTTTAGAATCCGCCCGATCTGCTGCCTCTCTTCTGGTTGAAGCTGCTGGCCAGGGTGATTTGTTTATGGCAAACGGTACCTAAATTTTCCCGGGTGAGATCCTGCAGGCGATTCCTTGGAACAGAATTAGTACCTTTTATTCGCCATACCTCGACCTCGCCCGCAGGGCGATTAGGCGCTTGCATTTCCTTCGCCTGTTTCCACCACTCTCGGCGCGCCGGTACCCGCGTAGCGGCCTATCTCCAGTCAAAGAAAAGCCCCCAGCGTCCGTATAGGCACCCTGGGGGCTTTTTCGCGTCCTGCTGGCTCATTGCTCCACCGATGGCACTTCGCGCCCTAATCACCCGCTTTTAGGTTTTCCAGGCGCCGCCGATCTGGCCGAAAAGTCGGTATAGGTGATACCCGACTTTTGTCCCATTTTGGGACTCGCAAATTATCGGCTCCAATGAATTCAATGGTTTACGTTTTTCGGCCTCACGAATTCCTGTGCTGCTTTGTAATTACAGTGCAATGCATTTGCACGTACTGAAACTACTATGTATGCTCGGCGTACTTACAAAGTAACTGCGAGGTGATACATGTCTTCCGGAGATTCTCCCGAGCTCGACCGATTTCAAAAGCGCACCGAAGCCGTCAAGGAAAAGCAAACGCTTGCGAACGGCACCTTTGCTCTTCATCAGGTTGGTGAAGAGCTGGATTCGACTATCAATTTTCGAATCAACTTAGGCCTAAAGACTGAGTTCGAGAAGGTGTGTAAGCAGAATCACAGTAGCGTTAGTCGCGAGCTGAAACGCTTTATGACTGAGGCTGTTCGGACTCAAAGTATTCTTTGATTTTTTCACTAATTGGCCGGTAGTGTTGTGGTCAACGAATTCTGGACAGGGGTTTAGGTCTATCCGGCCAGTAATTCGGCCTCCACTGGCGTTTTGCATCCGTTGTAGCTGTGTGGCCGTTGATGGTTGTAGTAGTCCGTCAGATAGCGCAGCACGTCCGCCTCAGCGTGGCCTTGACTGGTATAGCCGTGCTCCGGCATCCACTCCGTTTTCAGGCTTCTGAAGAAACGTTCCATTGGGGCGTTATCCCAGCAGTTGCCACGGCGGCTCATGCTCTGTTTGATCTGGTAACGCCACAGCATCTGGCGGAACTCGATGCTGGTGTAATGGCTGCCTTGGTCAGAGTGAAACATCAGCTGCTGCGGGCAACCACGGGACTCAAACGCCACGCGCAAAGCGCGCGTCGTAAGTTGCGAGTCTGGTCGATTGGACAACGCCCAGCCCACGATGCGGCGCGCATACAGATCCATCACCACCGCCAGGTAGATCCAGCGATTACCCGCCCAGATGTAGGTCACGTCGCCGCACCACACTTGGTTGGGGCCGCTCACTGTGAACTGCCTATCCAGCTCATTCGCCGCGATGGCATTTTCACCATCAGCCCGCCGATAACGATGCTTGCGCAATTGCGAACTGAACAGCCGGGCCTCTTTCATCAGGCGTCCGGCAAGGAAACGACCCACCGCGACACCCTGTATCCGCAGCGCCGCTGACAATGTTCTTGCCCCAGCTGAGCCTCGACTTTGTAGATGAAGCTCAGTGGCCAGCTGGCGCAATACAATCCGCCGATGATCTATCCGGCGGCGGCGCTTGCAGGCGTCGTAGACACTGCTGCGATGTACGCCAAATACGCGGCACAGCTCGGCTCGTGGATATCGCTCGCCCAATACCTCGATCAGGCTTATTGATCGAGGGAGTCCGACATTAAGAGAGCGGTAGCCTTTTTTAGGATCTCTTTCTCCCGCTCTAAACGCCGAACCTGGGCCTCAAGGTCTTGTATGCGTTTCTGCTCGGGAGTCATGGCCTTACTGCGCGGCGGGGTTGTGCCACCACGCTCACTGCGCAGTTGCTCTACCCATCGGCGCAATGCCGTCGGGCCTACGCCCATAGACTTGCATGCTTCGGGAATTGAATAACCTTGATCCAGAACCAGGCCGGCTGCTTCGAGTTTGAAATCTGTACTGAAAGATCTTCTGGTCACGTAAACACCTCATTGCTGGGCGAAGCTTAACGCCCTATCGGGGTGTCCAGAATCATTGAGCCACAACAGTAGGCCATGGCCCGAATGGGCAAAAGATCGCAGGGCAGGGGAGTTACAGCTCCCCTAACCCTGCTTACCAAAAGCGATCGATAGGAGATCGAAAATGGCTGTTCACAATTCTACTGAAACCCTTGCTGCGCCTGCGTTTCTTGCATCTCAACAAAACACGTCATTCCCGACCCAACGTGAAAAAATATCATGCTGGGATGGGCGTCTTTTGCTCATTGATCCGTTTCAGCTTATGGACAAACGTGTTCGTGTTGGTGAGTCGACCCATGGTGCCGATTTGGATTTCGAAGGCTTTATACCTGAGACGCTGATTTACGAAGCAACAGTCGTTGCCGTTCAGTTCGGTTCTCGTTGCCATGGGATCGAAACAAGTCTTTTGCTTAAACACGACCATGGCGACGCTCTTGCTTACGTGGATGTCTCGAACCTGACTGTCCTGGCGGTGCTCCAGTGACCTGCGAATCTCCTGTTTTGGAGTGCCGCCAGCTATCACCTGGAGCGCGTTTTCCTGTTCTTACTTTGTCCCTGCCGTCTGTAACTGGCTTTCGTGGCGAAGGGGTTTTTACCCATACCGGAGGCCGCGTAGCGGTCTTGGGTATGGGTCAATTCTTCATCGCTTTGCTTAGCGACCTTTTTGCTCGCGCGCTTAGTGTTTGGCCTTTGAAATCTCCGTTTCCTGTTGATTTCTGCCGCCACCTCAAGCCTGGAGCTTCGCAGGATCGCTTTACAGCGATTTTCAGCAAAAGCCACTGTGTGATACCAGATCGCGTAGAACGCAAAGCACAGCGCTGTTCTACTGCCTTCCTGATGTAAGGCTTCGCATAATAGACAGGCGTTACGTTCAAGCGGCTCTGGATACTGGCAACGCCTCCAGGGCCGATTTAATGTAACGGCCATTATGCGAACGCCCCTCGATATCCCGCCTCATCTGATCAAACAAGCACAGCTCTACGCACCGTCCAGGGATGCCCTGGATGCGGTGTGCCATGTGCTGTCTGATTACCCGCGACTTGTTGCTGATCTTCGGCAGATGCGCTCTAAGCTCGCCCAGCTCGATGCTGAATCCTCGAGCCTCGATGCTCTCGTTTCTGACCTTCAGGTACTTGCCCGGAAGATCCTCGACCTCTGACCACCCCCTTCATTGATCAACCCGCTTTTCCGCATCGGCAGAAGCACGTCAGGTTCATTCGGTGGTGGGTCCCGGAGGTAAATCCCCTCAGGTACACACGCGACAGCAAATCGGCTCTTAGCGTGCCTCAGTGTTCGTCGTCATAGTCATTTGGGGTAGCGCTCTGCGCGAGGGGGAACCCCTGGCAAGCCGGCACGAATGTGCAGAGCGTTGCCGCAGTTGATTCCCTGGACGCGCAGCGGTCAGGGTCCACCATCTCTAATGGTGGACTCTTGTCTCATGGTGAGAATAATTGTTCGTTTTTTGATCAATCAACACGGTGCGTTATCGCACCTGAAGCGCTCACTTCGAGCGACGAAATCACCTTCTCTAGAAAGGCGTGCACAAGCTCGGAATCCTTCATTGGCTGCATGCCGCGTTTAACCAATTCTTTATTGATTTCAACGGCTTTCCTCCGCAGAGCTTCTTGCTCTGCGTTCGTCAAGCGGATGTTAGTCGGCATGTCTGCTCTCATTCGGTTTTCCTCAATATGCATGTGTGCATGTTATTAGTGTTGACGTGTGCAGGTTCACGAGTCTACATTTCGCGCAAATGTTATTTGTGTGCATGCATCCAATGCTTGATCGAATCCACATGTTTATCCCGTTTCTCGACGATGCCATCGACACGATTGGCACCATCGAGCACCCGTTCAAGGTGGTTGACCTTGAGTCCCTCGGCATCGCAATGCGCGCCGCTGGTGGTGTTACTCGGCGTGATGACGGTGGCTTTGATTGCGAAGACCTTTCTCATGCATGGGAGTCGCTGCCATCTAGCTATACGCCTCTGGCTTTTAAGGTTTTCCACCAGAGTTTAGGTAAGCGCTTGATGCCTGGCGTTGAACTGAAAGCCAGTCCTGCAAAGTTGCTCCAGGGTCACAACGTATTCGGCCCGACCTCGATCCGCAGCGGGGCAGAGGTGATGCTTAAGTGGCTTGCTGGCTCGTATCCGCTGCTCTGGGCACGTTTGGATTTCAAAGCGATTGAGGTTTACGCCCTCGACTGCACTTATTCGGCCCGCATGCCCAACGAACAGACCGCTCGCCAAGTTATCGACTTCATGCGTGGCGTCAGTAACGGTCAGACCCGCAACCGCGGCGACAGTTACGAAACAACCGCTTACTGGGGATCGAAAGAAGGCCGTATCAAGAAGATCAAGGCCTACTTGAAAGGGCCTGAATTTGCCAACGAACTGGACCGCATCAGGAAGGCCGCTCGCGGTGGTTCTGGTGACCCTGAGCGTCGCCATGATCTGGATAACGCACATGTTCGCGAGTTCAAGATTCATCGCCGCAACTCCCGCGCGCCAATGTCGATTCTTTCCGCTGCCCGCACCTTGCGGGTAATGGAAGACCCCCGGTTACAGGAATTCGCGAAGCTGCTCCTTCGCATGGAAGCAACCGTTATGCATCGGTGGCTTGAGCGTCGGGAATTACCTACGCACTTGTGGCCGCTGTGTGACCACCAAGAAGCGCTTGCAAGTGAGGATCGCTGTTTTATCCAGGAGTGTTTTAGCGCTGTTACTGCTGAGCTGTTCGCGGCCTTTGAAGGTATGACTATGAAACGAATTGACGACGATAAGGTGCTGGCCGCACTGATTGAGAAGTACACCAAAGAAGGGAAGGGCAGATGGACCCCGGCCAAAGCCGATAAGGCTACAGGCTCCATCATTCCCCGACTTTTCATCCCTGGTAAAACCAGCGACTCCCACGCCCGCAACCTCTTTCGCACTTATCGCAGCATCAAGGATTACGGGTGGGAAGAGACCATGAACTCCATGTCTCGGGCGACGTTCTATCGCCACATTGCTGACATTGAAGCCTGCGGTCTTTCCAAGGCGATGCTCCAAAACCTCGCCCAGCACGACAACGTTCGCAATGTTGTTCCGGTTCTCCAACTGATCCACATCGACTTCGCCAGCCAGCGCCCTGACTGGTACGTCGAACCGTGCGTGGAGGCTGCATGACACCGCCTGAGGATGATTTTTTAGTACTCCTAATTTTCGTTCCAATCGGTCTTCTGACTATCTGCGCCTATGTGGTTCTTCTCCTTTAACAACCGGGCCAGCCGGCCCTAATTTTGCTCCTGTGAGGTAAACATTATGTCTCTAGTTCTGCTCGGCTTGTGCCACGGCTACACCACCAACGTTAAGACCTTCGGTGAAAACAGCTTCACCGATCACCTGATCCTTGTTGAGGTTGAACAAACCAGTCAGTACGGCACCGCTGAGGTGAAAACCATCCCGGTCAAAATCTCCAAACGCCTGATGGATCAGGGCATCCAGCACGTCTGGAATCAGTACAAGGGCAAGCCGGTATCGGTTCCCGTATTCGTCGCCCCGTGGGCCTCCAAGGCCGGTAACGCTGGTTTTGATTTCCAGCTCGCCGGTGACGGCAAGCCCGTCAATGTGCAGCTCATTCCGGCCGCTGTAAAAGCCGCCAGCTAAGGGGAGGGCGCTGCCATGGTTACCGCCGAATTTCATCAAGAACGCCAGCGCCTGCTGTGCCTCATGAAGTCCGCCCCCGATCACTACGAGTTGGCATTTTCCAGCTCTGAACACTCTGGCTATCTGCGTGGCCTACGTGACTCCGGAGCCATCGGCGGCGCTGCCTACGAATTTCATCAAGCCGAAGCTGAGAAAGTTGCAAGCGTTGCTTTTGAACGTCTTGCCGCTGAACTCGATGCCGAGGCCGCATAAGTGCCTGAGTCACTAACCACATTAACGGTGGAAGGAATTATCTCCGTGTACACCGCAGCTTTCTTGCTCACTGTCACCTGTTGGTTCATGGGCATGAATATCGGCGTCGCTATTGGCGTCATTCGTAAACTTTGAGGAGCTTCAAAATGGATCCGATTCTTGCTGCTGTTGACCTTACTGCTGTTGCTGCCTGGGTCAGTCTCGCCGGTGTAACCATCATCGGCATCACCATGGCGTTCAAGGGCATTGACCTTGGCAAACGCGGCGTTAAAAAGGCCTAAGTGCCTGGGGGAGGGGGCAGCAATGCTCCCTCTAATTCAATGGAACAATTAGCAATTACCCCAGCTGATATAGCGATGCTTGCTTATTCGCTGATCTTCATGGGGGGAGTAATAGGCGGATGGGCATTTATTCTCGGTATTCAGCAGCGCTTCTAGCTCTCGCGTTAATCTCCCCGCAAGTCTTCTCCGCAGTTCGCGTTCCAGTAATTCAAAACGACGAATACATACGCCAAGTCCTTTCTAAGCAAACAGCTGCAGCTGGTGCAATTAGCACACCTGCCGGTGATGTGGCTTTTTATGGCGCTGAAAAGGTTTATTCATTTGCAACTGGTGATTCTGTAGCCCCAACTGTTCGCGAGGTTAAGCCCTGGCTCCCTGGTCAGACTGCAACTACAGGTTCTTCTTCTTTTCCATACGGCCCAGGTGCTGCTTATCCAAATGATCCAGCTTATAGCCCTGCAAATGCCACTAAGCTCAATGTTAAGCCCCAACTTGTAACGCCTAAATCAAACATCCTTGCAGGTTTGAAAAACGGCTTAAAGTCAAATCCTGGTCAATTAGCTCTTACCGCAACTGTTGCTGCTGCTGTTTCCGCTGTTGGCTGGGTAATGACCGATGGGGCAGTTGTCAAAAAGATAGCTGACGAAGAAAAACCACCTGTCAGTCAATTTCATTTCAAACTTAGCGCTTGTGGCAATACCAGTCGCCCTTTTACAAGTGGTTCAGAATTCGTTGGCTGCATGAATGCCACGTATCCGTCTCGCACCTATACTCTCGTAACAGACACTGGCTGGAACTCCTCGGGTACTAACTATTATTTCCAGTGGACAAACAATGGCGCTCTTCAGACTACAAACGCTGGTGCCGTTGGCACCTGCTCTGCGCCTTACTCAATCTCAAACGGCCGCTGCATCATCCCTGGTACTGCTCAGTACGGCCCTTTGAACGACGCCGACCTAGACACCCTTGACCCTTGGGTTTCCTCTCAGTCAGCTGAGTGGCTCGGCGGCTTAATAAGGGACGTTTGCAACGGTTCGCCTAACCCAGGCGGCTGCTATAGCCAGATGGTTGATCGCTCCAAGGGCATGATCAGTGGTCCTTCAGTTGTCCAGGGACCAAGCACGACAAAGACAACTACCTATACAAAGCCAGACGGCACCCCTGGTACAAAGACGCAAATAACCTCCACTAAGTTCGACATTACTTACGGCAAAGACCACTTCGTTGTTGATACCGAAAAGAAAACAACAACCACTGAGGACGGTCAAGTAACTGAGGAAGTAACAGAAAACGACACGTCAGTTCCCGAGGATATTGCCGATAATCCCCAAGAAGAACCTGAGCCAGAGCCAGAATATACTTTTGACGACACACCCTTTCCCGAAGTTGAACCATTTTACGAACAGAAGTACCCCGATGGCCTCCAGGGCGTTTGGGATCAAGCAAAGGCAGATATTGATAATTCAAATTTTCTCAGTTTCTTGCGCAGCTTCGTTCCTTCCTTCTCTGGTAGCTGCCCAAGCTTCGGTATGTCGTTTGCAATAGGTAGCATGGCTAACTTCGGAACCCATGACTTTCCCTCTCTTTGTTATGTATTCGACTTTGTAAAAGTAATCCTGATGGTCAGTGCTGTTTTTCTTGCTCGCCAACTAACTTTCGGTGGTTGATATGTCCGGTATATTCAATTTCTTTACCGCGATACTCAAAAAGATTTCAGACTTCGCCGCCTGGATAATCTCCATCTTCAAGCAGATATTCCTAGACCTTTGGAATATCTGTACGGACGTATTTTGTTGGCTGTTTGAGGGTTTTCTATCTATTGCAGTCGGTGCCCTGGACGCTATCGATACGCCGTTTGATCCCCAGACCTACTACGCAATGATTCCCGCAGAAACCGCATCATTAATGGGTTACATCGGTGTAACTCAGGCTCTGACAATTGTTGTCGCCGCCTTGGTAATCCGTTTCTTACTTCAAACTATTCCGTTCGTTCGCTGGGGTTCCTAAATGCAGCACTTGATTATCGGTAAATCAGGTTCAGGCAAGGGCTATGAAGTTTGCGCTTATCACATTCTCGTGGCGCTCACCCAGGGCCGTAAAGTCATCACCAACATGCCACTGGTCATCGAAAAATGGGCCGCCATCGATCCTTCTTTCCCTGCTCTCATTGAGATGCGCAAGCGTGCTATGCCTATCCGCGGCACCTGGGAACCGACAAGGGAGCAGGGCGCTTATCACCTTTTCGAAGACCCTTCTGACATCATCATCCCAGACGTTATGGCTCGACCCTTTGCCAACGTCTGGGACTACTACGACACGTGGCGCCACCCTGAAACAAAGACCGGCGCTTTGTTCGTTATCGACGAAGCCCAGAACGTAATCCCTCGAGGCAAAACTTCCCAGGATGTTGAGGAGTGGTCAGCGCTCCATCGTCACTTCGTCAATGACGTGCTGTTCATCACCCAGAGCTACGGCAAGCTTTCCCAGGCCATCCGCGACAATATTCAAATGGTCTACCGCCTCACTAAAAAGGTCGCCTGGGGTCAGCCAAATAAGTACATCAGAAAGGTTCAAGACGGCATCAGGGGCGAGGTTCTCAACGTCACCGAGCGTACCTACAACCCTGCCTATTTCGGACTCTGGGTAAGTCAGACGCAAGGTGGCAGCGGCGAGGAATACGGTGCAAACGACATTGTTCCTCTCTACAAGCACTGGTCTTTCAAAGGTGCCGCTATCTGTTTCATAGTTGTCCTCATCGGTACCTCACTGATGCTCAACCGCGACAAGCAAACCCAGCCACCACCAAAGGTCCAAGCCGTTCACGTCGAACAATCAGCGCAGCCAGCACACGTAGCACCTGATCAACCTCCAACGGTCGAAGCGCAACCACGCGGCCCAGATCAAAAGGTTCACCCTTATCAGGGCAACAGCATGCACCTCGCCGCCATGGCTCGCGGTAAGCGTTTTCGCGATGGCGTCGAGCAAAATTACCTCAACGGATTTATCACCATCGCGCAGAACGGCCAGCCTGTTTCCCGGGTCAGTTTTGATGATCTTCGCGAGGCCGGTTACCAGATCGAAGCTCAGTCGAACCGCATCGTTTCTGTCACCTACAAGGGCTATGACGTTGGCTATGTCGTCGATGATCTGCCTCAGGTTGGTTTGCGCGGCAAGGTCGCAACCGCCGCAACTCCGTAACCCCCTGGTTTCTCTCGCATCACTGGTGGCAGACTGTTCAGAAAGCGGGAGGGCTCCCGCTTGCGGGAGGGACCCGCATTTCTGAACAGGAGGCCAAACCATTGGGCATGTACGACCGAGACTGGTACCGCGAGGAACGCCGTCAAGCGCGACAGGCAGCACGCGAATCAGCCCAGCAGCAACCGACTCAACCTACTCAAACCATTCAGCAAGGCCCGCCAGATGTTTTTAGCGTTAAGTCGATTTTCATCCTCAGCATTTTTCTAATCGTTGGCTTGATCGTCTACGGCTTCCAATAAGCGCATTACAGTGCTTTTTCTCAAAAGCCACTGCCTGATACCAGATCGCACAGATCGCAAAGCACAGCGCAGTTCTGCTGCCTTCCTGACTAGAGGCTTCGCATAATAGACAGGCGTTACGTTCAAGCGGCTCTGGATACTGGCAACGCCTCCAGGGCCGATTTAATGTAACGGCCATTATGCGAACGCCCCTCGATATCCCGCCTCATCTGATCAAACAAGCACAGCTCTACGCACCGTCCAGGGATGCCCTGGATGCGGTGTGCCATGTGCTGTCTGATTACCCGCGACTTGTTGCTGATCTTCGGCAGATGCGCTCTAAGCTCGCCCAGCTCGATGCTGAATCCTCGAGCCTCGATGCTCTCGTTTCTGACCTTCAGGTACTTGCCCGGAAGATCCTCGACCTCTGACCACCCCCTTCATTGATCAACCCGCTTTTCCGCATCGGCAGAAGCACGTCAGGTTCATTCGGTGGTGGGTCCCGGAGGTAAATCCCCTCAGGTACACACGCGACAGCAAATCGGCTCTTAGCGTGCCTCAGTGTTCGTCGTCATAGTCATTTGGGGTAGCGCTCTGCGCGAGGGGGAACCCCTGGCAAGCCGGCACGAATGTGCAGAGCGTTGCCGCAGTTGATTCCCTGGACGCGCAGCGGTCAGGGTCCACCATCTCTAATGGTGGACTCTTGTCTCATGGTGAGAATAATTGTTCGTTTTTTGATCAATCAACACGGTGCGTTATCGCACCTGAAGCGCTCACTTCGAGCGACGAAATCACCTTCTCTAGAAAGGCGTGCACAAGCTCGGAATCCTTCATTGGCTGCATGCCGCGTTTAACCAATTCTTTATTGATTTCAACGGCTTTCCTCCGCAGAGCTTCTTGCTCTGCGTTCGTCAAGCGGATGTTAGTCGGCATGTCTGCTCTCATTCGGTTTTCCTCAATATGCATGTGTGCATGTTATTAGTGTTGACGTGTGCAGGTTCACGAGTCTACATTTCGCGCAAATGTTATTTGTGTGCATGCATCCAATGCTTGATCGAATCCACATGTTTATCCCGTTTCTCGACGATGCCATCGACACGATTGGCACCATCGAGCACCCGTTCAAGGTGGTTGACCTTGAGTCCCTCGGCATCGCAATGCGCGCCGCTGGTGGTGTTACTCGGCGTGATGACGGTGGCTTTGATTGCGAAGACCTTTCTCATGCATGGGAGTCGCTGCCATCTAGCTATACGCCTCTGGCTTTTAAGGTTTTCCACCAGAGTTTAGGTAAGCGCTTGATGCCTGGCGTTGAACTGAAAGCCAGTCCTGCAAAGTTGCTCCAGGGTCACAACGTATTCGGCCCGACCTCGATCCGCAGCGGGGCAGAGGTGATGCTTAAGTGGCTTGCTGGCTCGTATCCGCTGCTCTGGGCACGTTTGGATTTCAAAGCGATTGAGGTTTACGCCCTCGACTGCACTTATTCGGCCCGCATGCCCAACGAACAGACCGCTCGCCAAGTTATCGACTTCATGCGTGGCGTCAGTAACGGTCAGACCCGCAACCGCGGCGACAGTTACGAAACAACCGCTTACTGGGGATCGAAAGAAGGCCGTATCAAGAAGATCAAGGCCTACTTGAAAGGGCCTGAATTTGCCAACGAACTGGACCGCATCAGGAAGGCCGCTCGCGGTGGTTCTGGTGACCCTGAGCGTCGCCATGATCTGGATAACGCACATGTTCGCGAGTTCAAGATTCATCGCCGCAACTCCCGCGCGCCAATGTCGATTCTTTCCGCTGCCCGCACCTTGCGGGTAATGGAAGACCCCCGGTTACAGGAATTCGCGAAGCTGCTCCTTCGCATGGAAGCAACCGTTATGCATCGGTGGCTTGAGCGTCGGGAATTACCTACGCACTTGTGGCCGCTGTGTGACCACCAAGAAGCGCTTGCAAGTGAGGATCGCTGTTTTATCCAGGAGTGTTTTAGCGCTGTTACTGCTGAGCTGTTCGCGGCCTTTGAAGGTATGACTATGAAACGAATTGACGACGATAAGGTGCTGGCCGCACTGATTGAGAAGTACACCAAAGAAGGGAAGGGCAGATGGACCCCGGCCAAAGCCGATAAGGCTACAGGCTCCATCATTCCCCGACTTTTCATCCCTGGTAAAACCAGCGACTCCCACGCCCGCAACCTCTTTCGCACTTATCGCAGCATCAAGGATTACGGGTGGGAAGAGACCATGAACTCCATGTCTCGGGCGACGTTCTATCGCCACATTGCTGACATTGAAGCCTGCGGTCTTTCCAAGGCGATGCTCCAAAACCTCGCCCAGCACGACAACGTTCGCAATGTTGTTCCGGTTCTCCAACTGATCCACATCGACTTCGCCAGCCAGCGCCCTGACTGGTACGTCGAACCGTGCGTGGAGGCTGCATGACACCGCCTGAGGATGATTTTTTAGTACTCCTAATTTTCGTTCCAATCGGTCTTCTGACTATCTGCGCCTATGTGGTTCTTCTCCTTTAACAACCGGGCCAGCCGGCCCTAATTTTGCTCCTGTGAGGTAAACATTATGTCTCTAGTTCTGCTCGGCTTGTGCCACGGCTACACCACCAACGTTAAGACCTTCGGTGAAAACAGCTTCACCGATCACCTGATCCTTGTTGAGGTTGAACAAACCAGTCAGTACGGCACCGCTGAGGTGAAAACCATCCCGGTCAAAATCTCCAAACGCCTGATGGATCAGGGCATCCAGCACGTCTGGAATCAGTACAAGGGCAAGCCGGTATCGGTTCCCGTATTCGTCGCCCCGTGGGCCTCCAAGGCCGGTAACGCTGGTTTTGATTTCCAGCTCGCCGGTGACGGCAAGCCCGTCAATGTGCAGCTCATTCCGGCCGCTGTAAAAGCCGCCAGCTAAGGGGAGGGCGCTGCCATGGTTACCGCCGAATTTCATCAAGAACGCCAGCGCCTGCTGTGCCTCATGAAGTCCGCCCCCGATCACTACGAGTTGGCATTTTCCAGCTCTGAACACTCTGGCTATCTGCGTGGCCTACGTGACTCCGGAGCCATCGGCGGCGCTGCCTACGAATTTCATCAAGCCGAAGCTGAGAAAGTTGCAAGCGTTGCTTTTGAACGTCTTGCCGCTGAACTCGATGCCGAGGCCGCATAAGTGCCTGAGTCACTAACCACATTAACGGTGGAAGGAATTATCTCCGTGTACACCGCAGCTTTCTTGCTCACTGTCACCTGTTGGTTCATGGGCATGAATATCGGCGTCGCTATTGGCGTCATTCGTAAACTTTGAGGAGCTTCAAAATGGATCCGATTCTTGCTGCTGTTGACCTTACTGCTGTTGCTGCCTGGGTCAGTCTCGCCGGTGTAACCATCATCGGCATCACCATGGCGTTCAAGGGCATTGACCTTGGCAAACGCGGCGTTAAAAAGGCCTAAGTGCCTGGGGGAGGGGGCAGCAATGCTCCCTCTAATTCAATGGAACAATTAGCAATTACCCCAGCTGATATAGCGATGCTTGCTTATTCGCTGATCTTCATGGGGGGAGTAATAGGCGGATGGGCATTTATTCTCGGTATTCAGCAGCGCTTCTAGCTCTCGCGTTAATCTCCCCGCAAGTCTTCTCCGCAGTTCGCGTTCCAGTAATTCAAAACGACGAATACATACGCCAAGTCCTTTCTAAGCAAACAGCTGCAGCTGGTGCAATTAGCACACCTGCCGGTGATGTGGCTTTTTATGGCGCTGAAAAGGTTTATTCATTTGCAACTGGTGATTCTGTAGCCCCAACTGTTCGCGAGGTTAAGCCCTGGCTCCCTGGTCAGACTGCAACTACAGGTTCTTCTTCTTTTCCATACGGCCCAGGTGCTGCTTATCCAAATGATCCAGCTTATAGCCCTGCAAATGCCACTAAGCTCAATGTTAAGCCCCAACTTGTAACGCCTAAATCAAACATCCTTGCAGGTTTGAAAAACGGCTTAAAGTCAAATCCTGGTCAATTAGCTCTTACCGCAACTGTTGCTGCTGCTGTTTCCGCTGTTGGCTGGGTAATGACCGATGGGGCAGTTGTCAAAAAGATAGCTGACGAAGAAAAACCACCTGTCAGTCAATTTCATTTCAAACTTAGCGCTTGTGGCAATACCAGTCGCCCTTTTACAAGTGGTTCAGAATTCGTTGGCTGCATGAATGCCACGTATCCGTCTCGCACCTATACTCTCGTAACAGACACTGGCTGGAACTCCTCGGGTACTAACTATTATTTCCAGTGGACAAACAATGGCGCTCTTCAGACTACAAACGCTGGTGCCGTTGGCACCTGCTCTGCGCCTTACTCAATCTCAAACGGCCGCTGCATCATCCCTGGTACTGCTCAGTACGGCCCTTTGAACGACGCCGACCTAGACACCCTTGACCCTTGGGTTTCCTCTCAGTCAGCTGAGTGGCTCGGCGGCTTAATAAGGGACGTTTGCAACGGTTCGCCTAACCCAGGCGGCTGCTATAGCCAGATGGTTGATCGCTCCAAGGGCATGATCAGTGGTCCTTCAGTTGTCCAGGGACCAAGCACGACAAAGACAACTACCTATACAAAGCCAGACGGCACCCCTGGTACAAAGACGCAAATAACCTCCACTAAGTTCGACATTACTTACGGCAAAGACCACTTCGTTGTTGATACCGAAAAGAAAACAACAACCACTGAGGACGGTCAAGTAACTGAGGAAGTAACAGAAAACGACACGTCAGTTCCCGAGGATATTGCCGATAATCCCCAAGAAGAACCTGAGCCAGAGCCAGAATATACTTTTGACGACACACCCTTTCCCGAAGTTGAACCATTTTACGAACAGAAGTACCCCGATGGCCTCCAGGGCGTTTGGGATCAAGCAAAGGCAGATATTGATAATTCAAATTTTCTCAGTTTCTTGCGCAGCTTCGTTCCTTCCTTCTCTGGTAGCTGCCCAAGCTTCGGTATGTCGTTTGCAATAGGTAGCATGGCTAACTTCGGAACCCATGACTTTCCCTCTCTTTGTTATGTATTCGACTTTGTAAAAGTAATCCTGATGGTCAGTGCTGTTTTTCTTGCTCGCCAACTAACTTTCGGTGGTTGATATGTCCGGTATATTCAATTTCTTTACCGCGATACTCAAAAAGATTTCAGACTTCGCCGCCTGGATAATCTCCATCTTCAAGCAGATATTCCTAGACCTTTGGAATATCTGTACGGACGTATTTTGTTGGCTGTTTGAGGGTTTTCTATCTATTGCAGTCGGTGCCCTGGACGCTATCGATACGCCGTTTGATCCCCAGACCTACTACGCAATGATTCCCGCAGAAACCGCATCATTAATGGGTTACATCGGTGTAACTCAGGCTCTGACAATTGTTGTCGCCGCCTTGGTAATCCGTTTCTTACTTCAAACTATTCCGTTCGTTCGCTGGGGTTCCTAAATGCAGCACTTGATTATCGGTAAATCAGGTTCAGGCAAGGGCTATGAAGTTTGCGCTTATCACATTCTCGTGGCGCTCACCCAGGGCCGTAAAGTCATCACCAACATGCCACTGGTCATCGAAAAATGGGCCGCCATCGATCCTTCTTTCCCTGCTCTCATTGAGATGCGCAAGCGTGCTATGCCTATCCGCGGCACCTGGGAACCGACAAGGGAGCAGGGCGCTTATCACCTTTTCGAAGACCCTTCTGACATCATCATCCCAGACGTTATGGCTCGACCCTTTGCCAACGTCTGGGACTACTACGACACGTGGCGCCACCCTGAAACAAAGACCGGCGCTTTGTTCGTTATCGACGAAGCCCAGAACGTAATCCCTCGAGGCAAAACTTCCCAGGATGTTGAGGAGTGGTCAGCGCTCCATCGTCACTTCGTCAATGACGTGCTGTTCATCACCCAGAGCTACGGCAAGCTTTCCCAGGCCATCCGCGACAATATTCAAATGGTCTACCGCCTCACTAAAAAGGTCGCCTGGGGTCAGCCAAATAAGTACATCAGAAAGGTTCAAGACGGCATCAGGGGCGAGGTTCTCAACGTCACCGAGCGTACCTACAACCCTGCCTATTTCGGACTCTGGGTAAGTCAGACGCAAGGTGGCAGCGGCGAGGAATACGGTGCAAACGACATTGTTCCTCTCTACAAGCACTGGTCTTTCAAAGGTGCCGCTATCTGTTTCATAGTTGTCCTCATCGGTACCTCACTGATGCTCAACCGCGACAAGCAAACCCAGCCACCACCAAAGGTCCAAGCCGTTCACGTCGAACAATCAGCGCAGCCAGCACACGTAGCACCTGATCAACCTCCAACGGTCGAAGCGCAACCACGCGGCCCAGATCAAAAGGTTCACCCTTATCAGGGCAACAGCATGCACCTCGCCGCCATGGCTCGCGGTAAGCGTTTTCGCGATGGCGTCGAGCAAAATTACCTCAACGGATTTATCACCATCGCGCAGAACGGCCAGCCTGTTTCCCGGGTCAGTTTTGATGATCTTCGCGAGGCCGGTTACCAGATCGAAGCTCAGTCGAACCGCATCGTTTCTGTCACCTACAAGGGCTATGACGTTGGCTATGTCGTCGATGATCTGCCTCAGGTTGGTTTGCGCGGCAAGGTCGCAACCGCCGCAACTCCGTAACCCCCTGGTTTCTCTCGCATCACTGGTGGCAGACTGTTCAGAAAGCGGGAGGGCTCCCGCTTGCGGGAGGGACCCGCATTTCTGAACAGGAGGCCAAACCATTGGGCATGTACGACCGAGACTGGTACCGCGAGGAACGCCGTCAAGCGCGACAGGCAGCACGCGAATCAGCCCAGCAGCAACCGACTCAACCTACTCAAACCATTCAGCAAGGCCCGCCAGATGTTTTTAGCGTTAAGTCGATTTTCATCCTCAGCATTTTTCTAATCGTTGGCTTGATCGTCTACGGCTTCCAATAAGCGCATTACAGTGCTTTTTCTCAAAAGCCACTGCCTGATACCAGATCGCACAGATCGCAAAGCACAGCGCTGTTCTACTGCCTTCCTGACTAGAGGCTTCGCATAATGTATATTATGTTAAATAAGATATATGAGACTGTTGCTGACAACAGGATTCAATCCCTGTTGTCTCCGCTCATTCCTGTTTAGTCACGATCCAATAAATGAAAACTGGGCAACGCCACATGCCAACGGATGGCTGCCAGGCGAATTAGCAACACGCTCAACATCGCTACACCGGTATCTAACCAATGCGGCGTGTCCAGTGCGCGCATCGCGATAAACACCAGGGCACCGGCAATGCAGGCTGTTGCATAGATTTCTTTCTGGAAGATCAGCGGAATCTCATTGCAGATCACATCGCGCATTACGCCGCCGGCCACACCGGTCATCACGCCCATGATCACTGCCGTACTGTGTGGCACGTTGTGTTGCATGGCGATCTCGGTGCCAATCACGGTAAATACCGCCAACCCGAAAGCATCGGCCAGTAATAGGCCTTTCTCGTGAATCGGCTGCGTCAGGCGTACCCAGACCACCGTAGCCACGGCTGCCAGTGATGCGACAACGATATACAGGTCGTTGCGAATCCAGCTGACTGGATGGTTGTCCAGAATCACATCACGCAGCGTGCCACCGCCCAGTGCGGTAACGATGGCAATCACCAGCACACCGAACAGGTCCATGGACTTGCGCCCGGCCATCAGTGCGCCGGTGATGGCAAAGACCGCAACGCCGAACAGATCGGCCAGATAGAACAGTTGCGCCATGCTGACCTCAGGAGGACACAGGAGTACGCATGGTGACGAACTCTTCGGCGGCCGTTGGATGCACACCGATGGTTTCATCGAACAGCTGCTTGGTCGCGCCTGCTTTAAGCGCCACCGCCAGGCCTTGAACGATTTCACCGGCGTCGGGGCCAACCATATGACAACCCAGCACTCTGTCTGTATCGGCGTCCACAACCAGTTTCATCAGGGTGCGCTCCTGGCTTTCGGTCATGGTCAGTTTCATCGGTCGGAAGCGGCTTTCGAAAAGCTGGACGCTGTAGCCCTCCTCCTTCGCCTGCTCTTCGCTCAGTCCGACCGTGCCGATATTGGGCAGGCTAAATACTGCCGTCGGGATCAGCCGGTAGTCGACCTTGCGGTACTCCTCTGGTTTGAACAAACGCCTGGCGACCGCCATGCCTTCAGCTAACGCTACCGGTGTCAGCTGCACACGACCGATTACATCGCCGATAGCGAGAATCGAGGGTGTACTGGTCTGGTATTGCTCGTCCACTTCGATAAAGCCGCGCTTATCGAGCTGCACATGGGTATTTTCCAGGCCCAGGTTATCCAGCATCGGCCTACGGCCGGTGGCATAGAAAACACAGTCGGTCTCAAGCGCGCGGCCATCCTTTAGAGTGGCCAGCAGGCTGCCATCAGCTTGTTTGTCGATGCGGGCGATATCGCTGTTGAACTGCAGATCGACACCGCGCTTGTTCAACTCATCCTGCAAGTGCAGACGCACGGCCTTGTCGAAACCACGCAGGAACAGGTCACCTCGATAGAGCAACGAGGTTTTTGTGCCAAGACCGTTAAAGATCGAGGCGAACTCCACGGCGATATAACCGCCACCTACAACCAGTACACGTTTGGGCAGCTGCTCTAGAAAGAACACTTCATTCGAGCCAATGGCATATTCATGTCCCGGCACTTCAGGAATCTGCGGCCAGCCGCCGGTGGCAATCAGGATGTGTTTGGCGCTGTAACGCTGTCCGCCCAGTTCAACGCTGTGCTCATCAACAATTCGCGCGTGGCCTTCAAGCAAGGTCACACAGCTGTTAACCAGCAAGTTGCGATAGATGCCATTGAGTCGTTCGATTTCACGGTTTTTGTTGCTGATCAGGGTCAACCAGTCGAACCTGGCTTCCCCCAGTTCCCAGCCGAACCCTTGCGCCTGTTCGAAGTCGTCGGCGAAATGCGCGCCATAGACCAGCAGCTTCTTCGGTACGCAGCCAACATTGACGCAGGTACCACCGAGGTAGCGGCTTTCGGCAACCGCCACGCGCGCGCCATAGCCGGCAGCAAATCGCGCAGCCCGCACACCGCCGGAACCGGCACCAATTACAAACAGGTCGAAGTCGTAGGTCATTTCAGCCTCCAGAACAGGCTGCCAGCATACCCCAAGGCGCGTCAGTGCCTAAACTTGATGCATGCAGAACAGGAGAACCGTGATGCGCCCTACCCTTACTCACCTGGCCTTGCATGTGCCTGATCTCGACTCCTGCGTAAGCTTTTACGAGCAGTTCTGTGCGATGCAGGTGATTCACCAGCGTGCTGGCAAAGGCTCACGGATTGTCTGGATGGCCGAACAAGGTAAGGAACACAGCTTTATTTTTGTGATCATGCCGGGTGGACAGGATCGCCAATTGGCTGCGGATGACTACAGCCACTTTGGCTTTGCCCTGGAAAGTCGAGAACAGGTTGATCGCATCGCAGCGAGAGCGCGAGCTGCAGGTTGTCTGGTCTGGGAACCGCGTGATGAACCCTACCCCGTTGGCTACTACTGCGGCCTGCGTGACCCGGCAGGCAACTATGTTGAGTTCAGTTACGGCCAGCCGCTAGGGCCTGGCGCTGAGCATATGCCCTTGCCCTGAATGCAAACAGCCACCCGAAGGTGGCTGTGTAGTCTGGTTATCAAGCCTGAATCAGTAGGCTTTGCCAGTCTTGTAGAGGTTCTCGAAGCAGAAGTTGGTGGCGTCGATATAGCCTTCAGCGCCGCCGCAATCAAAGCGTTTGCCCTTGAATTTATAGGCCATCACGCAGCCGTTCTGCGCCTGCTTCATCAGCGCGTCGGTGATCTGGATTTCCCCGCCCTTGCCTGGCTCGGTCTGTTCAATCAGATCGAAGATATCCGGGGTGAGGATATAGCGACCAATAATCGCCAGGTTCGACGGGGCATCTTCCGGCTTGGGTTTTTCGACCATGCTGTTTACCCGGTAGATGTCTTCACGAATCATTTCGCCAGAGATCACGCCATATTTGTGGGTTTCTTCTGGCGGCACTTCCTGGATGGCCACGATCGAGCAGCGGAATTGGTTATACAGCTTGACCATCTGCGTCAGCACAGCATCGCCGTCCAGGTTCAGGCACAAGTCATCGGCCAGCACCACAGCGAAAGGCTCATCACCAATCAGCGGACGGCCACAGAGAATGGCGTGGCCCAGGCCTTTCATTTCCACCTGACGGGTGTAGGAAAAGGTGCATTCGTCGATCAGGCGACGAATGCCGACGAGGTATTTTTCCTTGTCGGTATCGCGGATCTGGTGCTCAAGCTCGTAGCTGATATCGAAGTGATCTTCCAGCGCGCGTTTGCCGCGGCCGGTGATCATGGCAATTTCCGTCAACCCGGCTTCCAGCGCCTCTTCGACGCCGTACTGGATCAGCGGCTTGTTCACGATCGGCAGCATTTCCTTGGGCATGGCCTTGGTGGCTGGCAGAAAGCGGGTGCCGTAACCGGCTGCTGGGAACAAGCATTTCTTGATCATGGGAAACCTTGGGTAGATGGGGTGAAAATTGCGTGCGCAGTTTATCAGGCTGCACTGGCCTTACAATGCCCCTGCGCGGGCCGGCCAATGCCTCGGTAAAGAAAACCCAGCTCTGCCAACTGCATGGCATCGTAGATATTGCGCCCGTCAAACAGCACAGGCATGCGCATCAGGCCGCGAATACGGACAAAGTCAGGCTGACGGAATTGCTTCCACTCGGTGACGAGCACCAGTGCATCGGCACCCTCAGCGACGCTATACGGCGACGTACTCAAGCGCAGCTGACCACTACCAATCGCTTGGCCGTAGCGTTCTGCCAGAGCCGTTGTCGCGACCGGATCACAGGCCTGAACGGTAACGCCGACGGCTAGTAAAGCATCCAGCAGAACCAGGCTGGGCGCTTCACGCAGATCATCGGTGCCCGGCTTGAACGCCAGGCCCCACAGCGCAACCACTCGCCCTTGCCAGTAACCAGAAAAATGCTCACGCAGGGCCTGGAACAACAACGTCTTCTGTAACGCGTTACGGGCTTCGACTGCGCGCAGAATGCCTGGTTCAATGCCTTCCTGCTCTGCGCAGCGAATCAGCGCCCGCACATCCTTGGGAAAGCATGAGCCGCCATAGCCGCAACCGGCGTAGATAAAGTGAGTACCAATGCGTTTGTCGCTGCCGATGCCACGCCGCACGTCCTCGATGTCTACATCCAGGCGTGCGCAAAGGCTGGCCATTTCATTGATAAAGGAAATCTTGGTGGCCAAAAAGGCGTTGGCGGCATATTTGCTGAATTCAGCCGCCCGCAATCCCATGCACAACAAACGCTCGTGATTACGCAGGAATGGCGCATAGAGTCGGCGTAGCAACTCATGACCCTGGGGTTCGTCGCAGCCGACAATCACTCGATCTGGCCGCATAAAGTCGTCAATCGCCGAGCCTTCCTTGAGAAATTCCGGGTTACTTGCCAGCGTCACCGCAAAGCGTTTGCCTCGTTTGCTCAAGCGACTGTTAATGCGCTGTGCAACACGCTCGGCCGTGCCCACCGGCACCGTTGACTTGTTCACCACCACGCAGTTCTGCTCAAGCAGATCGCCCAGCTCATCGGCCACGGCCAGGACATGTGACAGGTCAGCCGAACCGTCCTCCCCGCTCGGCGTGCCGACTGCGATAAAGATGATTTCAGCCTGCTTGATGCCTTCATGCAGATGCTGACTAAAGCTCAGCTGACCGCTACTCAGGTGGGTCTGCAGCATGGCCTCCAGCCCAGGCTCATAAATCGGCGACTGGCCACGGGCAAGCCGCGCCACACGCTGCGCATCGCGCTCAACGCAGATCACCCGATTGCCCATCTCGGCAAAACAGGCTGCCGATACCAGCCCCACATATCCTGCGCCAATCACACAAATCCGCATCGCCTGCACTCCTCGCTGAGTTACCGCGATTGCAGCTAAAGCAGATGGCAGGGGTATGACATGCGTACGACATCCAGATGACAAGCCTAGATAAAGGCATGCGTACAAATTTCAGGCACAAAAAAACCGGCAAGAGTGCCGGTTTTAGTGGGTTTCAGGTTCATACAGGAACATCTGAAATCATGTACATGGTGCCCGAAGCCGGAATCGAACCGGCACGAGGTTACCCTCGAGGGATTTTAAGTCCCTTGCGTCTACCGATTTCGCCATTCGGGCGGTAGCGCTGCATTGTGAGGCTTGGACTATATACAGCCCTTGGATGCCTCGCAAGGTTTCAAATTTAAATGAAAAAGCCTCGTAAATCAGTGATCTACGAGGCTTTTCTAATTGGAGGCTGAGGTCGGAATCGAACCGGCGTTCACGGATTTGCAATCCGGTGCATAACCACTCTGCTACTCAGCCTTGAAACTAAAAGGACCGTGTAAAACGGCCCGTTAAAAATGGAGCGGGAAACGAGACTCGAACTCGCGACCCCGACCTTGGCAAGGTCGTGCTCTACCAACTGAGCTATTCCCGCTTGTCGTGCTGACGGCCGCCATTCTATAGCTTCAGAACGCCCCGTCAACCCCTTGATTCAAAAAAGCTTATTTCTTTTCCGAGGTGATTCGCAGGTGTGGCCATGCGGCCAACAGATACTGCGCCATCGACCACAGGGTGAGTACGGCGGCAATGATCAACAGCGCGTAACCGAGCACAACCCAGGCGGTAAAGGTCGGCGGATTGGCCAGCAAAATAACCAGAGCAACCATCTGCGCGGCGGTTTTCCATTTGGCCAGTTTCGATACGGCAACATGCGCGCGAGCACCGAGCTCTGCCATCCATTCACGCAGTGCCGAAACCACGATTTCGCGACCGATGATGATCGACGCAGACAGGGTTAGCCAGAGATTGGCGTGTTCGGCCACCAGCAACACCAGGGCAACCGCTACCATCAGCTTGTCGGCAACCGGATCGAGGAAAGCACCAAAAGGCGTGCTCTGCTCCCAGCGACGGGCCAAATAACCATCCAGCCAGTCAGTTGCCGCTGCGACTGAAAACACCGCGCTGGCGGCCCAATAGCTCCAGCTGAAAGGAAGGTAGAACAGCAGAATAAACACCGGGATCAGCAATACACGGAGCACGGTCAGCAGATTGGGGATATTCATCGACACAACTTGGCGGTAAAGAGAGCCGGCATTCTACTCACTGTGCAGGGCCGCATAAATCAACTCGGCGAGTTTTTTACTGATTCCAGGTGCTTTGGCGATTTCTTCAATGCTGGCGCGGGACAACTCCTGCAGTCCACCGAAGTGGTTGAGCAGCTCACGCCGGCGCTTAGGGCCTACACCGGCAACGTCTTCAAGCGTGGAGGTGCGGCGGGTTTTGCCACGGCGGGCGCGGTGCCCGGTGATGGCAAAACGGTGCGACTCATCGCGGATCTGCTGGATCAGGTGCAAGGCCGGCGAATTGCCTGGCAGCGTAAATTCATGGGCGACGTCATTCAGGTAGAGGGTTTCCAAACCCGGTTTGCGCGTAGTGCCTTTAGCAACGCCCAGCAGAATCAGGTCTGGCACCGACAGCTCTTCGAGCACTTCGCGGGCCATGGCCAGCTGGCCTTTACCGCCGTCGACCAGCAGGATATCTGGCAGTTTGCCTTCGCCATCCTTGATCTTGCTGAAACGCCGAGTCAGCGCCTGGTGCATGGCGGCGTAGTCATCGCCTGGCGTCACGCCCTCGATGTTGTAACGGCGGTAATCTGATTTCAGCGGGCCTTCCGGGCCAAATACCACACACGAAGCAACCGTCGCCTCACCACTGGAATGGCTGATGTCGAAGCACTCCAGGCGCTGCGGCACTTCATCCATATCCAGCGCCTGAGCCAGAGCGTCAAAGCGTGCGGCAACGTGCTGTCGATTGGCCAGGCGCGCGGCTAAAGCCTGCTCTGCATTGGTCACGGCCAGCTGCTGCCAGCGCGCACGGGTGCCGCGTACGCGATAGCTGATGCTCAGCTCGCGGCCGCGTGACTCATCGATGGCTGCGATCAGCGTGGGGAAGTCTTCGTGTTGGGCGTTGACGATCAGCTCGCTCGGCAGGTCGCGTTCATGGCTGCTCAGGTAGTACTGCGCCAGAAAGGCCAGAAGAACATCACTGCCCTCCTCCTCAATCGCTACCTGAGGAAAGAGGTTTTTGCTGCCAAGCACTCGGCCACCGCGCACACTGATCAAATGCACGCATGCGCCACCTGGGTTGACCATGGCGGCAACCACGTCCACATCACCGGTGCCGCCTTCCATGCTCTGTTGATCCTGCACCCGGCGCAGCAGCGAAATCTGGTCGCGCAGCGCGGCGGCGCGCTCGAAGTCCAGGCTTGTGGCCGCAGCCTGCATGCCACTCGATAATTCATCGGTCAGCGCGTTGCTGCGGCCCTCAAGGAACATCACCGAGTGGCGAACATCTTCGGCGTACTCGGCCGGCTCGACCAAGCCAACACAGGGGCCTTTGCAGCGCTTGATCTGGTACTGCAGGCAGGGCCGTGTGCGATTTTTGTAAAAGCTGTCCTCGCACTGGCGCACCAGAAAGGTCTTTTGCAGCAGGTTGAGGCTTTCGCGGATAGCTCCGGCGCTGGGATACGGGCCGAAGTAACGGCCCTTCTGCTTTTTCGCGCCGCGGTGAATGCTCAGCCGCGGGAAATCACCATCGGATAGAAACACATAGGGATAGGACTTATCGTCGCGCAGCAGAATATTGTACGGCGGTCGCCATTCCTTGATCAGCGTCTGTTCAAGCAGCAGCGCTTCGGTTTCATTGGCGGTGATGGTGGTTTCGACCTGCGCGATTCGGCCCACCAGAGCGGCGGTCTTCGGTGCTAAACCGCTTTGGCGGAAATAGCTGGCCAGGCGCTTTTTCAGGTTCTTGGCTTTGCCGACGTAGAGCAGCTTGGCGTCCACATCAAACATGCGATACACGCCAGGGCGACCGCTGCAGGTGGAGAGAAACGCGCTGGAATCGAAAGCTGCGCGACTGTCGTCAGCTGCTGGCATCAATCATGCCGTGGCGCACGGCCAGCAGGGCCAGCTCGACATCGCTGGTGATCGACAGCTTTTCGAAGATGCGATAGCGGTAGGTATTCACGGTTTTCGGCGACAGGCAGAGCTTGTCGGAGATGGCCTGAACCTTCTGGCAGCCGGCAATCATCAGCGCGATCTGGATTTCACGCTCGGAGAGCAGATCGAACGGCGAATTACTGCTTTGTGGCTGGAACGACTTGAGGGCCAGCTGCTGAGCGATCTGCGGGCTGATATAACGCTGGCCACTGAACACCATGCGGATGGCCTGAACCATTTCTTCCAAGGCGGCACCTTTGGTCAGGTAACCAGCAGCACCGGCTTGCAGCAGGCGCGTAGGGAACGGATCTTCTTCGCATACGGTAACCGCAACGACTTTCAGGTCGGGATGGCTGCGAATCAGTTTGCGCGTAGCCTCGAGGCCGCCGATACCCGGCATCTTGATGTCCATCAGGACAACATCGGGCTTCAGTTCGCGGGCTTTCTTCAGGGATTCTTCGCCAGACTCGGCTTGACCAACTACATGCAAGCCGTCGATATCAGCCAGCATACGGGTGATGCCGGTACGTACCAGGTCGTGGTCATCAACAACTAGCACCCTGATCAAGCGACACCCCGTTTGCATCAGCCGCCAAGAGCGGCTGGTTGGGTTGGAAGGCTGGAGATTTGTTAAACCCAGCTTGGCGCATAACCGTCAAAATGCAAGCGCCAATAAAGCTGCGCTAGGGTGACGGCCAGAGGAATATGGCGGAAGCGGTGAGATTCGAACTCACGGAAGAGTTTCCCCTTCGACGGTTTTCAAGACCGTTGCATTCAACCGCTCTGCCACGCTTCCGGCGATTGCGGGCGGCAATCTTACCCGAACGCAACACGCTGTCAAACTCTGCGTATTGGCTCTTTATCTGCCTCTGCTATGATCGGGCCTGACCTTGGTCACGGAACCATCAGCCATTTCAGGAGTGTCGCCATGAACGAACACAATTATGCACTTGACCATACGCAGGTTGAGCAGCAAGAAGTCAGCCGCGTCCTGCGCAACACTTATGGCCTGTTGGCCATCACCCTGGCCTTCAGCGGCCTGGTGGCGTACATAGCACAGCGCGCCAATGTGCCTTACCCGAATATCTTCGTGGTGCTGATTGGCTTCTACGGCCTGTTCTTCCTCACCGCCAAACTGCGTAACTCGGCCTGGGGCCTGGTTTCGACCCTCGCGCTGACCGGCTTTATGGGCTACACCCTCGGCCCGATCCTCAATCGCTACATGGGCATGGCCAACGGTGCTGAAGTTGTCAGCTCGGCTTTCGCCATGACGGCCTTGGTGTTCTGCGGCCTGTCGGCATACGTGCTGACCACCCGCAAGGACATGAGCTTCCTCAGTGGCTTTATCACTGCTGGTTTCTTTGTTCTGCTGGGTGCGATGGTTGCTGGCTTCTTCTTCGAGATCAGCGGGCTGCAACTGGCGATCAGCGCAGGTTTCGTGCTGTTCTCCTCCGCCTGCATCCTGTACCAGACCAGCGAAATCATTCACGGCGGTGAGCGCAACTACATCATGGCGACCATCAGCCTGTATGTATCGATCTACAACCTGTTCGTCAGCCTGTTGCAGATTTTCGGCATCATGGGCAGCGACGACTGATTCAACGTGCTGTGCAAAGCCCGCTTCGGCGGGCTTTTTTATGCTTGCCATCCATGGCTCGCCCCCTTCGGGCCGTCGCTAGCGACGTTAAAAATGACTCCCGGTCATTTTTTATGCCTGCCGCGCGCATCTTGGCGACTCAGGCTTTATCATTCCGCCAAATTGGCTCGCCAGGTTTGCTATGAAGTTCGCCATCGCCCTGTTCTCCCCTCCCCATGCGCCCTCCTCGCGCCGTGCGCTGCGTTTTGCTCAGGCAGCATTGGCGGGTGGGCATGAGATTGTGCGGCTGTTCTTTTATCAGGATGGCGTACACAGCGCCTCGAGCAATGTAGTTTGCGCGCAGGATGAGGTGGACCTACCCCGCGAATGGCGAGAATTTGTGCAAACGCAGCAGCTGGATGGCGTGGTGTGTATCGCCGCCGCCTTACGCCGTGGCGTGTTAAATGACGATGAAGCCCAGCGCTACTCGCGCACGGCTGCCAACCTGAATGCGCCCTGGGAGCTTTCCGGCCTAGGCCAATTGCACGAAGCGGCGCAGCTGGCGGATCGCATTGTGTGCTTTGGGGGGGCTTGAAATGAGCAAGTCGCTGTTGATCATCAGTCGCCAAGCGCCTTGGTCCGGCCCCAGTGCGCGGGAAGCGCTGGATATCGCGCTGGCCGGCGGAGCCTTCGATTTGCCGATTGGCATGCTATTTCTCGATGACGGGGTATTCCAGCTGAGTGGCGCGCAGCAACCGGCCACCCTGCAGCAGAAAGACCTCAGCGCCAACCTGCAGGCCTTGCCGATGTTCGGTGTCGAGGCGCTGTATGTCTCGCAGCGCAGCATGGCCGAACGTGGCCTGCAGGATCAACCCAGCAGCCTCGCTGTCGAGCGCCTCGATGACTCATCAATAAGCGCCTTGATTGACCGTTACGACCAGGTGATTACGCTCTGATGGCTACCTTGCACGTACTTTCGCACTCGCCCTTTACCGATAGCCGCCTGAGCAGCTGCCTGCGCATTCTCGGCCGCCAGGATGCCCTGCTGCTCTGCGGTGATGCCGTATACGCCTTGCAGAACGACAGCGTGCAGCGTCAGGCGCTTGAATTGATGCCTGAAAGCATTGCGCTGTATGCGTTGGATGAAGACGTGCAGGCTCGCGGCCTGCTGTGCCCTACCCGCCTCAAGCAGGTCGATTACCCCGGTTTCGTTGCGTTGAGCTGTCAATACGACAAGGTAAACACCTGGCTATGACGGCATTGAATGTTGAAGGTCGCAGCCTGGCGCTGGACAAAGATGGCTATCTGCTCGACCTGGCGGATTGGTCCGAAGCTACCGCGCACGCCCTGGCGCAACGTGAAGGCATCAGCCTGAGTGCCGAACACTGGGAAATCCTTTGGCTGGTGCGCAGCTTTTACGACGAATTTCAGTTGTCCCCGGCCAACCGTCCGCTGATCAAATTTATTGCCGTAAAAATCGGCCCCGAGAAAGGCAATAGCCTGAACCTTAATCGCCTGTTCAATGGCGCTCCCGCCAAACTCGCCGCCAAGCTGGCGGGCCTGCCCAAACCGACCAATTGCCTATGAACCTTGTTACTCCGCCGGAACATCCTTTCGCTCAATTTGTACGCATTCTAGGTAAGGGCAAGCGTGGCGCACGTAACCTGACTCGCGAGGAAGCCCGAGACGCCATGGGCATGCTGCTTGAGGGGAAGGCTGAAGACACCCAGTTGGGTGCCTTTTTGATGCTGTTGCGGCACAAGGAAGAAAGCGCCGAGGAAATGGCCGGCTTTGCCGAAGCCGTGCGCGCGCGCCTGCAAGCGCCAGCGATTCAGGTGGACCTGGATTGGCCGAGCTATGCCGGGAAGAAGCGCCACCTGCCTTGGTTCCTGCTAGCCGCCAAAGCACTGGCCAATAGCGGTATTCGCATCCTGCTGCATGGAGGCGGCCCACACACTGCCGGGCGGATGTACAGCGAACAGCTGCTCGAAACCCTGCACATCCCGCTGTGCCGCAACTGGGATAGCGTCGAGCAGGCATTGGCACACCAGCACCTGGCGTTTATCCCGCTGGGCGACTGGATGCCGCAACTGCAGCGGATGATCGACCTGCGCAATATCCTCGGCCTGCGCTCACCGATTCATTCCCTGGCGCGCATTCTTAACCCGTTGGGGGCACGTTGCGGCCTGCAGAGCATCTTTCATCCGGGTTATCAGGCAGTGCACCGTGAAGCCAGCCAGTTGCTCGGCGATAGCGCGGTGGTGATCAAGGGTGAAGGCGGCGAAATCGAGATCAACCCGGACGCCACCAGCCACCTGTATGGCACGGCCAATGGCGAAAACTGGGATGAAGAATGGCCGGCGCTGTCGGCGCTGCGCCACGTCAAACCCGAATCGCTGCAACCCGCTCATCTGGCCGCCTTCTGGCGCGGTGAAGCTGCCGATGATTACGGCCAGCTTGCCGTTATCAGCACCATGGCGTTGGCCTTGCGCGCCCTCGGCGAGCCGCGTGAGCAAGCCCTGGAGCACGCGGCCCAACTATGGGCCGCGCGCAATCAGACGCTCGCCTGAGCCCCTTCGAACCAGGCCAGTTTCTCCCGCAGCTGCACCACTTCGCCGACTATGACCAACGTCGGCGCATGCACCTCATGCTCCGCCACCAGCTCCGCCAGATTGGCCAGGGTGCCCGTAAACACCCGCTGGTTCTGCGTGGTGCCCTGCTGGATCAATGCTGCCGGAGTTGTCGCGGCGCGGCCATGGGCAATCAGCTGCTGACAGATGATCGGCAAACCTACCAGGCCCATATAGAACACTAGGGTCTGGCTGCTGGCCGTCAGCTCGTTCCAGGGCAGATTGCTGCTGCCATCTTTCAGATGACCGGTAACAAAGCGCACCGACTGTGCATGGTCACGGTGGGTCAGCGGAATCCCAGCATAAGCCGCACAGCCTGAGGCTGCGGTGATGCCCGGTACCACCTGAAACGGAATGCCGTGAGCGGCCAACTCTTCGATTTCCTCGCCGCCTCGCCCGAAAATAAACGGGTCGCCGCCTTTAAGGCGCAGCACTCGTTTGCCTTCTTTGGCCAGACTGACCAGGCGCTGATTGATCTGCTCCTGCGGCACGGCATGTTCGGCGCGCTGTTTGCCGACATAGATGCGCTCGGCATCACGGCGGCACAGTTCGATAATCGCAGGCGCCACCAAACGGTCGTAAAGCACTACATCGGCTTGCTGCATCAGGCGCAAGGCGCGGAAAGTCAGCAGATCAGGATCCCCCGGCCCTGCGCCCACCAGGTACACCTCGCCCAAGGTGCGCGGGGCAATGCCGGCAATCTTCTCTTCCAGCAGGCGCTGACCTTCCTGCAATTTGCCGGCGAAGACGCTTTCGGCCACCTGGCCCTGGAATACATCTTCCCAGAACACCCGGCGCTGCTGCACATCGGGAAAGAGCGCTTTGACCTGGGCACGAAAACGCTTGGCCAAACCGGCCAGCTGACCATAGGTCGCGGGAATCCAGGTTTCGATCTTGGCGCGAATCAGTCGGGCCAGCACCGGTGCATCGCCACCGCTGGTAATCGCCACGATTAGCGGCGAGCGGTCGACGATAGCCGGGAAAATCACGCTGCACAGCTTCGGCGCGTCCACCACATTGACCGGAATACCCAAAGCCTGAGCTTCGGCCGAGATTTGCGCATTCAGCGGTTCGTCATCGGTGGCGGCAATGATCAGCGCCACGCCCTGCAGATCAGCCGACTGATAATCACGCAGCAGCACCTCACCATTGCGCGCGCTGGCCATCTCACGCAGTTCATCCCGAACCTCAGGCGCCACCACCCGCAACGTCGCACCGGCATCACTGAGCAAGCGCGCCTTACGCACGGCAACTTCGCCGCCACCGACCACCAGTACCAGGCGATCCTGCAGTTTGTGGAACAGGGGCAGAAAATCCATGACGCACGCTCTCAATCGGGTAAACAAAACGGGGCGGCACTGGCCGCCCCGTCACAGGTAACTGAAATTCGGATTAACCGATGATTTCGATACCGCCCATATAGGGCTTCAGCACGTCCGGCACGCGGATGCTGCCATCGGCCTGCTGGTAGTTCTCCAGCACGGCAACCAGTGTGCGACCTACTGCCAGGCCGGAGCCGTTGAGGGTGTGCACCAACTCGGGTTTGCCGGTTTCCGGGTTGCGGTAGCGTGCTTGCATGCGACGCGCCTGGAAGTCGCCGCAGTTAGAGCACGAGGAAATCTCGCGGTACTTATCCTGGCTCGGCACCCAGACTTCCAGGTCGTAAGTTTTCACTGCACCGAAGCCCATGTCACCGGTACACAGCGCCAGTTTGCGGTATGGCAGCTCAAGCAGCTGCAACACGCGCTCAGCATTGGCGGTCAGACTTTCCAGAGCTTCGAAAGATTTGCTCGGCTCGACGATCTGCACCATCTCAACCTTGTCGAACTGGTGCTGACGGATCATGCCGCGGGTATCACGGCCGGATGCACCAGCTTCACTGCGGAAGCATGGCGTGTGAGCAACCAGCTTCAGCGGCAGTTGCTTGGCGTCGAGAATCTCGCCGGCAACGATATTGGTCAGCGATACTTCAGCGGTCGGGATCAGATACAGATCGGCTTCACCTTCGCGGGCGATCTTGAACAGGTCTTCCTCGAACTTCGGCAGCTGGCCGGTGCCTTGCAGCGCCGGCGCCTGTACCAAATACGGCGTGTAGGCTTCTTCGTAGCCGTGCTCGCCGGTGTGCAGGTTAATCATGAACTGTGCCAGGGCGCGGTGCATACGGGCGATGGGGCCGCGCAGCAAGGCAAAGCGCGCGCCAGAGAGCTTTGCGGCAGTCTCAAAGTCCAGCCAGCCGTGCTGCTCGCCGAGGGCAACGTGATCCTGAATCGGGAAATCGAAGCTACGCGGCGTGCCCCAGCGCGACACCTCAACGTTACCCTCTTCGTCTGCACCCACCGGCACCGACTCATGCGGCAGATTGGGGATATTCAGCAGCAGGTTGTCGAGCTCAGTCTGAATGCTGTCGAGGTCACGCTTGCCCTGCTCCAGATCGCTGCCCATCTGATCCACTTCTGCTAGCAGCGGCGCAATGTCTTCACCGCGTTGCTTGGCTTGGCCAATGGATTTGGAGCGACTGTTACGTTCGGCCTGCAGCTGCTCGGTGCGGGTCTGCAGCGTCTTGCGCTGAGCCTCAAGCGCTTCGAAGCGCGCAACATCAAGGACAAAACCACGGGCGGCCAGGCGCTCGGCCACTTCATGGAGCTGGGTACGAACGAGTTTGGAATCAAGCATGTTCTGGTCTCAACACTTCACAAGGGTTTGCATGGCTTTGGCCATGACGCGCAATGCCGCGCAGTTTAAGGCTTTAGCGGGGGGAAGTGCCAATCGACAACGCCGTTACTGACACAGGCGCGCCAAGCTAAGTCCCGCCCAGGTCGCTAGCAGGCTACCCAACACGCTGACTGCCGCATAGCCCAGGGCCAGCGGCAGCTGGCCGCTCTCCAGCAGGCGCACGGTGTCGAGGGAAAAAGATGAAAAGGTGGTCAGGCCGCCGAGAAAGCCAACAATCAGCCCCGCGCGCAACTCCAGCGGCAGCTCAGGACGCAGCAGGAACAGGCCATACAGGTAGCCGATCAGCAGGCAACCGAGAATATTCACTGCCAGGGTCGCGCCGTAGAAGTGCTGCGGCCAGTTTGCGCTGACCCAGTTGGCCGTGGCGAAGCGCAACAGCGTGCCGAACATACCGCCCAGGGCTACGGCAACCACTACACCGATCATGGTTTTCTCCGCTGCCGAGGGCTATTGCGGTCCTGGCTTTTCAAATGCTGCAGCTTGTCGCGAATCTTCAACTCCAGACCACGTGGCACTGGCTGGTAATACTCGCGCGGCTCGAAGGTTTCCGGAAAGTAATCCTCACCTGCCGCATAGGCATCGGGTTCATCGTGGGCGTAGCGGTATTCGTCGCCATACCCCAACTCTTTCATAAGTTTGGTCGGTGCGTTACGCAGGTGCAGTGGGACTTCCTGCGAGCCATGCTCGGCAGCGTCACGCTTGGCGGCGTTGAAGGCGTTGTAGACCGCATTGCTTTTCGGCGCGCAGGCGAGGTAGATAATCGCCTGAGCCACTGCCAGCTCGCCCTCGGGACTGCCCAGGCGCTCTTGTACATCCCAGGCGTTTAGGCACAGGGTCAGCGCCCGTGGGTCGGCGTTGCCGATGTCTTCGCTGGCCATGCGCACCACGCGCCGGGCGATATACAGCGGATCACAGCCGCCATCGAGCATGCGCGCAAACCAGTACAGCGCGCCGTCGGGGTTGGAGCCACGCACGGATTTGTGCAGCGCGGATATCTGGTCGTAAAAGGCTTCGCCGCCCTTGTCGAAGCGCCGACGGGTATCGCCAAGCAGATTGAGCAGCAAATCGCTGCTGATCTCGCTGCCGTCTTCGGCCAGATCCGCAGCGTTTTCCAGAAAATTGAGCAAGCGCCGGCCATCACCATCGGCGGCGGCTTGGAGAATCTGGAAGCTTTCTTCCGGCAGGATAAGTTGGCGCTCGCCCAAGCCCTTTGGGTCGCTCAAGGCGCGATCGACCAGTTTGCGCAGCGCGCTTTCATCCAGGCTTTTCAGTACGTACACGCGGGCGCGTGAGAGCAAGGCGTTGTTCAACTCGAACGAGGGGTTTTCCGTGGTGGCGCCGATAAAGATCAGCGTGCCGTCTTCCACGTAAGGTAGGAAGGCATCCTGCTGCGACTTGTTGAAGCGGTGCACTTCATCGACAAACAGGATGGTCTGACGGCCATATTGCGCGGCATGCTGCTGCGCGACTTCCACGGCCTGACGAATCTCCTTGACCCCGGAAAGCACCGCAGAAATGGTCTCGAAATGCGCATCGGAAACCTGCGCCAGCAGCCGCGCCAGGGTGGTCTTGCCGACGCCTGGCGGGCCCCAGAAGATCATCGAGTGCAGCGCGCCCTGCTCCAGCGCTTCACGCAAGGGTTTGCCACGTGCCAGCAAGTGCTCTTGACCGACGTACTCATCCAGGCTGGCTGCACGCAAACGGGCAGCCAGGGGTTGAGCAACGGGAGCCTTGCGAAACAGATCCATGACTGCGGTTTAACGCCTCTTGCTTTAAGCTTTCTACTCTTGAATTACGTCCGCGCCGGCCGGTATCTCGAAGGTGAACTGCGCATCGTCCTGAGGCTCATTCATTTTCACGTTGAGGAAAAGAATGTTGGTGCGCTGGCCGATGCTGTCGATCAGCTGCATATCGTTGAGCACCTTGTTGCGGAACGACAGACGCAGGCTGTCGAACAGAGTGTCCTTGGATTTTGGCTTGAGAATAAAGTCGACCACGTTGCCACCCTCTTTGTGGCTGATCTCGAAGTTCTCACGAATCTTCGACACATCGCCGGACAGCAGCAGCGCCGGGGTGTGGGTCAGGCGCTGATCGAGGGTCTGAATGGTCACCTGTTGCAGGTCCGGGTCATACAACCAGACTTTCTCGCCATTGGAGACCAACAGTTGCTCCATTGGCGCATCGGTGTGCCAGCGGAACAGGCCCGGACGTTTCAGCGCGAGCTGGCCAGCAGTTTCCTGCAGCTGGGTACCACTGCCGTCTAGGGTCAGCTGGGAAAAGCGTGCGTTGATGGTCTGCGCCTGGTTAAGCAGCTCGGTCAAACGCTGCACGGCAACTTCATCGTCGGCCATGGCGGCAACGCTGGTAAAACTCAGTACGGTCAGCAACAGCATGCGAATCAGGCGCATGGGACTCCTTATCAGATCGGGCTAGGCGTTAATCGCGAACGGGGCTTGGTGCTATGACCTCGCGAGAGCCATTGGTGTTCATTGAGGTGACGACGCCGGCCATTTCCATGGCTTCAATCATTCGCGCGGCGCGGTTGTAGCCGATCTTCAGCTTGCGCTGCACGGCAGAGATAGACGCACGGCGACTTTCCAGTACGAAATTGACCGCCTCATCGTAAAGCGGGTCGGCCTCGCTGCCTTCACTGCCCTCGCCGCTGCCACCCTCAAAACCGCTACCGGACTCTTCGACGCCCGCGAGAATGTCGTCAATATAGTCAGGTGTGCCACGCTGCTTCCAGGCCTCGACCACGCGGTGCACTTCTTCATCAGAAACGAAAGCGCCGTGTACGCGAATTGGCAGTCCAGTACCTGGCGGCATATAAAGCATGTCACCGTGGCCCAGTAGCTGTTCGGCGCCGCCTTGGTCGAGGATGGTGCGCGAGTCGATCTTGCTCGATACCTGGAACGCCATACGGGTCGGGATGTTGGCCTTGATCAGACCGGTGATCACATCCACCGAGGGGCGCTGGGTCGCGAGAATCAGGTGAATCCCTGCAGCACGGGCTTTCTGCGCGATACGGGCGATCAGCTCTTCAACCTTCTTGCCGACGATCATCATCATGTCGGCGAACTCGTCGACCACCACCACGATGGTCGGCAGGGTTTTCAGCAGCGGCGCTTCGTCGTGCATGCTTTCGCGCTTGTAGAGCGGGTCGCTCAGCGGCTCGCCCGCCTCTTCGGCGTCTTTGACCTTGCGGTTAAAGCCGGCCAGGTTGCGCACGCCCATCTTCGACATCAGCTTGTAGCGACGCTCCATCTCGGCCACCGACCAGCGTAGGGCGTTGGCGGCTTCCTTCATGTCGGTCACCACTGGGCAGAGCAGGTGCGGAATGCCTTCGTAGATCGACAGTTCGAGCATTTTCGGGTCGATCATGATCAAGCGCGCCTCTTCCGGCGTGGACTTGAACAGAATCGACAAAATCATTGCGTTAACCCCGACCGACTTACCGGAGCCGGTGGTACCGGCCACCAGCAGGTGGGGCATCTTCGCCAGGTCGGTGATCACCGGCTTGCCGCCGATATCGTGGCCCAGAGCCAGAGTAACCGGCGACTTGGCTTCGTCGTACTCGGGTGATGACAGCACTTCGGAGAAGCGCACGATCTGCCGGTCTTCGTTGGGAATTTCGATACCGACGGTGGTTTTGCCCGGAATCACTTCGACCACGCGCACGCTGATGATCGCCATCGAACGCGCCAGGTCCTTGGCCAGGCCGGAAATACGGCTGACCTTGACCCCAGCTGCGGGCTGAATCTCGAAACGGGTAATCACCGGGCCCGGATGAACCGACTCGACGATAACCTCGACGCCAAACTCCTTGAGTTTGATCTCAAGCAAGCGCGACATGGCTTCCAGGTATTCGGGCGAGTATTTCTTCTGAACTTTCTCGGCCACATCGAGGATCGAAATCGGCGGCAGACTGCCGGCCAGCGCACTGTCTTCAAACAGGTTGACCTGCTTTTCTTTCAGCACGCGCTTGCTCGGCTCAGGCGCTTTCGGCGCTGCCGGCGGCGTGATCACTGGGGCTGGGCGGTTGACCCGCTCGCTCATGTGTTTGTTCAACGACTCTTCACGCTCGATCAGCCGTTCTTTGACCTTGGCCTGTTCGCGGCGATCCAGCACTATTGGCGCGGAGACTTCACTGACGCGCTCATCGACCTCACGTAGCTGCGCCACCAACTGCTTGCGCTCAACTCGCGCACTCCACCAGCGGTTAGCCAGGCTCTGGATCAGCTCGATCAGATCGAGGGTGATCTTCCCGGTCAGGTCCATCACCTTGAACCAGGACAGATCGGTAAACACCGTCAAACCGAAGAGAAACAGCGCAATCAGAAGCAGAGTACTGCCTTGCACATTCAGTGCATTGATCGCCAAGGCCCCAAGGCTTTCGCCCAGCGCGCCACCTGCGGAGGCCGGCATGCTAGAGCTGGCTTGAAAATGGATATACGCCAGCGCGGCACCGGATAGCACCAGAAAGACCAAACCAATCAGCCGCCAGGAGAACAGCCAGCCGCTCCACTGCCACGGCTGATGGCGGGCACGGAACACTTGCAGGGTTTTTACCGCCAACAGCAGCGGGAATAGATAGGCAAAATAGCCCAGCGCCATAAACAGAATGTCGGCAAACCAGGCACCGGCGCGCCCGGCGGCGTTCTGCACCTGCTCAACATTGCTGGTGTGGGTCCAGCCCGGATCGGCCGCATCATAGGTCAGCAGAGCCATCCAGAGATAAAGGCAAAGTGCGCCCAGGCCAATCAGCGCGCCTTCTTTGAGTCGATAAGGCAGCTGCTGACGCCAGAGAGGGGCTTGTGCGGTTGGGCTAGATTTCTTCAAAACGCATCTGTTCCTGCGCCAGAGGCGCCGAATAATTGGTTAACGGCAAAATATGCAGCGATTGTACGGGTTTAACCGCACGATACCAGACCGAGCTGTATGCATAAACAGCTATAGCGGTTGACTCCCGCTCTTCGCCCGCTTCGGTGTAGCATATCTGCCAATATCTTCCGTGCGGCTCAATTGGAGCATGCATTCTCTTTTGTGACAAAGGCTTATGAGGTGTTTTTATGAGCGAAGTCAAGCATTCACGCTTGATCATCCTGGGCTCCGGCCCTGCCGGTTATAGCGCTGCCGTTTACGCTGCCCGCGCCAACCTCAAGCCTGTGATCATTACTGGCATTCAGCCCGGCGGTCAGCTGACCACCACCACCGAAGTGGACAACTGGCCGGGTGATGTCGAAGGTCTGACCGGCCCAGCGCTGATGGAACGTATGCAAAAGCATGCCGAGCGCTTTGAAACCGAGATTGTCTACGACCACATCCACACCGCCGAGTTGCAGTCGCGCCCTTTCACCTTGAAAGGCGACAGCGGCACCTACACCTGTGACGCACTGATTATCGCCACGGGCGCATCGGCGCAATACCTGGGCCTGCCGTCCGAAGAAGCGTTTTCCGGCAAGGGCGTATCGGCGTGCGCCACCTGCGATGGCTTCTTCTATCGCAATCAGGTGGTCGCGGTGATTGGCGGCGGCAATACCGCGGTCGAAGAAGCGCTGTACCTGTCGAATATCGCCAAGGAAGTGCACCTGGTGCATCGCCGCGACAAGCTGCGCTCCGAGAAAATTCTTCAGGACAAGCTGTTCGAAAAAGCAGCCAACGGCAACGTTGTACTGCACTGGAACCACTCTCTTGAAGAAGTGCTGGGCGACAACACTGGCGTTACCGGCGCGCGCCTGAAAGATACACAGAGTGGTGCAAGTAAAGATCTGCCTTTGGCTGGCGTGTTTATCGCCATCGGCCATAAGCCCAATACCGAGCTGTTCCACGGTCAGCTGGAAATGCGCGACGGCTATCTGCTGATCAAAGGCGGCAATGAAGGTAATGCCACCGCCACCAGTATTGAAGGTGTGTTTGCAGCGGGCGACGTGGCTGACCACGTTTACCGCCAGGCCATTACTTCTGCCGGTGCTGGCTGCATGGCCGCGCTGGATGTCGAGAAATTCCTCGACGACAATTGATCCATTCGGGGCGGACACACAGTCCGCCCTACCCTCCTCCTCTGTCCAACTCCGGCCCTGCACATGCTGACGTGGCTGCAACGCGACTCACTGGATTTTCCGCCTCTCAATAAAGCCTTGCGCGAGCCGAACGGTCTGCTGGCGGCAGGTGGCGACCTGCGCCCGGAACGCTTGATCCAGGCTTATCGCCACGGCTGCTTCCCCTGGTTTCAGGATGGCCAGCCGATTCTCTGGTGGTCGCCGGACCCGCGCACCGTGCTGCTGCCTGACAAGCTGCACATCTCGCGCAGTCTCACCAAGGTGCTGCGCCAGGGCCGTTATCGGGTGACCTTCGACCAAGCTTTCGTTGATGTCATCCGTGCCTGCGCCGCACCGCGCAGCTATGCGGCAGAAACCTGGATCACCAGCCCTATGCAGGACGCCTACGTGGAACTGCACAGGCGCGGTATTGCTCATTCGGTTGAGGTTTGGCGCGATAACGAGCTGGTTGGCGGGCTCTATGGTCTGGCCATGGGTCAGCTGTTCTTTGGCGAGTCGATGTTCAGTCGCGCAGATAATGCATCCAAAGTGGGCTTCGTTACCCTGGTCGAACACTTGAAAGACTGGGGCTTTGTGTTGATCGATTGCCAAATGCCGACCGAGCATCTGCTCAGCCTCGGCGCTCAGACGATTCCCCGTAGCGAGTTTGCCGGCTACCTGAGTGACCATCTTGATCAATCCAGCCAGGCGGACTGGGTCGCCTAGGCGAGTTTGCCAGCCTGGCTTACACTTGATTCAAGACCGATCCCGAGAGTCGATCATGACTGAGCTGGCCCGCCTAAAGTTTTACGCCACTCAACCGCACCCCTGCAGCTATCTGCCCGATGAGCAGGCCACCACCCTGTTCCTCGACCCCAGCCAGCCCATGGATGCGGATGTTTACGCTGAGCTTTCGGAAATGGGCTTTCGCCGCAGTGGCGACCACCTCTATCGCCCGCATTGTCAGCGTTGCACCGCTTGCGTCCCGGCGCGCATCCCTGCCGCCCAGTTCAGCCCGAATCGCCAGCAACGGCGTATATTCAAACGTAATCAGGACATCCAGGTTCGCCTCGTGCGCCCGGCTTTTACCGAGGAATATTATGCGTTGTACGTGCGCTACATTGAGCAGCGGCATGCCGATGGCGATATGTACCCGCCCAACCGCGAGCAGTTTTCGACCTTTCTGGTACGCGACCTAGCCTTCTCGCGTTTCTATGAGTTCCGTCAGAACGACCGCCTGCTGGCAATTGCCGTCACCGATGTACTGCCCAATGGATTGTCGGCGGTTTACACCTTTTACGAGCCAGGCGAGGAACGACGCAGCCTCGGGCGCTTTGCCATTCTCTGGCAAATTGCCGAAGCGGCGCGATTAGGGCTGCATGCGGTCTATCTAGGCTACTGGATCAAGAACTGCCGCAAGATGAATTACAAGACCCAGTACAGGCCAATAGAACTGTTCGTCAATCAACGCTGGGTCAGTCTTAACTGAAGCCCTTGGCGCAAACCCCAAATTTCGGGCACAATGCACGCCGCTTTTGCCTGGCGCCAGTTGCACCGGGCCATTCATTGGATACCGAGGGCTTTACTGCATGTCGAAAGAAGACAGCTTCGAAATGGAAGGCACTGTCGTCGACACCCTGCCCAACACCATGTTCCGTGTGGAGTTGGAAAATGGGCACGTCGTTACTGCGCACATCTCCGGAAAGATGCGCAAAAATTACATCCGCATTCTGACTGGCGACAAAGTTCGCGTTGAACTTACGCCTTATGACTTGAGCAAAGGCCGCATTACTTACCGCGCCCGTTAACAGGCCAGCGAAAACTCAGTTTTCCGGCATCTGTTACACCAAGCTCCAGTAAAAACGCCCGGCAATGCCGGGCGTTTTTGTGCGCGTAAGAAAACTACGCCTAGGCCATTTCCGCCGTAGTTTCGAAATCGAAGGTCAACTCGCCACCTTCAATATCGATATGCACCACACCGCCGTGCTCGGCCAGCTCACCAAACAGGATCTCTTCCGCCAGCGGACGCTTGATCTTGTCCTGAATCAGGCGAGCCATCGGTCGAGCGCCCATCTGTACGTCATAACCGCTCTCAGCCAGCCAGCTACGTGCGGCATCGCTGACTTCCAGGGTGACACGCTTGTCCTCAAGCTGCGCCTGCAGTTCGGTGAGGAACTTATCGACGATGCTTTTGATCACTTCGTGGCTCAGGCGGCCGAACTGGATGATGGTATCCAGGCGGTTGCGGAACTCCGGCGTGAAGCTTTTCTTGATCACTTCCATGGCATCAGACGAGTGGTCCTGATGGGTGAAGCCAATGGATGCCCGCGCCGCTGTTTCAGCGCCAGCGTTGGTGGTCATGATCACGATCACATTGCGGAAATCAGCCTTACGGCCATTGTTGTCGGTCAGGGTGCCATGATCCATAACCTGCAGGAGCAGGTTAAAGACTTCCGGGTGAGCCTTTTCGATCTCATCAAGCAGCAATACGCAATGTGGCGTTTTGGTGATCGCTTCGGTCAGTAGACCGCCTTGATCAAAGCCTACATAACCGGGTGGAGCACCGATCAGGCGCGACACAGTGTGGCGCTCCATGTACTCGGACATATCGAAGCGAATCAACTCTACACCTAACGCTTTGGCCAACTGGCGTGCAGCCTCAGTTTTACCAACCCCAGTGGGCCCGGCAAACAGGAAGGAGCCGACAGGCTTGTCAGGGGCTTTGAGGCCGGCACGCGACAGCTTGATCGCGGTCGACAGCGAGTCAATTGCGGCGTCCTGGCCAAATACAGTGAGCTTCAGGTCACGTTCCAGGTTACGCAGCAGTTCTTTGTCCGAGCTGCTGACATGTTTTGGCGGAATACGGGCAATTTTCGCCACGATGTCTTCGACCTGCGCCACATCGATACGCGTCAGGCGTTTTTCCAGCGGCTGCAAGCGCTGATAAGCGCCTGCCTCATCGATTACGTCAATGGCCTTGTCCGGCATATGGCGGTCATTGATATAGCGCGAAGCCAGCTCAGCCGCTGCGCGCAGTGCCTCATCGCTATATTCGATGCTGTGATGCTGCTCGAAGCGACCTTTCAGACCACGCAAAATGCCGATGGTGTCTTCTACCGACGGCTCAACCACATCAACTTTCTGGAAGCGCCGAGCGAGAGCGCGGTCTTTCTCAAAGATGCCGCGGAATTCCTGGAAGGTCGTCGAGCCGATGCAGCGTATTTCACCCGAAGACAGCATAGGTTTCAGTAAGTTGGACGCATCCATTACTCCACCCGATGCCGCGCCCGCGCCAATAATGGTGTGGATTTCATCAATAAACAGGATGGCGTGCGGACGTTTACGCAACTCATTGAGAAGCGCCTTCAGGCGCTTCTCAAAATCACCACGGTATTTGGTACCGGCCAGTAATGCGCCGAGATCCAAGGAGTAGACCACGCTGTCCGCTAGCAAGTCAGGTACCTGATTATCGACAATGCGCTTGGCCAGGCCTTCAGCAATGGCGGTTTTACCGACACCCGCTTCACCCACTAATAGCGGATTGTTCTTACGCCGACGCGCAAGAATCTGCGCCACACGTTCGACTTCCGACTCGCGGCCGACAAGCGGATCAATGCGGCCCTGGCGAGCCAGTTCATTCAGGTTGCTGGCATAAGCATCCAGCGGATTGCTCGAGCTGGAGGACTCGCCGCTTTCGTCGTCCTGCATTTCCTGTTCGGTTTCCGAATGGCCACCATGGCCCGGAACCTTGGAGATGCCGTGGGCAATAAAATTGACCACATCGATACGCGCGACGCTCTGCTGCTTGAGCAGAAACACCGCCTGACTTTCCTGCTCGCTGAAGATTGCTACCAGTACATTGGCACCGGTCACTTCACGCTTGCCGGAACTCTGTACGTGGAACACCGCGCGCTGCAGAACGCGCTGGAAACCCAAGGTAGGCTGCGTTTCGCGCTCTTCATCGTGTTGTGGGATTAGCGGCGTGGTGGAGTCGATAAACTCTTGCAGATCATGCCGCAGCTTGTCCAGGTTGGCCCCGCACGCACGCAGTACGCTGGCAGCGGCCTCGTTATCCAGGAGAGCCAGCAACAAATGCTCAACCGTCATAAATTCATGACGCTTGGTACGAGCCTCCTTGAAAGCCAGATTGAGGGTGACTTCGAGCTCTCGATTTAACATAGCTTCACCTCATGCCCAAGTGGCCGGCGTTAACCGTCCTTCTCTATTTCACAGAGTAGCGGATGCTGGCTCTCTCTCGCATATTGATTCACCTGTGTCGCTTTGGTTTCAGCAATATCGCGGGTAAACACTCCACATACTGCCCGCCCCTCTGTATGGACGGTCAGCATGATTTTGGTCGCTATCTCTCGATTCAGGTTGAAAAAAACCTCGAGAATCTCGACCACGAAATCCATGGGCGTGTAGTCGTCATTAAACAAAATCACTTTATACATAGGAGGCGCCTGCAGGGCGGGCTTTGATTCCTGAACGGCTAAGCCGAAGGAATCGTCCTCATGCTCTGCGGGGCGATCCTGATTGAATGTTAGTCGAATCTGGCTACGTGCATGCATGCTGAATAGCTTCGTTGATGGGCGAATAGTCTGTGCTAGACAGAGTTTGAACGGCTTCTCAGCCAGTTACAGCATTGCCTTGACTATCGGCAAAACGGTGTTACAAACAATGAATACCCAGCGTGGGTATTAAGGGGTTTCACACGCGGCCCGCCTTGGCGAACCATGTGTGGGATTGAAGTGGATGATACTCCAGTGATGGAGTCCTTTGCAGAGGGATATCAGCATGGTTAGCGGTAAGGTCAAGTGGTTCAACAACGCCAAAGGCTATGGGTTCATCCTGGCCGATGGTCGAGATGAGGACCTGTTCGCCCACTACTCGGCTATCCAGATGGACGGCTATAAAACGCTGAAGGCTGGCCAGCCGGTAAGCTTCGATATTATTCAAGGTCCAAAAGGACTCCACGCCGTAAACATCAGCGCGGCTACTGCCGCCAGTGAAGCGCCCGCCGCTGTCAAGCAACACCAGGGCTCAACGGTTGAAGTCTGATTAGTCATCTGGGCAGTTAATCGCCCACAAAAAAGGCCGGTCATTTGACCGGCCTTTCTTTATGTAGAAGCTGATTGGCTTACATGTGCGAAATCAGCGCATCACCGAATGCCGAGCAGGACAGCAGCTTGGCACCGTCCATCAGGCGCTCGAAGTCATAGGTCACGGTTTTGGCACCGATGGCGCCATTTGTACCCTTGATGATCAGATCAGCCGCTTCGGTCCAGCCCATGTGGCGAAGCATCATTTCGGCGGAGAGGATCAGTGAGCCTGGGTTCACCTGGTCCTTACCAGCGTACTTCGGTGCAGTACCGTGGGTAGCTTCGAACATCGCAACGGTGTCGGACAGGTTGGCACCTGGAGCGATACCGATACCACCGACTTCAGCCGCCAACGCATCGGACAGGTAGTCACCGTTGAGGTTGAGGGTGGCGATTACGTCGTACTCGGCCGGACGCAGTAGGATCTGCTGCAGCATGGCGTCGGCGATGGCGTCTTTGACAATGACATTCTTGCCGGTTTTCGGGTTCTTGAACTGCATCCAAGGACCGCCATCGAGCAAGGTTGCGCCGAATTCTTCAGCGGCAATTTCGTAGGCCCACTCTTTGAAGGCACCTTCGGTGAACTTCATAATGTTGCCTTTGTGCACGATGGTCAGCGAGTCGCGGTCGTTATCGACTACGTACTGCAGCGCTTTACGTGCCAGACGCTTGGTACCTTCTTTTGAAACCGGCTTAACACCGATACCGCAGTCTTGGTCGAAGCGAATCTTGGTTACACCCATTTCCTCTTTGAGGAACTTGATCACCTTAGTTGCTTCTGGCGAGCCAGCTTTCCACTCGATACCGGCGTAGATATCTTCCGAGTTCTCACGGAAGATTGTCATGTCGACGTCGCCAGGCTTCTTCACCGGACTTGGCACGCCTTCGAACCAGCGTACTGGGCGAAGGCAGACATACAGGTCAAGCTGCTGACGCAGCGCAACGTTGAGGGAGCGGATGCCGCCACCGACTGGCGTGGTCAGCGGGCCTTTGATGGAAACGACGTAGTCTTTGACTGCATCCAGAGTTTCCTGAGGCAACCAAGTGTCCTGGTCGTAAACCTGAGTGGCTTTCTCGCCTGCGTAAACTTCCATCCAGGAGATCTTGCGTTCACCGCCGTAGGCTTTCTGTACGGCCGCATCAACTACTTTGATCATCACCGGGCTGATATCGACACCGATACCATCGCCTTCGATAAAAGGGATGATTGGATTGTTCGGTACGTTCAGGGATGTATCGGCATTGACGGTGATTTTGTCACCGGTGGCAGGCACCTGGATCTTTTGGTATCCCATGCTGGACTCCGTCTTGTGGTTAAAACAGTCAGATCGCCCCAGAGTAACCCACTTGAATCGGGCGAAACCATATGTTCGTTGGTCTTATGCGCCAAGGCATTCTGCGACGCGTTAGCGCGGTGGTATACTTCACAGATGACTCACAGGTCATAAGGCGCGGATCGTTCAAACAGGTTGTCCGCCTCTTGAAACCGTCGAACTGCTACAGCGCTTCAACGGCTCGAAACGCTTAACACTCTACTGGTGCATCCAACATCACCGCGGCAAGTCCTCGACTTCTGGTTCATCCATATGGGCCTCAGCGCTTACCTGCGCATGTCGAGTCGCTATGCACGCTCAGCAAAGAAGAGAGTTCACTCAGAATGTCCACCCCCTCGAAGATCATCTACACCTTCACCGACGAAGCTCCAGCCCTTGCGACCTATTCGCTTCTGCCTATTGTAGAAGCCTTCGCAGCCTCTGCTGAGATTGCCGTCGAAACACGCGACATCTCTCTTGCAGGGCGCATCCTTGCAAGCTTTGCCGACCAGTTGGATGCTGACAAGCAAATCGCCGACGACCTCGCCAAGCTGGCCGTACTGGCCACCTCGCCAGATGCCAACATCATCAAGCTGCCAAACATCAGTGCCTCGGTGCCGCAGCTCAAAGGTGCAATCGCCGAGCTGCAAGCCCAAGGCTTTAACATCCCGAATTTCCCGGAAGACCCACAAACTGACGCCGAAAAAGACGCCAGTGCCCGTTATAGCAAAGTGCTTGGCAGTGCGGTCAACCCGGTGCTGCGTGAAGGTAACTCCGACCGCCGCGCGCCTTCCGCAGTCAAAGCCTTCGTACGCAAGCACCCACACTCCATGGGCAAGTGGAGCATGACTTCGCAATCCCACGCCGATTACATGCGCGGTGGCGATTTCTTCTCCAGCGAGCAGTCGATCACCATGGCCAAGGCCGGTGACGTGCGTATCGAGTTTGTCGGCAAGAACGGCAAGATTGAAGTCAAGAAGCAGCTCGCCCTGCAGGAAGGCGAAGTCTTCGACAGCATGTTTATGAGCTGCCGCAAGCTGCGCGATTTCTTTGAGCGCACCCTGCAGGACTGCAAGGAAAACGGTGTGATGTGGTCCCTGCACGTCAAGGCGACCATGATGAAAGTCTCCCACCCGATCGTGTTCGGCCACGCTGTCAGCGTCTACTACAAAGACGTGTTCGATAAATACGGCAAGCTGTTCGAAGAGCTGGGCGTCAACCCGAACAACGGCATCAGCAGCGTTTACGACAAGATCAAATCCCTGCCAGCGTCGCAGCAGGAAGAAATTCTCGATGATATCCACGCCTGCTACAGCCACCGCCCGGAAATGGCCATGGTTGACTCGGTCAAGGGCATTACCAACCTGCATATCCCAAGCGACGTGATCGTCGACGCCTCGATGCCGGCGATGATTCGCAGCTCCGGGCAGATGTGGGGCAAGGACGGCAAGCTCAAGGACACCAAAGCGGTGATGCCGGAAAGCACCTACGCCCGCATCTACCAGGAAATGATCAACTTCTGCAAAACCAACGGTGCGTTCAACCCCACCACCATGGGCAGCGTACCGAACGTTGGCCTGATGGCGCAGAAAGCCGAAGAGTACGGCTCCCACGACAAGACCTTCGAAATGAGCGCCGATGGCACCATGCGCGTAGTACTGGCAGATGGCACAGTGCTGATGCAGCACGAGGTCGAGGCTGGTGACATCTGGCGTGCCTGCCAGACCAAAGATGCGCCGATCCGCGATTGGGTCAAGCTGGCCGTGACTCGTGCTCGCCAATCCAACACCCCAGCAATCTTCTGGCTCGACCCGGAGCGCGCCCATGATCGCGAACTGCAGAAGAAAGTCGAAACCTACCTGCAGGAACATGATCTGACCGGTCTGGACATCCGCGTTATGGACTACAACCAGGCCATTCGCGCCAGCATGGAGCGTTTGATTCGTGGCCAGGACACCATTTCGGTAACCGGCAACGTACTACGCGACTACCTGACCGACCTGTTCCCGATCATGGAACTGGGCACCTCGGCCAAAATGCTCTCCATCGTCCCACTGATGGCCGGTGGCGGCATGTACGAAACCGGCGCCGGCGGCTCGGCACCCAAGCACGTGCAGCAGCTGATTGAAGAAAACCACCTGCGTTGGGATTCGCTCGGCGAGTTCCTGGCCCTGGCGGTTTCCCTGGAAGAGACCGGGATCAAGACCAACAACCCGAAAGCCAAACTGCTGGGCAAAACCCTCGATGCGGCCACCGGTAAGTTGCTCGACAACAACAAGTCGCCATCGCGCAAAACCGGCGAGCTGGACAACCGTGGTAGCCACTTTTACCTGGCGCTCTACTGGGCTCAGGAACTGGCCGCACAGAACGATGATGCCGAACTGAAAGCGCAGTTCGCGCCACTGGCCAAAACTCTGACCGAGAATGAAGCAACCATCGTTGCCGAACTCAGCGCCGTACAGGGCAAGCCCGTGGACATCGGCGGTTACTACCGCTCCAACCCGCAATTGACCAGCCAGGTCATGCGCCCGAGCGCGACCTTCAATGCCGCACTCGCTGCGCTGAACTAAGACGTAGCACCCTGTGCCCCCGGGCACAGCAACACCGCAAACCCCGGCCATGTGCCGGGGTTTGTGCATTCAGGGTAGAGCGAATCAGGATAAGATCGCCTTTTCTCATAACAGGTAGCACGTTTATGCAGTGGCAGCCGCATATCACCGTGGCCACGGTCATCGAAGACCAGGGCCGTTTTCTGTTGGTCGAAGAAATGGCCGAAGGCCGTGCCGTGTTCAACCAACCTGCCGGCCATCTGGAAGCCAATGAAAGCTTGCTACAGGCCGCGCTGCGCGAAACCCTTGAGGAAACTGGCTGGGATGTCGAGCTGACTGGCGTTACCGGCATTTACCTGTACATCGCCCCCAGTAACGGCATCACCTACCAGCGCGTGTGTTTTGCCGCCAAACCTTTGCAGCAAAGGCTCAATTATCCGCTGGATGACGGCATCATCGGTCCACGCTGGCTGACCCGTGACGAGTTGGCAGCTCAACCCGAGCGCTGGCGCAGTGAATTGGTGCTGCGCTGCATTGATGACTACCTGAGCGGCCAGTGTTATCCCCTGAGCCTGATCCGCGATTAACGGCCACAGCTCTGCGCCTGCTAGAATCGCCCTCTTTTTAAGCCCGTGCCCCGTATCCCCATGCCAGATCCAACTACTCAGCGCGTAATCGTCGGTATGTCCGGCGGCGTCGACTCCTCGGTTTCAGCTCTACTCCTGCTTGAACAGGGTTATCAGGTCGAAGGCCTGTTTATGAAGAACTGGGACGAAGACGACGGCACCGAATACTGCACCGCTATGGACGACCTGGCCGACGCGCAGGCCGTGTGCGACAAAATTGGCATCACGCTGCACACCGCCAACTTTGCCGCTGAATACTGGGACAACGTGTTCGAGCACTTTTTGGCTGAATACAAGGCCGGACGCACGCCGAACCCAGACATCCTGTGTAACCGCGAGATTAAGTTCAAAGCCTTCCTCGACTACGCCCTGATGCTCGGTGCAGACCTGATTGCCACCGGCCACTACGTGCGCCGCCGTGATATCGACGGGCGCACCGAGCTGCTCAAGGGCCTCGATCCGAATAAGGATCAGAGCTATTTCCTGCATGCGGTCGGTGGCGAGCAGATTGCCAAGACGCTTTTTCCCGTAGGCGAGCTGGAAAAACCAGCGGTACGTGCCATCGCAGAGAAATATGCGCTGGCCACGGCGAAGAAGAAGGACTCCACCGGCATCTGCTTTATCGGCGAGCGGCGTTTCAGCGACTTCCTCAAACAATATCTGCCAGCTCAGCCCGGCAATATCGAAACCACCGAAGGTGAAATTATCGGCCGTCATCACGGCCTGATGTACCACACCATCGGTCAGCGCCAGGGACTGGGCATTGGCGGTTTGAAAGACGCCAGTGACGAGCCCTGGTATGTCCTGCACAAAGACCTGACCCGCAATGTGCTGGTGGTTGGTCAGGGTAATGAACACCCATGGCTGTTCAGCCGCGCCCTGCTCGCCTCGGAAATTTACTGGGTCAACCCGATTGATCTGAGCACGCCGCGTGAGCTGACGGCCAAGGTGCGCTATCGCCAGAGCGATCAGACCTGCACGCTGGAGAAAACCGCCAGCGGCTACCGCGCTGTATTCAATGAACCGCAGCGCGCTGTGACACCGGGACAGTCCGTGGTGTTCTACGACGGTGAAATCTGCCTGGGTGGCGGCGTGATTGAAACCGCTGAACCCTGGACTGTGCGGGAGCAAACGGCGTGAATCCTATCCGCGAGCAACTGATCGCCCTCGGCGCGGTATTCGAATCAGCCGTATTGGTCGACAAACTGGCGCGTACCGGCCAGATCGGCGAGCCCGCCGTGGCCTGCATGATCAACAGCTTGTTAGTACGCGACCCGAAAGACACGCTGGACGTTTACGGCGGCGATGACCTCAACCTGCGTGATGGTTACCGCGCCCTGGTCAGCGCCCTGGAGCGCGACCCGGCCAGCCTGCAACGTGATCCACTGCGTTATGCCTTGGCGCTGCTGGCCCTTGAGCGTCAGCTGGATAAGCGCGGCGATATGCTGCAAGTCATGGGCAGCCGCCTTGATCAAGTACAGCAGCAGGTTGAGCACTTCGGCCCGACCCATGAAAACGTGATATCCAACTGCGCCAGCCTGTATCAGGACACCATCAGCACCTTCCGCCAGCGCATCCAAGTGCAAGGCGATATGCGCCACCTGCAACAGACAAACAATGCCGCGAAGATCCGTGCGCTACTGCTCGCAGGCATTCGCTCGGCACGCCTGTGGCGCCAACTGGGCGGCCATCGCTGGCAGATGGTGTTCAGCCGCAGCAAGCTGCTCAAGGAACTCTACCCGCTGCTGCGGTCCTGAGCGCATGAGCACGCGCTCGGTCAAGCCGCTGCAGGGCGCTACATTGCTGGCGCTGTCCGCCTTGCTGTTTTCCCTGATGGGTGTGGGCATTCGCGAAGTGTCGGTCAGCGTCAACAATGAATCGGTGGTGTTCTTTCGCAACCTGGTCGGTGTGCTGTTCTTTATCCCGCTGGTCTTGCTCAAAGGGGTTGGCCCGCTCAAGACCACCCGCTTGAAGTCTCACCTGTGGCGCACCACCTACGGCCTGGCGGCGATGTATTGCTTCTTCTACGCCATTGCCCACCTGCCACTGGCCGATGCCATGCTCTTCACCTACTCGGCACCGCTGTTCACCCCACTGATTGCCTGGTGGTGGCTCAAGGAGCCGCTCAGTAAGCGCATGCTGCTGACCACTGGCATCGGCCTGGTTGGCGTACTGTTGGTGGCCAAACCCTCAGCTGCACTGCTCGACAGTCAGGCCCTGATCGGCCTCGCTGCCAGTGTGCTGGCGGCGTTCGCCTTTGTCTCAATTCGCGAAATGAGCGACACCGAGCCGGCTTTTCGCATCGTCTTCTACTTTTCCCTGTTCAGCGCTCTGATCTCGGCCATCCCGCTGACCTGGGCCTGGCAGCCGATGACCCAACACGAGCTGGGCTTGCTGCTGGTGATCGGCCTGCTGGCAACCGCCAGTCAGATCGTCATGTCCAAGGCCTACAGCCTGGCACCACCCGGCCTGATCGGCCCCTTCGCCTATCTGGCGATTGTGTTCGCTGGACTGATTGCCTGGTTGCGCTGGGGTGAAACGCCCGATTTGACCTCGTTGCTAGGCGCCGCACTGATTTTCAGTGCCAGCCTGCTGTCGATCAGTCGTCGCAAAGGCAGCTGAAGCAATCGCGGCCGGGCGTTGATTTCATGTATGATACGCGCCCTTTTCAATGCCCGATTGTCCGAGAACGCCTCCCATGCAGCTTTCCTCGCTCACCGCGGTTTCCCCCGTCGATGGCCGCTACGCCGGCAAAACCAGCGCTCTGCGCCCCATTTTCAGCGAATACGGCCTGATCCGTTTCCGTGTTCTGGTTGAAGTACGCTGGCTGCAGCGCCTGGCCGCCCATGAAGGCGTATCCGAAGTAGCCCCCTTCTCCGCCGAAGCCAACGCTGTGCTCAATGAGCTGGCTGACAACTTCGCCGTCGAGCACGCCGAGCGCGTCAAAGAAATCGAGCGCACCACCAACCACGACGTCAAAGCCGTGGAATACCTGCTCAAGGAGCAAGCTGCCAAGCTGCCTGAGCTGGACAAGGTCAGCGAGTTCATTCACTTCGCCTGCACCAGCGAGGACATCAACAACCTGTCCCACGCCCTGATGCTGCGCGCCGGCCGTGACGACGTGCTGCTGCCACTGATGCGTCAGACCGCCGAAGCCATCCGCGAGCTGGCGATCAAATTCGCCGACGTGCCGATGCTTTCGCGTACCCACGGTCAGCCTGCATCGCCGACCACCCTCGGTAAGGAACTGGCCAACGTGGTCTACCGCCTGGAGCGCCAGATCGCTCAGGTTGCGGCGGTTCCACTGCTGGGCAAGATCAATGGTGCGGTGGGCAACTACAACGCTCACCTGTCGGCCTACCCGCAGATCGACTGGGAAGCCAACGCCAAGCAATTTATCGAAGGTGACCTGGGCCTGCAATTCAACCCCTACACCACGCAGATTGAGCCGCACGACTACATCGCCGAGCTGTTCGACGCCATCGCCCGCTTCAACACCATCCTGATCGACTTTGATCGCGATATCTGGGGCTATATCTCCCTGGGCTATTTCAAACAGCGCACCATCGCCGGCGAAATCGGCTCCTCGACCATGCCGCACAAGGTCAACCCGATCGACTTCGAGAACTCCGAAGGCAACCTGGGCATCGCCAACGCGCTGTTCCAGCACCTGGCCAGCAAGTTGCCGATCTCGCGCTGGCAGCGTGACCTGACCGACTCCACCGTGCTGCGCAACCTCGGTGTCGGCTTTGCTCACAGCGTTATCGCTTACGAAGCCAGCCTCAAGGGCATCGGCAAGCTGGAGCTGAACGAAGTCCGCATCGCAGCCGACCTGGATGCTTGCTGGGAAGTGCTCGCCGAGCCGATCCAGACCGTGATGCGCCGTTACGCCATCGAAAACCCCTACGAGAAGCTCAAGGAACTGACTCGCGGCAAGGGCATCAGCCCCGAAGCGCTGCAGACCTTTATCGATGGCCTGGACATGCCAGCAGAAGCCAAAGCCGAGCTCAAGCTCCTGACCCCTGCCAGCTACATCGGCAACGCGGTCGCTCAGGCCAAGCGCATCTAACCGGCAACAGCCTCCCAGACGCCCGGCTGCGCCGGGCGTTTTTATTTATGGGTACTTACTGACTTCAAGGGCTTAGCGATGAATCCTGATACTCCGCTGCAACTGTTGGGTGGCCTTACTGCTCGCGAGTTCATGCGTGACTACTGGCAGAAGAAACCCCTGCTGGTACGCCAGGCCATCCCCGGTTTTGAGAGCCCGATTTCCCCCGACGAGCTGGCCGGCCTGGCGCTGGAAGAAGAAATCGAATCGCGCCTGGTCATCGAACATGGCGAGCGCCCTTGGGAGCTGCGCCGCGGCCCGTTCGCAGAAGACGCCTTTGCCGATCTGCCCGAGCGCGACTGGACCCTGCTGGTGCAGGCGGTCGACCAGTTCGTCCCTGAAGTAGCCGAACTGCTGGAAGAGTTCAAATTTCTGCCCAAGTGGCGCATCGATGACGTAATGGTCAGCTTCGCCGTACCTGGCGGTGGCGTTGGCCCGCATTTCGACAACTACGATGTGTTCCTCCTGCAGGGTTACGGCAAGCGCCGCTGGCAGGTCGGTCAGGTGTGCGATTCCGACAGCCCAATGCTGCAACACGCGGATCTGAAGATCCTCGCCGAATTCGTTAAAACTGAAGAATGGGTTCTGGAACCCGGCGACATGCTCTATCTGCCGCCGCTTCTGGCCCACTGTGGTACCGCTGAGGATGACTGTATGACGTATTCCGTAGGCTTCCGTGCGCCAAGCGCCGCTGAAGTTCTCACCCATTTCACCGATTTTCTCGGCCAGTTCCTGCCTGACGAAGAGCGCTACAGCGACGCTGACGCGCAGCCGACCAGCGACCCTACGCAGATCCAGCGCGACGCCCTGGATCGCCTCAAGGCCCTACTCACCGAACACATGAGCGATGAGCGGCTGCTGATGACCTGGTTCGGCCAATTTATGACCGAACCCAAGTACCCGGAGCTGATTGCCGGCATCGAGATTGACGAAGAAGGCTTCCTCGCCGGCCTGGAAAATGGCGCGATCCTGATCCGCAACCCCAGCGCACGTATGGCCTGGTCGGAAGTTGGTGAAGATCTGGTGCTGTTCGCCAGTGGCCAGAGCCGTCTGCTTTCGGCCGGCCTGCGTGAGCTGCTGAAACTGGTCTGTTCCGCCGATGCCCTGCATATCGAAAACCTCGGTGCGTGGCTCGCCGATGACGAAGGGCGTAACCTGTTGGTTGAACTGGTCAAACAAGGCAGCCTGGAGTTTGCTGATGAGTGAGATACACGTTCGTCTGGCCGACTGGCAGAAGGACAACGCTGACCTGCGGCGCATTCGCGAAACCGTGTTTATCGCGGAACAAGCGGTGCCGCCGGAGCTCGAATGGGATGCCGAAGACGCCGATGCCTTGCATTTTCTGGCCCTGGAAGGCGACTACCCGATCGGTACTGCACGCCTGTTGCCCGATGGCCATATCGGCCGAGTGTCGGTACTCAAGGACTGGCGCGGTCTGAACGTCGGTGTCGCGCTGATCCAGGCGGTGATCGCAGAAGCGGAACAGCGTGGCCTGACTCAGCAAATGCTCAGCGCCCAGGTGCACGCCACTGCCTTCTATGAAAAGCTCGGGTTTGCCATCGTCAGCGGGGAATACCTCGACGCCGGCATCCCCCACGTGGACATGGTGCGTCATAGCGCCTAGAGGCCAAGATGAACGACGAAAACGCCCCGAGTGACCCTACCGAGCTGGTGGAGCCCATAGAGCTCCCTGCCATCGAGTTTCAGTCACCGGGGCGTTTTGCTGTGCACAATCCGGGCAGCCCCAACTCGGATAGCCCACGGGCGGAGCCGGCGCCGTTTAGCCTCGGCGCACATGCCACGCTGGAACGCTTCAACCAGCCCGAACAGGCCCGCGCTCATGCCCTCGCGCTGTTGCAGCAAGCACAGCGCAGCCTGTGCATCTACAGTCACGACCTGGAGCCTTGGCTCTATCATCACAGCAGTGTGCAAGACGCCTGCACGCGTTTTCTGCTGGCCAGCCCGCGCAACCAACTGCGCATTCTGCTGCGCGACCCCAGCCGTGCAGTCAAGGAAGGCCACCGCCTGCTCAGCCTTTCGCGCCGGCTGTCCTCCAACCTGCAGATCCGCAAGCTGCACCCGGATTACCCTAGTGAGGAGCTGGCGTTTCTGCTGGCCGATGATCGCGGCTTGCTGCTCTTGCCGGAAATTGGCCAGGCCAGCGGCTATGCCCTTTACCAGGACCCCGGTCGCAATCGCCAGCGGCGCGCACAGTTTGATCAAGCCTGGGATACCAGCATTACCGACGCTGATTTACGGAGTTTTCTGCTATGAAGGTTCGCACCCTGCTCGCCGCCGCGCTGTTTGCTTGTAGCCTGCCCCTCAGCGCCGCTACCGAAGTGATTCCGCTGAATTTCCGCACGGCTGATGAGGTGCTCAGCGTGGTGCAATCGGTTCTCGGCCATGAGGGCAAGGTCAACGCCTATGGCAACCAGCTGATCGTCAATGCTGAACCGGCGAAGATTGCCGAAGTGCGCGCCCTGCTGCAGCAACTCGATACCGAGCCACGGCGCTTGCTGATCAGCGTCGACACCAATGAGTCGGGTTTTCAGTCCGATCGCGGCTACCGCGCCGACAGCACGATCAGCGCCGGCGATGCCGAGGTGCAGATCGGCCAGGGTGAAATCAATGGCCGCGACCAGGTACGCATCATCCGCCGCAGCACCGATAGCCGCAGCGGCGGCACTCAGCAGGTGCAGGCCACCGAGGGCTACCCTGCTTTAATTCAGGTTGGCCAGAGCGTACCGCTGACCACCCGAGGGCGTGATGTCTATGGCCAGCCCTACAGCAATACCCAGTACCGCAACGTCACCCGTGGTTTTTACGTCACTGCCAGCCTAAGTGGCGAGTTGGTGCACATCAACATCAGCAGCAACCGTGACCGCCTGAGCCAATCGCAACCCGGCGCTATTGATGTGCAAAGCACCGATACGCGGGTCACTGGCCGCGTGGGTGAGTGGATCAGCATTGGCGGCGTCAGCGAGCAGAGCCAGGGCGAGCAAGGCGACTTTCTGCAACACCGCTCGACCCAGGGCCGCGAAGACATGAGCATGCGCGTCAAAGTCGACGTTGTGAACTAGACCCCGCCGCCCCTCCCTCGCACTGGGCCGCCCCTGGCCCAGTACCGATAACCGCTCATCGGCTGATTTTCGCCGCTGCTGCAAAGCAAATACCTCGCAACCATTGCCCAACCCCGCAAGCCGCCGGATAGAGCCGTAAAAGCTGACTTGCCGGTCGCTTTCGGATTTATGTAGTAGTCATACGAAAAGCACTACAAAATAATTGACGAACACTTTTGGCAGAGGCATGATGGCCCCGCTCCCGCTAATCAGAGGTGCTGAAAGGCCCTCCGAATCGCGCTCCAACTTACCGTCAGAGCCGATTTGCGTTGTAAAGCCCACAAGGCCGTTCGATGAGATTGCGACTGGAACGAAGTTGTCCTGAGGGACGGGGAAGCGTTTAGCAACAGCGCGCATCGAGCACAGCAAGTTGAGTCGTGCAACGGTATCTTTGATCCGGTGAACGCCAAATGACCCAGTCATTTGCAACAGCTGAAGCCGCGAACTGTTTAGCTCGTCACCCTCCTCCCGGATCAATTCCGTCTCAAGTCGATGTCTCGGCGTTCTGCAGTTGGCTACAACAACCTCCAGCAACACAGGTGTTCAGTGGGGAAGTCGGTGCTCAACCAAACACATACTTTGAAGGATTGACCATGTCAGCTTATCAAAACGACATCAAAGCCGTAGCCGCCCTTAAAGCCGCCGCAGGCAGCAGCTGGAGCGCTATTGACCCTGAGTCTGTGGCCCGCATGCGCGCCCAGAACCGCTTCAAAACCGGTCTGGAAATCGCTCAGTACACTGCCGACATCATGCGCAAAGACATGGCTGAGTACGATGCTGACTCCTCCGTCTACACCCAGTCCCTGGGCTGCTGGCATGGTTTCATCGGTCAGCAGAAGCTGATTTCGATCAAGAAGCACCTGAAGACTACCAACAAGCGCTACCTCTACCTGTCGGGCTGGATGGTTGCTGCTCTGCGTTCGGATTTCGGTCCGCTGCCGGATCAGTCCATGCACGAGAAAACCTCGGTTTCCGGCCTGATCGAAGAGCTCTACACCTTCCTGCGCCAGGCTGATGCCCGTGAGCTGGACCTGCTGTTCAGCGCTCTGGACGCTGCCCGCGCTGCTGGCGACAACGCCAAAGCTGCTGACCTGCAGAACCAGATCGACAACTACGAAACTCACGTAGTACCAATCATCGCCGACATCGACGCTGGCTTCGGTAACCCGGAAGCCACCTACCTGCTGGCCAAGAAGATGATCGAAGCGGGTGCTTGCTGCATCCAGATCGAAAACCAGGTTTCCGACGAGAAGCAGTGCGGCCACCAGGACGGTAAAGTAACCGTTCCTCACGCCGACTTCCTGGCCAAGATCAACGCTGTTCGCTACGCATTCCTCGAACTGGGCATCGACAACGGCGTGATCGTTGCGCGTACCGACTCCCTGGGTGCTGGCCTGACCAAGCAAATCGCCGTGACTAAAGAGCCGGGCGACCTGGGCGATCTGTACAACAGCTTCCTGGATTGTGAAGAAATCTCTGAAGCCGAACTGGGCAACGGCGATGTAGTCATCAAGCGTGAAGGCAAGCTGCTGCGTCCTAAGCGTCTGCCGTCCAACCTGTTCCAGTTCCGTGCTGGCACCGGTGAAGCACGCTGCGTACTGGACAGCATCACTTCGCTGCAGAACGGCGCTGACATGCTGTGGATCGAAACCGAGAAGCCACACGTCGGCCAGATCAAAGGCATGGTTGATGAAATCCGTAAGGTCATCCCTAACGCCAAGCTGGTTTACAACAACAGCCCATCGTTCAACTGGACCCTGAACTTCCGTCAGCAGGCTTACGATGCATTCGTAGCCGAAGGCAAGGACGTTTCCGCCTACGACCGCGCCCAATTGATGAGCGTCGAGTACGACGAAACCGAACTGGCTCAGGTTGCTGACGAGCGTATCCGCACCTTCCAACGTGACGGTTCTGCTCAGGCTGGTATCTTCCACCACCTGATCACTCTGCCGACTTACCACACCGCCGCGCTGTCCACCGACAACCTGGCCAAAGGTTACTTCGCAGACCAAGGCATGCTGGCTTACGTGAAAGGCGTTCAGCGTCAGGAAATCCGTCAAGGTATCGCCTGCGTTAAGCACCAGAACATGTCCGGTTCCGACATCGGCGACGCTCACAAAGAGTACTTCGCTGGTGAAGCGGCCCTGAAAGCCGGCGGCAAAGACAACACCATGAACCAGTTCAGCTAAGAACCGGCTCACTCAACCGAGGCCACGATCAAGGTTGAGGGTGTTGAGAAAATCCCAGCAGAAATGCTGGGATTTTTTTATGGCCGGCCATCCATGGCGGCCACTCTTCTGGCCGTCGCTGTGCGACGTTAAAAATGGCTCCCGGCCATTTTTTTGCCCGCGATTCGCCCTTCTTCCGGTTTTGTGCGCTTTCGCACAACCGCTGTCATGTTTACGTCAATTTCCTTGGATAGCGTCAGACACCCGTCGATTAATCCAAGGAGCCTGCATGAGCCAGAATAATGACAACTCAGTGCTGTTCGGCAATGGCGATGAATTGCCCAGCAATGCGTCCGATAACCCGCATATCAATCAGCTGATCGACGGCGTAGGCCGTAGGCAGGTGCTGGCCGCCGGTGCAGCGCTCGGCACCCTGGCGTTTCTCGGCAGTGTTATGCCTGGCGCCGCGGTTGCGGCAGAGCCAGCCGCCAAAGGCCTGGAAAAAATGCACTTTAGACCGCGCAGCAAGCTGCCCTTCACGGCTATCGCGACCAACCGCCTAGACAGCATCAGCGTACCGACCGGTTACCGTGCCACCCCCTTTATCCCTTGGGGTACGCCGATAACCGGTAATTACCCGGCTTACCTGAGTGACGGCAGCAACAGTGCCCAGGATCAGGCCGAGCAACTGGGCATGCACCATGACGGTATGCATTTCTTCCCGATTGATGCACAGCGCGGCGGCAAGAAAAGCGATCACGGCCTGCTGGTACTTAACCACGAATACATCGACGCGCCGCTGCTGCACCCCAACGGCCCGACGCTGGTGGCCGGCAAACGCAGCAGCGCCGAAGAAGTACGCAAGGAAATCAACGCCCACGGCGTTTCCGTGGTGGAAGTCCGCCGTGGCCTGAATGGCGAGTGGAGCGTATTGCCGAGTGCCAGAAATCGCCGAATCACCGGCGCAACGCCCATGCAGATCAGCGGCCCGGCGCGCGGCCATGCGCTATTGAAAACCCGCTACAGCCCAAAAGGCACGGCAACGCGCGGCACCTTGAACAATTGCTCCCATGGCTTTACCCCGTGGGGCACCTACCTGACCTGCGAAGAGAACTGGGCCGGCTACTTTGCCAGCCGCGATACCGATTTGCCGCGCGAGCTGAGCCGCTACGGCTTGCGCAGCAGCAGCCGCTACGGCTGGGATCACCTCAAGGGCGATGAGTTCGAGCGTTTCGATGCCACGCGCATGACCACCACGGCCAGCGCGGACTATCGCAACGAGCCCAACCACTTTGGCTGGATTGTCGAAATCGATCCATTTGCGCCGGAGTCCGTGCCCATCAAGCGCACGGCGCTCGGTCGCTTCGCCCACGAAGGCCTGGTGTTCGCCCCGGTGAAATCAGGCCGCCCAGTGGTCTGCTACTCCGGCGACGACTCGCAGAACGAGTACATCTACAAATACGTCAGCCGTGACAAATACCGTCCAGGGCGTAGCAATGGCCGTTTGCTCGACGAAGGCACACTGTATGTCGCGCGCTTCGATGCCAGTGGCAAGGGAGAGTGGCTGGCGCTGGATATCCACGACAAGAAATTCCAGAAAGCCTGCAAGGCCGCCGGTGTAAGTTTTGCCGACCAAGGTGATGTATTGATCAATACCCGCCTGGCCGCTGACGTGGTGGGCGCCACCAAGATGGACCGTCCGGAATGGGGCGCAGTCAATCCGGACAACGGCGAGGTGTACTTCACTCTGACCAACAACAGTGCCCGGACCAGCCCCGATGCGGCCAACCCGCGGCCCGCTAACGCGTTCGGCCATATCATCCGCTGGCGTGAGCTGAGCAAGGATTACGCCGGTCGGCAGTTTGCCTGGAGCCTGTTTATGCTGGCAGGCCCGGAGACCGACTGCATCGGCCCGAATGGCAAACCGCTGACGGCGGATAACCGCCTGGCCAGCCCTGATGGGCTGTGGTTCGACGAGGAAGGCCGGCTGTGGATTCAGACCGACATGAGCGGCAGCCAATTGAGCAGTGGCCCGTTCGGCAATAACCAGATGCTGGTGGCCGAGCCGCGTACCGGTGAGCTGAAACGCTTCCTGGTGGGGCCCGTGGGCGCCGAGGTGACCGGCATTACCGCCACTCCGGACTTCCGCACCCTGTTCGTCAATATCCAGCACCCGGGGGAAGGCTCAACGGCGACCAACCTGCTTAGCACCTGGCCCGATGGTCTTGGTCAGCGTCCGCGCTCGGCCACCGTGATCATTACCCGCGAAGACGGCCGTCGATTGCTCTAATCGACTGGCAACAATGTGACCGGCCAGCCCTGGCCGGTCACATTTCGCTATGACAGACTCATGCCCTTTCCTCTGCGCAAAGAGCATCAGCATGTCCAGCAACCGCTTGAGCCGTATCGTCGGCAAAATCCAGCAACTGCCCACTGCCCTGCAAAGCCCGGCACTGTCGCTGCTGTTTGGCTCCCAGGTGAAGTTCGCCGGTACCGCCAAGGTACGCGTGCATACGTTGACCCAACAGCAGGCGGTCATGAGCATCGCCAATAAGCGCAAGGTGCAGAACCACATCAAAGGCGTGCATGCTGCCGCCATGGCGCTGCTGGCTGAGTCCGCCACGGGCTTTCTGGTCGGCATGAATGTGCCGGATGACAAACTGCCGCTGATCAAAAGCCTCAAGGTCGACTACCTCAAGCGCGCCACCGGTAGCCTGCGCGCCGTGGCCAGCCTGACAGCCGAGCAGATTCAAGCCATTCACACCCAGGAGAAAGGCGAAGTACTGGTTGCCGTAACCGTGACCGATGAAGCCGGCATCCAGCCGATCCAGTGTGAAATGCTCTGGGCCTGGGTCAGCAAGAAGCGCTGAATGCAGACTGGTCTAAGCTGATAACGCCGCACGGTGCGGCGTCATTCAGGAGATCGCCGATGCAGGGAAAACCTCTTCTAGTGGGTGGTGGGCTGGTGCTGATTGCCGTGCTCGGCACCTTGTATTGGCGCCTACAGAGCGAGCCGCAGGTAGTTGCGCAGGCCAATCAGGCCGACAACACCACAAGCCGGCTCTCGGACGTTAGCCCGGCAACACCGATGCCCACCGAGGCGCAGCTACAAGAGCTGCTGCAAAACCCAGCCGTGAAAAACCAGGAGCAACGCCTGGCATTCCATCAGGCCTACCGCGACTTTGTCAGCGGCGCCGCCGAGCTGTCAGCCGCGCAACGTGAAAGCCAGGCGCAGGCCTTGCGTGAGCAGATCGAAACGTACGAGCAACGCAGTGAACTGGCCATGAGTGAGTCGCTGTTACTGCAACTGGGGCTGATTCAGCTCACCGCTGGCGATGAACAAGCACAGAAAGATCAGGCCGCTGCATTGGTCGCCCGCTACAAGGCAATTAGCGCCGAGCGCGAAGCCAAGGCTACGACACCTAGCGCCGAGTTTCGTCGTTACAAGACCGATGAGAAGCGCATCGTTGAGGAAGTGCTGAGCATGGACAGCTTCCCCGATGGGCTGAGCCGTGATGAGTACCTGCGCCAACGCTTGCAGCAAGCGCGCGAACAACACTATCAATAACCCGACCTGAGCAGGTTGCTCAGGTCGGGCGACAGCGTTACAGCAGTTGGTCGAGTGCGTAGTACAGCAGGTTGAAGGGTTTGTTGCGGTCGGCGGTGTCGCTCTGCTCAGAGGCATCCAGTACCGGGCCGCTGCCATTCATCACGTTATTGACGAAATCATCCAGCTGCAGGTTCTGCTCCTGAATATCCGCGTTGGCAAACTCGATGATGCTGGTGCAGTGGCTTTCATTAACCGCACGGTACTGCGGGAAGTAACCGCCGACATTCGGCAGGTTGGCCAGCTCGTTACGCAGCCTGCCGGTGTCCACATCCCACTTGGCGTGAATCAGCGCCTCCTTGGCGGCCTGGTTCGGTGCATTGATGATTTCCGGGTAGAAACGCTCATAGGAATAGGACGAGTAATTCAGGTCCTTCCAGAAGTGCGTATGGCCCATGCGATCAGCCGCCAGGTTGCTCGACAACGCCGGGTAAATGGTGCCCAGGTTGTTCAGGTTAAGCCCCGGCAAACGCGACTGCAGGTACGGTAACGGCCCAGCGTCCAGCCCCCAGGCATTGCGGATAAAGCCCTGCAACGGCAGAGAGGGATAAGCCTCGTTACCACCGCCAGTGATGGCCGAGAACACCGGGCCGGAGTCATTGATCAGGAAGCTGCGCGTCGGCGCAATGTCCTGCCGGGTTGGTGCATAGTTGGTCAGGCTGCCGGCACCGCCTGCGCTGCAACCGGTGGTCAGCATCTGCGTGGGGCGCGGCAGGTTGTCTTTCAGCCAACCCACCACCGCGCGCATATTGCGCAGGCCGTTGTGGTGCCAGACCAACGGCGCCTGCTGGCTTTGCGGGTCTTCATAGACCGCGACCTTGTCGCCGGAGTAAATGTCGCCGGTGCAATACGGCACATAGACCATGTTCCAGTTCTGGGTCTTTACCCGCGTCCAGGGATGCAGACGCACCACGAAGGGGCTGACCAGACTGGCACCCGGATTGAGTAGGCTCATGTAGTCATTGGGAATGCCGTCGGGGTTACGTGCGCCGCGAATGCCGCTTTGCCCGGTGCAACTGGCGTAATCCCAGCAGGCCCCGCCGCCCTCCAGATAGATGATGGTGTTGCGGGTATTGGGCACGCGGTTGACGAAGAATTTGTACGGCGAGCCATTGCCACACACGGCACCGGTTTGCGGGGCCATCTGCACGGTTTGCCAGGCGTAGTAGTTGGCTGGTTTGAAGCCGCTGTTGAAACCGCTCGGGTTCGCCAGCAGCGGGTACGGGCCGAGGCGTTGCGCCGGGGTGACCTTGTTATCTGCTGCCGGTGCCACCACCAGGTTGCTCAGGGTTTGCCAGAAGTTGTAATCGCCCTGCTCGGCCTGCACCGGCATGGCCAGTGCAGAAACCATCAGCGGCGCAGCACAGCGCCGAAGTGTTATCGCTACAGACATGGTGAGTCCCTCATCTTGTTGTTATCGATGGGTCCACATACCCAAGCCGTTGTACGAATCCCCTCCAGCTGTCACCCGAAATCAGCCCATCACCCACTGGAGACTGCTCATACACCGCGCCGAAGCAGCAGTAACTGCGCGCACCCAAACGTGTCGCCGCCGCTCGACATTCAAGCCAGCCTGGCGATTCGTGCACGTTAGTCCAAGAAACTTCCGCTAACCACAGGGCTGCATACTTATTGGATATAGCGCGGCGGGTTTTAAGCTGCTGCAGTTATCTACCGGTGCGCTATTTCCGTAGGAGCGGGCCATGCCCGCGAAACGATTATCGCGGGCATGGCCCGCTCCTACGGACTAATGCTCAGAACAATAAAAAAGGAAAGCTGGGCTTCCCTTTCATTGTGGCTGCGTCAGGTACTAGATGCGGAACTGACGCACCAGTGCGCCCAAGCGTTCGCCCAGCCCGGCCAGGTTGCGCGCGGTCTGTGCGCCCTGCTGGGTTTCGTCGGCCACGCTGTCTACCGCCACGGCAATCTTGTGCACGCTGCGGTTGATCTCTTCGGCCACGGCGGTTTGTTCCTCGGCAGCGCTGGCAATCTGCGCGTTCATCGCATTGATGGTGCCGATCAGTTGCGCGATGGCATCCAGCGACGTACCGGCGCGATTAGCCTGCTCGCTGGTGACATCACCGGCATCGCTGGAGCGGCGCATCGCTGTCACCGCATCCTGGGTGCCCTTCTGCAGGCGGTCGATCATGCCCTGAATTTCCTGGGTGCTCTGCTGCGTACGGCTGGCCAACGCGCGCACCTCGTCGGCGACCACGGCAAAGCCGCGCCCCGCTTCACCGGCCCGCGCTGCCTCAATGGCGGCGTTGAGAGCCAGCAGGTTGGTCTGTTCGGCGATGGAGCGGATCACGTCGAGCACGCTGACAATCGACGACACGTCTTTCTGCAGGGTGTCGAGGGAAACGCCACTGTCGCGGATGTCCTGCACCAAGGTGTGGATGCGCTCGATGCTGCCATCGACCACCTCTTTCGCCGCCTGGCCTTCGGTGTCGGTCTTCTGCGCCGCCTCTGCTGCACCCTGGGCGCTTTGCGCGACCTCATGGGCGGCGGCGGACATTTCATTAATGGCGGTCGCCACCTGATCGGTCTCATGGCGCTGACGCTCCATGGCCTCTTCGGAACGCTGCGCCTGGGCCGATACCTGGCCGACCAGTTCGGTGAGCTGGCCGGTCATGTCGACGATCTGCCGCACCAGGCCGTGAATCTTCTCGACAAAACGGTTGAACGAGCCCGCCAGTTGGCCAAGCTCATCGTCGCCATTGATTGGCAGGCGACGAGTCAGGTCGCCTTCACCGGCGGCGATGTCATCGAGGTTGTCCTTGATCTGCTGCAGCGGGCGCAGGAAGGTGTTGCTCAGAACCACTCCGACAATGCCGAATATCACCAGCAGTACGGCAGCAATCACCATGATGCTGGTGATGATGGTGCTGATGCGCTCGTCGATTTCACCTTGTACCTGAGCAATCTGCGCTTCGACGCCGTCGAGGTTGATTGCCGTGCCCAAGGCCATATCCCATTTCGGCAGGTAATAGCTGTAAGCCATTTTTGGCACCAGCACCGAATCATCGGTCGGCAGTGGCGAGCTGTAATTGACGTAGTAGCTGTTGTTCTTGGCGACATTCACCAGTTCGCGGTTGATGTACACGCCATTCGGGTCGCGGCGGTCCGCCAGGCTTTTGCCGACGTCTACCGGACTATCGCCGCGGAACAGGCGCACCACATTGGAATCGTGGCCGAAGAAGTAGCCGTCCTTGCCGAACTTGATCTTCGACAGGATCGTCACGGCCTGCTCACGACTGGCCATATCGCCTTGCGCAGCCCCGTCATACAAGGTCTGCACCGACCCCAGGGCGATCTGCACGTAATGCTGCAGCTCATTGCGGCTTTCCTGTAGCAGGCGCTCGCGGGTTTCTTCAACTTCTTGGGCAGCCAGGTTCTGTAACACCTTGGCAGCGGCACCACTGAGCACCAGGGCAAACAGCACCACCGGTATCAGTGCCAACAGCACGACTTTTGATTTCAGGGTAAGGCGCATCGGCAGATCCTTGCTTAGCAGAACAGCGGAATGAAAACGGGGCTACCGGTTTATCGGTAGCCCCGCTGAAAGGTTGAATCGCCTGACGCTGTTGCGCTGCAGGCGAGCAATGCCCCGGTCAGATCACCATAGCTGCTGCCCAACCGAATACCAGCAACGGCAGGTTGTAGTGCAGGAAGGTCGGTACCACGCTGTCCCAGATGTGGTTGTGCTGGCCATCAACGTTAAGCCCAGCGGTTGGCCCGAGGGTCGAATCGGAGGCAGGTGAACCGGCATCGCCCAAGGCACCGGCAGTGCCGACGATGCACAGAATGGCCAGCGGGCTGAAGCCCAGTTGTAGCCCCAGCGGCACGAAAATCGCCGCGATGATTGGCACGGTGGAGAACGACGAACCGATGCCCATGGTCACCAGCAGGCCGACCAGCAGCATCAGCAGCGCACCCAGGGCCTTGTCGTGGCCAATCAGTTCGGCGGAGCTGTCGACCAGGCTTTTCACTTCACCGGTAGCCTTCATCACTTCGGCAAACCCGGCTGCAGCGATCATGATAAAGCCGATCATCGCCATCATTTTCATGCCTTCGGTAAACAGGCCATCGGCCTCTTTCCAGCGCACCACGCCAGACACCGAGAAGATGATAAAGCCAGCCAGGGCCCCGATAATCATCGAGTCCAACCACAGCTGCACGACAAATGCCGCAACAATCGCCACGCCCGCCACCAGCAGACTCAACGGGTTGTAGGCGACATCCCCGCGCTCGGCCTGCTCGATCTTGCTCAGGTCATACACACGCTTTTTGCGGTAGCTGAACAGCACCGCCACCAGCAGGCCGAACAGCATGCCCAGCGCCGGAATCGCCATGGCCTTGGTTACGTCCAGGTTGCTGGTATCGACACCGCCGCTGGCCACATTGGCCAGGAGAATGTCATTGAGGAAGATTCCGCCAAAGCCAACCGGTAGAAACATGTACGGGGTAATCAGGCCGAAAGTCAGCACACAGGCGATCAAGCGACGGTCGAGTTGCAGCTTGCTCAATACATACAGCAGTGGCGGCACCAGTAGCGGGATAAAGGCGATATGGATCGGCAGAATGTTCTGCGAGGAAATTGCCACCGCCAACAGCAGCGCAATCAGCAGCCACTTGAGCAGACCCGCGCCTTTGGCGTCCTGTTTGCCGACTATGGCCAAGGCCTTGTCCGCCAGTGCGTGGGCCAGACCGGATTTGGCAATCGCCACGGCAAAGGCACCCAGCAAGGCATAGGACAACGCCACTGTCGCCCCGCCGCCTAGTCCTTTATTAAAGGCCGCCAGAGAACCCTCAATACCCAGGCCGCCAAGCAGGCCACCGGCCAAGGCGCCGACGATCAGGGCTACCACCACATGCACGCGGCACAAGCTGAGAATCAGCATGATCCCCACTGCCGCAACGACTGCGTTCATCGATTTACTCCCGCAATTTAAATAGGTCCGCGAAGGTTTCGACCTTCTCTGGATGCTGCGCCGGCTCGGCGAAGGGCGCGTACTCTGCACAATGCTGACTGACCTGTCAAAACACCCGTAAATTATTCTGTACAAGCCGTTGCTAATTTCGATTACCCTGCCATTTCAAAGCTGCCGCTGGCCTGCAACTTGCTCTGCTTTACTTGACGTGAAACTTAAAGAAAAGCGCCTAAGCGCCGATAGGCGCTCTAAGCCTCTGCCATATAAAGGTCCTGAAAATGCTGTTCAGCCGACTTTCCATCCAGTTGAAGATCACCCTACTGGCCGGCCTGTGCTTGCTGGCCATTGTTGCGGTGCTGGTTTCCGCTTCGGTCATCCAGGCATCGCGTAGCGCCAGCCTGGTCAAGCAGGCCAGCACAGCCATGCTGCAGGAGTCCGCGCAGTTGCGTATGACAGCACGCGGCGAGTCGCAGGCACTGCAAATGCAGCGCTACTTTATGGACGCCTACCAGTACGGGCGCGGCGCCGCCACCCAGGTGCTGTTTATCCGCGAACAGGCGGAAAAACGCTTTCTTGATGCCTTCGACCTGCGCGAAGACCTGACCCGTCAGGTACGCAGCGCTTTGGAGGCCAACCGCAGCCTGTTGGGTATCTATGTGGCGTTCGAGCCCAACGCTCTGGACGGCAAAGATGACCTGTTTACCGATCAGGAAAACCTCGGCAGCAACGACAAGGGCCGCTTCTCAATCTATTGGGCACAAGGCGATGACGGCGAACTCAGCGCCGAGGCGATGAAAGAGGCAGACCTGAATGACGCTACGCCCGGTATCAGCGGCGCGCCTTATAACGCCTGGTACAGCTGCCCCTTGCAGCAGAAGAAGGTGTGCCTGCTCGACCCCTATATCGACGAAGCCGACGGGGTGAAAACCCTGATGACCAGTATCGCCTTCCCGCTGGAACAAGGCGGCAAGGTAATTGGCGTACTTGGTGTGGACATTAGCCTGGCCAGCCTGCAGGAGCTCAGCACTAGTGCACACAAGGATCTTTTCGACGGCGCCGGGCATGTCAGCATCATTAGCCCTGCGGGCCTGCTTGCCGGCCACAGCCGTGACAGCAGCCTGCTGGGCGGCAAACTGGAACAAGCCTTCGCAGACCAACACCGCGAAATGACCAGCCTGGTGGCCAGTAACCGCCCGGAAGTTTTGCACCACGACGGTGCGCTGCAGGTACTGCAACCGCTGCTGCCAATTCCTGAGTCCCAGCCGTGGGGCGTTCTGATGGAGGTACCAGAAAGCGTTCTGCTGGAGCCCGCCACTCGCCTAGAAACGCAAATGGATGCAATGGGTACACGCAGTACGGCGGTATCGCTGGGGCTCGGTCTGGCTGCCGGGGTGGTGGGTATTCTGCTGATCTGGCTGACAGCACTGGGCGTGACCCGGCCGATTCTCGGCGTCGCGGCAATGCTGAAAAATATCGCCAGCGGTGAAGGCGACCTGACCCGCCGCCTGGAATACGCCAAGCAAGACGAACTCGGCGAACTGGCCAGTTGGTTCAACCGCTTCCTCGACAAGCTGCAACCGATCATCGCTGACGTTAAACGCAGCGTTCAGGACGCCCGCAGCACGGCCGATCAGTCCGCACTGATCGCCAGCCAGACCAGCGACGGCATGCAGCAGCAATACCGTGAAGTCGATCAGGTGGCCACCGCATTCCAGGAAATGAGCGCTACAGCGCAGGATGTGGCGCATAACGCCGCCCAGGCCGCAGAAGCGGCACGCACCGCCGACCAGGCCAGCCGGGAAGGTATGAGCGTGATCGGTAAAACCACCTCGACCATCGAACTGCTGGCCAATGAGATGAACGTGGCCATGCAGGAAGTCGAAGGCCTGGCCAATAGCAGCGAGAAGATCGGTTCGGTACTCGAGGTGATCCGCTCAATCGCGGAACAGACCAACCTCCTCGCCCTCAACGCTGCCATCGAAGCCGCCCGCGCCGGTGAAGCCGGCCGTGGTTTTGCCGTGGTGGCCGATGAAGTGCGCAACCTGGCCAAACGCACCCAAGACTCGGTGGAGGAAATTCGCCAGGTGATCGAAGGTCTGCAAAGCGGTACCAAGGAAGTGGTCAGTACCATGCACAGTAGCCATCGCCAGGCCCAGGGCAGCGTCGAACAAGTGGAACAAGCCGTGGCCGTGCTGCAGCGCATCAGCCAGGCGGTTAGCGTGATTACCGACATGAACCTGCAGATCGCCAGCGCTGCTGAAGAACAGAGTTCGGTGGCCGAGGAAATCAACCGCAACGTGGCCTCGATCCGCGATGTCACCGAGTCGATTTCCGCCCAGGCCGATGAGTCGGCAAAAATCAGCCAAGGTCTGAACAAACTGGCCAACCACCAACAGAGTCTGATGGACCAGTTCCGCGTGTGACCGTCAGGCGTGGCACCATCGGACCGCCACTCTGGCGGCTGTTTCCTTGTGACGCAGGCTAGCAATCGTTAGCCTGCGTTTTTCATTTATGACTCGTAATTAAGAGAGGTGCACGATGCTCAATATCGCTCTGGTGGCCGGTTCCAGCCGCAGTAACAGCCAATCGGGAAAGGTCGCCCGCTTCTTGCGCCAGCGTCTGATTCAGTTGGGCCACACCGATGATGCGCAGAGCAATGTGATTGACCTGGGCCTCGCACCGCTGCCGCTCTGGCCCGCTGACGATACCGGCCCATGGGGGCTTTACAGCAAGCAACTGGCAGCTGCCGACGCTGTGGTGATCGTTTCTCCGGAGTGGAATGGCATGGCTTGCCCGGCCATCAAGAACTTCTTTATTTACGCCAGCAAGGCGGAGCTGGCGCACAAACCAGGGTTGCTGGTGGGCGTATCGTCAGGGGTTGGAGGGGCTTATCCGATCAGCGAGTTGCGCGCGTCCAGCTACAAGAACTGCCGCCTCTGCTACCTGCCTGAACATCTGATCGTGCGCAGCGTCGAGAAGGTGCTGAACACGCCAGAGCCAAGCAGCGAAGACGACCAGCGTCTGCATGCGCGCATCGATTACGAGCTGGATATTCTGGCCAAGTACGCGCATGCATTGCTTCCGGTGCGCGCCAGTATCGATATGAGCAACCCGGCATTTGCCAACGGCATGTAAGCCTCGGTTTGAGCGTGCCTGATGAACTCAGGTGCGCTTCACTGGCAAGCTGACCGTGACGCGCAAGCCACCTAGCGGGCTATCTGCCAGCTGCAATCTCCCGGCCCAGGCATCAACAATATCGCGCACGATGCCCAAACCTAGCCCATGACCGGCCACCTGTTCATCCAGACGGCTACCACGGCTGAGCACTTCGTCGCGCTGCGCGGCGTCAATGCCCGGTCCATCGTCATCAATCGCCAGCTGATAGTCCTCTCCTACCCTGCTGATTTGCAGCTGTACCTGGCTGTCGGCCCATTTACAGGCGTTGTCCAGCAGGTTGCCGAGGAGTTCCAGCAGGTCTTCACGGTCCCAGGGCAACCGCAACCCAGGCTCGGCCTGCCACTCCAGTTCTAAGTGGTTGCCATGGATCATCGCCAGTGTCGAAAACAGCTCAGGCAGCTCGCTGGCGCAGTCAAAATGCGCGCCCGGCAAGGCTTCCCCAGCTAAGCGTGCACGCCCCAGTTCGCGGGCAATACGCTGCTCGATCTGTTGCAGCTGACCATTGAGGCTTTCGCGCAGTTGCGGCAACTGCTTGAGCTCTTCCCGGGTGGCCAGGCTGACCAGCACCGCCAACGGCGTTTTCAGCGCATGGCCGAGGTTGCCTAGGGCGTTACGCGAGCGTTTGAGGATGTCCTCGGTATGCGCCAGCAAGTGGTTGATCTGTGCCACCAGCGGCTCCAGTTCCAGCGGTACCTGTTGGTCCAGCTGGCTACGCTGGCCCTGCTGCAGCTGTATCAGCTGCCGGCGGGTCTGTTCCAGGGGGCGCAACGCGCGGCTGACGATCAAGCGTTGCAGCAACAGAATTAGCACCAGCGCGGTAATCCCCAGACCCAGAACAATCCTCTGCACCTGACTGAAACTGTTGAGTATCGGGGTGTAATCACGCGCCACGTGAATCACGATGGGCTGGCCATAACGCTGATAGTCAGCGCGGTACACCAACCACTGCTGGCCTTGTGGCCCGTCGCCCAACGCATCCTGCAAGCCAGCTTCTGCAACCGGACGCAGATTGCGATCCCAGAGTGAACGTGAACGCCAGGTCTGCTCGCCAAGGTCGATACGGAAATACAGGCCGGAATAAGGCCGTTTGAACGCAGCGCTGAGGCGCCGCTCATCCAGTTGCAGGCCATTGGGGCCACGCACAATTGCGCCGAGCAGGGTCTGGGTTTCATCCTGCAGAGTTGTCTGCAAATAACCGCGCAGGCTGCGATCGAACAGCCAGAGGCTGCTTTGCGCCAGCAGCAGACCAATAACCAGCAAAACACTGATCAGGCCTAGGCTCAAACGCCGCTGAATCGACCTCAAGCAACATCACCGTTAAAGCGATAACCCTGACCACGGCGAGTTTCGATGATCTCGCGTCCCAGCTTGCGCCGCAGGTGGTTGACGTGCACCTCGATAACATTCGAATCGCGCTCGCTTTCACCGTCATACAGGTGCTCAGCTAGGTGGCTCTTGGACAGTAATTGCCCGGTATGCAGCATGAAATAGCGCAACAAACGAAATTCGGCGGCGGTCAGCTGTACCTCTTCGCCATTACGTTGTACCGATTGCCTACTTTCATCCAGCTGTAAGCCCGCCGCTTCCAGTTGCGGCTGGTTGGCCAGACCATGGGCGCGCCGCAGCAGGGACTGGATACGCAATTGCAACTCTTCCGGGTGAAAGGGTTTGCTCAGGTAATCATCCGCACCCGCCTTGAGACCTTCGATGCGCTCGGCCCAGGAGCCGCGCGCCGTAAGGATCAATACCGGTGTAGTAAGGCCGCCAGCGCGCCATTCCTGCAACACCTCAAGCCCCGGTTTGCCAGGCAAACCGAGGTCAAGAATGATCAGATCATAGGGTTCGGTTGCGCCCTGATAGGCGGCATCACGGCCGTCGGCCAACCAATCCACCGCATACCCCTGACGGGTTAAACCGGCGAGCAGCTCATCAGCCAGGGGGACATGGTCTTCAACCAGCAGCAGGCGCATTCAGTCTTCCACCTCGTCCTTGAGTACTTCACCGGTGCTGGCGTGTAACTCCAGTTCGCGCACGATGCCCTGCTCGGTCACCAATTCAACTTCATAAACCAGCACACCGTCTTCCTCCTCCAGCTCGACTTCCAGCAAAACCGCACCGGGATGACGCTGCAAGGCCATCTGCAACAACTGCTCGAGGGGCATGATCAACCCCTCGCGGCGCAGGCGTAATGCTTCATCCTGATCCAGATCGCGCGCGCTGCTGCTGAACGTCAATGTCAGCAGCAGGCAGGCCAGGAGTGCGCGTGCAAGCCAAGCAGTGGTGTTCATCAATCGTCTCGTTGGTTCTTCAGAACTTGTGCGTTAGTGGCATCCAGCTCGACGTCCCACTGCACGCCTTGGGCGTCGCGAACTTCAACCTGATAGATGTAGCGGCCGTACTCTTCTTCCAGCTCGGTGTCTTCAGTCGTGCTGCCTGGGTGCAGCGCTAGCGCTGCAGCGTTGAGTTTTTCGAAGGACTGGATAGTCCCGGCGTCACGCAGCTTGAGTGCTTCATCCGGACCCAGGTCACGGGCTTGAGCCAAGCCAGCAGTCAGGGTCAGGGCAGCAGCGGCAAATACGGCAGTCAGTGTTTTCATGTTCAGATTCCTTAATGGAGTTGGCTTTCGACGGAGTCCAAGTTACTGCACACGACTTAACTCAAGCTGAATTTGCTTAAGGCATTGCTCAGACACTGATTTATCCCAACCCACGCGCGCATCATTCACGCGCTGAAGTCGCTTGGCCTGGCAACCCAGCGCTCTATAATCGCTGCCTTGCGCGATGGAGGCCAGCATGAGTGCGATATTAATCAAGTCCCCTGCTTTGACAATCAAGGCCGGCAAACGCGCCCTTGCGCGGATTCGCGAGCACGGCCTGCAACCGGCGGATGTCGGTATTCTGCCCGGCGCAGCCGGTGGCCCGAAGGCGTTGGGGATTCAGGGGCTGGATCTGGCGCTGTTCGGCGACTGGCTGCAACGCGCGCCGCGCGAGCGTTCGCTAATTGGGGCATCCATCGGTTCTTGGCGTTTCGCCAGCGCCTGTTTGCCGGATGCTGCAGCAGGCCTGCGTCGCCTCGGCGAGCTGTATACCTCGCAGCGCTTTGCCAAAGGCGTGAGCATGGCGCAAGTGTCGAGTAGCTGCAGCCTGATGCTTGATCAACTGCTCAGCAACGACGACGCCAACATCCTCAGCAACCCGCATTACCGTTTGAATATCGTCGTGGTAAAAAGCCATGGCCTGCTACAACACGACCATCGCGGCGCGCTCGGCCTGGGCCTGTCTTCGGTGATTGGCAGCAATCTGCTGGGCCGTCCGCGACTGGCCAAACACTTCGAGCGGGTGATTCTGCACGACGCCCGCCTTGCTCCGCCCTTAGGGACGCTGAGCGACTTCCCCTCGCGTTATCTGCAACTCGACAGCGGTAATCTGCGTCATGCATTGCTGGCCTCCGGCTCCATCCCGATGATCATGCAAGGGGTCCGCGATATCCCCGGCGCCGGCCCTGGTACCTACCGCGATGGCGGCCTGCTCGACTACCACCTCGACTTGCCTTACAGCGGCGACGATATCGTGCTCTACCCGCACTTCACCGATAAGGTCATCCCCGGCTGGTTCGACAAGGGCATGCCCTGGCGCCGAGGTGATGGCGAGCGCCTGCAGGATGTTCTGCTGCTGGCCCCCTCACGCGACTACCTGGCGCGCCTGCCCCATGGCAAACTCCCCGACCGCAAGGACTTCAGCCGTTACCTGGGCGATGATGCCGGCCGCGAGCGCTATTGGCGCACGGCCATGAGCGAAAGCCAGCGGCTTGGCGACGAGTTTCTCGAACTGGTCGACAGCGGCCGCCTCGGCGGGCGTCTGCAGCCACTCTAAAAACTGAAGCCGACCGAACACCCAGCAACATGACCAAGGATGGGCAGGATGAAACTCGCAGTCGCCATTATCCACGGCATCGGCACGCAGCCTGACCTGCGTGACGACGAAGGCCAGCACGCCTTCGCCCACAGTCTGATCGCCGGATTGCGCCAACGCCTTGGTGCCGAGGCCGACCAGGTGGCCTTTCAGACGCTGTACTGGGCTAGCGTGCTGGACAAGCGGCAACTGGCTTTTCTCGACAAGCTGCGCGACCAGCCCGTGCGCTGGCGCTGGCTACGCCGCATCGTTACGCTGTTTCTCGGTGATGCCAGCGGCTATCGCAAAGTCAGCCAGGCCTACGACACCACCTATGAAGAAGTCCATCAGTGCCTGCGCAGTGGCCTCAATGCCTTGCGCGCCAAGGTCGATGCCGATACCCCGCTGGTGGTGCTGGCGCACTCACTGGGTGGGCATATCTTCTCCAATTTCGTCTGGGATCAGCAGCGCATCAATACCGCCGAGGAATGCCCGCTGGATCCCTTTCTGGCCTTGGAAACCCTGAGTGGCCTGATCACCTTTGGCTGCAATATCCCGCTGTTTACCTTTGCCTATGACCCGGTCGTGCCGATCCGTTTCCCCGGTCATTGCCTGACCGACGCGGTAACCGAACAGGCGCGCTGGCTAAATCTTTACGCGCCCGCCGACCCGCTGGGTTATCCGCTACGCCCATTGCCCAATTACGCCGCGGTGGTCGCCGAAGATCGCGCCATGCCAGTGGGGCCCTGGTACAAGCGCCATACCCCACTGAGCCATTTGGGCTATTGGGATGACCGCGGCTTTCAGCGTTATGTCGCGCGTTATCTACAGCAATTACTGGCGGCCTGCAAAGGCTCAGAGAAGGCCTAACCACCCTATTCCTCGCCCAATTTCTCGGCTTGCACGATTAAAACTGTGATTTATCGGACAATTCCGTGCATTTTTTCGCCAACATGTGACTTAGCGGTCAGCTTCGTTCATCAACGCATATGACTGGCAAGCGTGAATCTACCGTTTGCCCCTTTGTGTATTTGGGATCACCTCGGAGAAACCGACCCCATGAACGCACCGCTGCGTTTTAACGAAGCTTTGCTGATTGCCGACCGCGCCTTTCAACCTTTCCAATGCGTCGCCTGGGCCCCGCAAGATGGCACTGGTAACCTAAGCCTGAGTGTGATCGACCGTACCAGCACTCGTCTGCTCGGCCGCACCCAACTGTCCAGCACCATCTACAGCGACCCAGTGCAATTTGCCGACGTGCTCAAGCAGTCTCGTGAGCAGCTCAGTCAGCAAGGCTTCACTCTGGAGCCATGGAGCATGCCCGAGTAATCGGCTGCTGCAACAAGGGCTCTGAGCTGCCGATTGGCCCCTCTTGTCAGAGCCCTTCTCTCCCTCGCCACGCCGACAACGCCACAATGGCCATATCTGTGGGCTTATTGTCCTTGTTGCCAATAACTCGTTAAGCGCAGACTGCATCCAACGCTTATCGAGAAACGCCTATGGATGCCCCGCGAACCATCGCCTGCCTGCTTTATCCGCATGTCATGAGCCTGGACCTGACCGGCCCATTGCAGGTGTTTGCCTCTGCCAATGACGAACGTCAGCGCCAGGGCCTGCCCGCCGCTTATCGCCTGCTGGTACTCGGCCAGCAGGCGATGGCAATGCCTACCTCCGCCGGTTTCCAGCTGGTCGCCGAACAGGCCTGGAGCGCCGAAGACCCTGCGCATATCGATACATTGCTGATCCCCGGCGGCCAGGGTGACAAAGCGCAGTGCCAGAACCCTGAGTTGCTGGCTTGGCTACGCAGCGCCGCACCGCAGATCCGGCGCGTCGGCTCGGTCTGTTCCGGTGCGCTGATTCTCGCCGCCGCCGGCCTGCTCGATGGCCGCCGCGCCACCACTCACTGGGCCGATCTCGACTGCCTACGCCGGGAACACCCGCAGGTGGAAATCAGCGCTGATTGCCTGCACACCTATGATGCGCAAGACCCCACCGGTAATGGCCATATCTTCACCTCGGCGGGGGTTACTGCAGGGATTGATCTGGCGCTGGCTCTGGTTGAAGCCGATCTCGGTCGTCCGCTTGCCTTGGCCGTGGCCAAACGTCTGGTGCTGTTTCTGCGCCGCCCCGGCGGGCAAGCGCAGTTCAGCGCGCTGCTGACTCCGGAACCCAACCGAGTGCCACGCCTGGCCAGCCTGCTGGAATGGATACCGCTGCACCTGCATGAAGACCTGTCGCTTGCAGCCCTGGCGACGCGAGCCAATATGACGCCGCGCACCCTGTCGCGAATTTTCAACCAGGAACTCGGCATGGGCCCAGGCCGCTATGTGGAGATTGTGCGCTTGGAGGCAGCACGCAACCTGCTGCAGAACGCCCAGGCGTCGATCAGTACAGTGGCGCGTTTGAGCGGCTTCACCCACCCGGAAAATCTGCGCCGCACCTTTCACAAGCACCTGGGTGTCAGCCCTCAGGAATATGCCGAACGATTCGCTTAAACCGCCCAGTCAGGAGACCAACATGCTGGAATTACGCGCCCAATGCGAGTGCTGTAATCGTGCCCTTCCGGCGGACAGCCAGGACGCATTCATCTGCTCATACGAGTGCACATTTTGCCGCGACTGCGTCGACAGCACATTGCATGGGCGTTGTCCGAACTGCAGCGGAGAATTGTTGCAGCGACCACGACGCATCATTGCCGAGGCGAAATAGAAAGCGCTCCAGAGGAGCGCTTAGCCAGCGTCAGTTTGGCGCTAACAATGAGCGAAAACGCGAGTCACTGCGCGTCGGCGCCAGGGTATACAACTGCTCCTTCTTGTCGACCCAGGTGTACAGCTTGTATTCCTTGTCACTGTCGCCGCAGTGCTTGCCCAGGCCGTAGACCGTCAAATGGCTGGGAGTATTGCCGTAGGTGAAAAACATCGAACAGGTGCGATTGCGCCCTTTGTCGCGCCAAGTGTAGTGGCGCACTGCTTGCTGGCCGATGTACAGAGCCTCACCGTCAACCGTCAGGTTGCCGCGATCAAGACGATCAAAAAGGAAGTTCATCGCCTCGATTTCAAAACCGTCATGGTTGAAATCAGCGAGGTTGCCTGCAAGCGTGATAGCTGGATTCAGAGTGGGCATATCAGGTCTCTCCTTGTGAAATAGCTGCCAATTGGCAGACCTATCTCAGCGCCCTGTCACCTTGCGCTGCAGCAGGAAATACTTCCGCAGCGATCTAGCGACCAGCCGTAATGGGCAGTATTTCCCGCTGAACAGCTGCCGGTTGCCCGGGCACCTTGCCAGCTCCATTACCCATCGGAGCTTGATCATGTTGATACGTAACCTGTCCTTCCTGCTGATTCTGGCCAGCGGCTTGAGCCATGCCATGAGTACGGAAAACCTGCCTGAATCCACCCTCAAAGCCTACGGCCAGTCCCTTGCTGTCGGAGCTGGAAGCAGCCAATGGCAACAGCTTTGGCAGCGCACCCGAGCCGCCGGATATTTCAACCAGGACGGTGCGCAAGCACGCTTCACGCTGCCCATGAAGGAGATTCCCGAGCTGGTCAGCAGCACCTTGCGTGACGCCCACAGCGTGCAGCCAGACAAAGGCACACAGGCGCTGTACCGCCGCGACTTTGCTCCACGTGTGGTCGGCACTGAAGGTCCGCAGCCGCTGACAGCGATCTGCTTGAACGTGGATTGGCGCAGCCTGCCCGATCACACGCAGGTAACTGATAGTGCCCAAATGGGCAGTGTCAGCCTGTTGCTGGTCCAGCCCTGCCAGTAATCTTTACCCCTGCAATTAGCGCCATAACTGCCCAGCCTTGCGGCTGGGCAGTGTGCTGCTCAGGACATTGCCTGGGACAGCAGTTCGGCTTCCTGACGCCGCCGGCTGGTGTAGCGATCGCCAAAGTTCAGCAGGTTGCTATGGGCGGCATTCCAGTCATGCGCCACCACCTGTTTCCAGAAGTTCGGCGTGCGCGATGCAAGATCACCGTACTGAAAGGCCACTGAGGCGATAACGGTCTGCATCTGCGCTGGCAACTGGGCAAAATCGCCGCCGCCGGACTTGGCATAACTGGCCGCCAGACGATTGATAAAGGGCTCCTTGTACGCCTCATCAATCTGCTCTGCCTCTGCCGCTGTGATGTTCAGCGGTTGTGTGGCCAGCTGCGTTACTGCTGCCTGCCCAGTCAGGCCAAGGTAAGGGCGTAAACGCTCAAGCAGCGGATCAGGCAAATCCAGCGCCTGCAGATCAGCCAGCTTGCGCTGCCCGAGGTCAAACCCCGTTGCAATGGTGACGCCGCTGCGGCTATTGCCTGCGTCGGGGACATAACCCTTGGTGGCTGGCCCGCCTTCCAGGTTGGCGATAAAACTGAAGTAAATCGAGTAGTGAGACATGTGCAATCCTCCGTTGATGGGGATTGGCAGTCGATCACCGGCCGCAAATACATATCAGCTTGAAGCATTTCCCCGCGCATTCAGGGGGGATATTTCCTGCTGAAAAACAACCCGTCCTATTCCTAGCATCCTTGGCAGTCCACGAGACAACAAGGAGGACCCCATGGACGAGAATGACCTGCAACAGGTCGACATCAAGCTATTGCCACACTCACTGCAGGAACTGATCGAGTGTATCGGTCTGGAAAGCGCATACCGATTGACTTGCGCCTTCGGTGGCCGCCCCAAATACATTCCCAAATACCCTGCTCGCTCCTCGCTAGCCCTGCTCCTGTCGCCGCAAGCGCTGGACGCTCTGATCGAGCGTTACGCCGGAATCGCTATCGAGATCCCCAAAGCCGACCACTTCTGTCGACAGATACGCAACCTGAAGATCGTCCAGCAAAGCTCGGATGGTCTGTCACGCAGCGCCCTGGCTGACAAATACGGTTTGAGCCTGCGCCAGATCGGCAACATCCGCCGCCAAGAGCATGAAACTCATAGGTAAGTAGTTCCTGCTGAACCTCAACTACGAGGCTCCATAGCCTGAGACTGCGCATTTCGCGCATACGATAAGGAGATTGACTATGTCCCAGATTGATACCGGCCTGATCGGTTCCGTCATCAACGCATTGCCGCTTGATCGCATGATTTCAGGGCCATTGCAGGCCATGATCACGGCTCAGGTGCAGGCGAGCAAAGCCTATGCCGACTTCCTGATGGCGGTGTGCATCAAGGATGGTAAAGCGGTGTCCGTACAGTTCGACTACGACGAAACCCTGGTCGACGAAAACGGTGTGTACAAGGGCACCGTAACCAAGAAGATGCGCATCCCGCTGCTGGCGGCCATCAGCCACCCCAACATCACCATCGAAGAAGGCTCCATCGACTTCGAACTGACCATCAGCCAGCAGGCTGAGGACACCAGCGAAACTGCTGGTGAGGGCAGCTTCGAAGCCAAACTCGGCTGGGGGCCGTTCAGTGTCACGGTGAAGGGCTCGGTCAGCCACAAGTCGACCCAGACGCGCAAAACCGACACCCGTGCACGTTATGCCATCAGCACCAAGATTGCCCGTCAGGACCCACCTGAAGCACTGATGCGGGTGATCGACTTCCTCACTGACGCGGCGACCAAACCGGTGCTGCTGCCGAGCGAGAAAGCCACGCCTGCAACTGATCCGCTGCCCACTGACGCCGTGCTGGAATCGCCAAAACCAGCCACAGCCGATGACGGCACAGCCAAGAAGTAAACGCAATTCTGACCCCGCTTCGGCGGGGTCTTCCTTAGATCAGTAAGCGAGGAGTTCACCCATGGCACTGTTTTCCAACAAGAAAGAACCGATGAGCGCCAGTGATTTGAGCCACATCACCCGCGGTCTGCACCAGGCCGCTGCGGCGACCCACAACCTGGTTGCCCAGCAGTACATCAAGTTGTTCGATCAGTTTTTTGACTACAACCCGGACGACCTCGGCACCCCCATGAAGGCGAAGATGGTGGAAGTTGGCCTGGATGAGCAACACACCATGAACATTCCACTGATCGCCCTGGTCGCACCGCGCGGTCTGGGGTTGGAAAGCATGAAGGTCGATCTCTCCGTCAAGATGCACGGCACCGAACTCGAAAAAGCCAGCCACGCCCTGGAGAACGGCGAACTGCAGAGCGAACGGTTCTTTGTCACCTTCGGCCGTGAAAAGCGCCAGGGGCAGGAGCGTGACCCGGATGAAATAACCATCAGCATGGAATTCAAGGCCTGCGAGCCTCCGGAGGCCGTGCATAGACTGATCGAGGAATACACCAACCTGATCAGTCCAATTCGTATGGCCAAACCCTCACCCGCCGTGATTGAAAGCGAGCCTGCAGCGCCTCAACCTGGCACGCCCTGATCATGCACAGCGTGGCGATAAGCCTGGTGTACAGCCTTAGTGCGATAGCCTGGTTGCTGTTCTGGCGTCGCAGTCTCGCGATGCCAGCCCTGCTGCAGCGCTATCCGCTGTTGCTGGCCCCCTGGTTGGGCGGCGCACTGGTGCAGTTGGTTGGCGCCGCGCTGGTGCTACATCCTGATACATCGGCAGACAAGGAGTTTGAAGCCGTGCTGTTCGATGTGCTGCATGCCCGCGCTGACCTCGTGCTATCCGCCTCAGCCAGTATTCTGGTGGTCGCCACAGTGGTCTACGGCATGCAACAGCAATCGCCACCGCCACAGACCTTTATCCGCCTGATGTCTTACGCCATGGTGGCGCTATTGGGTTTTATGCTGCCGATAGTCTGGATACCGCACACTCAGACCGAGTGGATGCGCCTTTTGCGGCATATACAGACAGCTGCCTTCAACTGGGGCCTGCTACTGGTTTGCGCAGGCTTGATAACCTTGCTCGAAGACCTGATGCGTAACGAAAACAGCGCCGTAACCAGCGGCCACGGCACCGAACCCTTAGTCGGAGCCCAGGGTCATGTTCCGGTCACCGCTGCTGGCGCTGATTCTCCAGCGCTGACCAAGGGCGTAGAACACCCCCAATCCGCCGAAGAACGCCATAAACACACCGCCGGCCAGCAGCACCCATAGCTCACTGGTGGCAACGGGATCAGTGGCTGCGGCGTGGATCATCCACAGGCCCATCAACGACAGGCACAGACCGACACTAACGCCCAGTACTGTGCGTAGCCGGCTGCTGTGATGACCTTGATGTTTCTGGATCAGCTCCAGCAGTTCCTCGATATCCTCCGGCTGTACGCCAGTGTTCGCGTCATCAACCAGCTCCACTGCACCAAATACCAGGCGCATACGGATGGCCTTATCCAGCCACCCCTGCTCACTGGTGTTGATAATTACCGACTTGCTCATGATGAAACCCCTTGCTAGGTATGGAATCTCAGCCTAGGGGTCGGTACTCAAGCAACTTCAGCAGGAGTCGTTTCCACGGCAAACATCCTGCCTCCGGCTAGGCTTTACTGAGTAAGCACTCAGTCTGAGTAACGGAGAGACACATGAGCGAAGAGGAAAACAAACCGCTGACGCTATGGGAGATGTTGCAAAGCGTGCTGAGTGCAGCGCTCGGTGTGCAAAGCGGGAAAAACCGTACTCGCGACTTCTCACGCGGCAAGCCTAGCCACTTCATCATTCTCGGCGTGTTATTCACGGTCGTGTTTGTGTTGGTGATCTTCGGCATCGTCAAACTGGTGCTGCACCTGGCCGGCGTCTGACTTACGGCAACAGCGGTTTGATGGAGAAGCCGTAGTCCTTGATCTGCGGATGGTACACCGCGCTGAACTGGCGAAAATCCAGGCCATAGCCGGGCATCTTGAGGCGCTGTTTCAAGTAAGCAGCCTGCTTGGCATCCAGCAGGCTGAACAGCTGATCAACCCGGTCCTTACCGCCGCGTGCGGCAAAATCCAGCCCGGCATGGTAGTCATGCAGCATCACCATGGCCCAGCCGCCGAGGGTGAAATGTCCACCGACCAGGACACAAAGCTTACGGTCTATACGCGCCTGCAGGACCTCATCTGAATTATTCAGCGCCGACAGGTAAATATCCTGCCCTGGCTGCCTGCCCAATTCCTCTGCGGCCTGCATCACGCCAAAGGCCATTTCATCATTGGCTGACCACACCAGCTGCACTTCGGGATGGCGCGGTAGCATCAACTGCGCTTGCTCATAGGCGCGCTGACGTTTCCACTCGCCCTGCAGCGTCTGCTGCAGCTTGATCTCAGGGTGTTCGCGCAAGGCGCGGTGCAAGCCGTCTTCGCGCAGGCTGGAGGATGGTGTTAACCGAACACCAGCAAACGCCAGTAGGCTACCCGGTTTACCTTTCAGCTTGGCGATCAAGGCTTTCGCCATCCAGTAACCGGCTTGCTCGTCATTGGGGATCAGGCTGCCAATCCAGTTGCGGTAACGCTCACGCGAGGTGCCGATGCGCTGTTGCTGTTCTGGGGTCAGGGTGCTGTGCAGGGAAAACAGCTTGATCGGACTATCGGCAAACAGCCTGAGCAACTCGGGCGCGGTATACATCTCGTTGACGAATATCAGGTAGTCCGGCTGGTTATCGCGAGTGAGTAGATCGCGGGCTTTTTCCAGCAACTGTGGCGGGTTGCGCTCGCCATAGATAATTTCCAGCTGCATGCCCAGATCATCGGCCGCGGCCTGCATAAAATCGCTATAGCCCACCCAGAATGGCTCGTCAGAAAAGCCCGGGTTGAGAAATACCACCGATGCCGGTGCCTTGTCCGTGACGCGCGGGTTTTCGGCGAGAGCCTGAGCTATCAGGCAAAACGTCAATAAACATACTGCACTAACAGCAATTAAAAGGGACCTGAACACGCCATGCCTCCTGAAGGGACGCAGAGTATATCGGCAAAGCCATAGCAATTAGCCATCTAGCGCGAGATGCATGGCTGTGCAACCAAGACGACGCCCCACGCAATCGTTACAATCGCGGCCACTCCCGCCCTCGCTCATCGGTGTTTTATGTCGCCTCTGGAAATCATCGCTTCAGCCTTTGGCGTATGGGCCGTCTGGCTGACCGTGCGGCAAAACCGCTGGTGCTGGCCGCTGGGCTTGCTGATGGTGCTGATGTACGCCTGGATCTTCTATGACGGCAAGCTGTACTCAAACATGCTGCTGCAAGGCGTGTATGCGGTATTGCAGGGCTACGGCTGGTGGCAATGGACGCGTGGCGGCAGCAGCCATACGGGCGTGCAGGTCAGCCGGCTTAGCCAGCAGGGCATATCGATCAGCCTAGCTATGGGCACAGTTGGCGCCCTTGTGCTCGGTTACCTGATGGCGACCTTCACCGATGCTGCCGCGCCCTGGCAGGATGCCGCACTGAGTGCCTTCAGCCTAGTCGCCCAAGTCTGGATGGCGCAGAAACGTGTTGAATGCTGGCCACTCTGGATAGTTCTCGACCTGCTCTTCGTGGCGCTGTTTGTACAACAGGGCCTGTACCCGACGGCAGCACTCTATGGGCTGTTTACCCTCTTGGCAGTCAATGGCTGGCTAACCTGGCGACGTGATCGCGCGCTGGTCAACGCATGAAGGTACTGGTGCTCACTGGGCCTGAATCCAGTGGCAAAAGCTGGCTGGCCGAACATATTCAGGCGACTTTTGGTGGATTGCTAGTCGGCGAGTACGTGCGGCATTTTATCGAGCGCGAGCAGCGCGACACCTGCTACGCCGACATCAGCGCAATCGCTCAGGGCCAACTGGCCTGGGAAGACCAAGCCAGAGCGGCGCGGCCCGAGCTGCTGATTCTCGATACTCACCTGCTGAGCAATATGCTCTGGAGTCAGCAGCTGTTTGGTGATTGCCCCGCCTGGATTGAGCACGCCTTGCTCGAACGTGATTACCACCTGCACCTGTTGCTAAACCCGGTGGATGTGCCCTGGGTCGATGATGGTCAACGCTGCCAGCCGGAATTGGCCCAGCGCCTGACGTTCTACCAACAGTGCGAGCACTGGTTGCGGCTCCACCAACAGCCGCTGCAGTGCATTCAGGGCGACTGGGCGCAGCGCCGTGAGCAGACGCTGAAGACAGTGGCGCACTGGCTCAATTCAATGCAGTAGCACACTGGCCCAGGCCAGTAACAGGCTCAGGCAGACGATAATCGTCAGCGGCCGGCGCAGGCTGGGATACCACTGCGGCGCCAGGCCCAGTTTCACTGCACGCAAGTCGGCGGCATACAACCCACCAAACGCCAGCAAGCACAGAGGCAAAGCCAGGCTAGTTGGCATGCCGCCACTGATCGCCAACCAACCCAGCAACGGCGGTACCACCGACAGCCCCAGCTGTATCTGCGCCGGCTCACCGGCATTTTCCGCGCGCATGGCCAGCCCCCAGTGAATCGCCCCCATAAAGGCCAGGATCACTGCCGCGTAGTCCAGCAAGGCAGCCAGTACTACCACCCGCCAACCCTCTGGCGTCACCCAGATGCCCAATGCCCCAGTGACAAAAGGCACCAGCCCGGCATAGCCCAGTAACAACGCCAATTTAGGCGGTTGTGATGCGTCGAATGGATGCATGAACTCACTCCAGTGAATTAATTCGTCATAAACCGCACTGTAAAACCATCTTCAGGCCTAAAAGAAGACTATTTACTGGGTTTCGTAGTAATGGCTGCTTGCCATAGGCTGCGGCAATTGGCATAAAAACAACAAATAAAAACGCCACAAGGAAGTATCCATGCGCATTCTCCGTCGAGCCCTGTATGGGCTTCTTTTGTTGCTGGTGGTAGGGCTGCTGGTCGCCCTGTACTTCATCGCCAACCCCAACCTACCGGTCTATCAGCAACCCGACAAACTGCACTACCTCGATCAATGGTCCGCAGAAGAACGTCAGACCTACTACTACACCCCTCAGGGTACCCAGGTGAAAGGTCTGCGTTATGAATGGTTCAGCGCTCTGGAGCTGCCATTCAGCAGTAACAAGTTCGCCACCCCGGATTATCTTGCGCGTTTCGGTTTTCTCGTCGACCCCGCCCAACAGCCCACGCAGCTGAACCCCGGCAACCTGCCTGTCGGCTTTGCCCGGCATGCCGATGCGGAAAGTGGCGAGCATTACCTGGATATCAGCTGCGCCGCCTGCCACACCGGCGAGCTGCGCTATAAGGGCCAGGCCGTGCGCATCGACGGCGGCGCGGCGCTGCATTCGTTGGCGTCCACCGTACCCACAGTGCGTGGCGGCAGTTTCGGCCAAGCGCTCGGCATGAGTATGGCCTTCACCTATTACAACCCGCTGAAATTCCGCCGCTTCGCCAAGCAGGTACTCGGCGATGAATACACCAGCCAAAAAGCGCAATTACGCCGCGACTTCAAGGTCGTACTCGACCGCCTGCTCGGCACCGCGTTCAATGATTGGCACCGCGGCCTTTATCCGACCGAGGAAGGTTTTGGCCGTACCGATGCCTTCGGCCGGATTGCCAACAGCGTTTTTGGTGATGCCATTGACCCGAGCAACTACCGAGTCGCCAATGCCCCAGTGAGCTATCCGCAGGTCTGGGATATCTGGAAATTCGACTGGGTACAGTGGAACGGCTCAGCCATGCAGCCCATGGCACGCAACGTTGGCGAGGCCCTGGGGGTCGGCGCCACCTTGCGCCTGCTGAATACCGACGGCCACCCGGTGGCAGAGGCCGAGCGCTACGCCTCCAGCGTACGCCTGCGTGACCTGTTCACCCTGGAGGAAACCCTCAAGCAACTACAACCGCCTACTTGGCCAGAAGAGGTGTTCGGCAAGGTCGATCTGCCGTTGGCCAGCCGTGGCCGCGCACTGTTTGCAGAAAACTGCGCCTACTGCCATGCACCTGATCCGAAGAAGCCAGATGAGCGTTTTGCCCCTGCCCGCGACCCGGAATGGCGTATGCGTGTGGTACCAACTTCCATAGTCGGCACCGACCCGACCACAGCGGACAATATCGCCGACCACCGCTTCGATATCAGCAAACTGGGCTGGACCAAGGCCGAGCTGAGCAAGCTGGATGTACGCCTGTTTGGCGCCACGCTGGACGATATCGATATGCGCAGCATCTCCAGCGCCAAGGCCCTGGCCTATGTCACCGCCTATGTGGAAAACCGCGCCTATCAGGATGCCGGCATTTCCGAGCGTGAACGCTGGCGTATGGACGGTTTTGGCCTGCCGATTGGCGTGCAGGAAAAACGCGGCTACAAGGCGCGTCCTCTGGATGGCATCTGGGCCACGCCGCCGTTCCTGCATAACGGCTCGGTGCCGACTCTCTTTCAGTTGCTGTCGCCAGTGTCTGAGCGACAAACCCAGTTCTGGGTGGGCAACTTCGAGTTCAACCCAAAACAGATTGGCTATAACAGCGAAAAATTCACCGGCGGTTTCCACTTCGATACCCAGGTCACCGGCAACAGCAATCGCGGCCATGAATTCCGCGCGGGATGCCGTGAAGACGGCGTGATTGGCCGCGCCCTGCAACCGGAAGAGCGCTGGGCGCTGATCGAATACCTCAAGGTCTTGGGCAACCCGGCTCTGGAACAGCAACTACAGCCTGTGGCCGCCAAAGAGTGGCCCCCGGCCCGTCTTGCCAGAACTGAAACGCATGCGGTCTGTGAACCGCACACTGAGAATAATTAAAAGGAATTGACTCCATGTTTAAACGATTCTGGCTCTGGCTTGGCCGCGTACTGGGCAAATTGCTAGCGCTTGTATTGGCCATAGGCATTGGCGGCTGGGCCATCGGGGCGGCCTATTACGGTTGGAAGTTCTCCGGCCCGGTATCCACTGAAGAGCAGATCCCTGCCGATGAAGCCGCGCTCACCCAAGGCATCATCGAGGATGCCATTCGTGTGGTCGAGCAGCACCGTGACAACACACGAGTACTGCGCGATGCCCACGCCAAGGCGCATGGCTGCGTAAAGGCCGAAGTCACCGTCAGTGCTGATATCGATAGCAGCCTGCAACGCGGTGTGCTCAGCGAACCAGGGAAAACCTGGCAAGCCTGGATGCGCCTGTCCAACGGTAATGCCTACCCGCAATTTGACCGTGCTCGCGATGCGCGCGGCATGGCGATCAAGCTGTTGGATGTCCCCGGTGAAAAACTGACGCAAAGCCCGCAGCACGCCAGCGAGCAGGACTTTGTGATGTTCAACCACCCAGCGTTTTTCGTGCGCAACGTGGCCGAGTACAAAAGCAATTTCGCCGCCCAGGCCGACGGTAAAAAGGCCATGGCCTTCTTCCCCAGCTGGAACCCTAGCACCTGGGAAATCCGCCACCTGATCATCGCCCTGAAAACACTGTCCCCTGCCCCTGAAACCCCCGTGGCAACCACCTACAACTCTATCGCCCCATTCAAACTGGGTGAGCACAACATCAAGTACCGGGTTATTCCTCAACCGGAAGCCTGCCCGGAGTACCAGTTGCCTGAACAGAATCAGGACCTGCCGAATTTCCTGCGCAATGCGCTGTACCAGCAGTTGTCGCTGGATCGCGTACCCGCCTGTTTTGCCCTGCAGATTCAGCGGCAGAACGCGGAGTACTACATGCCCATCGAAGACCCCAGCGTTGAATGGAGCGAAGCCATTTCGCCGTTCGAAACCGTCGCCACCATCAAAGTGCCTGCGCAGGACTTTGATAGCCGCGAGCAGAACCTGTTCTGTGACAACCTCTCCTTCAATCCCTGGCATGCGCTGCCCGAACATCGCCCGATTGGCGGCATCAACCGTCTACGCAAGGCGGTCTATGAGGCCGTCAGCATTTACCGGTTGGAGCGAAATCAGCCATAAAACTGTATCCAATTCTCTGTGCTACTCGGTTAACAGCTGCTGAGCTGGTAATATTCGCGCCTTGCTAAACACGCTGTTAGCCGCGTACCACCTGAGAGAAAGACCGTGGAATTGTTCAAAGAGTTTATGTTCGAGGCCGCCCATCGCCTGCCTCACGTCCCTGAAGGCCACAAATGCGGGCGCCTGCATGGCCACTCCTTCAAGGTCGCGGTGTATATCGAAGGTGAAGTTGACCCCTACACCGGCTGGATTCGTGATTTTTCCGAGATCAAGGCAATCTTCAAGCCGCTCTATGAGCAGCTCGACCACAACTACCTGAACGATATTCCTGGCCTGGAAAACCCCACCAGTGAAGTGCTGGCTAAATGGATCTGGCAGCAACTCAAGCCGTTGCTACCTGAGCTGTCGCGTATTCGCATCCACGAAACCTGCACCAGTGGTTGCGAATACCGCGGCGATTGATTCGCCGCCTGGCGCCTGATCGAGGCGCCAGACCCCGCCTGTTCCTTACCGTTCTCCATTGGATTGCCAAATCAATTGTGCTGAGCACAAGAACAACGACTGGCAAAAAATCCACCGAAAGATTTCATAAATTTGAAACCGGTTTGAAAACAAGCAGGCGAACTTGTTATTGCCCGTGCACTGCTTTAGGGTGCCCGGGCACTTTACCTGGATGGGTAAAGCTTCTTATGGATAAGCGAAAAGGAATCACAACATGTTGAAGAAAATTGCTCTGGCTGCCGGCCTGGTTACCCTGCTCAGCGGTTGCGCTTCTGGCCTGTCGCCAGTCAGCGTTGGCCTGATCACCGACGTTAAAGGCCCGATCACCGCCACCACCGCTTCCGGTAACAAAACCGGTACTGCTTGCGCCAGCACCATCATTGGTCTGATCAACAAAGGCGACGCTTCCATTGCTGCCGCCAAGGCCAATGGCAACATCGGCACCATCGCTACCGCTGATTACCACACCAAAGGCTTCTACCCGTTCTTCGGCGAAACTTGCGTGAACGTAACCGGTAACTAAGTTGCCCTACTGCCCCCAAACCCAGTTTGGGGGCAGTACAGAAACCCCGCCGTTTTAGAGGCCGTAGCCCGCCAGGGCAGACAAGAACTGCGCCTCGTCAATCACCCGCACTCCCAGCTCACTGGCTTTTGCCAGCTTCGAACCGGCTCCAGGCCCAGCCACCACACAACTGGTTTTTGCCGAAACCGACCCTGCCACCTTGGCCCCCAGGCTTTCCAGCTTTTCCTTGGCGACATCGCGGCTCATCACTTCCAGCGTGCCGGTCAGCACCCACGTCTGCCCAGCCAACGGCAAGCCTTCGATAACTTTTTTCTCGCTCTGCCAGTGCATGCCAAAGGCCTTCAGCTGAGCCTCAATGGCGCGCGCGCGTTCAGCGTTGGCTGCAACCTCGAAAAACTCACGCACCGCATTGGCCTGCTTTTCGGGCAAGGTCTGACGCATATCCAGCCAGTCAGCCGCCAGTACGGCCTCCAGGCTGCCAAATTTATCCGCCAGCTTCTGCGCGCCACCGGGGCCTACGGACGGGATATTCAGCTTGTCGAGCATCCCGGCCAGGGTAGCGCTGGCACTGAACTCGGCACTCAGCTCGCCTTGCTCCTGCAGCTGCAAGCCGCATTGATCACTGGCCAACAAGGCCGCAATCACCTGCTGGTTATGGCTGTCGGCAAAGAAGCTGTGAATCTCATGCGCCACTTCCAGACCAATATCCGGCAAATAGGTCAGCACTTCTGGCAAGGCCTGCTGTACGCGCTCCAGAGACGCCAACGCACGGGCCAGCACCTTGGCGGTTTCTTCACCCACATCGGGTATACCGAGGGCGTAGATAAAACGTGCCAGGCTCGGTTGCTTGCTGTCGGCAATGGCCTGCAGCAGCTTGTTGCTGGAAACCTCGGCAAAGCCTTCAAGGTTGATGATCTGTTCATATTTCAGCGTGTACAGATCGGCCGGCGAGGCAATCAGTTGCTCATCGACCAGTTGCTCGATGGTCTTATCGCCCAGACCTTCGATATCCATGGCGCGGCGCGAAACAAAATGGATGATCGCCTGCTTGAGCTGCGCGCCACAGGCCAGACGGCCGACGCAGCGGTACACCGAGCCTTCGCTGAAGGTTTCCTTGCCCTTGCTGCGCTTGACCAGTTGGGTGCGCTCGACATGAGAGCCGCACACCGGACAGCTCTCGGGGATCTGCACGGGCCTGGCATCCACTGGGCGCCGCTCAGGCACTACCTGCACCACTTGCGGAATTACATCACCGGCGCGGCGGATGATCACCGTATCGCCAATCATCACTCCCAGACGCGCAACCTCATCCATATTGTGCAGCGTGGCATTAGACACCGTAACGCCCGCCACCTTGACCGGTTTCAGGCGTGCCACCGGGGTGACCGCACCCGTCCGCCCAACCTGGAACTCCACATCGAGCAGCTCGGTCAGCTCTTCCATCGCCGGGAATTTGTGCGCAATCGCCCAGCGCGGTTCACGCGCGCGGAAACCCAGTTCGCGCTGATAGGCCAGGCTGTTGACCTTGAATACCACGCCGTCGATTTCATAGGCCAACGACTCGCGGCGCTCGCCAATGCTGCGGTAATAGGCCAGGCATTCATCGGCACCTTTGGCCAGTTTCAGCTCGCGACTGATCGGCATACCCCATTGTTTCAGGGCCTCAAGGATGCCGATATGCGTTTGTGGTAGCTCGCCTTGCACCTGACCAATGCCATAGCAGCAGAATTCCAGCGGACGGCTGGCGGTAATTTTCGAATCCAGCTGGCGCAGGCTGCCGGCCGCCGCATTACGCGGATTGGCGAAAGTCTTACCGCCCTGCTCCAGCTGCCGTGTATTCAGCGCCTCGAAACCGGCCTTGGACATAAAGACTTCGCCACGTACTTCCAGCACAGACGGCCAGCCCTCGCCCTGCAGCTTTAATGGCACATTACGAATGGTACGCACGTTAACGCTAATGTCCTCGCCCGTGCTGCCATCGCCACGCGTAGCGCCACGCACCAGCAGACCATCGCGGTACAACAGGCTGACCGCCAGGCCATCAAGCTTGGGCTCACAGCTGTATTCAACTTCGGTGCCGCCACCAAACAGATCGCCTGCAGGCAGATCCAGCCCTTCACGTACTCGGCGATCGAAATCCAGCAGGTCGGTTTCTTCGAAGGCGTTACCCAGACTGAGCATCGGCACCTCATGCTTGACCTCGCCGAAGGCAGAAAGCGCCAGGCTACCGACGCGCTGGGTCGGTGAGTCAGCTGTGACCAGCTCTGGGTGTTCGACCTCCAGGGCTTTGAGCTCATGGAACAAGCGGTCATATTCGACGTCTGGAATACTCGGCTCATCGAGTACGTGATAGCGATAGTTATGCCCATCCAGTTCGGCGCGCAGGTGCACTATGCGCTGGGCAGCAATCGAGGCGTCGGTCATTGCGGTGTGCTCTCAAACGAAAAGAGCAGCCTTGGCTGCTCTTGGTATTTCATCGGTTAAATCAGCGCTTATTGGTCAGTTGCTTGCGTTCATATTCAACGATGCGCTGACGATAGTGTTCGATTGTTTGCGCGGTCATCACGCTGCGCTGGTCATCCTTCAACTCACCACCCAGCTCATGGGCCAGTTTACGCGCCGCCGCCACCATCACATCAAACGCCTGTTTGGGATGACGCGGGCCCGGCAGACCGAGGAAGAAACTCACGGCGCGGGTGCTGAAGCCTTCAATATCGTCGAGATCAAAAGTGCCAGGCTTCAACGCATTGGCCATGGAGAACAGCACTTCACCATTACCCGCCATGCTTTCGTGACGATGGAAGATGTCCATCTCGCCGAAACGCAGGCCACTTTCCAGAATATTCTGCAACAGCGCCGGGCCTTTGAAGCCTTCTTCATCGCGGGCAATCACGTTGATCACCAATACTTCTTCAACCGGTGGCAATTCCTTATTGCTGCCCTGGCTATGACTGACGGGTTTGACCACATCGTCATCAACCGGATTAAGCAGCGTTGGCACGGGTTCTTCCAGGCCCAGATTAAGGTCGCCTTGTTGCGGCTCACCGCTGCGGCGACGATTCAATTCACGCGCGCTCAGCGACGGCAGGTCTTCCTCATCAAAAGCGGGCTCATTACTGCGATCAATAACCCGCGGTGGGCTGAGCAAATCGGGATCGCTGTCATCATCCGGCAGGTTGGCAAAACTGCGGTCAAGTTTGAACTTGAGTTTGCCCTTACCACCGCGCATCCGCCGCCAGCCATCAAACAGGATGCCGGCAATCACAATAATGCCGATGACAATCAGCCACTCGCGCAGACCGAATTCCATGAAATACCTTAACCCCTAATAAAAATGTGATGAAAAAGGCCTTCCTGGGCCATTTTGCTAATTCTTTTTCGCGACGCCAAGCCTATGTTCTGCCAGGCCTTTCCCTGAGTTATAACGCCACGTCTAATAACAATGCGCATTAAGCTAGCACGACGAAAGATAACTTTACACCGCCCTGGCCATCATGATTCAACCAAGGCCAGCGCTTCCTCTACATCCACGGCTACCAAACGCGAACAACCGGGCTCGTGCATGGTTACGCCCATCAACTGATCAGCCATTTCCATGGCAATTTTATTGTGGGTGATATAGATAAATTGCACCGTTTCCGACATCTCTTTCACCAGCCGTGCATAGCGCCCAACGTTGGCATCATCCAGCGGCGCATCCACTTCATCGAGCATGCAGAACGGCGCCGGATTGAGCTTGAAGATGGCAAATACCAGGGCCAATGCCGTCAGCGCCTTTTCCCCACCAGAGAGCAAATGAATGGTGCTGTTTTTCTTGCCAGGCGGACGCGCCATGATGGTTACGCCGGTATCCAGCAAATCTTCACCGGTCAACTCCAGATAGGCGTTACCGCCACCGAAGACTTTCGGGAATAGCGCCTGCAAGCCGCCGTTGATTTGATCGAAGGTTTCCTTAAAGCGATTGCGGGTTTCCTTGTCGATCTTGCGAATAACGTTTTCCAAAGTATCCAGCGCTTCCACCAGGTCGGCGTTCTGCGCGTCCAGGTAACGTTTACGCTCGGATTGCTGCTGGTATTCGTCGATGGCCGCCAGGTTGATTGGGCCAAGGCGCTGAATACGTGCAGCCAGGCGCTCCAGTTCTTCTTCCCAGGCTTTCTCGCTGGCTTCAGCTGGCAAAGTCGCCAAGACGCCGTGCAAATCGTAGTTGTCTTCGAGCAACTGATCCTGCAAGGCCTTACGTCGCACGGTCAGTGATTGCCAATCCATGCGCTGCTGTTCTAACTGACTACGCAGCAACTGCGACTGTTGCTCGGCCTGAGTGCGGCGTTTCTCCGCATCGCGCAGTTCACGGTCGGCATCTTCCAGAGCCAGGCGCGCAAGCTTGAGTTCGTCTTCCACCGCCATGCGTTTATCGAGTTGCTCTTCGAGCTTCATCCTCAGCTCTTCCAGCGGCGCTTCGCCCTCCTCCAGATTAAGGTTGAGCTGCTCGCGCTTCTCGTGCAGACGCTCGGCCTGCAGCTCCAGGCGTTCCAGGGCCTGGCGGGTGGAATCATGCTGGGCTTTCAGCGAGCCCAGGCGCACAGCCAGCTGATGGGCGTGATCCTTGTGCTGACGGGCTTCCTGGCGCACGCGATCAAGCCGTTCGCGCAGGCTGTCGCGGCGGGCCAACAGGCTTTCGCGCTGTTCGTTGTCAGTCGCCATAGCATCTAGGGCGTCTTGCAGTTGCAGGCGTGACTCACCCAGTTGCTCGTGTTCGATTTCGCGCTGCTCGCCCAGCTCCAGCAGTTCGCTGTCCAGACGGCTTCGACGCAGGATCAGTTGTTCAACCTTGGCCTGGCCGGCAGACAGCTGAGCCTTCAATTCACCGAGACGACGGGCCAGGTCCTGCGCTAAGCGCCGCTGCTGCTCGCGCTGTTCTTCCTGAGCACGCTGGTTGTCGCGCAGATGTGCCAAACGCTCATCAAGGACAGCTAGCGCGGCTTCGCGCTCATCGCGCTCCAGGCTTAACCGTTCGATCTCCTGACCGCGAGCCAGCACGCCGCTTTCCGCTTCACTGGCGCGGCTCACGCGCAGAAAATGCCGGCCGACCCAGTAGCCATCACGGCTGATCAGACTTTCACCTTCGGCCAAGTTCAAGCGCGCGGCCAGCGCTTCATCCAGGCTTTGCACCGGTTTGACCTTGCCCAGCCAGGGTGCCAGATCGACGCTGGCTTCAACCTTGTCCAGCAGGCTGCCGGCAACCCGCGCACAGTTCTTACTCGGGCTAGCCAGGCGTAAATCGCCCTGGGTCAGGCCGGCAAAATCCAGGCCCTGAAAATCATCCAGCAGCACGGCCTGCAGATCGGCACCCAGCACGGTTTCCACCGCCAGTTCCCAGCCGGCCTCAACCCGCAGGCCCTCGGCCAGACGCGGGCGTTCGCTCAGCTGCTGCTCGCACAGCCATTCACCGGCGCCTTTGCCGGGATCCAGCGCCGCTTGCTGCAGCGCTTCCAACGAAGCTAGGCGGCCATTCAGGCGCTGCAATTCACCTTGTGCCTGCTGCTGGGCTTGCCCGCTGTGCTGCAGATCATTACGCAGCTGCTGCAGACGCTCGGCCTGCTGCTCTTCTTCAAGCTGCAGGTCTTCCAGGCTGATTTCGCCGGCGGCAATCTGCTCGCTCAGTTCGATAATCGCGGCATCTTCCGGGTCGGCCGCCAGTTGCTGCAGCTCATCGGTGAGACGGCGCTGACGCTCGGCCAAACGCTCCAGGCTCTGCTCCAGCTGGGCGATTCGGGATTGCTGCACCTCGGCCTGACGCCGTGGTTCGGCGCTGCGCTGGTTGAAGCTGTCCCACTGTTCCTGCCAGCCATGCATGGCTGTTTCGGATTCTTCCAAGCCGGCGGCGGACTCTTCGGCCGCCGCTGCAGTCAGCTCCTGCTCAGGCTCGAGCATGGCCAGCTCTTCGCCCAGAGTTGCCAGTAGCGTGCGGTCGTGACCCAGATGCGATTCGGTTTCCAGGCGCGCGCGCTCGGCTTCATTGAGGTCGTCCTGCAACTGGCGCAAACGCTGGTGGCCGTGCTGGATGCTCTGCTCAATACGCGCGATATCGCCGCCCACCGAGTAGAAACGGCCCTGCACCAGGTTAAAGCGCTCGCTCAGCTCATGATGGCCATCGCGCAAGCGCTCAATGCTCGCATCGGCGTTGCGCTGCTCGGCCACAAGCGCTTCGAAGCTAATTTCCTGGTTGCTGATGACCGCCTCGCGGCTACCCACCTGCTCATTCAGCGCCTGCCAACGCAGGGCAGTGAGCTGGGCCTTGAGCTGACGCTCCTCGGCCTTATATTCCTGATACTTCTCCGCCGACTGGGCCTGACGGTGCAGGCGGTCGAGCTGACGCTCCAGCTCTTCGCGCAGGTCAGTCAGGCGCGCCAGGTTTTCGTGGGTGCGGCGGATGCGGTTCTCGGTCTCGCGGCGGCGCTCCTTGTACTTGGAGATGCCGGCTGCTTCTTCGATAAAGTTGCGCAGGTCTTCCGGCTTGGCTTCGATCAGTTTGCTGATCATGCCCTGCTCGATAATCGAGTAGCTGCGCGGGCCCAGGCCGGTGCCGAGGAAGATGTCGGTAATGTCGCGGCGACGGCATTTGGTGCCGTTTAGGAAGTAGGTGTTCTGGCTGTCGCGGGTAACCCGGCGGCGGATCGAGATTTCGTTGTAGCCGGCGTATTCGCCCGTCAGGGTGCCGTCGGAGTTGTCGAAGATCAGCTCGATGGAGGCCTGAGTCACCGGTTTGCGGGTATTGGAGCCATTGAAGATGACGTCAGTCATCGACTCGCCACGCAGGTTCTTCGCCGAACTTTCGCCCATCACCCAGCGCACGGCGTCGATGATGTTCGACTTACCGCAGCCGTTAGGTCCGACCACCGCCGCCATATTACTGGGGAAGGTCACCGTGGTCGGGTCAACGAATGACTTGAAACCGGCCAGTTTGATGCACTTGAGCCGCATAGACAGCCTTCCTTAAGCGTCGGCCAGTGCGGCCAGCACTAGCTGGCAATTGTGCTCACCGTAACCCAGCAACACCTCACGGATGGCCTGGTGATCACGGGCGATGATCGCCTGCAGCAAGGCGGCAAAGGTATTGAGGAACTGGCCCATTTCACCTTTGCGCCGCTCCAGCGCCAGATGATAGGTACGGCTAATGGCCGGCAGCAGGTTCTCCACGGTTTCCTGCAGGTAGGGATTATTGGAGAACGGGAAGGCGGCACGCATGATGTCGAAGCTGCTTTCGACAAAAGCGTTGATATCTTCGCGTTGCAGGCTGTCCTGCAGGCGCTGCTGAATCACCAGGAACGGGCCGAGATCAGCCTCGACCTGCCAGCTATCCGCCACCGCCTTGCCCAGCAGGATGTACAGCTCCATGACCAGGGCGTAGAGGCTCTTGACGTTATGCGGCGTCAGTTCAGCCACCTGCGCGCCACGGCGCGGCGGAATCACGATCAGGTGCCGGCGCTCAAGAATCAGCAGCGCTTCACGCACCGAACCCCGGCTGACATTCAGCGCCTGGGTGACTTTCTGTTCCTGAATCCGCTCACGCGCCTTCAACTCACCACGAATGATGCGTTCGGCAAGGTGATGGGCGATCTGCTCAGCGAGGCTATCCGGTGCCTTGAACGTCATGATGATCCTTAGGCTCTATCTGACCTATTGGGGGGCAAACAAGGGTCTCAACCCCACGCCAGGCTTGGCTTGGGCGGTACAGCGCAGGGCGCGAGTGTAACACAGGGTGTTACCGGGCCAAGGCCGCCTGCGCCCTGCTTTCAAACCAAAAGGTGGGCTGCCAGGGGATGGGCAGCAATACGGATTGTCCTACAATCCAACCAACACCCTACTCCAACAATAATAAGTACGGAGCCACCATGTTCGAACGCCTGCCCTCCAACTGGATGCTTGTGATTAAAAGCATCGGCTACTGGTTCTGGTTGATCCCGGTACTGGGTATCCCATTGAGCTATTACTGGTCATTAGACAGCCAATACGCTAACGCCTGGCCCTGGCTGGTCATCGTGGTGGTCTTTGGGATTATCCCGCTGCTGGACTTCATTATTGGCCGCGACCCGGCTAACCCGGATGAAACCGTGCAGGTGCCGCAGATGGAGCAGCAGGGCTACTACCGCTTATTAAGCCTGGCCACTGTGCCAGCACTGCTAGGCATGCTTGGCTGGGCCGGCTGGGTATTCGTCAACCACGAAGCCTGGAGTTGGGTTGGCCAGCTGGGCTGGGTGCTGTCGGTTGGCACCGTGACTGGGGCGATAGGCATCACCGTGGCTCATGAGTTTATCCATAAGGACCCACAGCTGGAGCAGAACGCCGGCGGTTTGTTGCTGGCGGCCGTGTGCTACGGCGGCTTCAAGATCGAGCATGTGCGCGGTCACCATGTACACGTATCGACCCCGGAAGACGCCAGTTCTTCACGCTACGGCCAGAGCCTGTATGCCTTTCTGCCGCATGCCTACAAGCACAACTTCCTCAATGCCTGGAAACTTGAAGCTGAACGGCTGAAACGCAAGAACCTGCCTGCCCTGCACTGGCGCAATGAGCTGATTGCCTGGTACGCCATCAGTGCACTGTTCCTGCTCGGTTTCAGCCTGGCTTTCGGCTGGCTCGGTGCACTGTTCTTTGTCGCGCAGTCGGTGGTCGCCTTTACCCTGCTGGAAATCGTCAACTACGTCGAACATTACGGCCTGCACCGCCGCAAGCTGGACAGTGGCCGTTATGAGCGCACCAATCCGACGCATTCCTGGAACAGCAATTTCCTGCTGACTAACCTGTTCCTCTTCCACCTGCAGCGCCATTCCGACCACCACGCTTACGCCAAACGCCGCTACCAGGTGCTGCGCCACTTTGATGACAGCCCGCAGCTACCCAATGGCTATGCGGGGATGATTGTCCTGGCGCTGTTCCCGCCGCTGTGGCGCGCGGTGATGGACCCACGAGTACGCGCCTACTACGCCGGTGAAGAACACCAACTGACTGATTCGCAGCTGACCCACTCTTAACATTCAGACACCACAACAAAAAAAACGCCAAGGGCCCGCACCCTTGGCGTTTTTTTGTTTGCTGGGCTCCATGTTTTCGCAACGCCTGCTTGGCACAAAAGCAGCTAGCGTTTAGCTGAACCACGGGCTTTTCGCGCTCATAACTGAATCGTATGACAATCGCCTGACCAAAGAGTCAAATATTTATTGACCCTAAAGTCAGAAAACTCTAGATTCGCCTCATGCCAAGCCGTGTGGAAACGCTGCGCCTTTGTGCGCAGCGTTTCAGCAGAGCCTGATACGAGAACAATAAAGTGCCTGGAGGTCGTCCTTGATCCAGTTTTTACTCAACCGGGAGCTGCGTACTGAGCATGCCCTCGACCCCAACGTCACCGTGCTCAATTACCTGCGTGAGCATGTCGGCAAATCCGGAACCAAAGAAGGCTGCGCCTCTGGCGACTGCGGTGCCTGCACCGTAGTGGTCGGTGAGCTGGATGGCGAGCGCGTGCGTTATCGCACCCTCAACTCCTGCCTGACCTTCGTTTCCAGCCTCCACGGCAAACAGCTGATCACGGTTGAAGACCTCAAGCATCAGGGCAAACTGCACAGCGTGCAGCAGGCCATGGTCGACTGCCACGGCTCACAATGTGGCTTCTGCACCCCTGGTTTTGTCATGTCGCTGTTCGCCCTGCAGAAAAACAGCAGCGGTTTCGACAAGGCTGACACCATGGAAGCCCTGGCCGGCAACCTGTGCCGCTGCACCGGCTACCGCCCGATTATCGATGCCGCCGAACAGGCCTGCTGCCAGAAGCAGCCAGACCAGTTTGACGCTGCCGAAGCGCAAACCGTTGCGCAACTGAAAGCCATCGCCCCGCAGGATACCGCCGAGCTCAACAGTGGCGACAAACGCTGCCTGTTGCCGCTGACTGTGGCGGACCTGGCCGATATCTACGCGGCCAACCCGGAAGCGCGCCTGCTGGCTGGCGGCACTGACCTGGCCCTGGAAGTCACCCAGTTCCACCGCGAACTGCCGGTGATGATCTACGTTGGCCATATCGAAGCGATGAAACGCGTCGAAGTGACCGCCGAGAGCATCGAAATCGGTGCTGCAACCGCACTTTCCGATTGCTACGCCGCTCTGGCTCAGGACTACCCAGACTTTGGCGAACTGCTGCACCGCTTCGCCTCTTTGCAGATCCGCAACCAGGGCACCCTGGGCGGCAACATCGGCAACGCCTCGCCGATTGGCGACGCCCCGCCGCTGCTGATCGCCCTTGGTGCGCAGATCGTGCTGCGCAAAGGCAACAGCAGCCGCACCCTGCCGCTTGAAGATTACTTCCTCGATTACAAGGTGACTGCCCGTCAGGAAGCCGAATTTATCGAGAAGATCATCGTGCCGCGTCATCAGGCCAATCAGGCGTTCCGCGCCTACAAGGTGTCCAAGCGTCTGGACGACGACATCTCCGCCGTCTGCGCGGCCTTCAATCTGGTGGTTGAAGATGGCGTAGTGCAAAGCGCCCGCATCGCCTTTGGCGGCATGGCGGCGATCCCGAAACGCGCTGCTGCCTGTGAAGCCGCACTGCAAGGCGCGGCCTGGTATCCGGGCGTGATCGAACGCGCCTGCGCTGCATTGGCCGAGGATTTCACCCCGCTCAGTGACTTCCGCGCCAGCAAGGAATACCGCCTGCTCACTGCACAGAATCTGCTGCGTAAATTCTTCCTCGAGCTGCAAGCTCCCGAAGTCGAAACCCGGGTGACCGCGTATGTCTAATCATCATGTAATTAAAAGCCAGGCCGAACTGGCCGAACTGTTCCGCGCCGACATCACCACTGGCGTCGGCAAGAGCGTCAAACATGAAAGCGCGGACAAGCACGTCTCCGGCGAAGCTATCTACGTCGACGACCGCCTGGAATTCCCCAATCAGCTGCACGTCTATGCCCGCATGAGCGACCGCGCCCACGCGCGCATCGTCAGCATCGATACCAGCCCCTGCTACCAGTTCCCGGGCGTGGCGATTGCCATCACCAAGGATGACGTACCTGGCCAGCTGGACATCGGCCCGGTCGTGGCCGGTGACCCGCTGCTGGCGGACGGCAAGGTTGAATACGTTGGTCAGGTGGTATTGGCCGTAGGTGCCGATAGCCTGGAAACCGCACGCAAGGCGGCCATGGCCGCGATCATCGAGTACGAAGACCTTGAGCCAGTGCTCGACGTGGTCGATGCGCTGCGCAAGAAGCATTTCGTCCTCGACAGCCACCAGCACAAGATCGGCAATTCCAGCGCCGAACTGGCCACTGCGCCACGTCGCCTGCAAGGCAGCCTGCATATCGGCGGCCAGGAACACTTCTACCTGGAAACCCAGATTTCTTCGGTTATGCCCACCGAAGACGGCGGCATGATCATCTACACCTCGACGCAGAACGCCACCGAAGTGCAGAAGCTGGTGGCTGAAGTGCTCGGCGTGCCAATGCACAAGATCGTCATCGACATGCGCCGCATGGGTGGCGGTTTCGGCGGCAAGGAAACCCAGGCCGCAGGCCCGGCGTGCCTGTGTGCGGTGATCGCCCACCTCACCGGCCGGCCGACCAAGATGCGCCTGCCGCGCGTCGAAGACATGCAGATCACCGGCAAACGTCACCCGTTCTACGTCGAGTACGACGTCGGCTTTGACGATAACGGCCTGCTGCACGGTATCGAGATTGAACTGGCCGGCAACTGCGGCTATTCGCCGGACCTGTCCGGTTCCATTGTTGACCGCGCGATGTTCCACTCGGACAACGCCTACTTCCTCGGCAACGCCACCATCAATGGCCACCGCTGCAAGACCAACACCGCGTCGAACACCGCCTACCGCGGCTTCGGCGGCCCGCAGGGCATGGTCGCCATCGAAGAGATCATGGATGCGGTCGCCCGCAGCCTGGGCAAAGACCCGCTGGAAGTACGCAAGCTCAACTACTACGGCAAGACCGAGCGCAACGTCACCCACTACCACCAGACCGTCGAGCACAACGTTATCCACGAGATGACCGCCGAACTGGAAGCCAGCAGTGACTACGCCAAGCGCCGCGAAGAAATCCGCGCATTCAACGCCAAGAGCCCAGTATTGAAGAAAGGCCTGGCGCTGACCCCGGTGAAATTCGGCATCAGCTTTACCGCCACCTTCCTCAACCAGGCCGGCGCACTGATCCACATCTATACCGATGGTTCGATCCACCTGAACCACGGCGGCACCGAGATGGGCCAAGGCCTCAACACCAAGGTCGCGCAGATCGTTGCTGAAGTGCTGCAGGTGGACATTTCGCGCATCCAGATCACCGCCACCAACACCGACAAGGTGCCGAACACCTCGCCGACCGCAGCCTCCTCGGGGGCCGACCTGAACGGTAAGGCAGCACAGAATGCCGCCGAGACACTCAAGCAGCGCCTGGTTGATTTTCTGGTGCGAGAATACAAGGTCACCCCGGAAGATGTGGAGTTCCGCAACAGCCAGGTGCGCGTACGCGACCTGTTCCTGAGCTTCGAGGAAGTGATCCAGAAGGCCTACTTCGGCCAGGTGTCGCTCTCCAGCACCGGGTTCTATCGCACGCCGAAGATCTACTACGACCGTGACAAAGCCGCCGGCCGCCCGTTCTACTACTTCGCCTACGGCGCCGCCTGCTCCGAGGTGATCGTCGACACCCTAACTGGCGAGTACAAGATGCTGCGCACCGACATCCTGCATGACGTCGGTGCCTCGCTAAACCCGGCCATCGATATCGGTCAGGTCGAAGGTGCCTTCGTTCAGGGCATGGGTTGGCTGACCATGGAAGAGCTGGTGTGGAACGGCAAGGGCAAGCTGATGACCAATGGTCCGGCCAGCTACAAGATCCCGGCCATTGCCGATATGCCGCTGGACCTGCGCGTTAACCTGGTGGAAAACCGCAAGAACCCGGAAGACACCGTGTTCCACTCCAAGGCCGTTGGTGAGCCGCCGTTTATGCTCGGCATCGCCGTGTGGTGTGCGATCAAGGACGCCGTGGCCAGCCTGGCTGACTACCGCGTACAGCCGCAGATCGACGCACCAGCCACGCCTGAGCGCGTGCTCTGGGGTGTGGAGCAAATGAAGAAACTGCAGCAGACCGCCAAGTCGGCGGCCGCCGCAGAGGTTGAACCGGCGTAATGCCAAACCGCCTGGGTGGTCACCCACCCAGGCACTGCACACACAGGTGTACAACAATGACAAAACACACCGAGCCAAAAACCCAGACACCCCGACCGATACCCGTTCCCATACTGGATCCGTCACCGAGCAACTGGCGCTTACCACGCCCCGGACAGACCACGCCTTCCTGGAGGCTGAGCAAATGAGTTGGATCAGCGCCCTCGCCGACCTGCAGCAACGCGGTGAACCCTGCGTGCTGGTGACCATCATCGAAGAACGCGGCTCAACCCCGCGCAATGCGGGCTCGAAAATGGTGGTCACCGCTGACCGCATCTTCGAGACCATCGGTGGTGGTCATCTGGAGTTCAAGGCGATGGAGCTGGCCCGCGAAATGCTCAGCAGCCGCAGCCAGGACACCCGCCTGGAGCGCTTCAGCCTCGGCGCCAGCCTTGGCCAGTGCTGCGGCGGTGCCACTGTGCTGCTGTTCGAACCCATGGGCCAGCCCCAGGCACAGATCGCCGTGTTCGGCGCTGGCCACGTTGGCCGCGCCCTGGTACCACTGCTCGCCAGCCTGCCATGCAAGGTGCGCTGGATCGACTCGCGGGAAAACGAGTTTCCCGAGCAGATCCCCGCCGGCGTGGACAAGGTGGTCAATGAAGAGGTGATCGACGAGATCGAACGCATGCCCGCCGGCAGCTACTTTATCGTCATGACCCACAACCATCAGCTCGACCTGGAGCTGACCGCCGCAATCCTCAAGCGCAATGATTTTGCCTACTACGGCCTGATCGGCTCGCAGACCAAGCGCGCCAAATTCGAACATCGCCTGCGTGATCGCGGTTTCGACCCAGGCGTTGTCGCGCGCATGCGCTGCCCCATGGGCATTGCCGAGGTGAAAGGCAAATTACCGGTGGAAATTGCCGTATCCATCGCCGGCGAAGTAATCGCCACCTACAACGCGGCCTTTGGCCAAGAGAGCAAAAAGGGCCAGCCCAGCGTGGCCAAGCTGCTGCCCGCCTCTCGCCGAAGCCAGGCCTGACTATCTGCCCAGGCGCCCGCGTGCCTGAGCGACCAACTCCATAGATTGAGATCAGCGTTACATGACTAGCCCAGTGAAAGCCTACCGCGCCGCCATCCTGCACAGCATTGCCGACCCTGCCGTGGTGGGCGTTGAGCAATCCTATGAGTATTTTGAAGACGGTGTACTGGTCGTCGACAACGGTCAGGTGGCCAAAGTCGGCCACGCCGTAGACCTGCTGCCATCGCTCAAGGGCGTTGAAATCACCGAATACCGCGACGCGCTGATCACCCCCGGCTTTATCGACACCCATATCCACTACCCGCAAACCGGGATGATCGCCTCCTACGGCGAACAGCTGCTTGATTGGCTGAACACCTACACCTTCCCCACCGAGCAGCAGTTTGCCGACAAGGCCCATGCCGCGGACGTGGCCGGTATCTTCCTGAAAGAGCTGCTGCGCAACGGCACCACCACCGCCCTGGTGTTCGGCACGGTGCACAAGCAATCGGTAGACGCCTTCTTCGAGGCCGCCCAAACGCTGAACCTGCGCATGATCGCTGGTAAGGTGCTGATGGACCGCAACGCCCCGGACTACCTGACCGACACCCCGGAATCCGGCTACGCCGACAGCAAAGAGTTGATCGAACGCTGGCACGGCAAAGGCCGCCTGCATTACGCGGTGACCCCACGTTTTGCCCCGACCAGCACCCCGGAACAGCTGACCCTGGCTGGCAAGCTGCTGGGCGAGTACCCGGACCTGTATATGCACACCCACCTCTCCGAGAACCGCAAGGAAATCGAGTGGGTCAAGGCGCTATTTCCCGAGCGCAAGGGTTACCTGGATGTGTACGACCACTACAAGTTGATCGGCGCCCGCTCGGTATTCGCCCACGGCGTGCACCTTTGCGACGACGAGTGCAAACGCCTGGCCGAAACCGGCTCGGCAGTGGCCTTCTGCCCGACTTCCAACCTGTTCCTTGGCAGCGGCCTGTTCGACCTCAATAAGCTCGAAGAACACGGCGTGCGCGTCGGCCTGGGTACCGATGTGGGCGCGGGCACCAGCTTCAGCCAGCTGCAATCGCTGAACGAGGCCTACAAGGTCATGCAGCTGCAAGGCAAGAAGCTCGACCCGTTCAAGTCGCTGTACCTGGCCACCCTTGGCGGTGCCAATGCGCTGTACCTGGACGACAAGATTGGTAACTTCGCAAGCGGCAAAGACGCCGACTTCGTGGTGCTCGACTATAACGCCACGCCGCTGATCAGCTACCGCATGCAACAGGCCAAGACCCTCGACGAAAAACTCTTCGCCCTGACCATGCTCGGCGACGACCGCGCGGTGAAGGAAACCTTCGCTGCCGGCCAATCGGTGCATCGCCGCGACTAAGCCTGGTTGATCAACCACCACAAAAAAGCCCGCTGATTAAGCGGGCTTTTTGTTGGTGCCGACTACGCTGCTTAGCGACTTGCAGCTTTCTTCTTGCTGCCCGGCAGCAGGTGCGAGAACACCGCGTGCAGGTCATCGGAGGCGGTTTCGCCATCCAGATTGAGCTTGGCGTCAACGCTGTCCATGTGGCGCATCATCAGGTCCACCGCCACTTCAACATTGCCGGCTTCGATGGCGTCGATCACCTGGTCATGCTCGGCATCCGAGCAGTGGGTGCGGCTGTTGCTTTCATACAGGGCGATGATCAGCGAGGTCTGGGAAATCAGGCTGCGCAGAAAGCCTAGCAAGGTCAGGTTACCGGCGGCTTCCGCGAGTTTCAGGTGGAACTCACCCGACAGACGAATGCCCATGCCACGGTCACCACGGGCGAAGCAGTCACGCTCATCAATAACCATCTGGCGCAGCGCGGCAATCTGTTCCGGCTTGGCGTTCTTGCAGGCCAACTCGGTAATCGCCCGTTCGATCATGCGGCGCACATAGAAGATCTGCCGAGCTTCTTCCGCCCCCGGGCTGGCCACTACCGCGCCACGGTTAGGCCGCAGCAGCACCACGCCTTCGTGGGCCAGGCGCGACAAGGCACGACGGATAATGGTGCGGCTGACGCCGAAGATTTCACCGAGCGCCTCTTCACTTAGCTTGGTGCCAGGAGCCAGACGCTGTTCGAGAATGGCATCGAAGATATGGGCGTAAACGACATCGTCCTGAGTCCCGCTGCGAGTGCTCTTGCCTTCGCGCGTCTGCTTCTTAAGGGGCTGCAATTGTTCGTTCATTGTGGCTCGCGTGATCAAGGTTCGGCGGTTGCTGATGCAACTCTACTGTGTCTCACCTACCTTCTGGCAAGCAGCACATCAGTAAAAAGTCACAAATAAAAAGCCCTTGCATTGTACACAATGTGATCAATGCGTACACCGCTACCAATGCATAACGATCGTGCAAACGTGCATTTGCACGCGCTTTCCAGACGCATTCCTCGGCCACCCCATCCGCAGTGCCAGAATAATTTCTTATATGCAGCATTATTCTTGTTCGAGAATCTGCTTAGCAACGCTGAAGACGACTTGCCATTCCTGCACCAACGCAGCGGCAAATAATGCTGAACCTCCACCAATCAGGGCGCTGTAAGCGCCTTGGCTGGCTGTATTGCTGAGCGACCCGGCACACAGCGTAGAAATCATCGGTAATCCGTAAGTAAAAAAACCGAGTACATACCGAATTTTAACCAGAAACATTATTTGCTTTTTTTGTATACAACATCATAATCGGCCTCAGTGTTATTTCTTGACCGATAGGTCAGCTAAGCACGCCAGCAAGGCAAAAAACACCACCTACCTCAAGAGTCGAGCAGTGCGCAGCACAGGCTCTGGGTGGCACACAACAAGAGATGAGGAGTACCCCTGTGGAAAGCGCTAAACAAGAACAACAGGCGACGCAGATGCAAGAGCTGATCAAACCCGGTCTACTTGACCGCTTCTTCAAGCTGACCGAACACCGCACCACAATCAAAACCGAGCTGCTGGCGGGCCTGACGACTTTCGTCACCATGGCTTACATCATCTTCGTTAACCCCAACATCATGGCTTCGGCCGGCGTCGACCATGGCGCAGCCTTTGTTGCCACGTGCATCGGTGCAGCCCTGGGCTGCTTCCTGATGGGGCTGTATGCCAACTGGCCTGTTGGCCTGGCACCCGGCATGGGCTTGAACGCCTTCTTCACCTACACCGTGGTCGGCGAAATGGGCTACAGCTGGCAGATTGCCCTGGGCGCGGTGTTTATCTCCGGCGTGCTATTCATGATCATGAGCCTGTCGAAGATCCGCGAATGGCTGCTCAACAGCATCCCCATGAGCCTGCGTTTTGCCATGGGTGCGGGGGTGGGTCTGTTCCTTGGCCTGATCGGCCTGAAGACCGCCGGTATTGTCGTCGACAGCCCGGCAACACTGCTGACCATGGGGTCGTTCGGTGAACCGAGCGCGATCCTGGCTGCCGTTTGCTTTCTGCTGATTGCCGTACTGAGCCACCGCAACGTGTTTGGCGCCATCCTGTTCAGCATGCTCGGCGTCACCGCCCTGGGCTGGGCACTGGGCCTGGTTGAATACAACGGTCTGGTTTCCATGCCGCCGAGCCTCGCCCCGACCTTTCTGGCCATGGACATCGCCGGTGCCTTCAACGTTGCCATGGTCAGCGTGATTCTGGCCTTCCTCTTCGTCAACATGTTCGACACCGCTGGCACCCTGATGGGCGTTGCCCATCGCGCTAACCTGGTGGATGAAGACGGCAAGATCCAGAACCTTTCCAAAGCCCTCAAGGCGGACAGTACCTCCAGCGTGGTTGGTGCCATGGTCGGTTGCCCACCGGTAACCAGCTATGTGGAAAGTGCTGCTGGCGTTGCTGCCGGTGGCCGTACCGGTCTGACCGCTGTCGCTGTGGGCGTGCTGTTTCTCTGCGCGATGTTCTTTGCCCCACTGGCCGGCATGATCCCTGCCTACGCTACTGCTGGCGCACTGATTTATGTAGCAATGCTGATGATGAGCGGCATGGCGCATATCGACTGGAAAGATCATACCGACACCATCCCGGCGATCGTTACCGTGGTCATGATGCCGCTGACTTTCTCGATCGCCAACGGTATTGCTCTGGGCTTCCTGACCTACGCGACACTGAAACTGCTGACCGGTCAGCGCGACAAGGTATCGGTAAGCTTGTACGTTCTGTGCATCATCTTTATCGCCAAGTTCGCCTTCCTGTAAGGTTGGCCGGCTGGTAACCAAGCCCCGGCGCACGCGTCGGGGCTTTTGCGCATCTGGAGAATCGCTAATGAGCCTGGAAACCTGGCTGTTGTTCGCAAGTGCTGCACTGGTGGTGATTCTGATCCCCGGGCCGCTGTCACTGTTGATGGTCAGCAACAGCCTGAACTATGGCCTGCGCCGCTCGGCCCCAGCCTTTATAGGTGGGGTGTCCGCCTCGATCTGCCTGTTGAGCGCTTCGGCACTCGGCCTTGGCGCGCTGCTACTGGCCTCGGAGCAGCTATTCAGCCTGCTGAAGATTGTCGGCGCGCTGTACCTATTCTACCTCGCCTGGCAAAGCTGGCAGGAATCGCGCAAAGCCGCAAAGCCGGTGACGGCGGAAGAGCAGCCGGTCAATCCGAGCTTTCGCGCCATGTTCTGGAAGGCCTTCGGCCTGGGCGCCAGTAACCCCAAGGACATTCTGTTCTTTGCCGCATTTCTGCCGCAATTCATCAGCGCCGAGCGACCCATGCTTGGCCAGCTACTGGTAATGATCGCCACCTGGGCAGTGTTGGATCTGGCCTGCAAACTGTTCTACGGCCTCAGCGCTCAGGGCGCGGCGCGCTACCTGCGTTCAGGCAAAGGCCAGGTGTGGTTCAACCGCATCAGTGCTGCCTTGTTTGGCGGTGCCGGCGCCGCATCGCTGCTTAGTCGCTGACGTTATACCGAACTCGCGAAGTCCGCAGCTATGCGGCTTCGCACACTCACCGCCCCACTCAGCCCCCCTCAAAGCGCAGGCAAAAAAAAGCCCGCAGTGTGTACGGGCTAAGGACTCTTAAATTGAGTCAGAGGGTGACAAGCATTCGGTTCAGCTACCGCGGTAGGTGGAGTAGCTGTAAGGGGAAATCAGCAATGGCACGTGGTAATGCTCCTGCCCGGCATCGATGCCGAAGCGCAGCACAACAACATCCAGAAAAGCCTGTTCAGGCAATTTGACGCCGCGTGCGCGGTAGTAATCGCCGGCATGGAAATGCAGCTGGTAAACCCCGCTGCGGTAATCGTCACCTTGCAACACTGGCGCATCGCAGCGGCCATCGTGGTTGGTGACAACGCTATTGAGCAGCTCCATCTGAGCCCCTTCAACGCGATACAACTCAATCTTCAATTCGCTGCCTGGGCAACCATGGGCGGCATCCAGTACGTGTGTGGTCAATCGTCCCATCGCTTATGGGCACCTACGCAGACAAGCCAACGCAGGCACCGCACCTCCTCTACTTTTATTGAATTCGGCAGATTTATCAGGCTAAGCAGCCTTGACTGAGCTCAAGCATAGCATGTTGAAATCACAAAATAAGACACTTTTTCAAAAAAGTGTACACAATAATCCGAACATTAAGCCGGCTTAGCGCACCGTTATCGAGCAGTAAATCGGCCATAAGTGCTTGCGAGCACTGCTTTTGCACAGAAACAGCTGACGAAGTGGACAGATTCATCATTAAGGCAAAATTTCACAAAATAAGTGAATTTTAGATTTACAAGATGCAAAGCACTTTGTATACAATTAGCCCATCACGGTCGTGCAACGCATCCATGCCTGCCCACTGACCGCCACAAACAGCAAGAAGGAAGACTGCAGTGAGCGCTGACTACCCACGCGACCTGATCGGTTACGCCAACAACCCACCCCATCCGCATTGGCCGAATGATGCGCGAATCGCCCTGTCCTTTGTTCTCAACTATGAGGAAGGCGGCGAGCGCAGCATCCTGCACGGCGACAAAGAGTCCGAGGCGTTTCTCTCCGAGATGGTTTCGGCCCAGCCACTGCAAGGCCAGCGCAACCTGTGCATGGAGTCGCTTTACGAGTATGGCAGCCGTGCCGGCGTCTGGCGTTTGCTGAACCTGTTCCAGAAGCACAACATCCCGCTGACCATCTTTGCCGTGGCCATGGCTGCGCAGCGTCATCCAGATGCGATCAAGGCGATGGCCGCCGCAGGCCACGAGATCTGCAGCCACGGCTACCGCTGGATCGACTACCAGAACATGAGCGAAGCCGAAGAGCGCGAGCATATGCTCGAAGCCATCCGCATCCTGACTGAACTGACCGGCGAACGCCCGGTGGGCTGGTACACCGGCCGCCTCGGCCCGAACACCCGCCGCCTGGTACGTGAAGAAGGTGGTTTCCTGTATGACAGCGACACCTACGACGACGACCTGCCCTACTGGGATCCGGCCAGCACCGTGGAAAAACCGCACCTGGTGATCCCTTACACACTCGACACCAACGACATGCGCTTCACCCAGGTGCAGGGCTTCAACAAGGGCGATGATTTCTTCGAGTACTTGAAGGACGCCTTTGATGTGCTCTACGCCGAAGGCGTAGCCGGCGCGCCGAAAATGCTTTCGATTGGCATGCACTGCCGCCTGCTCGGCCGCCCCGCACGCCTGGCCTCATTGGCGCGCTTCCTTGAATACGTGCAGAGCCACGAAAAAGTCTGGTGCGCCCGCCGCGTCGACATCGCCAAACACTGGCACGCGACCCATCCGCTGCAAGAGCCATCCAAGGAGAGCTCGAAATGAGCCGTTTTCAAACCCTGACCCCGTCCCGTTTGACCCGTGAAGACTTCGTCAAAGTCTTCGCTGATATCTACGAGCACTCGCCCTGGGTCGCCGAAAAGGCTTTTGACCTGGGCCAGGACGACAGCATCAACGAAATCAACGGCCTGCATCAGCGCATGGCCGATCTGTTGCTCAGTGCCAGCCACGCTGCACAACTGGCACTGATCAATGCTCACCCGGACCTGGCCGGCAAGGCAGCCGTACGTGGTGAGTTAACCGCCTCTTCGACGTCGGAGCAGGCCGGTGCGGGCATTCATGAATGCACCGCAGAAGAGTTCGCCCGCTTTACCGAACTGAACGATGCCTACAAAGCCAAGTTCGGCTTCCCCTTCATCATGGCGGTGAAAGGCAGCAATCGGCACCAGATCCTGGCGGCCTTCGAGGAGCGGATTCACAACTCCCCGGAGCAGGAATTCGCCTGCGCCCTGGCCGAGATCAACAAGATCGCGCTGTTCCGCTTGCAGCAGCTGTAGGCCGCAAGCCCTCCGCCCTCCCCAACGCCATCATCTAAGGCAGACATTTCATGAAAGCTTACGCCGTACCCTTTGAGAAATACGTCAACCTCGCCGACGCACGCCTGGGCACCAAGGCCATCTCGGTCACCGACGACTGGTTCGCCGACGTTAACCGTCTGTTCCAGCCGACCCCGGCCGTATGGAAGGAGGGCGTGTTCGATGACAACGGCAAGTGGATGGATGGCTGGGAATCGCGCCGCAAGCGCTTCGAGGGTTACGACAGCGCGGTAATCCGCCTGGGCGTGCCGGGCTCGATCAAGGGCGTGGACATCGACACCAGTTTCTTCACCGGTAACTTCCCGCCGTCGGCATCCCTGGAAGGCTGCTTCGTCGCCGAAGGTGACCCAACCGACGCCACCCAGTGGACTGAGGTGCTGGGCGCTGTCGAGTTGCAGGGCAACAGCCACCACTATCACGAAATCAATAACGCCCAGGCCTTCACCCACCTGCGCTTCAACATCTACCCAGACGGCGGCGTCGCTCGTCTGCGCGTTTACGGCGTACCGTTCCGTGACTGGAGCAACGTTGGCGACAACGAGCAGATCGACCTGGCAGCCGCACTGAATGGCGGTCGCGCCCTGGCCTGCTCGGACGAACACTTCGGCCGCATGAGCAACATCCTCAACCCGGGTCGTGGCATCAACATGGGCGACGGCTGGGAAACCGCACGTCGTCGCACGCCAGGTAACGACTGGGTAATCGTCGCCCTCGGCCATCCGGGCGAGATCGAACGCATTGTCGTAGACACCCTGCACTTCAAAGGCAACTACCCGGACAGCTGCTCGATCCAGGGCGCCTTCGTCAAAGGCGGCACCGACAGCCAGATCGAAACCCAGAGCCTGTTCTGGCGCGACCTGCTGCCGAGCCAGAAACTGCAGATGCACGCCGAACACGAGTTCAGCGAGCAGATCAACGCGCTGGGCCCGATCACCCACGTACGGGTGAACGTGTTCCCGGACGGTGGTATCAGCCGTCTGCGCCTGTTCGGCAAAGTCGCCAAGTAAGCCAATAAACCCCTCTCCCTCAGGGAGAGGGGCATAAACGAACGAACAAGAAGACCAACATGCGCAAATTGATCATTGAGCCGCTGAGCAAAGAAGCCTTCGCCCCCTTTGGTGACGTTATCGAAACCGAGGGTAGCGAATTCTTCATGATCAACAATGGCTCCACTCGCCGTTATCACAAACTGGCCACGGTCGAGACCGCACAGCCGGAGGATAAGGCGATCATCAGCATCTTCAGTGCCGAGGCGCTGGATATGCCGCTGACCATTCGCATGCTGGAGCGCCATCCGCAGGGCAGTCAGGCGTTTATTCCACTGCTCGGCAACCCCTTTCTGATCGTGGTCGCGCCAGTTGGCGATGCACCTGAATCAGAGTTGGTCCGCGCCTTCCGTAGCAACGGCAGGCAGGGCATTAATTACCATCGCGGCGTCTGGCACCACCCGGTGCTGACGATCGAAAAGCGGGATGACTTCCTGGTGGTTGATCGCAGTGGTACTGGCAACAACTGCGATGAGCATTTCTTTACCGACGACGAGCAACTGCTCCTCGCCCCCCACCAATAAGAGAAGCCCAGCACCGGCGTGCCGGTATTGGGAAAGAGGTACTGATTGTGGAAGCGCATTTTACTGAGTGGCTGAACCTGGGTATCCGCTGGATCCATATGATCACCGGCATTGCCTGGATCGGCGCATCCTTCTATTTCGTCTGGCTGGAAAACAACCTCAACCGCAGCAATCCCCGCGAAGGTCTGTCGGGTGACCTCTGGGCGATTCACGGTGGCGGCATCTACCACCTGGAAAAATACAAACTGGCCCCGCCGAAAATGCCGGAGAACCTGCATTGGTTCAAATGGGAGGCTTACGCCACCTGGCTGTCGGGCGTGGCGCTGATGCTGGTGGTCTACTACCTCAACCCAAGTCTGTACCTGGTCAAGCCGGGCGTTGATCTGGCACCGGAAATGGCCATTGTCATCGGATTTGGTTCGATGATTGCCGGTTACATCGCCTATCACTTCCTCTGCGATTCGCCGCTGGGCAAGCAGCCTGCCCTGCTTGGCGCCGTGCTGTTCGTACTGATCATCGCTGCCGCTTATGGCTTCAGCCAGATCTTCAGCGGCCGCGCTGCCTATATCCATGTCGGCGCCATTATCGGCACCATCATGGTCGGCAACGTGTTCTTCACCATCATGCCGGCCCAGCGCGCACTGGTTAAGGCCATCGAAGACAACACCACGCCAGACCCAACCCTGCCGGCCAAAGGCCTGCTGCGTTCGCGCCACAACAACTACTTCACCCTGCCGGTGCTGTTCATCATGATCAGCAACCACTTCCCGAGCACCTACGGTAGCCAATACAACTGGCTGATTCTGGCGGGCATCGCGATGCTGGCGGTACTGGTGCGCCACTACTTCAACACCCGCCATGACAGCAGCAAGTACGTCTGGACCCTGCCTGCTGCGGCACTGGGCATGATCTGCCTGGCCTTTGTCACCGGCCCGAGCATGAAAGCTGCTGCACCGCAGGAGCCGCAAGCTGCAGTGATCAAGTACGCTCCGGTTCCGGCCACGGGCATCAGCGGCCATCCGGAAGTTGCCGCCAAGGCGGCCGAAGCAACCAGCAAACCGGCAGACGCCGCAGCGGCACCTGAGGCCAGTGCTCCAGCCAAAGCGACCACGGGTGCTGGCGACTTTGCCCAGGTCAACAGTGTGATTCAGGAACGCTGCAGCGTGTGCCACTCGGCTACGCCCAGCAGCCCGATGTTCAGCGCCCCGCCGGCCGGCTTTATCCTCGACACACCAGAGCAGATCAAGGCGCAAGCCGCAAAGATCCACGCGCAAAGCGTTGCTTCGCAGATCATGCCGCTGGGCAACATCACTCAGATGACCCAGGAAGAACGCGAGCTGATCGGCTCGTGGATCGATCAGGGCGCACAGCTCAACTGATCCACCCAAATGCCGCGCCATGGGCGCGGCATTTTCCTATCGACTCCCCGCCAACACTCCGCACTGCAACTCGCCCTTCTTGATTGCCATCCGCAGCCCGCTAAGTCTGACTGTCAGTGATGCAAACCGCCGCGAATCACCTGGCTTTCAGCCTCAAAAACTATCCGGGAAGAACCACTCAGAACGGCAGTTTCAGACACCTGACTGACGGTTCATTTTTTGTGCACAATTTTAAAATAAATTGTTTTTATAGATGTGAACAAGTTGCTATAGTCGAACCATTCTGACCAGCCGGACAACTTCTCGCAGGTACAGAACAGAGGCGCCGTGAAGCCTCGCCAAGCCCATGACCGTATAAAAACAACTGGCAGGCTCTGAAATGACCACGACTCGCAGCACAGAGACCACAGCTCCGCCTGTGGCAAACAACGACCTGATCTACCAACTGCATGACACCCCGGCCTTTGCCCCGGCGATCTTCGCCGCGCTGCAGCACGTACTGGCCAGCTTCGTCGGCATCATCACCCCTACCCTGATTGTCGGTGGCGTCCTTGGCCTCGGCGCCTATGTGCCGTATCTGGTCAGCATGGCGCTGTTCGTTTCCGGCCTCGGCACCTTTATCCAGGCCAAACGCATTGGCCCAGTCGGCTCCGGCCTGCTGTGCCTGCAGGGCACCAGCTTCGGCTTTCTCAGCGTGATTCTCAGCGCCGGGTTTATCGTCAAGGGCCGTGGCGGCAGTGAGGAGGAAATTCTCTCGACGATCTTTGGCGTGTGCTTCTGCGCAGCCTTTGTCGAGATCGCCTTCAGCCAGTTCATCAACAAACTGCGCCGCGTCATCACCCCGGTCGTCACTGGCACCATCATCTGCCTGATGGGTTTGTCACTGATCAAGGTGGCCATGACCGACATCGCTGGCGGCTACGGCGCGGCGGATCTCGGCGCCCTGCACCACCTGGGCCTCGGCGGCCTGGTGCTGGTCACCATCGTGATTCTCAACCGCTTCCCGTCGCAGGTCGTACGCCTGTCGGCCGTGATCATCGGCCTGGTGCTGGGCTTCAGCGTGGCCTGGTTCACCGGCAAGGTGGACTTCGCCAACATGGCCCAGGTGCCGCTGCTCAGCGTGCCGGTGCCGTTCAAATACGGTTTCAATTTCGACTGGGTGGCGTTTGTACCGATTGCCGTGATCTTCCTGATCACCCCGCTGGAAACCGCAGGCGACCTGACGGCCAACTCGATCATCTCCAAGCAGCCGGTCAAAGGTCCGCTGTATATGCGCCGGATCAAATCCGGGGTACTCGCCGATGGTTGCAACTCAGCCATGGCGGCGATGTTCAACAGCCTGCCGATGACCACCTTCAGCCAGAACAATGGCGTGATCCAGCTGACCGGCGTGGCCAGCCGCCACGTGGCCTTCTATATCGCTGGCATCCTGGTGCTGCTAGGCCTGTTCCCGGCGGTGGGTGCGGTGCTCCAGCTGATGCCAAAACCGGTTCTCGGTGGCGCCACCCTGATCATGTTCGGCACCGTGGCCGTCGCTGGCATCAAGATTCTCACCGAAGCAGGCCTGCATCGTCGCAATGTACTGATTGTGGCTATCTCACTGGGCCTCGGCCTGGGTGTTGCAGCCGTGCCGGAAGTGCTCTCGCAGATGCCCGATGCGCTGAAGAACATCTTCGGCTCACCCATCACCATCGGTGCCTTCAGCGCCATTCTGCTGAACATCTTCCTGCCGGAAGAGCATCTGCAGCTGGAAGAAAACGACTACGACCCCGAAGCCCATCTGCACACCGTGCTGCAAAACCCGCAGGACGACAGTGACGCAGATGCACTGGACAACAGCCGCAACGCACTAAACGTGGCCCCGCGTACCAGCTGAGCCATCACCCCTTTGCCTCACTGAGCCTGCGGTTAGCCGCAGGCTCAAGAAACCTTGTAAGTCCAATAATAAGGAAACCATGATGAAACTGAAGCACCTGCCTTATAGCATCGCCCTCTCGGCCGGACTGTTTTCCGGTCAACAAGCCTTGGCTAGCGATGCCTTCCTTTGGCAAGACACCAGCCTCTCCTACCTCTATGGCAGCAACTTCCAGCGCCTGAACAACAACGAGGAAGAGCAGCGTTCGCAAACCACCTTCACCCTGGAAAACGCCAGTGGCTGGACCTGGGGCGATACCTTCTTCTTCCTCGACTACATCAAGGCCGACAACAGCCAGGCGCGTGGCAGCAACTTTGGCAATCTGGATGTTGATGAGAAGAACAGCTTCTACTACATGGAATTCTCGCCACGCGTCAGCCTCAGCTGGCTGACCGGCCAGGACCTGTCCGTAGGCCCGCTCAAGGACGTCTACGCAGCCTTTACTTATGAAAAAGGTAACGGCGGCCCTGGCACCGAGAACTACCTGTACGGCATCGGCACCGCCTGGAACGCTCCAGGCTTCGCCTACCTGAACGCCAACCTGTATGCGGTGAAGGTCAATAACCACATCTTCTTCGATCATGACTTCAAGGCATCGGACAAGGGCAACGGCCACACCTACCAGCTGACTGTGAACGGCGCTTATCCGTTTGCCATTGGCGAACAGGACTTTGTGGTCGACGGCTACATCGACTGGCGCGCGCCATCCAAGGATGCCGGCACCCAGACATCAGTCGGCTCCTCAATCCAGATCAAATGGGATGCGGGCAAGGCGCTGTTCGGTGAAGGTCGCAAACTGTATGTCGGCACAGAACTGAACATGTGGCACAACAAGTACGGCATCAAGCCAATCGACGGTTCCACCGATGGCTTCGATCAGACCGCAGTACAAGCGCTGGTCAAGTACCACTTCTAAGCCTATGGGCTTGATGCGGATCGCCGGGTAGGCGGCAACCCGCAACAAAAAGGGGATGGCAACGATGCCATCCCCTTTTTTATTGCGTCTGATACCACGCACTGCTTTTTATGATGCAAATAAAAAACCGCTCATCAGGAGCGGCTTTTCTCATCGCGTTGATCACTGCGACTGCGCATCCTTGAGCTTTTTGCGTTCGATAAAGTCCAGCTTCCACTGCTCCAGACCGATGCGATCGGCATCCAGATTTGCCTCGACTTTGTACTGGCTTTTCAGCGCAGCAATTTCGCTCTGTTGCTCGATCAGGAAGCGGTCGAAACGTTGCATAAAAGCCGCGTGTTTGAGGGTAGAGAGCTTGAAGCTGCCACGGTTATGCGGCAACTGCGCGTCGAAGATCAGTGCGCCCGGTCGTGCGCGGATGTTGTCCAGGTAATGGGTCGCCACCACCACGTTGAAGTAAGCACCGTCAGTGTCCTTCTTCAGCGCCTGACGGATCATCTGGCGTAGATCATCGCTGTAGGTCAGTTCGATCTGCCCGGCATCAATCCGCTCCTGATAACCCCAGGGCGTCCAGCCGTTGACCATGGCCAGGCGCTTGATTTGTTCAATGGGCTGACCATGGCGCTGCGGAGCAACCAGTACACCATCGACATACTCAACCACGCCCTGGCTGTAGCTCAGGGGCTTGCCTGCCTTCTGCGCCTGCGCCCAGGTTTCGCTGTCGGGGTATTTGAAATCCACTTGGCCGCTGAGCAGCGCGGGTAACAGCTGTTCCACAGGCAGCACCTTGTAGCTCAGCTCAACCCCGCTGGTCTTCGCGAACAGGTCGAACAGCTCACGGGCAAAGCCCTGGTACTGGCCTTGTGCGTCGATGCTGTAGTGCGGCGCAAAGGCCAGTTTCTCTACACCAATCACATAACTTTCAGCGCTGACTGCGCTGGAACAGACAACGGCGAACAAACTGCAGACGTGCAAGGGCTTCACAGCAAACCTCCTGTTTAGATTGTGAGAGTGAAACGAATGAAACCGCCCAAGGCGGTAAAGAAACGGCTAAGGGCTAGCCACCGGTCATGCTCATAAAGCGAATCACCTGCACCTGGGCATCACTCTCGAAGTGATGGCGCTCAGGCTTCAACCGCAAAGCCTGCATCAGAGCATCACGCAGACGCTGACTGTCACCAGGGTGGGTACGCATCAGGCTTTTCAGATCCAGGGCATTCTCATGCCCCAGGCAAAGCACCAGCTTGCCCTCGGCGGTGACCCGCACGCGGTTGCAGTCGCCGCAGAAGTTGTGGCTGTGCGGTGAGATAAAACCAACCTGGGTGTCGCTGCCAACCAACTGCCAGTAGCGCGACGGCCCGCCGGTCAGCTTGCTGCTGCGCACCAGGGCATAACGCTGTTCGATGCGCTCACGCACCTCGTCGCTGGAGCAGAAGGTCTGCTCGCGCTGGTGGCTGGAAATACTGCCCAGCGGCATTTCTTCGATAAAGCTGATATCCAGGCCCCGCGCCATGGCGAACTCGACCAGGTCGAGCACTTCATCATCGTTACGGTTTTTCTGCACCACGGCGTTGAGTTTGATCTTGCGAAAACCCGCAGCGCGCGCAGCCTCGATACCTTCCAGCACCTGATCGAGTTTGTCGCGCCGGGTAAAAGCCGCAAAACGCTCACGCTGCAATGAATCGAGGCTGACATTCAGGCGCTTGACCCCGGCCGCGCGCAGTTGCGGCGCCAGCTCGGCCAGTTGTGAGCCATTGGTGGTGATAGCCAGGTCTTCCAGCTCCGGGCGCTGGCCGAGACGGGTCAGCAGGCTGAGCAGGTTCTTGCGCACCAGCGGCTCGCCTCCGGTGATACGGATGCGCTTAACCCCTAGGCCGATAAAGGCGTCCGCTACCGCATAGAGCTCTTCAAGGCTGAGGATCTGCTCGCGCGGGGCAAACACCATGTCCTCACTCATGCAATAAGTGCAGCGGAAATCACAGCGATCGGTAACCGATAACCGTAGATAGGTGATGCGCCGACCGAAGGGGTCAACCAGCTGATTGTTCACTACGTGTCTCCTGGAGCTCAACGAGCCGAGACTTTTTGTTATGAATGCATATGGCGAGATAAAAACAGAAAAATTAAATTTTGTATACAACAACCTGACCTGCAAGTCAGATAGCCCGCCAGAGCCCAGGCCACAAGCCTTGAGCGCCGCGTAAAGCCGGTGCTACCATCCCGGCGCTGCCCAGCGACGGGCGTTCGACAGAAGCAAAGAGGCTTATGACCAGTATTCGCGAGCGTAACAGAGAGCTGATTTTACGCGCAGCCAGTGAGGAGTTCGCCGACAAAGGCTTTGCTGCCAGCAAAACCAGCGATATCGCCGCCAAAGCCGGGGTGCCCAAGCCCAACGTCTACTACTACTTCAAGTCGAAGGAAAACCTCTACCGCGAAGTGCTGGAAAGCATTATTGAACCGCTGCTGGAAGCCTCCGCGCCGTTCAATCAGCCAGGCAAGCCTGCCGACGTGCTGCGCGCCTATATCCGCTCGAAAATCCGTATTTCCCGTGAACTGCCTTCCGCTTCCAAGGTGTTCGCCAGCGAAATCATGCACGGTGCGCCGCATCTGTCCGCCGACCAGACCGCGCAGCTGAATGCCCAGGCCAAACACAATATTTCCTGCATCCAGGGCTGGATCGACCAGGGCCTGATGGCCAAGGTTGACCCCCATCACCTACTGTTCAGTATCTGGGCTGCGACCCAGACCTACGCCGACTTCGACTGGCAGATTTCTACCGTCACCGGCAAAGCCAATCTGGATGAAGTCGACTATGAGGCCGCCGCTCAGACCATCATTCGCTTGGTGATCAAGGGCTGCGAGATCGACGAAACCCAGCCCAGCCCATCCGAGCAGGTCACCAAGGCCTGAGGTTGGTTATCCGCCCTGCCCTTGACTTAAGGCGGCCATAAAAATGGCCAGAAGCCATTTTTAACGCTGCGTAGCAACGGCCCGAAGGGTCGCGGCCAGGGATGGCACGCCATAAATAAAAAACGGTGAATGCCGCAAAGCATTCACCGTTTTTTATTAGCTGCCAAACCTGTTGAAGGCGCTTTAGTGGCGAGCTGTTAATTGCTTCAGTCGCAGCCGAACCCATCCCACAAGTCGCGCATTATCAGGCGGCGATACCCGCATCCGGTTTCAGCCCGACCGACTCCACCGCGCTCACCGCGCACTGCTCATCAATATCCGAGGTATCACCAGTGATACCCACTGCGCCGATTACCTCGCCGCGCTCATCACGGATCAGCACACCACCCGGTGCCGGCACCAGTTGACCGTCTGCCAGGTTGTTAACCGCGCCGATGAATGCCGGACGCTGCTGTGCGTCGGCGGCGATCAGGCGCGAGCCCTTGCCCAGTGCCAACGCACCCCAAGCCTTGCCGATGGCGATTTGCGGGCGTAGCAGGCTGGCGCCGTCTTCGCGCTGCAGGCTGATCAGGTGGCCGCCGGCATCCAGCACGGCAACAGTCAGCGGTGCGGCAGAGATTTCCCGGCCGACCGCCAGAGCGCGGTTACTAATGGTGGTGGCGATTTGCAGATTCAACGTACTCATCTTGGGTCTTCCTCAATGCTGATAAATCCAACGAAACACCCAGCGCTGCGCAGTCTGTAGGGCGATTGACAGCTGCCGGGCAATCCAAAGCTCGCCACCACTATCCCACCAGAAACAAAAAACTCAATAGTCGAATACAATACAAATAGTCTTTGTATACAGTTATGAGCATCGCTTTCCGCATCAGATCAAGCACCCCAGCTAAAACGGTTGTTTTAAAAGATTTTTTGCCAGATAGCCGCTTGGCGACAAAACGTGTTGACCAGAAGGTCAGGCGATGAATAGAATCCAAGCCAGCTGTTTTGTATACAATCTGATAACAAACGAGGCACAAGACAATGGCCAAAATGAGAGCAATCGAGGCCGCCGTACTGGTGATGCGCCGCGAAGGCGTTGACACTGCGTTCGGCATTCCCGGCGCCGCCATCAACCCCCTGTACGCTGCACTGAAAAAAGTCGGTGGTATCGACCACGTCCTGGCTCGCCACGTCGAAGGTGCCTCGCATATGGCTGAGGGTTATACCCGCACCAATGCCGGCAACATCGGTGTGTGCATCGGCACCTCCGGCCCTGCGGGTACCGACATGGTGACCGGGCTGTACTCGGCATCGGCCGACTCCATTCCAATTTTGTGCATCACCGGCCAAGCGCCGCGTGCCCGTATGCACAAGGAAGACTTCCAGGCCGTCGACATCACCAGCATCGTCAAGCCGGTGACCAAGTGGGCGACTACCGTGATGGAGCCAGGCCAAGTGCCGCGCGCCTTCCAGAAAGCCTTCTATGAAATGCGCAGCGGTCGTCCAGGTCCGGTACTGATCGACCTGCCGTTCGACGTGCAGATGGCCGAGATTGAATTCGACATCGACGCCTACGAGCCGCTGCCGCTGGCCAAACCGGCCACCAACCGCGTGCAGGCAGAAAAAGCCATCGCCATGCTCAACGACGCCGAGCGTCCGTTGCTGGTTGCCGGTGGCGGTATCTTCAATGCCGACGCCGCCGACAAGCTGGTGGAATTCGCCGAACTGACCGGCGTGCCGGTTGTACCGACCCTGATGGGCTGGGGCGTGATCCCGGATGACCACAAGCTGATGGTCGGCATGGTCGGTCTGCAGACTTCACACCGTTACGGCAACGCCACCCTGCTGGCTTCCGACCTGGTGTTCGGTATCGGTAACCGCTGGGCCAACCGCCACACCGGTTCGGTTGATGTCTACACCGAAGGCCGCAAATTCATCCACGTCGACATCGAACCGACGCAGATTGGCCGCGTCTTCAACCCGGACCTGGGCATCGTCTCTGATGCAGGCTCGGCGCTGGACGCCTTCCTGGAAGTGGCCCGCGAGTGGAAAGCCGCTGGCAAGCTGAAAGATCGCAGCGCCTGGCTGGACAGCTGCCGCGAGCGTAAGCGCACCCTGCAGCGCAAGACCCACTTCGATAACGTGCCAGCCAAGCCGCAGCGCGTGTACGAAGAGATGAACGAAGCGTTCGGCAAGGACACCTGCTACGTCACCACCATCGGTCTGTCGCAGATTGCCGGTGCGCAGTTCCTCCACGTCTACAAGCCGCGTCACTGGATCAACTGTGGTCAGGCCGGCCCGCTGGGCTGGACCATTCCGGCAGCGCTGGGTGTGGTCAAGGCCGACCCGAGCCGTAAGGTTGTGGCGCTGTCCGGCGACTACGACTTCCAGTTCATGATCGAAGAGCTGGCGGTGGGCGCGCAGTTCAACCTGCCGTACATCCACGTGCTGGTGAACAACTCCTACCTGGGTCTGATCCGTCAGGCGCAGCGCGGCTTTGAGATCGACTACTGCGTACAGCTGGCGTTCGAGAACATCAACGCGCCGGAAATCAACGGTTACGGCGTTGACCACGTTGCCGTGGTTGAAGGCCTGGGCTGTAAGGCAATCCGCGTGTTCGACCCGAACGAGCTGCAGAACGCCTTCGCCGAAGCCAAGCGCCTGATGGCTGAGCACCGCGTACCGGTGGTGGTGGAAATTATCCTGGAGCGTGTCACCAACATCTCCATGGGTACCGAAATCAACGCCGTCAACGAGTTCGAAGAACTGGCCGAACGCGGCGTCGACGCCCCGACTGCCATCTCGCTGCTCGACTAAATCGCTTTCTGAACCAGTAGCCCGGATAGGTTATCCGGGCTGCGCAAGACAAGGAGCACAACATGCCCCGTTTTGCCGCCAACCTGTCGATGCTGTTCACCGAAGTGGACTTCATGGACCGTTTCGCCGCTGCCGCCGATGCTGGCTTTAGCGGTGTTGAATACCTGTTCCCCTACGATTTTGCCGCCGAAGAAATCAAAGCGCGCCTGGATGCCAACAAGCTTGAGCAGGTGCTGTTCAACCTGCCGGCTGGCGATTGGGCAAAAGGTGAGCGTGGTATCGCCTGCCACCCTGACCGCGTTGAAGAGTTCCGCGCTGGCGTGGACAAAGCCATCGCCTACGCCAAGGTATTGGGCAACACGCAGATCAACTGCCTGGCCGGTATCCGCCCGCAAGGTCTGGATTGCGCCACCGTCGAGCAGACCTTTGTCGACAACCTCAAGTTTGCCGCCGGTAAGCTCGAAGCTGCGGGCATCAAGCTGGTCATGGAAATGATCAACACCCGCGACATTCCGGGCTTCTACCTGAACACCACGAAGCAGGCCCTGGCGATTCGCGACAAGGTCGCAAGCAGCAACCTGTTCCTGCAATACGACATCTACCACATGCAAATCATGGAAGGTGACCTGGCGCGTACCGTCGAGGCCAACCTGCCTGTGATCAACCATGTACAGCTGGCCGACAACCCGGGCCGTAACGAGCCGGGTACTGGCGAGATCAACTACCGCTTCCTCTTCGAGCACCTGGACCGTATCGGTTACCAGGGCTGGATCGGCTGTGAATACAAGCCGGCCACCACCACCGCTGCCGGCCTCGGCTGGATGAAAGCGCACAACGCAATCTGAATCAGAGGATATTTCTCATGGCAAAAATCGGATTTATCGGCACCGGCATCATGGGCAAGCCTATGGCGCAGAACCTGCAAAAAGCCGGGCACACCCTGTTCTTCTCCGAGCACTTCGACAAGGCTCCGGCCGACCTGCTGGGCGACAACGGCATCGGTTTGGCCAACCCGCGCGAAGTGGCGCAGGAAGCTGAATTCATCATCATCATGGTGCCGGATACCCCCCAGGTTGAAGACGTACTGTTCCGCGAAGACGGCGTTGCCGCAGGCGTGGGCGCTGGCAAAGTAGTGATCGACATGAGCTCGATCTCCCCTACTGCCACCAAGCAGTTCGCCGAGAAGATCAAGGCCACTGGCGCGGCCTACCTTGACGCGCCGGTATCCGGCGGTGAAGTCGGTGCCAAGGCTGCCACCCTGTCGATCATGATCGGCGGTTGCCCGAATGCCTTCGAACGCGCGCTGCCGCTGTTCCAGGCCATGGGCAAGAACATCACCCGCGTCGGTGGTAACGGTGACGGTCAGACCGCCAAGGTCGCCAACCAGATCATCGTTGCTCTGAATATCCAGGCAGTGGCCGAAGCCCTGCTGTTCGCCGCCAAGAACGGCGCCGACCCAGCCAAGGTGCGTGAAGCGCTGATGGGCGGTTTCGCCGGCTCGAAGATCCTTGAAGTGCACGGCGAGCGCATGATCAAGGGCACCTTCGACCCAGGCTTCCGTATCAGCCTGCACCAGAAGGACCTCAACCTGGCCCTGGCCGGCGCGCGCGAGCTGGGCCTTAACCTGCCCAACACCGCCAACGCCCAGCAAGTGTTCAGCACCTGTGCGGCCATCGGTGGCAGCAACTGGGACCACTCGGCGTTGATCAAAGGCCTGGAACACATGGCCAACTTCAACATCCGCGGCGAGTAAGCAACAGGTTTCAGAGCGGGGTCAGCCGCCCTGAAACAACCCTTTCGATCTGTCCGGCAGGCGGTGTCACGGCCTGCCTGCCGGGTGGGTCGATTCTAGTGCGCAGCGTCTTGGTCCAGGGCGCTGCGCACTAGAATCGAACGTGCTTCAGTAATAAAAAGTGGCTCCGGCCCTATCAAGAGAGATCGCCATGTCCATCGATCCGTCTTTCAATCCAACGTCCCTGCTGCGCGAGCTGTTCGCCAGCGCCATCGACGCCGCCCACCCGCGCCAGGTTCTGGCTGATTACCTGCCGGAAGATCGCAGCGGCCGCGTTATCGTTATCGGCGCAGGTAAAGCCGCTGCAGCCATGGCCGAAGTGATCGAGCAGGAATGGCAAGGTGAAGTCTCCGGCCTGGTGGTCACCCGTTATGAACACGGCGCCAATTGCCAGAAGATCGAAGTGGTCGAAGCCGCCCACCCGGTTCCGGATGACGCCGGTGAACGTGTGGCGCGCCGCGTACTGGAACTGGTCAGCAACCTCAGCGAAACCGACAAGGTGATCTTTCTGCTGTCCGGTGGCGGCTCTTCTCTGCTCGCCCTGCCCGCTGAAAGCATCAGCCTGAAAGACAAACAAGCGGTCAACAAAGCCCTGCTGAAATCCGGCGCCTCGATTGGCGAAATGAATTGCGTGCGCAAGCACCTTTCTGCGATCAAGGGCGGCCGTCTGGCTAAGGCCAGCTGGCCGGCCAGCGTCTACACCTATGCGATTTCCGATGTACCAGGCGATGAGGCCACGGTAATCGCTTCCGGCCCAACCGTGGCCGACCCGACCACCTCGGCTGAAGCCCTGGCGATTCTCGCCCGCTATAGCATCGAGATCCCAGCCAACGTGCGCGCCTGGCTGCAGAACCCAGCCTCGGAAACCGTCAAACCGGGTGACCCATGCCTGGCTCGCAGCCACTTTCAACTGATCGCCCGTCCGCAGCAATCCCTCGATGCAGCGGCCGCCAAGGCGCGCGCCGTCGGCTTGCCAGTGCTTATTCTCGGTGACCTGGAAGGCGAGTCGCGGGACGTCGCCAAGGTGCATGCCGGTATCGCCAAACAGGTGCGCCTGCATGGCCAGCCGATCAAAGCGCCCTGCGTGATTCTTTCCGGCGGTGAAACCACCGTGACCGTGCGCGGCAATGGCCGTGGCGGACGCAACGCGGAATTCCTCCTCAGCCTGACTGACAGCCTCAAGGGCCTGCCCGGCATCTACGCACTGGCCGGAGACACCGATGGCATCGACGGCTCGGAAGACAACGCCGGGGCCATCATGACCCCCGACAGCTATGCCTGCGCCCATGACCTGGGCCTGAGCAGCAGCGATGAGCTGGATAACAACAACGGCTACGGCTACTTCGCCGCCCTCAATCAACTGATTGTTACCGGGCCGACGCGTACCAACGTAAACGATTTTCGCGCCATTCTGATCCTTGAGAACCCTGCCAAATGAACGCCGACAAGAAAGTAAAAATCCTCGCCACCCTTGGCCCAGCGATCAAAACCATCGACGACATCCGCCAGCTGGTGGAGGCCGGGGTCAACCTGTTCCGCCTCAACTTCAGCCACGGCGAACACGCCGACCACGCTCAGCGCTACGACTGGGTGCGTGAAGTCGAGCAACAACTGAACACTCCAATCGGCATCCTCATGGACCTGCAAGGGCCGAAGCTGCGCGTCGGCCGTTTTGCCGAAGGCAAGGTCAACCTGCAACGCGGTCAGACCCTGCGCCTGGATCTGGATAGCACCCCAGGTGACGTTAATCGGGTCAACCTGCCCCACCCGGAAATCATCGAAGCGCTGCAACCGGGCATGAGCCTGCTGCTCGACGATGGCCGCCTGCGTCTGCAGGTCACCGCCAAGCACAGCGATGCGGTAATCACCGAAGTAATCGCCGGTGGCGAGCTGTCCGACCGCAAGGGCGTCAACGTGCCGGAAGCCGTGCTGCAGCTGAGCCCGCTGACCGAGAAAGATCGCCGCGACCTGAGCTTCGGCCTGGAGCTGGGCGTGGACTGGGTCGCGCTGTCGTTCGTGCAGCGTCCGGAAGACATTATCGAAGCTCGCCAGCTGATCGGTGATCGCGCCTTCCTGATGGCCAAGATCGAGAAGCCATCTGCGGTGATTCACCTGGAAGAGATCACCAAGTTGTGCGACGCGATCATGGTCGCCCGTGGTGACCTGGGCGTGGAAGTACCGGCCGAGAACGTGCCGCGCATCCAGCGCGACATCATCCGTACCTGCCGTCAGCTCGGTAAGCCGGTGGTAGTGGCCACGCAGATGCTCGAATCCATGCGTTTCTCCCCTGCACCGACGCGCGCCGAAGTCACCGACGTGGCCAACGCCGTGGCCGAAGGCGCCGATGCAGTGATGCTCTCGGCGGAAACCGCCTCGGGCGACTACCCACTGGAAGCCGTGCAGATGATGAGCAAGATCATTCGCCAGGTGGAAAACGGCCCGGAATTCCAGGCCCAGCTCGACGTCAGCCGCCCGCAAGCCGAAGCCACTGCCTCGGATGCAATCAGCTGCGCGATCCGCCGCATCAGCACCATCCTGCCGGTGGCCGTGCTGGTCAACTACACCGAGTCGGGCAACTCCAGCCTGCGCGCCTCGCGCGAGCGGCCGAAAGCACCGATTCTCAGCCTCACCCCCAGCCTGGATACCGCGCGGCGCCTGAGCGTGGCCTGGGGCGTGTACTCGGTGGTCAACGAGCGCCTGCACAAGGTTGAGGAAGTCACCCGCACCGCTCTGGAAACCGCCCGTTCAGCTGGGCTGGCGAAAACCGGCGATACCGTGGTGATTACTGCCGGCGAGCCATTCGGCCAACCGGGCAGTACCAACAGCCTGCGTATCGAAATTCTGCACTGATCCAGTTCTGCGGCAGGTTGTAAGACCCGCTGCAGAACGCAACTCCCACGCTGGCTTTGCCAGTTTGAAGGCACTCACTGTTCCCGCGGTGGGTGCCTCTTTTTATTCCCGCCCCGGTGATTGTTTATTCAGGTTCGTCTGTATGTCGCCATTACCGCTCCCCACCCACGCCCTGCAAGGCTTTCGCGCATTACTCAACGGCTTTAGCCAGATATTTCTGCAAACCAATCCCGCCTGCGGCTTGCTGGTGCTGTTGGCGATTGCCATCGGTGCGCCGCAACTGCTCGGCGGCGCCCTGCTTGGCTGCCTGAGCAGCACACTGACGGCTCAGCGTCGCGGTTATGCCAAGGCAGATATTGAAATTGGCTTGTATGGCTATAACGGGGTCCTGCTGGGCATGCTGATCAGCCTGCAGTTCGCCTGGTCAGCACTGTTGCCGCTGCTGATCATCGTCAGCGCCGGGGCATCCAGCCTGCTGCTGGCCGCCTGGATGCAGCGCATGCGCGAGCGTCAGTGGCTGCCTGCGTTCACCTTCCCCTTTGTCGGCTTGAGCTGGTTGCTGTTGTGGTTGGCTCCTGCGCTGCAGCTTGAGCTGGCACAGACCATACCTAGCCAGGCGCAGCCACTCGATTGGTGGGCCAGCCTGATTGCCATGGCGCGCGGCTTAGGTCAGGTGATTTTTCTCGATCAACCATTGGCCGGTGTCTGTCTGCTGCTTGGCCTGTTACTGGCGGATCGACGCGCCGCCTGCTGGGCGCTGCTCGGCTCCACTGGTGGCCTTGCTCTGGCGCTGTATCAAGGACTGCCGCAGCACAGTGCGCTGACCGGCCTGTATGGCTATAACGCCGCCCTGGCGGCTATCGCCCTCAGCCAGGTGCATCGCCGTCCTTGGCTGCCAGCTCTCGGTATCGCCCTGGCGCTGGTGCTGCAACCCGGCTTTAGTGCACTGGGCCTGCCAGCCCTGACCATGCCGTTTATTCTCACCTGCTGGCTGGTAAGCGCCACCCAGCGACTACTGCGCAAAGCCGCGGCCGACTGCACACCGCTGCCTCCCAGCAAAGGTAAAGGCTTGCATCACCGCGACAAAACTCCCTAGGCTGCTTGCCTGTTCGCGTTATCAGCGAACACCGCATACGGAGCAGCCAGAGCATCATGGACACGCCGCAGAACCTGCGTCAGCAGCTGTACAGCATCATCTTCCATACCGACACACCAGCCGGTCAGCGCTTCGACCGCTACCTGTTGCTGACCATCATGGCCAGTCTGGTAGTGGTGATGCTCGACAGCATTGACAGCGTGCACAGCCAGTACGCACCGCTGCTAGCGGGTATTGAGTGGGGCTTTACCGCGTTGTTCGCCATCGAATACGTGGTGCGCCTGTACTGCTCACCGAAACCACTGCGCTACGCCTTCAGTTTCTTCGGCCTGATTGACCTGCTGGCGATCCTGCCGGGCATTCTCGCCCTGTTCTACGCCGACGCCCAGTATCTGCTGATCATCCGAGTGATCCGCATGCTGCGGATCTTTCGCGTATTCAAACTCAGCCCTTATCTACGCCAGGCCAACTTTCTGCTCACCGCGCTGCGCGGCAGCAAGCAGAAGATCATCGTGTTTTTCGCCTGCATCGCCACCATGGTCACGGTATTTGGCACCCTGATGTACGTGATCGAAGGCCCCGCGCACGGCTTTACCAGCATTCCCAAGGGCATCTACTGGGCCGTGGTCACGCTAACCACCGTCGGCTTCGGCGATATCGTGCCGAAAACCCCGCTGGGCCAGGCGCTGTCGACTCTGGTGATGATCACTGGTTACTCGATCATCGCCGTGCCCACCGGCATCTTCACCGCCGAACTGGCTAATGCCATGCGCGGTGGCGACCAGCTGATTCACGACTGCCCAAGCTGCGCCAAAAACACCCACGAACACGGCGCCGCCTTCTGCACTCGCTGCGGTAACCCGCTGTTTCCGAGGCAAGTCGACAAAATTGAGTAATCCCGGCCAATAAAAAACCGCAGCTCGCTGCAGTTTTTTATTGGGGGAATATCGTTGAGCTAACCCGCAGGACTAGCTAGCGACCCTGCAACTTCTCACAGAATGCCTGCTGTGCTGGCTGCGAAGTCATCACTGAATAGCGCGTAGTACGTCCAACTTTATGGTCACGAAAACGCAGATAAACCGGCTCAAACACACTGCGCTTTAACGCCGGGTGGGCTCTGCGCAAGTAGCTATCACTGACGTCGTGATAGCGTTCCTTACTGATAAAGCGCTGAAACCAGTAGGTGTAGAAATAGCCGTGGAGAAAGCCCAGCGCGAAGTTCTGCTCCAGCACTTGATGAGCACAGCACTCGAAATCAATCAGACGCAACTGCTGGTCTGGCCCGACCAGAATATTCTTCGGGTGCGGGTCGAGGTGACAAAACCCCAAGGCCAACATGCGGCTAAACAACTCGAAAATCTGCTCCAGTAGCTGTTCAGCCTGCTCTGGATTGCTTTGCAAACGCTTGTCGACATCGCAATGGTCAGCGAAAAAGTTCACCAGCAAATACTCCTCTTTGAGGAAAACCAACCTACGCGTGCGGTAGCCATAGGCAGCTACTCGTGGCACGAAGTCGGCGGCTGGGTTGATTCGCTGCAGGTTGATAAATTCGTTGGTCAGGTCGTGCAGACCGTAACTCTTCTTTCTGCCGAAGAAATTGGTTAGCTGCTTCTTCCAACTGGTCAGGTGGTTGTACTTGAGTACCCACTGCTGCGTACCTTCAAGCAGGTAAACGCCGCGAGTTTCCTCCAGCGGATCGAGAGTTTTGCAGTCTTGCGGCGCGTCGAAGAAACGCCGCAATGCGGCCTGGACACCGGAGAACTGATCACGTGCGATCAGAAACTGATTACGCTGCAATTTAGCCCGAACAAACCCTTTGCTGATCGACTTGAGATGAAACATGCAACGTCCTTGTGGAAAGTTCATTACGTTGGATAACACGTACTGAAAATCTAAATTCGGCGCGCATTAGAACACATGGCGACAGGCCAGTAATGGCCGCCTACACGACACGCATCACAGATCAATTGCGCCGCGGGGCGCGCAAGCATCCTGCTTACGCTCAATCGCTAGCCGCGTTCGATTGGCGTAGAAGTCAGCTCGAATGGGCTGTTGCTGCGACGCTGGTTGCGGTCTTCGCGCGGGGTGGCGCCGAAGAAGTTGCGGTAGGCGCTGGAGAAATGCGGGCCGGAAGAAAATCCGCAGGACAGGCCGATCTGGATGATCGATTTGCTGGTCTGCATCAGCAGTTGGCGCGCCTTGTTTAGACGCAGCTCCAGGTAGTACTGACTGGGGACGCGGTTGAGGTACTGCTTGAAGATGCGCTCCAGCTGACGGCGCGATACGCAGACGTGCTGGGCAATTTCGTCGGTAGTCAGCGGCTCTTCGATATTGGCTTCCATCAGCAGCACGGCCTGAGTCAGCTTGGGGTGGCTGGAGCCCAGACGGTTCTGCAACGGAATACGCTGACGCTCGCCGCCTTCGCGAATACGCTCGACCACCAATTCTTCGGAAACCGCACCGGCCAACTCAGCGCCGTGATCACGGGCGAGCAAGGCCAGCAGCAAGTCGAGCACTGCCAGGCCGCCACAAGCGGTCAGGCGATCACGGTCCCAATCGAACAGATGGCTGGTGGCGATCACCTTGGGGAAACGTTCACTGAAATCGTCCTGCCAGCGCCAGTGCACCGAAGCGCGGTAGCCATCGAGCAAGCCCAGCTGCGCCAGCGGGTAGACACCGGCGGCAATCGCGCCGATAACGCAACCGCCGCGCACCAGTTGCTTTAGCGCACCTGAGAGTGCCGCAGGCATCGGCCCTGGCGGCTCATCGGCGAGCAGAAAGAGCTTCTGGCAGCCTTCCAGCTTGCCCACCCAGGATTCCCCTGGAAGCCGCCATGCACCTTCAAGCGGTGCTTCAGCCTGCAGAAACACCAGCTCATAGACCACCTCGGGGTGGACGCGCTGGGCAACGCGCAGCGCTTCTTCCGCCAAAGCCAGGGTCAGGGGCTTGGTGTTGGGCCAAAGCAGGAAGCCAATTCGGTGGGCATTCATGGGGGGCAGTTTAGGCTCTGTTGGCGATTATGGGCATAGCACGGATGCTTGCAGATGTTGCCGCGGGTTATTTGAGACTGCCAGAGAGGAACTGCTGCAGGCGTTCGGATTGCGGATTGGCCAGCACTTCTTTCGGGCAGCCGCGCTCTTCCACCACGCCTTTATGGAGAAACACCAACTGGTTAGATACTTCCCGGGCAAAGCCCATTTCGTGGGTCACCACGACCATGGTGCGACCTTCCTGGGCCAGGTCCTGCATGACTTTCAAGACTTCACCCACCAGCTCCGGGTCCAGCGCCGAGGTTGGCTCGTCAAACAGCATCACCTCAGGCTCCATGGCCAGGGCGCGGGCAATCGCTACACGCTGCTGCTCGCCGCCAGACATATGCGCCGGGTATGCATCCTTACGATGGGCCACACCAACCTTGTTCAGGTAATGCTCGGCTTTTTCCAGGGCTTCTTTCTTGCTCATGCCGAGCACGTGCACCGGGGCTTCCATGACGTTTTCCAGGGCGCTCATGTGCGACCACAGGTTGAAGTGCTGAAACACCATGGACAAGCGCGAGCGCATGCGTTGCAGCTGCTTGGGATCGGCAGCTTTCAGGCCGCCATCCTTGCTGGCCACCAGTTTCAGCTCTTCGTTGTTGAGCAGAATCTTGCCGCCGTGGGGCTGTTCCAGCAGGTTGATGCAACGCAGGAAGGTACTCTTGCCCGAGCCGCTGGAGCCGATGATGCTGATCACATCGCCGGCCTTGGCCGCCAGTGACACGCCCTTCAATACTTCGTGGCTGCCGTAGCGCTTGTGCAGATCCTGAACTTCAAGTTTGTACATGGTTTCCACTCTCTTGAATCAGTCGCTGAGCAAGCGACCCTGGCGAATTGGGGTACGACCGGCCACTTTGGCCAGCCACAAACCGGGCTGAGCAAAACGTAGCCGCTCACGCGCATAGAGCACACCATCTGTAGCGGCACAGACAGTTGTGTGGCGATCGTCCAGTGGATCGATCACCTCAAACAGAGGGTCGCCGGCCAAAACCCGCGCGCCCACCGGTTGCAGAAAGCTCACCACTCCGGCATGCGGGGCATAGGCGTATTGCGCGCCATTAAACGGCGTGGCCTCGCAGCTTTCAGCCGGCGCTGGGGGCCAATCACCGGCAATCAGGCCCTGTTCGGCGAGGAACGCCAGAATGCTTTCGGCACTGGCCTCGGCTTGCGGTTTTCCGGTATCGGCCATGCCGCCCAGCTCAACCGTCACCGCCAGGCAAGCTAATGGCACAGCCGCCTGAGGAAATTGCCGCGCCAGATGCACCCAGGGCAAGGCACAGGCTTCATCGAAAGAACTGCCACCGGAGTCCTCGACGGTCAGCGCCGCACCGGCCTGCAGGCGTGCGGCCAGCGAACGCAGCTGCGGCCACTGCTGCGGCAGCAGGTACAGATGCACGGCCGCATCAAAATCACAATGCAGATCGAGCACCACATCGGCATCGCAAGCGTGTTTGAGCAGCAGGCGCTGCATGCCTTGCAGCTCAGAGCCTGCTGGCGGCAGGGCCTCCAATGCGGCCTGCATGGCGGCGCGAATCAGCCGCACATTGCTCGGCCCGTCATTGCCCAGACAGCCTTCCAGCGCTGGCGCAATGGCAGCAGCCAGGTCAAAGAAATCACGGTTAAAGTTCTTGCCGCTGCCCATCTCAAAACGGCCCTGATGGGTCGCCTGAAACATCTGCCCCAAGCCAACCGGGTTGGCCACGGGCACGAGCTCAATCACCCCGGTCAAACGCCCCTGGGCTTCAAGCTGGCGCAGGCGGTGCTTGAGTTCCACCGCCACACGCATCCCTGGCAACTCATCAGCATGCAGCGAGGCCTGGATATAGGCCTTGCACGGGCCTTGGCCGAAACGGAACACACTCAAGCGGCGTTCGGTGCCAGGGCAGCCCCAGGGCAGTGGATGATCGATACGCTGCATGTTCTGTTCCTCAGGCCTTGCGCGGGGCCAGATAGGCCAGCCAGCGGCGTTCGGCCAGCTTGAACAGCCGTACGAGGATAAAGGTCAGGCACAGGTAGAACAGGCCGGCAGTGATAAACGCCTCGAACGGCAGGTAGTACTGCGAGCTGACGGTGCGTGCCGCGCCGGTGATGTCGATCAGGGTGACGATCGAGGCCAGCGACGTGGTGTGCAGCATCATGATCACTTCGTTGCTGTACTGCGGCAGTGCGCGGCGCAGGGCAGACGGCAGCAGGATGCGGCGGTACAGCTTAAAGCGCGACATGCCCATGGCCTTGGCGGCTTCAATCTCGCCATGGGGCGTGGCTTTCAGGCTGCCGGCGAGAATCTCCGCGCTGTAGGCGCTGGTGTTGATGGCAAACGCCAGGCAGGCGCAAAAGGTGGCGCTGGAAAAATACGGCCACAGCGCGCTCTCACGCACTGCCTCGAACTGCGCCAGCCCGTAATAGATGAGAAACAGCTGCACCAGCATCGGCGTGCCGCGAATCACATAGGTGTAGAGCCAGGCTGGAAAGTTGACCAGCGCCGATTTGGAGACACGCATCAGCCCCAGGGGAATGGCCAGCGCCAGACCGCAGGCCAGGGAAATCAGCAGAATTTTCAGGGTGACCAGTACACCGCCAAAGTACAGCGGCAGGTTTTCCAGAATTACGTTGTAGTCAAAGATCATCGCTGCGCTCCCCGCTTACAGATCAGCGGCTTTGATGCCGACCGAGTAACGTTTTTCCAGGTAACGCAAAGCCAGCAACGACACGCTGGTCAGCACCAGATACAGGGCCGCGACGGCCAGGTAGAAGGTGAACGGCTCACGGGTGGCATCGGCGGCGCTTTTCGCCTTGAACATCATGTCCTGCAGACCGACCACGGAAATCAGCGCGGTAGCCTTGGTCAACACCAGCCAGTTGTTGGTGAACCCAGGAATGGCGAAGCGAATCATCTGCGGCACCAGGATGCGAAAGAACACCTGCATGCCATTCATGCCATAAGCCGCACCGGCTTCAGCCTGACCTTTGGGGATGGCCATAAAGGCTCCACGGAAGGTCTCCGACAGGTAAGCACCAAAGATAAAGCCCATGGTGAACACGCCGGCAATAAAGGGGTTTATATCGATGTAGTCGTCATAGCCGAGCATCGGCGCCAGACGGTTCACCATGTCCTGACCGCCGTAGAAGATCAGCAGGATCAGCACCAGATCGGGAATCCCGCGGATTACCGTGGCATAGGTTTCACCCAGCAGCGCTAGCCACTTGATCGGTGACAGGCGAAACGCCGCACCCAGCAAACCCAATACGATGGCCACGGCCATCGAGGTCAGCGCCAGAATCAGGGTGAGCCAGGCACCCTCCAGAATGGTCGAGCCGTAGCCGTTGAGCATGCTCTGCTTACCTCATGCAAACGCCGGGCGGCGCCTGGGAGTACTACGAAAAACTACCGGGAGCAATTTATGACGTCGCTCCACGACGGCCAGAAGAGTTTTCACCAACAATGGTGATCACAAAAAGTGGCGCAAGCTTCAGGTTATTGACAGCCTGCGCCACTTTCAGTGAAAGCGACTGAGCGAACTCAATCAGTCGCCGTAGACGTTGAAGTCGAAGTACTTGTCCTGCACTTCCTTGTACTTACCGTTGGCGCGGATGGCCAGGATGGCAGCGCTGATCTTGTCAGCCAGGGCCTTGTCACCCTTGCGCACGGCAATACCGGCGCCCATGCCGATGTATTTCTCGTCGGTATAGTCTGGGCCTACCAGGGCGAAGCCTTTACCGGCGTCGGTTTTGATAAAGCCATCGTCGATATTCACAACGTCAGCAAAGGTGGCGTCCAGACGACCGGAAGCCAGATCAAGGAAGGCTTCGTTCTGCGAGCTGTAACGCACGATCTCGATACCGGCAGGGGCAAAGATATCGGTGGCGTAACGGTCGTAAGTGGATGCGCGCTGTACGCCGACTTTCTTGCCTTTCAGATCAACCAGCGGGTCGTTGAGTACGGTACCCGCTTTCATCGCCAACTTGCCCGGGGTCTGGTAGTACTTGCCGCTGAAATCAACCGATTTCAAGCGATCTTCGGTGATGCTCATCGAAGACAGTACGGCGTCGAACTTACGCACTTTCAGGGCAGGGATCAGGCCGTCGAATTCCTGCTCGATCCATTTGCATTCCACTTTCATCTCTTCGCACAGGGCGACGCCGATGTCGTAGTCGAAACCGCTGATGGCACCTTCAGGGGTTTTGAAAGCGAACGGCGGGTAAGCCGCTTCGATACCGATACGCAGAGGCTTAGCCTCTTCAGCCATGGCCAGCGGCGACAGCATGGACAGCGCCAGTGCGCCGAGAAGTGCAATCTTCTTCATTTTGTGACTCCTTCGAATGGGAATGGCATCGGTTGGCAGAGATTGTTCGGGTATGCATCCAGCTTTGCATGAATTGTAGTGAGTCACCGCCAAGCTGCGCGCTACGCAGGCGCCGGACGGCCCCAGCCGGGTGAGCGGCATTCTAGCGACAGCTCGAAAGTCGATATTTCTTCAATGCGACAAGTAATTACAAAAGGCCCGGACGGGTATAGCGAGGATATTGACAGCCTCTGAAATATATGCAGAGACAGAAAAGACAGTTAACCATGGAATAAAGCAATTAACGCGCCCACTTATAACAAAGCCTTTATTTTCGAGGCCTGATGGCGGTTTTTATTTTCATAGCAACATCGAACAATGCGCCATCTTGGAGCAAAACGTTCCCGCACACCCCATAAAAGTGCGCGCTGTTACGCCCCAGTGGTGAGTAAATACCCAGATGAAAATCGGTAACACCCGACAAAGCACAACGCCCTGCCCGGCTTGTGGCCGAAACAGGGCGTTGTTTACAGGCGATTCAGCCGAAGTCAGGCAGCCTGCATGTCGCGGTGAGTGTCGATAAGGTGCTGCACCACGCCAGGATCGGCCAGCGTGGAGATATCGCCGAGTGCATCGTACTCGGCGGTTGCGATCTTGCGCAGGATACGGCGCATGATCTTGCCCGAGCGGGTTTTCGGTAGGCCTGGGGCCCACTGAATCACGTCCGGTGAAGCAATCGGGCCGATTTCCTTGCGCACCCAGTTTTTCAACTCCTGGCGCAATTGTTCGGACGGCTGCTCGCCACCATTCAAGGTGACGTAGACATAGATGCCCTGCCCTTTGATGTCATGCGGCACGCCAACCACGGCAGCCTCGGCGACTTTCGGGTGAGCAACCATGGCGCTTTCGATCTCGGCGGTGCCCATACGGTGACCAGAGACGTTGAGCACGTCATCGACGCGGCCGGTAATCCAGTAGTAACCGTCTTCATCACGGCGCGCACCGTCACCAGTGAAATACATGCCCTTGAAGGTTTTGAAGTAAGTGTCGACGAAACGGTCGTGGTCGCCATACAGCGTACGCGCTTGGCCCGGCCAGGAGTCGATGATCACCAGGTTGCCTTCGGCAGCACCCTCGATCAGGTTACCCAGGTTGTCCACCAGCGCCGGTTGCACGCCAAAGAACGGACGGGTCGCTGAACCCGGCTTGAGTGCAGTAGCGCCCGGCAGCGGGCTGATCAAGATGCCGCCGGTTTCGGTCTGCCACCAGGTATCGACAATCGGGCAACGCTCTTTGCCGACGGTCTTGTAGTACCAGCTCCAGGCTTCCGGGTTGATCGGTTCACCAACCGAGCCGAGCAGGCGCAGGCTAGAACCATCGGCACCGGCCACCGCAGCATCACCCTGGGCCATCATGGCGCGAATCGCTGTAGGTGCGGTGTAGAGGATATTGACCTTGTGCTTGTCGACGATCTTCGACACCCGGGTGATATCCGGATAATTCGGGATGCCCTCGAACAGCAGCGTGGTCGCGCCATTGGCCAGCGGGCCATAGACGATATAACTGTGGCCAGTGACCCAGCCCACGTCGGCGGTGCACCAGTAGATATCGCCCGGCTTGTAGTCGAACACCCGCTCATGGGTCAGCGCGGCATACACCAGGTAACCGCCGGTGGTGTGCTGTACGCCTTTTGGCTTACCGGTGGAGCCGGAGGTATAGAGGATAAACAGCGCTTCCTCGGCGCCCATTTCCTTCGGCGCGCAATGGCTGGAGGCCACGGCCATCAGGTCTTCGTACCAGATGTCGCGATGCTGGTTCCACTTGATCGGGCTACCGGTGCGCTTGCAAACGATGACCTTCTGCACACTGCTGGTTTCCGGGTTGGTCAGCGCGTCGTCGACGTTGGCCTTCAGCGGGGTTTTCTTGCCGCCGCGCAGGCCTTCATCGGCGGTGATCACCACCTTGGATTGACAGTCGATGATGCGGCCGGCCAGTGCTTCCGGGGAGAAGCCACCGAACACCACCGAGTGGATCGCGCCGATACGGGTACAGGCCAGCATCGCCACCACCGCCTGCGGAATCATCGGCATATAGATGGTCACTACGTCACCGCGGTGCACGTCTTGGCCGCGCAGGGCGTTGGCGAACTTGCAGACTTGTTCGTGCAGCTGGCGGTAGGTGATTTCCTCGTGCTCAGACGGGTCGTCGCCTTCCCAGATGATCGCCACCTGATCGCCACGCTCTTCCAGGTGACGGTCCAGGCAGTTGTAGGAAACGTTAAGGGTGCCATCGGCAAACCACTTGATATCGACATGGTGATCGTCGAAGGAGGTCTGCTTGACCTTGGTGAACGGCTTGATCCAATCCAGCCGCTGGGCCTGCTCACGCCAGAAACCGTCAGGGTTGATCACCGACTGCTGGTACATGGCTTTATAGGTGGCCTCATCAGTCAGCGACTGGGCCGCCACCTCAGGGCGCACGGGATACAAGGACGCAGCACTCATCAGAAACACCTCGGTGGGTAGTTGTTGTTCTATGGCCCATTTTGTAGCCAGGACCCCACCTTTGAGCCATTCGACCATGGTCTTAACGCTCTACGACAATGGTTGCAGAGGGAAATCGCGAGCAAAAAAAAGGCGGTCATCTGACCGCCTACCCAAATCATTCCAGGGAGAGGAATGGAGAAACGCTTGCATCCAAACCACGCAGGATTGGAACGCCGCCACTTTCGCCCAGCACACTGTGCTGCACTATTGCACCTTGGTCGTAGACTGCGGCGCGCTCACCTGCCGGGCGCTTAAATCAACAAACCAGGGCTCCAGCCTGCGGCCAAAGGCAACATCGGCGCTAAACAGCTTCTGATAACTCGGGTAATCAACGCCGGGCTGCTCATCCTGCTGCGGCAGGCTGTCGAACGTTGCATGCCAGCGATGCGGCAGATTGAGGCTCTGCACCCCTGGGGTTTCGGCCGAACCGCCGAGCTGCCAGGTCCAGCGCTGGTTATCCGGGCGCGGGTCATCGCCCTCTCCATCCCAGTCAGTCGCTACGCTGCTGGCCTGCACCTCGATGATGCTGCGCACAATGGCGTAGCGCGTGCGATCAGGGTAACGCTCGCGCAATGCCTGCTGATCCATTCCAACATCGACCACCAGCAAGCGAGTAGCGCGCCGCCGCTCATAATCCAGCGCATTAGCAGCATGCTGAGCCGCCTCGCGCAGCTCTTTGCTGTCCGGCACAGACTTCTGCAAGCGCAAGGCCTCAGCATGGGCGGCAACCATCAGCGCGACCTCACGCTGATAGGCCGGACCATCGAGTTCCAACACCAACAGTGCATCACGGTCCAGCTGACGACGGTAAAGCCGCACGGTCTGCTCGTTAAGCTCAGTGGGTACATGGAAGCCCAGTTCCGCCATCTTCTCGGCATTGATCGACAGGTAGTAGTGGTCATCATCCGCCTGGCTCGGCCAGCGATAATCCAGACGCAGCGCCAAGCTGCTGTTGTCCTTGCGCCAATAGGCATAGGTCGCAGCCAGCTCGCGCTCGGACAGTTGCAGGCGGCTTTCTTCAGGCGGCTGGCGATTCCAGGCCACACCCGCGAGGATGATGGCGTTGACCACACCAATCAGCGCCAGGCCGGCAATTAGATAACGTACGCGCTCCCTGTTCATTACACACCTCCCAGCAGCCCATGGCGACTGCGCAAACGCCGCAGCACCAGCAAAATCAGCACCGCACTCAGGCCCAGTACCAGGAAGAACAGGTACTTGGGCATGATCTCCCACCACCAGTCGAACAGCTTGGTGTACAGGAAAATCACAAAGAAACTCAGACCGGTGTTCACCACATCCGACCAGCCACGGCGCACGCCTAGCCAGATCACCAACGCCGCGAGGATAAAACCGCCGACGTGGTAGGCATTCTCGATGTATTCGGGCGGATAGTCGAAGTAACTGCCCGCCCCCCAATGCGCCAGCACCAGTACCGGTAGAAACACCCCGAGCAGGCCAAATATCCGGTAAATCACCGCAAAGCCATCGAAACGGCGCTGATCAATCAGCAGCGGTAGCACGAAAATCAGCAGCGCCGCCGGGATGAAGTTCTCCGGCCGCTGAGCAAACCCCAGCCAGTAGATGCCATCCCAGCTACCGATGCGCGCCGCGACAAAGGCCAGTAGGCAGCTCAGCCCTGCCGCCAACAGCAGGCGTGCACCGCAGGCATAGGCCAGCAGCAGCGCGTAGAGCGCCCAGGGCAGCAAGGCGTTGTTCGATGGGGTGATATTGAATATCTGCCCGAGCATGACGATGTTCAGCACAAAGCAGGTAAAAGCCACCAGCGCCGCCAGTTTGCTGAAGTAACCCGAGCTGTCGAGGCGCTGCACCCATAACGTCAAACCGAACGAGGCGAGGCTCGCGGTCAGCAGAATCGCCACCTGGCTCCGGGTGCCGAACAAACCCCAGAACTGATAGAACAGGAAAAACACACTGGCCGCCAACGCCAACGCACCCAGAAACGAGGCAATGCGCATCCCCAGCGACAATTGCCGGGCCTGAATATCGTGATCAATATCGAAGGCCGCCAGATAGCGGTTAAGCAATTGCTGCTGATAGCCATGCAGACTGGCGCGCTGGCTGTCACTCAGGTTCAACACCTGCTCGGCCTCAAGGCGCGCCAATTCGCGGTTGAAAACGCCGATCTCATCGGCACGTTGCTGGGCATCGCTGCGGTTTATGTTGGGCATGGCAATCCTTGCTGCTGGGCCATCAGGTCATAAGCTGATCAGCACACTCTAGCGCTAAATTTTCGGCGATGGGCTGATCCAGTAGAGGGTTCGTAACTGCGAACAGCCCTTACGGCTAAAGGCCCGCTATTCCTTACCCAAGCCATGCTGACGCAGCTTGTTGGCGATAGTGGTATGCGACACACCGAGGCGCTTACCTAACTGACGGCTGCTGGGGTGGTCATGGAACAGACGCTCCAGCACGGCTTTCTCAAAGCGCCCGAGAATCTCGTCCAGGCCGCCCTCTACCGAAAACTCGCCCAGCGGCTGCGGCGCGCCGTAGTCCGGCAGGCGGATATGTTCGCCCTTGACCACCCCGCCATCGCAAAGCGAAACGGCCTGAAACAGCACGTTCTCCAATTGGCGCACATTACCCGGCCAGTGGTAGTGACCGAGCTTATCCAGTACCACTGGTGCCAGCTTGGGCAGCGGGCAGCCGATCTGCCGGCTGGCCTGATCAAGAAAGTGCTCCACCAGCGGCGGCAGGCCATCCAGGCATTCGCGCAGCGGCGGGATATGCAGGCTGAGCACGTTGAGGCGGTGATACAGATCCTGACGGAACTCGCCCTTGGCGCACAGTTCGGACAGATCCACCTGGGTGGCGCAGATCACTCGTACATCCAGGTACACCTCCTCGTCACTGCCGACCCGGCGGAAGCAGCCGTCCTGCAGAAAACGCAACAGCTTGGCCTGCAGACGCGGGCTCATCTCGCCGACGCCATCGAGAAACAGCGTGCCGCCAGCGGTCAGCTCCAGTAGGCCAAGCTTGCCTTCCGGCCGCGCACCTTCGAAGGCGCCAGGGCCGTAGCCAAACAGCTCGGTTTCGGCCATGGATTCCGGCAAGCCGGCGCAGTTCAGCGCCATAAATGGCGACTGCCCACGCGGACTGGCCAGGTGGCAGGCGCGGGCCAACAGCTCCTTGCCGGTGCCGGTTTCACCCTCGATCAGCAACGGTGCATCCAGCGGAGCCATACGCCGCGCTTCGCGCACCACGGCGGCCATCACTTTGGAACTCTGGAAGATCGAATCGAAGCCGCGCAGCTCTTGTTTGCGTACGTTGTAAATTCGCTCGCCCACACGGTCCGCTCGATGCAGCGTAAGTACCGCGCCGGCCATGGCATCACTCTCTTCATGCTCGGTTTGCAGCGGCGCGATATCGGCGAGAAACACATCGCCCTTCACCTTCACCCGCAGGCCGTTGATCCGCGACTTGTTGGCGCGCACCAGCTCCGGCAGGTCGAAATCCTCGGCATACCGCGACAGCGGAATCCCCGGCACCTCATCCACCCGCACACCGAGCAGCTGCGCCGCGCTGCGGTTGGCCGCAACGATGCTGCCGCCCATATCAATGGACAGCACCGGGAAATCCAGCGCACCGAGCAACGCATTCAGCTCCAGATGACGGCGCTCGCTGGGCATAAGGCCGACGCGTTTGACGCCGAACACCCCGGAAATCGCCTCGAACTTAGGCCGCAGCGATTGGAACTGCAGGTTGATCAGGTTCGGACAGTGCAGGTAGATGGCGTTGCCCTGCTCGCCACCGACCTCGCCACGGGCTACGTTGATGCCGTATTCGACCAACAGGTTGAGGATGTCGCGCAGGATGCCAATTCGGTTCTGGCAGTGGACTTTGATACGCATGGCAGGGCTCTTGTGGGTCTTGTTATGGCCGGCCAACGGCGAACAATCGACGAAGGCGGCGGATTATTTGTCAAGAATATGTGACAGATCAGCGCAGCAGCAAGACGAGAGTTCGCCACACCGCCGCACACGTAACCAATTCTTTACGAAATAACCGCCTTTTCCTCCTGCATCAGGTTCAGCTCTGGGCTGCATAAGCGCAGCGACTGGCGTATTCCTGAGTCCAATAAAACAACAAAGCCCCAGCAGGAGGCAGCGATGAAGAGCACGCAATACCTGGCGCGCGAACCGGATGACAGTGGCTTTATCCATTACCCGGAAGCCGAGCATCAGGTGTGGAATACCCTGATTACCCGCCAACTCAAGGTGATCGAAGGCCGCGCCTGCCAGGAATACCTGGACGGTATCGAGCAGCTCGGTCTGCCTCATGAGCGTATTCCGCAGCTCGGCGAGATCAACCAGGTGCTGCAAGCCACCACCGGCTGGCGCGTGGCGCGGGTGCCGGCGCTGATTCCCTTCCAGACCTTCTTCGAGCTGCTGGCCAGCAAGCAATTCCCGGTGGCGACGTTTATCCGCACACCTGAAGAGCTGGATTACCTGCAGGAGCCGGATATCTTCCACGAGATCTTTGGCCACTGCCCGCTGCTGACCAACCCCTGGTTCGCCGAATTCACCCACACCTACGGCAAGCTCGGTTTGGCCGCCAGCAAGGAAGAGCGCGTGTACCTGGCGCGGCTGTACTGGCTGACCATCGAGTTCGGTTTGCTCGACACCAGCCAGGGGCAGCGCATCTACGGCGGCGGCATCCTTTCTTCACCGAAGGAAACCCTCTACTGCCTGTCCGATACCCCGCAGCACCTGGCCTTCGATCCAATCGAGGCAATGCGCACGCCGTATCGCATCGACATCCTGCAGCCGCTGTATTTTGTGCTGCCCGAGCTTAAGCGCCTGTTCGAACTGGCCCATGAAGACATCATGGCCATGGTGCAGCAAGCCATGCGCCTGGGCTTGCATGCGCCGAAGTTTCCGCCGAAAGCGGCATAACCTTTGTAGGATGGCCCGCCCCCATCCTACGGCCCACTTTTGACCCTTGGAGAATCCCCATGTCCCTTGCCCAAGCCCAATGCGAAGCCTGCCGCGCCGATGCGCCGAAAGTCAGCGATGAAGAGTTGGCCGAACTGATCCGCGAGATTCCGGACTGGAACATCGAAGTGCGCGGCGACCATATGGAGCTGGAGCGGGTTTACCTGTTCCGCAACTTCCGCCATGCCCTGGCCTTTACCAACGCGGTCGGCGCCATCGCCGAGGAAGTCGGCCACCACCCGGCGCTGCTCACCGAATGGGGTAAGGTCACCGTGACCTGGTGGAGCCATGAAATGCGCGGCCTGCACCGTAATGACTTCATCATGGCCGCACGCACCGATGTACTCGCCGCCAGCGCCGAGGGCCGCAAGTGAGCCATTTCCACAACATTGTGCGAGTGCCGGGCGATCCGATTCTCGGCCTAATGGACGCCTACCGCGCTGACCGCAACCCGGCCAAGCTCGACCTCGGCGTAGGCGTGTACAAGGACGCTCAGGGCCTGACGCCGATTCCCCGGGCGGTCAAACTTGCCGAACAGCGGCTGGTAGAAAGCGAAACCAGCAAAAGCTATATCGGCGGCCACGGCGACCCATTATTTGGCAGTCTGCTTAGTCAGCTTGTGCTGGGTGTGGACAACCCGCTGCTGACTGAACGCGCTGGCGCCACCCATACACCTGGCGGCACCGGGGCGCTGCGTCTGTGCGCGGACTTTATCGCCCACTGCCTGCCGGGCCGTGGCATCTGGCTAAGTGACCCGACCTGGCCGATCCACGAGAGCATCTTCGCTGCCGCCGGCCTGCGTGTTGGTCATTACCCCTATGTCGGCGCGGACAACCAGCTGAATGTCGAGGCAATGATTGCCGCCCTCGCCCATGTGCCCAAAGGCGATGTGGTGCTGCTGCACGCCTGCTGCCACAACCCTACCGGCTTCGACCTCACCCCACGTGACTGGAAGCGCGTACTGGAAGTGGTCAAAGCCCGCGAGCTGCTGCCGTTGATCGACTTCGCCTACCAGGGTTTTGGCGATGGCTTGGAGCAGGACGCCTTTGCTGTACGCCTGTTTGCCGCGGAATTGCCTGAGTTGCTGATCACCAGTTCCTGCTCGAAGAATTTCGGTCTGTACCGCGAGCGCACTGGAGCGCTGATCGTCTGCGCCGAGACGGCGACAAAACTGCAGGACGTGCGCAGCCAGCTGGCCTTTATCGCGCGCAATCTGTGGTCCACCCCGCCGGCTCACGGCGCGGCAGTGGTCGCCAACATCCTGGCTGACACTGAACTGCACAGCCTGTGGGTCAGCGAACTGGACGCCATGCGCCAGCGCGTTGCCAGCTTGCGCGGCGGCCTGGTTGAAGCCCTGCAACCGTATGGTCTGAGCGAGCGTTTTGCGCATATTGCGCTGCAACGCGGCATGTTCTCTTACACCGGCCTGTCGCCGGTCCAAGTGCAACGCCTGCGCGATGAGTTCAGCGTGTATATGGTCGGCAGCGGCCGCGCGAATATGGCCGGGCTCGATGCTGAGCGACTGGATCAGTTGGCCAGCGCCATTTCGCGCGTCTGCAGTGACTGACATGCACCAGAGCCCCGCACAGCGCTGGGGCTCTGGTAGCAGCATGTGCCGATAAGCTTGCTATAGTCGCCGCACGCCCATCGCACCGAGACGCCCGTGGCCCGCTTGTTGAATTTAGCCTTCCGCCTGTACCAGCGCATCTTGCACAGCCTGGCCCTCTACCCGACGCTGATCGCATTGGGCTTCTTCGTTTTGTGCCTGCTGAGCATGAGCATCGAATACCAGCCCTGGATGATGTCGCTCAAAGACGAGATTGATGTCGGCCTGGTGCGCAATGCCGACAATGCCCGCTTGATTCTCGGCACGCTGGTCGGCGGCATCCTCTCACTGATGGTGTTCAGCTTCTCCATGGTCATGGTGGTGCTCAACAATGCCGCTGCCGCGCTGTCACCGCGCGTAGTGCCCGGCCTGATCAGCGATAAAAGCCACCAGAAGACCCTGGGTTTCTATCTCGGCACCATCCTTTTCTCGCTGCTGCTGATCACCACGATTGAACTGGACAACTCGGCCCAGGTACCCAGCCTCGGTGTACTGATGGCACTGGCGATGGGCATCGCCTGCCTGGGCCTGTTTGTGCACTTTATCCACTCGATTTCCCGCTCTATTCAAGTGGAGTACATTCTCAACAATCTGTACCACACCACCCTGGCGAAACTCGCCGCGCGCGCAGCCAAGCTGGCCGCTATCGACAACCTGCCCAGTTGGCCAGAGGAGCAAAACTGGCAGGAGGTCTGCGCGCAACGCAGCGGTTATTTCAAAGAGCTCAACGTCAACACGATCAACAGCATCCTGTGTGAGCACGACCTGCGCATGACCGTGATGATCCACCGTGGGTTCTTCGTGATGAGTGGCCGGCCGTTGTTCAAGCTCAATCGTGAGGTCGATTCGGCAATCAGCGATGCGCTGCTCGACTGCTTCGATTTCTTTCTCGAGGAATACGCGCACACCCACTACCTGTTTGGCTGCACGCAGATGTCGGAAATCGCCGTCAAGGCGCTCAGCCCCGGCATCAACGACCCCGGCACGGCGATTACCGCCATCGACCTGCTCAGCGTGTTATTCAGCAAACGCCTGGCGTTGCCGGACCTGGATGTCACCCTGGCGGACGATGGCCCGCCACGTCTGCTGCATTATGAACTCTCGCTGGATGAGTTACTGCAACGGGTATTTGGCCCCATTCGTCACTACGGCTGCGCCGATGTGAGTGTGCTGATCGGTTTGCTGCAAGCCTTTAAGAACCTGCTCTACCAGCCGCTGCGTGCTGCGCAGAAAACCGATCTGCTACGGCATGTGCGCAGCGTGCAGGAAACCGCCGATCAGCACCTGAGCAACAGTCGCGATCGTGAAGCGATCAACCAGCTGCTCGAACGCATCAGCCAGAACAGTTCAGCCCTGGAGCCGATTGCCCTGCTTGGCATACCGGACAGCAAGAGTGCGGAAAACAACACCCAGCAACCTTCTACCGGTTCGCGGGAAGCCCTGTAAGCGCGAAGGAAGCCTAGGGCGGAGCGCGAGCAGTATTGGTGCAGCACGACGTTTCAGCGCCCTCGGCGCACGCACAGGTAATGCGTGGAAAAATCAAAAGACCGTTTATCTATAAAATTAACTGTTTAAAAACAACATCTTAATTCGTTACCTGGCTAAGCACTGGCACCCTTCATGCTTGCACTCAGCGGCATAGTTCCCTAGGGTAGTTCGCCATGTGGTCCCTGATTGCCCCTATCAGCTCGTTGCTCGGTGGGGTTGCTTTACTCCTCCTCGGCAATGGCCTGCTCAACACCCTACTGACCTTGCGTGGCGTCGCCGAAGGCTACTCCACCTCGATGCTCGGCCTGATTATGTCCGGGTACTTTGTCGGTTTTCTCCTTGGCACCTGGCTGGCGATTCCGCTGGTCCGCCGCGTTGGGCATATCCGTGCGTTTGCCTTTTGCGCCGCCCTCGCTGCCATCACCGCCCTGCTGCATGTGCTGATCGTCGACCCGTGGGTCTGGCTGGGCCTGCGTGTGCTCTACGGCCTGGCGCTGGTCAGCCTGTATATGGTGATCGAGAGCTGGCTTAACGCCCAGGTGCCCAACGACAAACGCGGCCAGGTGTTTGCCGTGTATATGGCGGTCAACCTCGGCGCGCTGGCCGCCGCGCAGCAGTTGCTCAATCTGGCGTCGCCGAGTGACTTCGTGTTGTTCGTGCTGGCCGCCATGCTCATCAGCGCGGCGTTGATGCCCATAACCCTCACCCGGCAGATCCAGCCCAGCGTGCCGGATACCCTGCACACCAATTTGCGCCAGATCGCCGGTATAGCCCCATTGGCGCTGGCCGCCGCTGGCTTATCCGGTCTGGCCCTTGGCGCGTTCTGGGGTATGGCGCCGGTATACGCCAGCCTGAACGGCTTCGATGCCACCGGCGTGGGTTTGCTGATGAGCAGCACGATTCTCGGCGGCGCGTTGCTGCAATGGCCGATTGGCATCTACTCGGATAAACACGACCGCCGTCTGGTGCTGTTCTGGGTGGTGGCGCTGGCCGTAGTGGTCGCCGTGCTGATGAGCCTGTTGCCGGCCGGTCGCCTGCTGCTTGGGCTGATATTTATCTGGGGCGGTTTGGCCTTTGCCATCTACCCGATTGCCGTGGCGCAGTTAATCGACCAATTGCACAGCGATGAAATCCTCGCCGGCTCCAGCAGCCTGCTGATGGTCAACGGCATTGGCTCAGTGTGCGGCCCGCTGCTCGCCGGCTTGCTGATGCAGCACCTAGGCGCCCAGGCACTGCCGCTGTATTTCGCCGCCACGCTCGGCCTGCTGGCAGCTTACACGCTGTACCGTCTGCGCCATGTCAGCGACCTGGTCAGCGCACCGGCCGGGCACTTTATGCCCATGCTGCGAACCAGCCACACGGTGCTTGAGCTGATGCCCGATGCACCGCCCACAGACGACCCAGACCCAACTGACCCAACTGACTCACATGAGGACCCGCCCAACCCGGCGCCGCAGATGCCGGGGTAAACCAAGAGACGAACGCCCCATGGCGCAATCGTCCATAGCTCGTCGGCTTTTGTCGGCGCGTCACTGCACCCACTTAACTGGACAGGAAGACAGCGCATGTTACTTGCCACCGATCTCGATGGAACCTTTCTCGGCGGCGATCCCAAGGATCGCCTGAGCCTCTATCAGACCATCGCCGCCCACCCGGAAATCCGCCTGGCCTACGTCACCGGCCGCAGCCTGGAGTCAGTGTTGCCACTGCTGGCAGACCCGACCCTGCCGCAACCGGATTTCATCATCTCCGACGTTGGCGCCAGCTTGGTGCACGGCGACACCTTGCAGCCAATCCAGCCGCTGCAAAGCGCGGTGGACGCCCTCTGGCCCGGCGATAGCCAGGTTGCCAGCGCCATCGAACGCTTTGCCCTGGAGCGCCAGGACGTACCGCAGGTGCGCCGCTGCTCCTACTTCTGCGACCCGGAGCAAGCGGCTAATCCAGCCCTGCTGGAAGTCGCTGAGAGCCTGGGCTGTGACCTGCTCTACTCGGCCGAGCGCTACCTGGATTTTCTGCCCAAGGGCGTTAACAAGGGCAGCAGCCTGCAGGCGTTGATCGACTGGCTGGAACTGGACAACGACCAGGTGCTGACCGCCGGCGACACGCTCAACGACCTCTCCATGCTCAGCGGCCAGTTCAAGGGCGTGTGTGTGGGCGAATCCGAAGACGGCCTGCTGCAGGCCACGCGGCAATATTCGCGAGTATTCCACGCCGAACGCGCCGGGTGCGGCGGCATTCTTGAAGCCTTTGTGCACTTTGGCTTTCTCGGCAAACAGGGCATCGCTGCCGAAGGCAAGCAAGTAGCCGACCCAGGCAAAGCCGATCTGGTGATGGTCTACCATCGCCTGCCCTATGAAGAATTCCGTGGTGCCGATGGCAAGCTGCAACGCCGCCGCCCGACCTCACCCAACGGCATTATTCCGACCCTGCTGAGCTTCTTTGGCGATGGTCGCGCCGGTTCCTGGGTGGCCTGGGCTGAGCATGACGAAAACAGCGGCGAAACCTTCGATAGCCACACCACCGTGGATGCCGAACGCTACCCGAAGCTGACCGCCGCACGGGTGGCGCTGAGCAAGGAAGAGGTCGACATCTTCTACAAGCGTTTCTCCAAGGAAGCCTTCTGGCCGACCCTGCACACCTTCTGGGAGCGCGCACAGTTCCGTGAAGACGACTGGCAGGTGTTCCTCAAGGTCAACCGCGCCTTTGCCGAACGCACCGCCCTGGAAGCCGCCGAAGGCGCCACCGTCTGGCTGCACGATTACAACCTGTGGATGGTCCCCGGCTATCTGCGCGAGCTGCGCCCGGACCTGCGCATCGCCTTCTTCCACCACACCTACTTCCCCTCGGCGGATGTGTTCAACGTATTGCCCTGGCGCCGGCAGATCATCGGCAGCCTGCTGCAGTGCGACTACATCGGCTTTCATATCCCGCGCCAGGTGGAAAACTTCGTCGATGCCGCACGCGGCGTGATGCCGCTGCAAACCGTCAGCCGACAGAACTGCGCACCACGCTTTATCACCTATGGCTGCGCCGTGGGCCTGGAGCGCATGACCACCGCCGTGGACACCGGCAACCGCGTGGTCAAACTCGGCGCCCACCCGGTGGGCCTGGATATCGAGCGAGTACGCAGCGCCCTGGCCGCGCCGAAGATCAGGGAAATGATGGAACGTCTGCGCAGCGAACTTGCCGGGGTCAAACTGATTCTCTCGGTGGAACGCCTCGACTACACCAAAGGCATTCTGGAAAAGCTCAACGCTTACGAGCGCCTACTGGAAGAAAACCCCGAACTGCTCGGCAAGGTCACCCTGGTAACAGTGTGCGTGCCGGCGGCCAAGGAAATGACCATCTATGACGAACTGCAAGGGCAGATCGAGCAGGCCGTGGGCCGCATCAACGGCCGCTTCGCCCGCATCGGCTGGACGCCGCTGCAGTTCTTCTTCCGCAGCCTGCCGTTCGAGGAAGTCAGCGCCTGGTACGCCATGGCTGACGTGATGTGGATTACCCCACTGCGCGACGGCCTCAACCTGGTGGCCAAGGAATTCGTCGCCGCTCAAGGCCTGCTGGATGGCCGTGGCGTGCTGGTGCTTTCGGAGTTTGCCGGCGCTGCCGCCGAGCTCAAAGGCGCACTACTGACCAACCCGCATGACCCGGTGGATATGACGCAAACCTGTTATGTGGCACTGAACATGCCTAAGGCCGAGGCCCAGGCGCGCCTGCGCGAGCTGTTCGATATCGTCAACTACAACGATATCCGCCGCTGGGGTGATGAATTTCTCACCGCTGTCAGCGACCCGCAGGATCAACTGGACCGCGCCCTCGGGCTGGTCGGCTAGGCGGCAACGGCGCAGCTGCGTAGTTCAACTGCGTAGCTGCGCCGAGCCAATCCCGCCTTCCTAGCCCATCTGCGCATCCACATCGCAGTTGATCATCCAGCTCACACCGAAGCGATCAGTGAACATGGCAAAGCGCGTGGCCCAGAAGGTCTGCTGCAACTCCATCTGCACCGTGCCACCCGCCGACAGCGCCTTGTACAGACGCTCAGCCTCCGGCACGTTTTCCACCTGCAGGGAAATCGAACAACCCTTGATGCCCTCATACGGCATGCCAGGCATATTGTCAGACGCCATCAGCAGCTGATCGCCCACCGTCAGACAAACGTGCATCACGCGGTCGTGAAACTGCTCCGGCACATTGCCGGCTTCCGGGCTTTCGCCAAAACGCATCAGCTCCAGGCTACCGCCCAGGCATTCGGCGTAAGAGTTAAAGGCCGCTTCGCACTGACCATCGAAAATCAAATAGGCATGAATCTTCATTTGCACTCTCCTTAGTACGGTTTTGGGGTTTTACGACTCAAGCCGCGCGCGCAGGCGTTCTTCCTGCTCACGCAACTCTGGGGTGAATTCGTCACCAAAATCCTCGGCCTCGAAAATCTGCCGGATCTCGATTTCGCTATCGCCGGGCATCGGATTAGGGCAACGCTTGACCCACTCGATGCACTCCGCAAGAGACGCCACCTGAAAAATCCAGAAACCGGCAATCAGCTCCTTGGTTTCGATAAACGGGCCATCCGTGACGCTGCGCTGACTGCCGGAGAACTTCACCCGCGCGCCTTTGCTGCTGGGCTGCAGGCCCTCGCCGGCGAGCATCACGCCGGCCTCAACCAGCTCTTCGTTGTAACGCCCCATCGCCGTCAGCAGCTCCTCGCTGGGCATAAAACCGGCTTCGGAATCTGCAGTTGCCTTGACTATCACCATAAAACGCATGCCGCTGTCCTCGCGTAATTGATTGATCAGCCTGCCGCCAGGGGTTTGTCCGGGTATGTAATGGCAGACCGCAAACCCAAGGCTGGGTTCTATAAAGTAGTCGAACAGCACAATGGCCAATCGACAGGCGCGCCAAAAAATATCGAATTAAATCCAGATCAGGTGATTGCAGTGGCAAGGTAGGAGCAACCTGACCGCGATATTGCGCAGCTACGTCAATGCGCGAGCCAGCCCGCAACTACCAAGACAGCAAAACGCTTAGCCCGTCTGCACAGGCTCAGTCAGCTGACTGCTCAGGTAATCAAGAAAACAGGTGATGCGCGACGCCAGCGCGGTGTTGCGGTAGTACACCGCATGAATAGGCTGGCGCACCTCGACGGTGTCGCGCAGCAACAGTTGCACCAGCTCGCCGCTGGCGCGGTCGGCGGCGGTCATAAAATCCGCCAGACAAACGATCCCTGCACCACTCAAAGCTAATTGACGCAAGGTCTCGCCGCTGGAAGCACTCAGGCTGGGGCTGATGTTCAGCGAGTCGCCCAACGGATGACGCAGCGGCCACTGGTTAAGGCTGTCTGGCTGGGTAAAGCCGAGCAGGCTGTGCTGGGCCAAGTCGGCAACGGTCTTCGGTGTGCCATGGGCTTTGAGGTAGGACGGGCTGGCGAGAATGCGCAGGCGATTACTGCCCAGCGGCCGCGCATGCAGAGTGGAGTCGCGCAGCGCACCGATGCGGATGGCCACGTCGGTGCGCTGTTCCAGCAGGTCGATAATCTGATCACTGCTGTGCAACTCCAGCTGAATGTCCGGGTACTGCGCCCGAAACCCCGCCACCAGCGGCACCACCACATGCAGCATAAAAGGCGCCGCAGCATTCACCCGCAAACGCCCTGCTGGCTTCTGCCGCCGCACCTTCATCTGCTCTTCGGCGCTTTCCACCGCATCGAGAATCTTGCGCGCCTGGGCGAGAAAAGCCTGGCCTTCTTCCGTCAACTCCAAACGCCGCGTAGTGCGGCGCAGAAGCGTGACATCGAGCTTTTCTTCCAACCGGCTCAGGGCGCGGCTAACGCCTGAGGCTGTCTGCGTCAGCTGTTCGGCGGCGGCACTGATCGAGCCACTGTCCACCACGCTGACAAAGGCCAGCAGTTCATCGAGGGTCGTTTTCATTCGTGCATATTAGTCAAATATATTGTGCTGAATACCCTATTTTTCGGCATCAGTGATCCGGTGAGACTGCGCCCCACACAGTTTCCCTTGGAGCCTCTAGCATGCCCATCGCCCTACTGGCGCTCACCCTGAGCGCTTTCGCCATCGGCACCACCGAGTTTGTGATCGTCGGTTTGCTGCCCACCATCGCCGCCGACCTCGGCGTCAACCTACCCTCCGCCGGCCTGCTGGTCAGCCTCTACGCCCTCGGCGTGGCCATCGGCGCGCCACTGCTTACCGCACTCACCGGTAAAGTGCCACGCAAGGCCCTGCTGCTCGGCCTGATGGTGCTGTTTACCGCTGGCAACCTGCTGGCCTGGCAAGCGCCGAGTTATGAATCACTGATCATCGCGCGCATCGTTACCGGCCTCGCTCATGGGGTGTTCTTCTCCATCGGTTCGACCATCGCTACCAGCCTGGTGCCCAAAGAGAAAGCCGCCAGCGCGATTGCGATCATGTTTACCGGCCTGACTGTGGCTCTGGTGACTGGTGTGCCGCTGGGCACCTTTATCGGTCAGCATTTCGGCTGGCGCGAAACCTTCCTCGCCGTATCCGCCCTGGGCGTAATCGCCTTTGTCGGCAGCCTGCTGTATGTGCCCAATAACATTCAGCACAACAAACCGGCCTCGGTTCTGCAGCAGCTGCAGGTGCTCAAACAACCACGCCTGTTGCTGGTATATGCGATGACGGCCATTGGCTACGGCGGCACTTTTACCGCTTTCACCTTTCTTGCACCGATCCTGCAAGACCTCGCCGGTTTCAGCGCTGGAAGCGTCAGCCTTGTGCTGCTGGTGTATGGCGTATCCGTGGCTTTCGGCAATATCTGGGGTGGCAAACTGGCGGATAAGCGTGGGCCGATCAGCGCACTGAAAATCATCTTCCTGCTGCTCGCCGCCGTGCTATTTATGCTCACCTTTACCGCCCACAACCCATGGTTGGCGCTGCTGACCGTATTGCTCTGGGGCGCGGTGGCATTCGGCAACGTGCCGGGCCTGCAGGTGTATGTAGTGCGCCAGGCCGAACATCACACGCCGCAGGCCGTCGACGTGGCATCGGGCCTGAATATTGCCGCCTTCAACCTCGGCATCGCCGGCGGCGCCTGGGGTGGTGGGCTGATTGTCGCCCATCTGGGGCTGGTCCATACCGCCTGGATTGGCGGCCTGGTGGTACTAGTGGCTTACGCACTGACGGTCTGGAGCGGCCATCTGGATCGCAAAAACCCACTGCCGCAACCAAGCAGCGACAGCTCCGCATTCGTCGCTGGTCACTGAGCCCGCTCGGTAACTAGAAATCGACCTTGCCGCGCCCTGCCTTGATCGTGCCGCGAATGCTCTTGCCTTCCAGGCGGCGCTTTTTCGAGCCCAGGGTTGGCTTGGTCGGACGACGGGCTTTTTCAGTTTTGGCGGCGCTACGAATCAGCTCGGCCAGACGCTCCAGAGCATCGGCACGGTTCTGCTCCTGGGTGCGGTACTGCTGAGCTTTGATAACCACCACCCCTTCGGCGGTAATACGGCTGTCGCGCAACGTCAGCAGTCGTTCCTTGTAGAACGGCGACAAGCTGGATGCCTGAATGTCGAAGCGCAGATGGATCGCACTGGACACCTTGTTGACGTTCTGCCCGCCCGCGCCCTGGGCGCGGATGGCAGTCAGTTCGACGTCATCGTCAGGCAGGTGAACGCTGTTGGAGATAACCAGCATGGACAGGCTTCAGCACAGAAAAGGACGCTCAGGATAACGCGAACACCGCACAACTGCCCGCTCAGGTTGCCAAGCGGTTATGGGCTTAGTTGCTGATGAAGTGGCGGAAAATGCCAGAGGCCGTGGCGGGTTGCCACGGCCTGCTAGTTTGTCCGTTAAACGCGGAAGCGGCTGACCAGCGTTTGCAGCTGATTGCCCAGGCGCGCCAGCTCGGCGCTGGAGGCGGCGGTTTCGTCGCTGGCGGTGGCGGTCTGCTCGGAGACGTCGCGCACGCTGAGGATGCTGCGGCTGATTTCCTCGGCCACCGCACTCTGCTCCTCGGCGGCTGCGGCAATCTGCTGGTTCATCGACTGGATGTTGGACACCGCATAGGTGATGTTGCCCAGCGAGTCGCCGGCCTTGCGAGTCAGCTCGACGCTGCTGTCGGTGAGGCTGCAACTGTTGCGCATCGCCGCTGCCACTTGCTTGGTGCCGTTCTGCAGACCGGCGATCAACGCTTCGATTTCCTCAGTGGATTTCTGCGTGCGCTGGGCCAGGCCACGTACTTCGTCGGCGACCACGGCAAAACCGCGACCGGCTTCGCCTGCGCGCGCGGCCTCGATAGCGGCATTGAGGGCGAGCAGATTGGTCTGCTCGGCCACCGCCTTGATCACGTCCATCACGCTGCCGATCTTGTTGCTCTCCTGCTGCAAGCCATTCATGGCCTCGCTGGAGCGGCTGACCTCGGCGGCCAGGCGTTCGATCTGAGCAATCACCTCGCCCACCACCTGATCACCCAAACGCGCCTGGCCGTCCGCCTCGTTGGCAGCCTGCGAGGCTTGCTCGGCGTTGCGCGCCACTTCCTGCACAGTGGCCGACATTTCATGCATGGCGGTAGCCACCTGATCGGTTTCGCTCTTCTGGCTATTGGCACCGGCACTGGTCTGCTCGGTCACCGCCGACAGCTCTTCCGCAGCACTGGCGATCTGCGCCACGCCATCGCGGATGCCGCCGATCAACTCACGCAGGGTCGCGGCCATATACTGGATGCCTTGCTGCAGCTGGCCCATCTCATCACGGCGGTCGACCTGCACAGTGGCGGTCAGGTCACCATCGGCAATGCGCTGCACCGCGCTCAGAGTGTCCTGCAGCGGACGGGTGATCTGCCGAGTAATCACCCAGGCAGCCAGCACGCCGAACAGCATTGCCAGCAACGTGGCGCCGATTTGCAGACTACGCGCCTGGGCGCTCTCGATGGCCAGACGGTCCATCTGGAACTGATACAGGGTTTCGCTGATACGCACGATTTCGCCCTGCTGCGCGGTCATTTCCTGGCGAGTGCGGGCGATATCGCCAGTGGCCAGCTTGAACGCCTGCAGCGTCGCCTCATACTGGCCCAAGGCCGTCGCGATACGGCGTAGTGCATCCTGCTGTCCGGCACCGAAGGCCTGCTCAAGTGGTGCAAGGCTGCTACGGGCGGCGGCAATGCGCTCAACCAGCGCCTGCTCGGTTTGCGCATCCGGGACGCTGTCATAACGCTCCAGCAGGTAGCGCAGACTCAGCAACTCGCCTTGAGTGCGGGTCAGCGCCTGCAACTGGGCAAAACGGCCGCCGTCGTATTCCGGCAGCACCTCAACGCTGCGCTGCATGGTACCCAGCAATTCGCCGAGCTGTTGCGTCTCGCTTGCCACCTCGCGCCGTGCAGTATCGGCTGCCGCGTAGGCGGCGCGCATACCGCTCAGCGAACGCTGGTAATCCTGGTTATAGCGATCCTGCTCCTGCAGCAGCTTGACGTTGACCGGATTGGTAAAGCTGCCGAGCAGCTTCTTCTGCTGCTGCAAATAGATATCGAGGTTGCTCAGCACGCGCTCACTGCTCGCGGCATCGCCCTTGGCTAGCATGAACTGCAGGCGAGCAATACGCAGATTGGTCAGGGTGGTGTTGAGCTGGGTGATATCGCTCATCCAGCTGCTGCGCTGGATCACGCTGCCCAGGCCGGTCCAGGCGACCCATGCCAGGGCGAGAGTCAGGGTCAGCACCAGGCCGAAGCCGAGAGCCAGCTTGCGGGTGACGCTAAGGTTGGCAAACCAGGTGTTCATAAGAATTCTCCAACTGTCGTTCTGACAGGCAGTTCAGGTTTCGCTGGAGAATTGTTTTTGTTGAAGCCAGCACAAGGCCTGTGCTGACGCTCTACGACGGGGTTGCGACACATATCTGCAGCACGCTCAGCGCAATTAGCCGGCAGCGCCCTGAGATAGCGTGATAACCAGGCAGTAACAGACCACGCAGCGGCACATAGCGTATCGGTGCCCAGCCATCTGATCCGTTTTTTATTGGAAAACCTGAGTCTGTTATCCAAACAGCTGCGCTCGCATCATGCGCCTCGCCTGATAAAGCCCGACGAGGCCCGTAATGAGCGAACGAATTCCCGCGCAGATCATCGAGACCATCGACCCGCGCCAGCCTATCCGCCTGACGCCGTCCCAAGCCGGCGGACCTATCCATACCCGCAGTTTTAGCGGCCGCTTTCGCAATCTGCGCCTGTACGGTGCCGGCCTGCTGTTTCTGATCTTCTTCGGCACCGCCTGGCTGGACTGGGACGGCCGCCAGGCGGTGCTGTGGAACCTGGCCGAGCACCGCTATTACATCTTCGGCGCAACCTTCTGGCCGCAGGATTTCACCCTGCTCTCGGCGCTGCTGATCATTGCCGCCTTTGGCCTGTTTACCATCACCGTGGTGGCTGGGCGGGTGTGGTGCGGCTACACCTGCCCGCAGAGCGTGTGGACGTGGGTGTTTATGTGGGCTGAGAAAGTCACTGAAGGTGAGCGTAATCAGCGCATCAAGCTCGATGCCGCACCCTGGTCGCTGAACAAGCTGGCGCGGCGTAGCGCCAAGCACGCGATCTGGCTGGGCGTCAGTCTGCTCACGGCGCTGACCTTTATCGGTTATTTCACGCCGATCCGCCCGTTGGCCAGCGACCTGCTGCACCTACAACTGGACGGCGGCACGCTGGTGTGGGTGCTGTTCTTTATGGCCGCCACCTACCTTAACGCTGGCTGGCTGCGCGAGAAGGTCTGCGTGCATATGTGCCCCTACTCGCGCTTCCAGAGTGCGATGTTCGACGATGACACTCTGCTGGTGGCCTACGACGCTAAGCGCGGCGAAGGCCGTGGCCCACGCAGGAAGGACAGCGACCACAAGGCCGAGGGCCTGGGCGACTGCATCGACTGCACTATGTGCGTGCAGGTGTGCCCCACCGGTATCGATATTCGCGATGGCCTGCAGATCGACTGCATCAGTTGCGGTGCCTGTATCGACGCCTGCGATTCGGTGATGGACAAGATGGGCTATGCCCGAGGCCTGGTCGGCTATCACTCCGAGCGCGAACTGCAAGGTGGCAAAACCCACTGGCTACGGCCACGGCTGATCGGCTATGGGATTGCTCTGGTGTTGATGCTCGCCGCCTTTGTCTGGGCCTTGAGCGCGCGTTCGATGCTGTCCATCGACTCGGCCAAGGACCGCAGCATGTTCCGCGAGAACCAGCTGGGGCAGATTGAGAACACCTACCTGCTCAAGGTGATCAACAAGACCCAGCAGCCGCAGCGTTATGCCCTGAGCTTGCTCGACAGCCCTGGCATGCGCCTGGACGCGCCGCAGCAGTTGCAGCTCAACCCCGGAGAAATTCTCGATGTGCCGGTGACCGTGGTCCTGGAAAATCAACAGGCCGCCACCAGCACCCTGCCCGTGCGCTTTGCGATCCACAACCTGGCCGATGTCAGCGAACAGGCACAGACGCAGAGCATTTTTCTCTCCCCGAGCGGGCGCTGACAGTCGCATGGCCAGGCAACTCCCCGTAGAGTGCGCGGATCTGCAGCGCGCACCGACGGACACGATGAAACGCTACGAGAAATTTGCCGACCAGATTGCCGAACTGATCCGCAGCGGCATGCTCGCCCCTGGCGAAAAAGTGCCCTCGGTGCGCCACGCCAGCCGCATCTATGGGGTCAGCCCGTCCACTGTGTTCCAGGCCTATTACCTGCTGGAAGACCGTGGCCTGATCCAGGCCCGCGCGCGCTCCGGCTACTTCGTCCGCGAGCTGGCGCGGCATTCTCTGGCCGAGCCGCAAACCTGCCAGCAGCCGGCGCAAACCACCGATGTGGATGTCAGCGAACTGGTGTTCTCGGTGCTCGCCTCACTCAAAGACCCCAGCACCGTGCCATTCGGTTCGGCCTTCCCCAGCCCGCAGCTGTTTCCCCTGCCGCGCCTGGCCCGCTCCATGGCGCAGAGCGTGCGCGATATGCAACCGCAAGCGGTGATCGCCGATATGACCGAGGGCAACCCCAACCTACGCCGGCAGATTGCCCTGCGCTATATGGTCAGCGGCGTGATGCTGCCGCTGGATGAGCTGGTGATCACCAGCGGCGCTATGGAAGCGCTCAATCTCTGCCTGCAAACGGTCACCCAGCCCGGTGATCTGGTGGCCATTGAGGCGCCAGCCTTTTACGCCACACTGCAGGTCCTGGAGCGCTTGAAGCTCAAGGCGGTGGAAATACCGGTCAACCCGCGTGACGGCATCGATCTGGATGTATTGAGTGAGCGCCTGGCCTGCCTGCCGATCAAGGCCTGCTGGTTTATGAGCAGCCTGCAGAACCCGCTCGGCGCGAGCATGACTGATGACAAGAAGCGCGCCCTGTATGAACTGTTACAGCGCCATCAGGTGCCGCTGATTGAGGATGACGTGTACGCCGAACTGTATTTCGGCAGCCAGCCGCCTAAACCGGTCAAGAGCTTCGATCGCGATGGCCTGGTGATGCACTGCGGCTCGTTCTCCAAATGCCTGGCGCCCGGTTACCGGGTCGGTTGGGTGGCCGGCGGGCGCTATGCCGAGCAGATCAGCCGGCTCAAGCTGATGACCACCATCTCCCCCTCCGTACCAGCTCAGGCCGCCCTGGCCGATTACTTGCAGCACGGCGGCTATGACCGACACCTGCGCAAGCTGCGCCATGCCCTGGAGGCGCAACAGGCGTCGATGCTCGCTTCGGCCGCGCGGCATTTCCCGGCCAATACCAAGGTCACCCGCCCCAGCGGCGGTTACTTCCTCTGGTTCGAGTTTCCCGAACAGGTTGATGCGCTGCGCCTGTTCCAACTGGCCCTGGCCCAAGGCATCAGCCTGGCTCCTGGGCCGATCTTCTCGGCCACCCGGCGCTTCGGTAATTGCGCACGGCTGAACTATGGCCATCCCTGGAACGCACAAAGCGAACACGCCATGGCCGTACTGGGGCGGATCATTTCCTCCTTCTAGCGCTTGGTTCGGCGAACCGGTTACACCCGTGACGTGGACATGGGCTGAAATCTTTTTTAGAGATTTTTCGCAGCAAACGGCCCGCAGCTCAGCTAACTTAGCCGCCTGTTTAATCCAGAGAGCGGTCATGGACTCGATAACCCAGGCGGTACTTGGCGCCACTATTCAAGGCGCTCTGCTCGGTCGTTGGCAGGGGCGCAAGGCGCTGCTTTATGGAGCCATGCTCGGCACATTGCCAGATCTAGATGTGGTCATCGATTATGGCGACGCCGTGGCTGACATGACCTACCACCGGGGTTTCAGCCATTCGCTGTTTGTCCTCACCGGTCTCGCGCTGTTCCTGACGTGGATCACACGACGCTTTCGCAACCACCCTGGTTATTCCGCCCAACGTCTGTTCGTGACGGTATGGCTGGTGCTGATTACCCACCCATTGCTCGACAGCTTTACCAGTTACGGCACCCAGTTGCTCTGGCCGCTAACCCCTGTGCCAACTGCATGGTCGAGCATCTTTATTATCGATCCGCTCTACACCGTGCCACTTTGCATCGCCGTAGCGCTCGGGCTGCTTTATGGCTTACGCGACACCACTGGGCAGAAGACAGCCACCAAGGCGCCCGCACTGGCCTTACTGGTTTCTTCGCTGTACCTGGGTTTTACCGTCGCGGGTAAGTACATGGCCGAGCAACGCGTGGAAGCCGAACTGGCGCGTCAGGGCATCGAGGCTCAGCAAATCTTCAGCACCACCACGCCGTTCAACAGCCTGCTGTGGCGGGTGATCGTGCTCGATGGTGAGGATTACCACGAGGCGCTGGTCAGCTGGTTTGACGATGCACCGCCGCAGCTCGCACGCATCCCGCGTGGCACACACCTCGCTGCGGCACTGGCCGACTCCCCGGCGCATGCGCGGCTGGCCTGGTTTACCAATGGTGTGCTGCGCTATGACCAGCTGGGCGAACAGCTGGTGGTCACCGACATCCGCCTGGGCATGACCGGTTTTCATCCCTTCCGCTTCGACTTCGCCACCCTGGAAAACGGCGAGTGGCGCGTGCATGACAATATCCAGCGCTTGCCGGTAGAACGTGGTGATGTATCGCGTCTGCAGCTGCTGTGGGCGCGCATCTGGCAACCCGAGGTGCAAATACCGCTACTAGCCTGGGCTGATGAGCTGCGTAAAGTGCCGCTGGCCAGCAGTGACTTGCCATAACCGCGCCTGCCGGCCTGCATGGGCCGGCCCTACAGAGATGCTGCGCATGGTCTAGGCTGAATTCCAACCTCTATCCGTTGGAGTCTAGCCATGAATATCCGGCAGAAAATGATCGCCTGTGGTGCTATCAGCGTACTCGCAGCCACCCTGCTGGGTAGCATCGGTTTCTGGGGGCAAACCCGCCTGGCCAGTGCGCTCAACGAGAATCAGCTGAGCGTCAGCGCCCTGCGCAACCACCTGGAAGGCGACATGATGCACGACGCACTACGCGCCGATGTGCTCGCCGCCTTCTATATCGACCCTGCCGACAGTGCGGCGGTGACCCAGGTACGCGATGACCTGCGCGAACACAGCGAATGGTTCACCCGCACCCTGAATGACAACGCCAAACTGCCGCTCAGCGCGGATATTCGCCAGGCCATCAGCCAGTCGCAACCGGCCCTGGCCAGCTACATTCAGCAGGCCGAGGGCATCGTCAATCTGGCTCTGACTGACCCACAGGCCGCACGGCAACAGATGGCTGCCTTCGATGCAAGCTTCGGCGATCTGGAAGAAAAGAACGAAGCCCTCAGCGGCCTGATCGAAGCGCACTCGGCAAAAACTCGCAGCGACGGCGAAGCCGCCGTGCAACAGGCAGCCTGGTTGCTGATTGGCGGCATTCTGGTGGTCTGCTGCCTGCTCTGCCTGCTCACCACCCAACTGATGAAAGCCGTCCTGCGCCCGCTGGAGAAAATCATCGGAGTGGCGCGCAATATTGCCCAGGGCAACCTGCGTAGCACCATCAGCGTCGACAGTAACGATGAAGCCGGGCAACTGCAGCAGGCACTGGCGGATATGCAGGGCAACCTGCGGCAGATGATCGACGGCATCCGCCAGGAAGGTGAGCAGTTGCAGCAAACCGCGCGCAGCCTCAACGGCGCCTCGCAAAGCATCGTGCGCAGCACCACGGAAGAGTCGCAGAGTGCCAGCAGCATGGCCGGGGCCATGGAACAGATGATGCAGAACATCGAACAGATCGCCGGCCACGCGCGCAATGCCCAGGAAATTTCCTCGCATTCCGAGCACCTGGCCAGCAACGGCGGCCAGGTGATCATGGGCGTGGTCGATGGCATGAGCCGGATTGCCGAAGCCGTCAACGAATCCAGCGCCACCATCACCGCGCTCGGCGAATCATCGGAAGAAATTCACTCGATCATCCAGGTGATCAAAAGCATTGCCGAACAGACCAACCTGCTTGCGCTTAACGCCGCCATTGAGGCCGCGCGCGCGGGCGAGGCCGGCCGTGGCTTTGCCGTGGTGGCCGATGAGGTACGCAACCTGGCTGCACGCACCGCGCAATCGACCCAGGAAATCACCGGGATGATCGAACGTATCCGCACCAGCACCGAGCAGGCGGTCAACAGCATGCAAACCGGCGTTACCCGGGTGAACGATGGCGTGTCCCTTGCGCGTCAGGCCGGTGAGTCGATCAGTGAAATCCGCGGCGGCGCACAACGCGCGGCCGAGGTGGTGGAAGAGATATCGCAGACCATCGACGAGCAGAGCCGCGCCAGCAGCGAGGTGGCGCAGCAGGTCGAACATATCGCGCAGATGTCGCAGCAAAACAGCCGCACCGTGAGCGAATTGGCCGATGCAGCACAAATTCTCGACCGCGTGGCGCGCAGCATGCAGAACGCGGTGCTGCAGTTTCAGACCTGAGCGAGGCGCCTCTTTAGCTGCGGAACTGCGCCACGAGCCCCTGCAACTCAACCCCCAGGCGCGCCAGCTCGGCGCTGGATGCTGCGGTCTGTTGGCTGGCGCTGGCGCTTTGCTCGCCGATATCGCGCACCCGCGTCACGCTCTCGCTGATGGTTTCCGCTACCGCGCTCTGCTCTTCGGCGGCGGCAGCGATCTGCTGGTTCATCTGCTCGATGGTGCTTACCGCCTGGGTAATACGGCCCAGTGCAGCGCCGGCTTCGCCCGCCAACGTGACAGTGCGTTGGGTCAGATTGCGGCTGCTATCCATCTTCTCCACCGCGCCCTTGGCCAGGCGTTGCAGGCTGGCGATCAGCCCTTCGATTTCTTCGGTGGAATCCTGCGCACGCTTGGCCAGGGCCCGCACTTCATCGGCCACCACGGCAAAGCCACGGCCCTGCTCGCCAGCCCGCGCGGCTTCGATGGCGGCGTTCAATGCGAGCAGATTGGTCTGCTCGGCGACGTTGCGAATCACCTCCAGCACGCCGCCAATCCGCGCGCTTTCCTGATTCAGCGCGGCGATGGCTTCGGCTGACTCCTCCACTTCAGTGGCCAGGTGACCAATCTGGCTGACTGCCTGCTGCACCACCTGGTTGCCCTGTTGCGCTTCCTGATCGGCAGCACGGGCAGCCAGGGAAGCCTGCTCGGCGTTCTGCGCCACTTCCTGCACGGTTGCGGCCATTTCATGCATGGCGGTGGCGGTCTGTTCGGTTTCCATTTTCTGGTTCTGCACACCAACGCTAGTTTGCGCGGTAATAGCCGACAGCTGCTCGGCGGCAGCAGCAATCTGGCTGACGCCACCGCCAATCCGTCCAACCAGGGTACGCAGGCTCACGCTCATCACCTGCATGGCGGCCATCAGCTGACCTGGTTCGTCACGACGATCCTGTGGCAGATCGTGGGTCAGATCGCCGGCAGCAATGCGCTGAGCAAACACCACGGTCTGCTGCAAGGGCGCAACAATCAAGCGGGAGATAATCAGCGCCGCCAGCATGCCAATAATCACCGCCGCAACGCCCATCGCGCCGAGCAACAGCATGGCCTGGCGACTATCAGCGGCCATGGCCTGCTCCTGCTGAACCTTGGCTTCATCCACCAAGGCCAGCACGGCCTGGGCACGTTCAACCATGGCCACTTCGCTCTGCTGGCTCTGCCCGCGTACCTGTTGGTAATTAGTGAATGCCTGCTGATAGAGGGTCAACGCCTTCAAGGCGGTTTCAATGGCGCCTTTCTGATCGTCATCCAGCCAGACCATCAGGCTGCGTGCGACGGTTTGCAGGTCGTCATTGATATAGGTCCACTCTTCCAGCGCTTCGGCCGAGCCATCAATAATGTACTGGCTCTCATGGCCGCGCAGATCGAGCATACGTTTGCTCAGGCCCGAGGCGGTTTCCGCAAGAGTCAGCGGGTCGCTGCCACGCAGCTTGTCACCTTCCAGGCGCAGCTCACGTACCGCGTCGTACATATCCAGCTCGATCACATCGAACTGATCACGCGCTTCGCCGGCCGCCTCACGCATCTGCGTGCGTGCCGCGCGGGCATTGTTCTGCTGCTCGACAAAGCTGTCGAACTGCCGGCGATAGTCGTCGATGGCCTGCTGCATGCTTTTCAGTCGCACCTGATCGGCGCCGGAAGCGGCCTCCAGCTGCTGGGCAAGTGTCGCGCCGACCCGGTCCAGTTGCTCATGCACCTGAGCGGCTGCTTCGCTGGTCTGCCGCAGAGCAAAGTCACGCTCGGCACGGCGCGCCTGCAGAACCTGAGCGTCGATTGCCGACAAGCCACTGGTACTGGCATGCCCATCCAACACGGCTTGCACCGCCAGAAAGCCACTGCCGGTAACGGCAACTGTGAGTAACAGCACCAGGCCGAAGCCACACATAAGCTTTTTTCCGACAGACAGATCGGCGAACAGACGCGCGGCAGAAGAGGACATAACAACAACTCCGTTTTTATTATCGAGCGCAGCGAGGCGGCATGATGGCGGCCCAGGCAAGCACATGAACAACTGATGGCAGTTTAGCCCCGCTTTATTGCAACCCTTGCGCCAGAGGCCTACTCGCAGCCCAGGTAAAAATGCCAAGGCCCAAGCTAGAGGCGCTGGCGGTTACTCAACGAAGCAAAGCCAAAAATCGAATGCGGCAGATAATGCGGTTTATCGGCAGGTTTCCGCTGATCCTTTATTGGGAATGGCGAGTTATCGCCAAAAAGCCCGCGCCAAGGTTATGGCGGACCAATCTGTAAGTAAGAAAAAGGGCGCACGGCTTTTGCCAGTGCGCCCTTTTCTACTACGGCTCAGCTTGGCGTGATTACCGCCCGGCAAGTACCGGCACCACCCGTGGCCGCAGCACTTCACCCAGTACCGCGAGCAGGCCGATAGCCCCGGCAATCCAGTACCACTGGGCAATCGGGTCAAACATCAGCCAGCCCAGGGCATGCAGGAACACCACCATGATCAGCACCGGGCTGACGTAGCGCACCATAAACAGCCACAGCGTATAGCCCAGAGGCGGCAGGCCCAGCTCATCCCGCATGATCTCGCTGCGCAGGGCGTAACCGGCCAGCAACACCATAAAGATCCCGCCCAGCGGCATCATCCAGCGTGAAGTCAGGTAATCCAGCCAGTCGAAGAAGTTCTTGCCCAGCGGCGTCCAACCGGCCAGCAGGTTGAACGAGAGCATCGCCAGCAGACTGATCACCAGCAGTACCACACCGGAAGTGGCTGCGGCCTTGAAGCGGCTGATGGCGTACTTCTCATTCAGGTAGGCCACCGTGGCTTCGATCATGGAAATCGCCGAAGTCAGCGCGGCAATCGACACCATGGCGAAGAACAGCACGCCGAACGCAGTACCGAACGGCATCTGCTGGAAGGCCAGCGGCAGGCTCATAAAGATCAACCCCGGCCCGGCGCTCGGGCTCATGCCGTTGGCGAAGATGATCGGGAAAATCGCCAGACCCGTCAGCAGCGCCACGCAGGTGTCGCAGATGGCCACAACAAAGGTGGTACGCGCCACCGACTGGCCGTCCGGCAGGTAGGAGCCGTAGGTGAGAATCGCCCCGGAGGCCAGGCTCAGGGTGAAGAACGCATGGCCCAGAGCGGCCAGCAGAGCTTCACCAGTGATTTTCGAGGCATCGAAGGTAAACAGGAAATCGAAGCCAGCACTGAAGCCGCCACTGGTAAAGGCGTAGCCCACCAGAATCAGCAGCATCAAGGCCAGGCCCGGCATCATCCAGCGTACGGCATTCTCGATGCCCTTCTGCACGCCCTTGGCGACGATCCACAGGGTCAGCAGCGCCACCAGCACGCTCCAGCCGCCGAGCTGCCAGGGGTTGGCGTTATGTGCTTCGAACACCCCGCCGAGCGCCTCGACACTGGTGGCAGCGAGCGAGCCGTCGAGCATTTTCACCGTGTAGGCAAAGGCCCAACCGGCCACCACCACGTAGAAACACAGGATCATAAAGCCGGCCAGCATGGCCATGCCGCCGACCGCCTTCCACAGCGGGTTGCCGTTGTTTTCCTTGACCACCCGACCGATCGCATCAATGGGGCTGCCACGACCGCGTCGGCCAATGGCGATCTCGGTCATCATCACCGGAATACCAATGGCCAGGATGCAGGCCAGGTACATCAGCACAAACGCGCCGCCGCCGTATTCGCCGGTGATGTAGGGGAATTTCCAGATATTGCCCAGGCCCACAGCGGAGCCGGTTGCAGCAAGAATAAAGCCCCAGCGCGAGAGCCAGAGGTTCTTCGGTTTTTCACGGGTCATGCGTCACCTGTTTGTTTTTATCTGTGACGAAATAGAACCCGCAGCGCTTGTGGCGCGGCGGAGTGGCAAGGCTTTTATCGAGCCGGATTCGCCTGACCCTAGCGGCGGCGAAGCCGGCTGGGATCACTGAGCGTCGGGTTGCACCTCCGGCGCCGCCTGTTTAAAGGCTTCCAGGGATTCACAACGCGCCGCCATGGCGAGGATGCGCGGGTACGCATCAAGGTCACAGTTAAAACGGCGCGCATTATACAGCTGTGGAACCAGACAGGCTTCCAGATATCCCGGCCGCTCGCCGAGCGACAGGCGATCATTGAACACCGCCAGCCCCGCCTCGACCGCCGCCAGGCCCTTGTGCAGCCAATGGCGATACCAAAGGTCCTTGGCATTTTCGCCAACGCCCAGCTCACCGGTCAGGTACTGCAGCACCCGCAGGTTGTTCAGCGGGTGCAGATCGCAGGCGATATGCAGGGCCAAGGCACGCACCTGGGCGCGCTGCGCCGCATCACTGGGCAGCAGCGCCGGCGTCGGGAACATCTCATCCAGGTATTCAAGAATCGCCAGCGACTGGGCAATCCGCCCCCCGCCGTTGCCCTGATCCACCAGCAACGGCAGCAGCTCTTGCGGATTCAGCGCCTGGTACTCGGCCGAATGCTGCTGGCCGCCATCCTTGACTAGGTGCACCGGCACTTGCTGGTAGGCCAGGCCCTTGAGGTTCAACGCGATGCGCACCCGGTAGGCGGCGCTGGAGCGCCAGTAACCGTAGAGCGTCAACTCAGTGCTCATAACGCTCTACCGCCTGGTCGATAGCGCCGAACAGGCTATGGCCGGCGGCATCGAACATCTCGATGCGCACGCGGTCACCGAACTTGAGGAACGGGGTTTTCGCCTCGCCACTCTCGATGACTTCCAGCATGCGCTTCTCGGCCAGGCAGGAGGAACCCGCGCTGCGGTCGTAGTTCGACACGGTGCCGGAACCGATGATGGTGCCGCTGCCCAGCGGGCGGGTCTTGGCGGCGTGAGCCACCAGCGTTGGGAAGTTGAAGGTCATGTCAACGCCGGCATCCGGCTGACCGAACAGCGCGCCATTGATATGCGACACCAGCGGCCGATGCACCTTGCCATCGCGCCAGGTATCACCCAGCTCATCCGGGGTAATCGCCACCGGCGAGAAGCTCGATGACGGTTTGCTCTGGTAGAAGCCAAAGCCCTTGGCAAGCTCGCCGGGGATCAGGTTTCGCAGCGATACATCGTTGACCAGCATCAGCAACTGGATATGCCCGGCAGCCTCGGCAGCGGTCGCGCCCATCGGCACGTCATCGGTGATCACCGCAATCTCGGCTTCCAGGTCGATCCCCCAGGCTTCGTCAGCCATCTGAATCGGGCTATGCGGCGGGATAAAGCAGTCGGCACCACCTTGGTACATTAGTGGGTCATGCCAGAAGCTTTCCGGGATTTCGGCGCCGCGCGCCTTGCGCACCAGCTCCACGTGATTGACGTAGGCGCTGCCATCGGCCCAGTGATAGGCACGCGGCAACGGGCTGTGGCAGGCCGCCTGATCGAAGGCAAACGCGCCCTCTTCCAGACCATCGTTCAGACGCTGATACACCGCTTCCAGCTTGGGCTTGCTCACCGCCCAGTTATCCAGCGCGGCTTGCAGGGTAACGGCAATCGCCGGGACTTCGGTGGCGCGGCTTAGATCGCGGGACACCACGACGAGTACACCGTCGCGGCCTTGCTTCAGTGATGCGAGTTTCATCAGGATTCCTTGCCCGGCGCACGCCAGGAATTCACATATTCGGGAACATCCACACCGGCGGCGGCTTCGCCGACTTCCAGGGCGCGGCGGGTATCGATCATCACCGCCACTTCATCGATAAAGGTCGCCGGATCGGTCTGCGCCTTTTTCAGTGCTTTGGGGTGCGGGCCGTGGGGGAAGCCGCAGGGGTGCAGGGTGACCATGCCCTGCTCGATATTGTCGCGGCTGAAGAAGTTGCCACGGTGGTAGAACAGCACTTCGTCGTAGTCGTCGTTGTTGTGATAGAACGGCACCTTCAGCGCGCCGGGGTCGCTTTCCACTGGGCGCGGAGTAAAGGTGCAGATCACAAAACCATTGGCGACGAAGGTGGTGTGCGCCGACGGCGGCAGGTGATAACGGTGGCTCATCAGCGGGCGGATATCGCGCCAGTTCAGCCGCACCACGGTGTTGTCGCCATGCCAGCCGACCACATCCAGCGGGTTGTACGGATAAGTCACAGTGCTGACCTGACCACGGCGCTTGATGCGAATCTGCCAGGTGTTCTCGTCCTGCTGGGCCTTGAAAGCGTCATCGATGCGCGGATGATCGAGCACCGCCGGATCGAAGATTGCCTGCGGGCCGAGCAAGCCCTTGTCCGGTAGCTGATAGGCACCGTCGGTGCTCTCGATCAGCAACATAAAGGTCGGCTCGCTGGCCTCTATGCGCCAGGCGGTGCCGCGCGGGATCAGCAGGTAATCGCCGTCGCGGTAGCTTAGGTGGCCGAAATCGCAGTAGAAGTGCCCTGCCCCTTCATGGATAAACAACAGGTCATCGCCATCGGCATTGCGCACCAGATGGCGCATGGCGCCGTGGGTTTTCCACACGCGCAGCTTCACATCGCTGTTATGCAGGGTCAGCGGTGCGGCCAGCGGGCAATCACGCTCGCTGGAAATATCGTTGAAGTTGAACGCATGCGGGCGTAGCGGCCCCTGCCAGTCGATCCAGCCAGTCGGCGGATGCTTGTGGTGCAGGTGCGCCGTGGGGCCGAAAAAGCCCTCGCGGCCCATCTCGCGCTCATAGGTGCCTTCAGGAAAGTCGCAGTGCGCCTGACGCGAGCACTCGCCTTCACGCAAAGGGAAACTGATCCATTGCCGGCTCATGGCATCACTCCTCGGAGATCACGCCGCGCTTGATCTGGTCTTCTTCAATCGACTCGAACAGCGCCTTGAAGTTGCCCTCGCCAAAGCCCTGGTTACCCTTGCGCTGGATGATCTCGAAGAAGATCGGGCCAATCACCGTATTGGTGAAAATCTGCAGCAGGATGCCGTCATCGCCCGGCGCGCCGTCGATCAGGATGCTCAGCTCGCGCAGCACATCTGTCGGTTCGCCGTGCCCGGCAACGCGGGTGTCGACCTTGTCGTAATAGGTGCCGGGGGTGACCATGAATTGCACACCATTGGCGCGCAGCTGGCGCACGGTGGCGTAGATGTCCTCGGTGCTCAGGGCAATATGCTGGATGCCCTCGCCCTGGTACTCGCGGATAAATTCCTCGATCTGCGACTTGTCGTCAGCCGACTCATTGATCGGGATGCGAATCTTGCCGCACGGCGCGGTCATCGCCCGCGACAGCAAACCGGTAAGCTTGCCTTCGATATCGAAGTAGCGGATCTCACGGAAGTTGGCGATGCGCTCGTAGAAGCCCGACCACACGTCCATCTGCCCGCGTTTGACGTTATGGGTCAGGTGGTCCAGCTCTTTCAGGCAGACCGCGTTGTCGTTCGGCGCGCGGCCTTCGATGTACTCGAAGTCGACGTCGTAGATGCTTTTGTCGCCGTAACGGTCGACCAAATACAGCAGCGAACCACCGATGCCTTCCACACAGGGAATATTCAGCTCGCCGAAATTGGCGTGGCTGCCCACTAGCTTGGCGCCCTGAGACTCCACATAGGCGGCGGCCTGGGCGGCGTTTTGCACGCGGAAGGCCATGGCGCAGGCACTCGGGCCGTGCTTCAGACCGAACTCGCGCACGTGCCCAGTAGGGCTGCCGTTCAGCACGAAGTTGATGTCGTTCTGCTGGAACAGCCAGACCTCTTTCGAGCGGTGCTTGGCGGTTTCGGTAAAGCCCATGGCGGTGAACAGCTCACGCAGCTGCTGGATGCCTTCGGGGGTCGGTGCGGTGTATTCGACGAACTCGAAGCCGTCGGTACCGATGGGGTTGTGCTGCTCGATCTTGTTCACGGCGTTCATTGCGCCTCCTCGTTGTTGTTTTGATCAACCGCTGCATCAGCGGGATTGACCTCATAACAACCGAGCGCAGGCCCGCTAACAAGCCGGCCCAGAGCGCCCTACCCCAAGCTTGGCCAAGGCTTTCGGCAATTTTTTAATACAGCTAGAGAAACAGCGGGAATCCTGACCGAAAGCACCCACCATGCGTAACGATAAATTTACAAAGCGGTCGATTTAACTGCCAGGTGCGAGGCCGCAGGGGTTCAGGCCCGATTGAAACCCACAACAAATCGCGGGCATGGGCCGCTCCTACGCTGGCAGAAGCGGCCCATGCCCGCGAAATAACGATGCGTTTAATGCTTTGCTAGTGCTGCAGATGGCCGTAGAGCTTGGCGTAGAGCCCACCTTCGGCAATCAACTGCTGGTGGCCGCCGTCTTCGGCGATGCTGCCGCCGTCGAATACCAACACCCGATCGGCCTGCTTAACCGCACTCAGGCGGTGAGCGATGATCAGCGTGGTGCGGCCATGCAGAAACTGATTGAGCGCCTGGTGCAGGGCGTATTCGGTAGCGGCGTCCAGGGCCGAGGTGGCCTCATCCAGAATCACCACTTTCGGCTCGGCCAGCACCATACGGGCTATCGCCAAGCGCTGACGCTGGCCACCGGAGAGGCGCACACCGGAACGGCCGACAATGCTGTCCAGGCCTTGCGGCAGGCCGTGAATGGTGTCGGCCAGCTGAGCAATCTCCAAGGCGCGCCAGCAGGCGTCGTCCCCTCGTTCCCGGCCCATACACAGGTTGGCGCGCACCGTGTCGTTGAACAACGCCGGATGCTGCAACACCACCGCGACGTGTTCACGCACGCCTTCCAGGCCAATCTCTTCCTGGCTGCTGCCACCAAAACGGATAGTCCCAGCCTGCGGCGTATACAGCCCGAGCAGAAGCTGCACCAGGGTGCTCTTGCCGCCGCCGCTGGCGCCGACGATGGCGACCTTCTCGCCTGGGGCGATGCTCAAATTAAGCTGGTTAAGCACCGGTTCGTCGTTATAGGCAAAGGTCAGCCCACTGACTTCGATGCCCACGGTGTCGCGGCCCTTGAACGGGTCGGCGCGGCCGGGATACTGCGGCTCGTCCTTGCGCGCCAGCAACTCGTTGATCCGGCTCAAAGCGCCGCCGGCGGCGTAGAAGGCATATTGCAGGCTGAGCAACTGCTCGACCGGGCCGATCATAAACCACAGGTAACTGAACACCGCGAGCATCTGGCCGATCGACAGGTCAGAGAACAGTACGGTGAGCATCGCCGCAGCGCGGAACACGTCGATACCAAACTGGAACAGCAGACCGCTGGCACGATTCGAGGCGTCGGTCTTCCACTGCGAGGCCACGGCGTAGTCGCGCACTTCCTTGGCACGACCACCGAGGCGACCTAGGAAAAAGCCCTGGCGGTTGCCGGCGCGGATTTCCTGAATCGCTTCGAGGGTTTCGGTCAGCGCCTGGGTAAAGCGCGAGGTACTGTCGTTCTCCAGCTTCTTCAGGTGTTTGACCCGCTTGCCTAGCTGCACCGTCGCGTAGATCACCAGCGGATTGAATAACAAGATCAGCAACGCCAGCTGCCAGTGCATCCAGATCAGGATCGCCGAGGTGCCTGCCAGGCTGAGCATGGCCACCAGAAAGCGGCTGAGGGTCTCGCCGACAAACTTATCCAGGGTATCAAGGTCGGTAACCAGGTGCGTGGTCACAGTGCCGCCGCCGAGGCTTTCATATTCGCCAAGGGAAATCCGCTTGAGCCGTTCGATCAGGCGAATGCGGATCCGGTAGACGATGTCTTTCGACAAGCGGGCAAACAACCGCGCCTGCAGTACGTTGAAGATCAGCGCACCGCCGCGCAGAAACAGGGTCAGCACCAGCATCAGGCCGATATAGCCGGCGGCGGTTTCCCAGTGCGCTGGCAGGAAGTTGTCCATGACCTTGAGCGCGGCGTCACCGTCGTTGAGCAGCACTTCGTCGACCAACAGCGGCAGCAACAGCGGGATCGGCACGCTACATAGAGTGGCCAGCACGGCAACCAGGTTGGCCCAGATCAACGCCTTCTTGTGCTGCAGGGCCAGCCGACGAACTTCCGCCCAACTTAAACGATCAGGCATGAGCAACCCGCTCCAGCCAGCGCGCCAGCAAGGGCTGCAGCACATCCAGAGGCTGATAGCCGTTGGTCAGCAGCGCCAGTTGGCCGTTGCGTTCAGCGAGCAGCGTGGGAAAGCCGGCAATGCCCAGATCCTGGGTCCAGCTGAAGTCGGCGGCGGTGGCAGCGCGTTGTGCGGCGCTGTCGAAAGCTTCGGCAAACACGATGCGCGGAATCCCGGCGCGCTCGGCCAACTCCACCAGCACACTGGCGCGGGTGACATCCACACCTTCGGTGTAGAACGCCCGCTGAATCAGTCGGGCCAGCGGCCAGACCAGCTCGGGCGCCAGGTTGCGTGCAGTCACCAAAGCGCGGCAGGCCGGCTCAGTGTCATAGACCAAACCCTCAGGCAAACCGGCATTAAAGTTGAACAGCTGCCCGGTGCTGGCATTCACAGCTTGCCAATAGCCCAGGTAGCGCACGCGGGCGGCGGCATCAATGGCCACACCATCACGGCGCAAGCCGCCCAAGACCAATTCCAGCCCCACACCTGCGGCAGCGGCCTGCTCGGCGAGGGACTCCAGCACCGGGGCAAAACCCCAGCACCATGAACACATCGGGTCCATCACATAGAGCAAGCGTGCGTGCATGCTTAAGCCTCGCGGTTTTGTCGGGGGTTGTAGCCCAGTGGGTGCGGCTGATTGCGCTCTTTAGCCAATTCAATCTGCCGTTGACGCTCGCGGGCGCCGGCGCGGGTTTTCTCTGGCAGCGAATCCCAGCAATGCGGACAGCTGACGCCAGGGGTGTAGAACTCGGACTGACGATCTTCCACCGACACCGGCGTGCGGCAGGCGTGGCACTGGTCGTAATCGCCTTCGCTGAGGTCGTGACGCACAGTAACCCGGTTATCGAAAACGAAGCAGTCGCCCTGCCACTTGGTCTCTTCCTGCGGCACTTCTTCGAGGTACTTGAGGATGCCGCCCTTGAGGTGGAACACCTCCTCAAAACCCTCACCGAGCATATAGCTGGAAGCCTTCTCGCAGCGGATGCCGCCAGTGCAAAACATCGCGACCTTCTTGTGTTTTGCCGGGTCGAAGTGCGCTTTGATGTAATCGGGAAACTCACGGAACGACTTGGTTTTCGGGTCTACCGCACCTTCAAAGGTGCCAATCGACACTTCGTAGTCGTTGCGCGTATCGATCAGCAGCACTTCGGGGTCTGAGATCAGCGCGTTCCAGTCCTTGGGCTCAACGTAGGTGCCGACCTTCTGGTTCGGATCGACGCCGGGTACGCCCAGGGTGACGATTTCCTTCTTCAGCTTGACCTTGGTGCGGTAGAACGGTTGCTCGTCGCAGTAGGATTCCTTGTGGTCGATATCAGCCAGGCGCGGATCCTGGTCAAACCAGGCCATCAGGCCATCGATACCGGCACGCGAACCGGAGACAGTGCCATTGATGCCCTCTTCGGCCAGCAGCAAGGTGCCTTTTACCGCGTTATCCAGCATGCATTGCAGCAGCGGCTCACGTAGGTCATGGAAGTCAGGCAGGGAAACGAACTTATACAGCGCGGCGACAACGATCTTGTCAGTCATATGCATGTCCTTCAGTAGTCGCCCACGTAAAGGGCGGACCGGGATACAAACGTGACCAGCAGCGGCTTTGCCAGGCTGGTGGACCACAAAAAATTGCCGGGAGCAATTTTTGACGTCGCTCCGCGACGGCCTCGCAGGGTGGCCGCCATGGATGGCTGGTCACAAACAAAACCGCCGGCGCTAGGCCGGCGGGGTGCGCAGTTTACTGCCCTTGAGAAGCGCCGTGTAGAGGCGAATTGCCTCAGAACCTGTTTACGATCTGCTGCGCGTCGGCCCTGCTGCGTTAAAAGCAGGTTCGGATGCTCATGTACAACTCGTACACTGCAAGTCCTCGCCTGCTTTTGCCTTACGGGGCTCTAGCTCGCGAGATCGTAAGCAGGTTCTCAGTGGCCGCCCTTGCAGGTCGGCGAAGCCGGAGCCACGCCCTGCTGTGACCACTCATCGGGTGTATAGGTGTGCAGCGCCAGGGCATGGATCTGCCCCATCAGTTCACCTACGGCGGCGTAGACTTTCTGATGGCGTTTAACCGCATTCAGGCCAGCAAACTGCTCGCTGACGATCACCGCCTTGTAATGGGTTTCCAGACCCCGGCTGTGCATGTGGCTTTCATCCAGCACATCGAGCTGCTGGGGCTGCAGGCTTGCCAGAGCGGCCTGCAACAAATCGATCTTCGGCATAGGGACTGTCACTCAGGGCTTCTTTGGAGTCAGCTTGGTGGTCATTTCCGCCAACAGCTGGTTGACCTTGGGTACCGCGGTTTCCAGCTTGCCCTGGGTCAGCTGCGCCGACTGTGCGGTCAGTGTTGGCATCTTCTCCAGGACTTTCTTGCCCAGCGGCGATTCGTAGAAACGAATCAGGTCTTTCATTTCCTGCTCGTCGAAGTTGCTGGTGTAGAGCTTGACCATATCCGGCTTGAGCTTGTCCCAGCCCACGGCCTGCTCCAGAGCCGCATTGGCCTGAGCCTGGTAGGTTTCCAACACCGCTTTGTCGCTCTGCGGCGCATTACTCTCGGCAAAACGCTGGGCAAACATCTGCTGCACCTGGGCATACACAGGTACTGCCAGCTTGTCGGCACGAGCCAGCAACAGGAAACGCTCGGCATCGGCAGCGTGGCTTTTGGCATCGGCGAGTACCTCAGCACTACCGCACGTCAGTATTAAGGCAGCGCAAAAGGCAGGTAAACGTGACATGTACTACTCCTGAGGAAGGGAATGAGTGCTGTTGGACTCAATTGCCGGCATTTTGTGCCCAAGCGCTGGTCACACTCAAGTCAGTAAGAGCGTCGATCAACTCACGCTACAACTGTGCACTGGCGCACTGCCTGCATAAAGGCCAAAATGCCAGCACTTGCCGAGCAGGCCAATGCCTGTGCATGCTCAGCGAGATAAGCCATCTTCTGCTTCAGCGCGCCTTTGAGCCCACAAGGTAGGCGCCAGCACACACATGGACGTGTCGATGAACAGTTTCACTCACCCAGAGCCTTTTGCCGCCATCGCACTATGCGATAGCCGCGGCCTGCTCAACCCGCAGGCAATCGGCTGGTCGCCAAGGCCCATGATCGATTGCGCCATACCCGGGCACTTCGGTCGGCGCAAACGCTGGAACCATTGGTGCATCACCACCCCGCAGTGGATGCTCTCCTTCACCCAGGCCGACCTCGACTACCTGGGTTACGCCGCCGCCTACTTCCTTGATCTGCAAAGCGGCCAAGCCGTCGCCTACAGCCAGTACCGCCTGTTCGGCCGTGGCTGTGACCTGCCAGACCAGCCGCAGGCAAGCCACGAATTCAACCACCCACGCCTACAACTGCGCGTGGCTGAACACACCGGCCGCACACGCATCACCATCAATGCACCCGATATTGGCGGGCAACCGCTGCAGGTCGCCCTGGACATTCAGCGCCCTGCCCACCTGGACTCGGTCAACTTGGTCGCTCCACTTGGCCCACATAGCTTTCACGCCACCAGTCGTCAGCTTGGCCTGCCCTGCAGCGGCAGCGTGCAACTGGGCAAACAGCATTACAGCTGCGTAACCGGGCAAAGCTTTGCCTCGCTGGATTTCGGCCGTGGCGTCTGGCCGCTCAACAGCCACTGGACCCGCGCGGCTTTTGCCGCGCCGGGTGGCATCGCTGGTAACTTCGGCTCTGGCTGGACGGATCACAGTGGCCTGTCGGAAAACACCCTGTGGTTTGGTGGCGAGCTGCAGCATCTGAACTCCCCTATTGCCATCACTCAGGCACCGCACAACCCGCTGGCGCCCTGGCAGCTGCGCAGCACGAATGACAGCGTCAACCTGACCTTCACCCCACGCCAGCGTCACCAGGCCTACCGCCGGCTTGGGCCGTTCTATGCTGACACGCAGCAGTGGTTCGGGCATTTCGAGGGGGTTTTGCGCGGCCCGGAAGGTGAGCGCGTACCCGTCAATAGCGCCCTTGGCTGGCTCGGTGAAACCCGCGCCCGCTGGTAGTTACCTGTGGCAGTTGAACCTCTGCTGATGCACAGCGACCTAAGCTGAGATACGCCCAGGCTGGCAGCTGCTGGCCTGGCAATCCCTTTGCTACACGTGCAACCATCAGGAGAGCCGCCATGAGCCGCACTGAAACCGACAGCCTCGGCCCCATCGACGTACCGTATGAAGCTTACTGGGGCGCACAGACTCAGCGCTCGCTGATCAACTTCGCCATCGGCCAGGAGCGCATGCCCTTGCCGGTGGTGCATGCCCTGGCACTGATCAAGAAAGCCGCCGCGCGGGTTAATCAACGTATCGGTGAATTGCCCGCAGATCTGGCCCGACTGATTGAACAGGCCGCCAATGAAGTCTTGGCCGGCCAGCATGATGAGCAATTTCCCCTGGTGGTCTGGCAGACCGGCAGCGGTACGCAAAGCAACATGAACGTCAACGAGGTGATCGCTGGGCGCGCCAACGAACTGGCCGGCAACGGCCGTGGTGGCAAAACTCCGGTGCACCCCAACGACCACGTCAACCGCGCACAAAGCTCCAACGACAGCTTTCCCACCGCCATGCATATCGCCGCCGTGCAAGCGGTGCAGCAGCAACTTCTGCCCGCACTGCGCGAACTGCGTGATGGCTTGCAGGAGCAGGCTGAACGGCATGCTCGGCTGGTCAAGACCGGTCGCACACACATGATGGACGCCACACCGATGACCTTTGGCCAGGAGCTATCGGCCTTTGTCGCGCAGCTGGGTTATGCCGAACGCGCCATCCAGGCTGCGCTGCCAGCCGTCTGCGAACTGGCCCAAGGCGGTACGGCCGTCGGCACCGGACTGAATTCACCGCAGGGCTTTGCCGATGCTATGGCTGCCGAACTGGCCGCCTTAAGTGGCCTGCCATTGGTCAGTGCGCCGAACAAGTTTGCCGCCCTCTCCGGCCATGAACCTTTGGTGGCGCTGTCCGGTGCCTTGAAAACTCTGGCGGTGGCCCTTATGAAACTGGCTAACGACTTGCGGTTGCTGGGTTCCGGCCCGCGCGCAGGCTTGGCCGAGGTACGTTTGCCGGCCAATGAGCCGGGCAGCTCGATCATGCCGGGCAAGGTCAACCCCACTCAATGCGAGGCGCTGTCAATGCTGGCGTGCCAGGTACTGGGTAACGACACCACGATTACCTTTGCCGCAAGCCAGGGCCATCTGCAACTCAACGTGTTCAAACCGGTGATCATTCACAACCTGCTGCAATCGATCCGCTTGCTGGCGGATGGCTGCCATAACTTCCAACAACACTGCGTCTCTGGCCTGGAACCGGACGCAGGGAAAATGGCCGAGCACCTAGAACGCGGTCTGATGCTGGTCACGGCGCTGAATCCACATATCGGCTATGACAAAGCCGCACAAATCGCCAAACAGGCCTACCAGGATGGCACCACCTTGCGTGAAGCAGCACTGCAGTTGGGCTACCTGAGCAATGAACAATTCGACGCCTGGGTGCGTCCTGAAAACATGCTGGAGGCGGGTCAACATGAGTGACGCGGCAAAGAGCGGCGCAACACCACTGGAAGGTGATGGCAAACGTATCCTGATGATTCTCGGCACACCAAAGGGCAATAGCTTCTGCCATGCCCTTGGTGAAGCCTATGCCCAAGGCGCTCGTAGCAAGGGCCACGTGGTGCGCCAGCTGAAGCTCGGCGAGATGAGCTATGACCCAGTGCTGCGTGATGGCTACGAGCAAAGCCAGCAACTGGAACCCGACCTGCTGGAAGCACAGCGGCAGATTCATTGGGCCGAACATCTGGTGTTCGTCTATCCGGTCTGGTGGGGCGGCATTCCCGCGCTGCTCAAGGGGTTCTTTGACCGCACCTTTCTGCCCGGCTTTGCCTTCAAGTACCGCAACCGCTCGCAACTCTGGGACAAGCTGCTGACTGGGCGCACGGCTGACCTGCTGGTGACCATGGATACGCCGCCCTGGTACTTCCGCTGGATTTACGGCGCCCCCGGGCATCGGCAGATGACTCGTACCATCCTCGGTTTCAGCGGCATCAAAACTCGCCGCCTGGCCGAGTTCGCACCCGTGCGCCCCTCCAGCGAAGCACAGCGCCAGAGTTGGTTGCGCCGTGCGGAAAGTCTGGGCGTAAAAGCCTAGTCGCCGAGGTATTCACGGGCTTTCAGGCCGACATAGCGACGGCCTGGATTGTCTTCACTGGCGCTCCACTCCTCCGGCGAAAACAGCTGGAACAGACCAATGCGGCAGAGCGCAGGAATGGCTAACGCCAACTCACGCTCGACCTCGCCGCGCTCACCCCGGTTGTACAGTTCGATGTTGTGCAGCATGGTGGCCACCGTGCCCGTCTGGACACGGCTGCCATCGCGCAGGGGCACCGCCGGCAAAGATTGCTCTCCGGCAGCCAGTATCTTGGCGTTGACTCGCGCCAGTTCATCTTGGCTCATTTCAGGGCTCCTACAGGTATTACGCCACTCTTACGGGCCTTCCAGCTGGCGAGAAGCGATGGACCAAGTGCCGTCAGCGCTGACCCCAACACCACCAGCACCGCTCCGCCATAGGCCAACCAATTGATCTGCTCAGGTTGCACATGATCAGGCCACCAACTGGCGGCCAGCGCCACCGAAGCAAAGGTTACCAACGGAGTAATCGCCAATGCCGCGCTGACCCGCGAAGCCTCCCAGTGCGCCAGCGCTTCGGCAAAGGCGCCATAAGCCACCAGGGTATTCAGGCAGCAGGCAAACAGCAGCCAGCCTTGCAGCGAGCTCAGCTCGAACGCCTGCTGCGGATGTGCCCAGGGTGTCAGCAGCAGAGCGCAGGCGAGGTAGATCACCATCATCACCTGCAACGAATTCCACACCGTGAGTAACTGTTTCTGCGCCAGACCATAAAAAGCCCAGACAAAAGCGGCCAGTAGCACGATCAACACCCCAGTGGTGTAGGCCGTCAACGAGGTCAGCAGCTCATCCAGACGCTGATTGAAAAACAGCGCAAAACCAATCAGCAACACCAGCAAACCCAGCCCCTGACCGAGACTGAAACGCTCGCGAAAGATAAAGATGCTGCTGATCAACAGCAGGATCGGCGCCACCTGAATCACCAGCTGCGTCGTGCCGGGGCTGAGCAGATTGAGCCCGGCCAGGTACAGCACGTAGTTGGCGGTCAACCCGGCTATCGCCAGCAGCAACAGCCAGGCGCCTTTCTTGCCCAATGGGCGGAATGCCGGCAGACGCTTACTGGCCGCCAAGTAGGCGAACAGGATGGAGCCGGAAACCAGCAGGCGATACCAGGTCACCGTAACCGGGTCCATCACCTGTAGCACTTCCTTGAGTTTGATCGGCAGCACGCCCCACAACACGGCTGTCAGCAGCGCGAGAAACAGACCATAGAGCCAGCGACCGGAAGAAATATGCATAAACGCCTCACAACCAGCACCGCAACCTTTGCCCGATGCAAGTTGGAGCGCTAATGCAGCATTTTAGGTCGTGCCTACAGACCGGCACAGCCACAGCCACGAGCGGCTATTAACAGCAACTGTACTGATAGCCGCACAACATCAAGCCGACATTTTGGCGTCAATAAATATAAAAAACGGGGAAAACATGCCGAATTTCGGCAAAAACGACCATTTATCGCTATTTAATGCAGCCAGAAAAACGCCGTTTAGACTGACTTCAGCAGCTCATTTTGCGGGAGGTTCATCTATGTTCGGCCAACGCCATATCGACCATAACCCCGGCACCCACTACCGCAGCGAACGCGTTAGCGCGGTCAACGGCCAGTTTTTCTTCTCCACCCGCGAGGGCACCCTGGAAGGCCCCTACTTCAACCGAGCGGATGCCGAACGCGAGATCGCTTTTTATATCCGCCGGATGATCCAGGCCAACGAGATTATCGAGAGCCGCGCGTTTTAAAAAACCAAACACCAGCCAATAAAAAACCGCGAATAGTCGCGGTTTTTTATTGGCTGACGCTTATGGCGCCGCTGATCAGCGCACGGCTTCAAACAACCCGGTCGCGCCCATGCCGCCGCCCACACACATGGTGACGATGCCGTAACGCAGCTTGCGCCGCTGAAGCTCACGCACCAGATGGCCGACCTGACGCGAACCCGTCATGCCGAACGGATGGCCAATGGAGATCGAGCCGCCGTTGACGTTGTACTTGGCGTTGTCGATTTCCAGACGGTCGCGGGCATACAGGCACTGCGAAGCAAACGCCTCGTTAAGCTCCCACAGGTCGATGTCGGCAATGCTCAGGCCCTTGGCCTTGAGCAGCTTGGGCACCGAGAACACCGGGCCAATGCCCATCTCGTCCGGCTCACAACCGGCGGCAACAAAGCCACGGAAGAACGCCAGTGGCTTGAGACCCAGCTCGATGGCTTTTTCCAGGCTCATCACCAGGGTCATCGACGCGCCATCGGAGAGCTGAGAGGCGTTGCCAGCGGTGACCGAACCGTCGTCGGCAAACACCGGCTTGAGCGCGGCCAGGCTTTCCAGCGTAGTGTCGGCACGGTTGCAGTCGTCGTGAGCAACGATGCCGTCGACGATGCTCTTCTCGCCGGTGGCTTTGTCTTCAACCTGGTACTTGACGTGCATCGGTACGATTTCATCGTCGAATAGGCCTTCGGCCTGCGCCCGCGCCGTGCGTTGCTGGCTCTGCAGAGCGTAAGCGTCCTGGGCTTCGCGGCTGACGTTGTAACGGCGGGCGACGATCTCAGCGGTCTGGCCCATCGGGTAATAGATGCCCGGTACCTCTTTTTGCAGCAGCGGGTTGAACAGGTTCTGCGTGTTCATGCTTTTCAGGGTCATGGTGATCGACTCAACGCCGCCCGCCACGATTACATCGCTGCAGCCCGACGCCACCTGGTTGGCTGCAATCGCAATGGCCTGCAGGCCCGAGGAGCAGAAACGGTTGAGGGTCATGCCCGCCACGTTGGTGCCAAGGCCAGACAGCACGGCCACGTTACGGCCAATGTTCATGCCCTGAGCGCCTTCATTGGAGCCAGCACCAACGATGCAGTCATCCACCAGCGCTGGGTCGATACCAGTGCGCGCCAACAATGCATTGACGCAATGAGCAGCCATGTCGTCTGGACGGGTCAGATTGAACTTGCCACGGAAGGACTTGGCCAAACCAGTCCGTACGCTGTCAACGATCGCCACTTCACGCATGTCGCACCTCATTGTTATTCGGTTGAGTTGCCAACAAGAATAAAGCCGGACAATCTCGCTCAGCGATGATCATTCATCAGCCGTATGCGCGACCATCCTCTTGCCCATGTGCCTTAGTCTTTGCTGAACGCCGCTTCGAGCGCTTCATTGATGGTGCGCAGCACCTTGATCCGGGCAAAGCGCTTGTCATTGGCTTCCACCAACGTCCATGGGGCGATTTCCGTGCTGGTGCGGTCGACCATATCGCCTACCGCATCGCGGTACAGCGGCCATTTCTCACGGTTGCGCCAGTCTTCTTCGGTGATCTTGAAGCGTTTAAAGGGGATCTGTTCGCGGGCTTTGAAGCGCTCCAACTGGGTCTGCTGATCAATCGACAGCCAGAACTTCACCAGCACTACGCCGGCTTCGCTGAGCTGCTCCTCGAAATCATTGATCTCGCCATAGGCGCGTAGCCAGTCGCCGGTGCTACAGAAGCCCTCGACCCGTTCCACCAGCACCCGGCCATACCAGGAGCGATCAAATACGGTGAACTTACCGCGCGGTGGAATATGCCGCCAGAAACGCCACAGATAGGGCTGCGCGCGCTCTTCTTCGGTCGGCGCGGCAACTGGAACGATGCGGTACTGGCGGGGATCAAGCGCACCAATCACCCGGCGAATCGCGCCGCCCTTGCCGGCTGCATCATTACCTTCGAACACCGCAATCAGCGAATGGCGGCGCATGCGCTTGTCGCGCATCAGGCTGGACAAGCGCGCCTGCTCAACCACCAGTTGCTCGTTGTAGCTGTCCTTGTCCAGCGCCTGGGTCATGTCCAGGCTGTCGATCAGCCCACGTTCATCCAGGCTGGATGTCAGCGGCGCGGCATGAGGATGAGGCACCGGGCGCGCCTTGGCCTTCAACGCGGCTTGCAAGCCATCGAGCAAGATGCGTCCGACCGTCAGGCTGCGGTAATACTCGTCAACCCCTTCGACCACATACCAGGGCGCGTAATCGCGACTGGTGCGGCGCAGCACGCGCTCGCCAACGCGTACAAATTTGTCGTAGGTTTTTGACTGTTGCCAGTCCAATGGACTGATACGCCAGCTGTGCAGCGGGTCATCCTGCAGCGCCTTGAGCCGCGCCTTCATCTGCTGTTTGGACAGGTGGAACCAGAACTTGAAGATCAGCGTGCCCTCATCGCAGAGCATGCGCTCCAACCCAAGGGTGGTATCGATGGCCTGATCGAGCACAGCATTTTTGATCCGCCCGTGCACCCGTCCCTGCAGCATTTGGCTGTACCAGTTGCCGAAGAAAATGCCGATACGCCCCTTGGGCGGCAGTTGCCGCCAGTAACGCCAGGCCGGCGGGCGCGCAAGCTCTTCATCAGTCTGCTGATCGAAGGTACTGACCTGAATCAGTCGCGCATCCATCCACTCATTGAGCAGCTTGACCGTCTCGCCCTTACCCGCACCTTCGATGCCGTTAATCAGAATAAGTACGGCAAAACGCCCTTGCTGCTGCAGCTCATACTGCGCTTCCAGCAGTGCTTCGCGCAGCGCGGGGGCCTCGGCCTCAAAGGTTTCTTTATCAATGCTGCGGCCGATCTCGGCGGATTCAAACATAGCCCACTCCCTGACAATATCGTTTGAGCCTAGCGGATCGGCGGTGGCTTTGGCCAAAGCTATTGTGGGATTCACTCAGCGCCGGGTAATCAGCCCCTGCTTGGCTACGCGCGTCAACTGCCGCACGGTTTCATCCAGCTGTGCGGCAGTTGGCGCCTGGATCACCGCCATATCGAAATGATTGCTGGCAAAACGCGCCAGGGATTCGCCGTCATGCACAAAGCTGATCAGAAAGGTCCGCGGTCCCGGCCAACGCTTAGGCCAGCCATCGAGATAGCGCAGCAGAGTCGGCTGGTGGCTACCGCCAAGGAGGATTTTCGGATTGTTCAGGGTTAGCCCGGACGTGATCGGGGCCAAGCGAATAAGCGGTTGGGGACAGTGCATCGATATGTCTCCGCCTCATTGAGTCCGCTGGGCAGCGGTGAGAGGCGACACCGAACCAGCGCTTTAGCGGAATTTCAAAGCCTCAGAAGAGTGCTTCTCAGGGCACTGCAATCAGCAGTAAACCCGGCGCCCCGCAAGTAGCTGTTTAAATCGGCGCATGGGTCGGCATCCTAGAGAAGCCCGCGCAGCACTGTCAAGGCGCGCAACTACGCCCCTACCCAGCCACCCCAACCTTTGGTTGGTGACCGCACTCATTCGCCTGAAAATTTGGCCTTTTGCCACCTGCGCGCAGGCCGCAGTTCTGCCATATGGGGCCTAACTCCAGACTGGCGTCGTTTCACCCCGTAACAAACCCGCAGCACTGCACCAAAGCCGGTATGCACATAACTTCGATGCAGCGCCCGTGGCAGAGGGCTACGCGGCTGTTTGCGGCTACTGGCATGGTTTCTGCCAATACCCTTGGGCTGATGTACGCGCCACGGGATGGGCGTTTTGGCTGCATGGATTGCCTTGAACTGCCCGATAAACCCTAGCGAGAGCACCAATGAACAACAATAAAACCCTGCTCGCCCTCTGCCTGGGCGCCGGCTTGCTGGCCTCTGGCAACACTCATGCTTTCTGGTTCGGCTCATCCGGCTACACCCAGACCAAGTACCCGGTTGTACTGGCCCACGGCATGCTCGGTTTCGACAGTATCCTGGGCGTCGACTACTGGTACGGCATTCCTGCGGCGCTGCGGCGCGACGGTGCCAGCGTGTACATCACTGAAGTCAGCCAGTTGAACACCTCGGAAGCCCGCGGCGAAGAACTGCTGGCCCAGGTGGAAGACATTGTCGCCATCAGCGGCAAACCCAAGGTCAATCTGATCGGCCATAGCCATGGCGGGCCGACCATTCGCTATGTTGCTGCTGTCAGCCCCAACCTGATTGCTTCGGCCACCAGCGTCGGTGCACCGCACAAAGGCTCGGCCACGGCCGACTTTATCCGCCAGGTGCCGCCAGGTTCGACCGGGGAAACCCTGCTGGCCGGCATCGTCAATGGCCTCGGCACGCTGATCAACTTTCTCTCCGGCAGTTCCAGCACCAGTCCGCAGAACGCGCTGGGCTCGCTGGAATCGCTCAACAGCGAGGGCGCGGCGCGCTTCAATGCCAAGTTCCCGCAGGGTATTCCTACCACCGCCTGCGGTGAAGGCGCTTACAGCGTCAATGGCGTGCGCTACTACTCCTGGAGCGGCACCAGCCCGGTGACCAATATCATCGACCCGAGCGACCTGCTGCTGGGTGCCACCGCGCTGACGTTCAAGGGCGAAGCCAACGATGGTCTGGTTGGTCGCTGCAGCTCACGCATGGGCAAGGTAATCCGCGATAACTACCGGATGAACCACCTCGATGAGGTCAACCAGACCCTCGGCCTGACCAGCCTGTTCGAGACCGACCCGGTCACGGTCTACCGCCAACATGCCAACCGCCTGAAAAACGACGGCCTGTAACGGCTTCACCAGGGGCTGCCGTGCAGCCTCTGGTGCTGTTGTCCGTTTCGCCGAACTAGCCTGTCCGCCTGAAGAGTGCCTGTGAAAAAATTTCTGCTGCTCTCCCCGCTTTTGTTCGCCGCCTGCCTGGCTCTCGCGCTGTACCTGCAACCCGTGGATATTCCCGCGCAGCTCAGCAGCGATGCACCACGGCCGACTCAACGCACTGATACGCCGCCGGCCACGCCCAACCAGACCGTCTCGCCAAACAAGGTAGAGCCACTAAAAACCCTGCCCGCTTCATTCGGCGGTACCACAGTGGATGGCGTCTTTCGACTGGACGCCAACGGCAACCTGCTGATCAGCGAAGACATTCGGCGCATCTTCGATTATTTCCTTGCCGCAGCCGGCGAAGAACCGCTGCGTACCAGCGTCGAACGGCTGCGCGCCTATATCGCCGCAGAACTGCCGGCCAATGCCCGCGAACAGGCCCTGATCCTGCTCAACCAATACCTCGACTACAAACGCGAACTGGTGCTGCTCGAACGCGACCTGCCGCAGATGGCCAATCTAGATGCCCTGCGCCAGCGCGAAGCCGCCGTGCAGGCACTGCGCGCGCGGATTTTCGACCGTGAAACGCAGCAGGCATTCTTCGCCCGCGAAGAGGCCTACAACCAGTTCACCCTGCAACGTCTGGCGATTCTGCAGAACAGCCAGCTGGACGATGCCGGCAAAGCCGCCGCCGTTGACCAACTGCGCAACAGTCTGCCTGCCGAGATGCAGGACACCGTGCTGCCGCAACTGCAGAACGAGCTGCGCCAGCAAACCGCGCGACTGCAGGCGGCAGGCGCCAAACCGGAACAGATCCGCCAGCTGCGTCAGCAACTGGTCGGCGCCGAAGCCACCCAGCGCCTCGAAGTGCTCGATCAGCAGCGGCAAACCTGGAAAAAACGCATTGCCCAGTACAGCACTGAAAAAGCCGCCATCGAAAACAACCCAGGCGTGAGCGCCAGCGACAAACGCGCCGCCATTGCCCAGCTGGCCGCAGAGAACTTCAATGAGCGCGAACAACTGCGCCTGGAAGCAGCTGAACAGCTGGCGACGCAGAACAAACCCCAGCCCTGAAACGTAAAAAGCCCACCGATGTGGGCTTTTTACTGGCTGCTGCCGTATCGATTAACCAGCGATGCGCTTGTCCAGCGATAGCTTGCCAGCACCTTCAATCAGGATCGCTACGCTGATCGCCAAGAGTGCCAGGGCAAACTCATAACCGTTGTTACTCATAAAGAAGCCGTTAGCCAGGTGCACAGTGGCAATCGCCACCACCATGGTCACTGCCAGAGCCGCTGCAGCGGGGCGCGCCAGCAAACCGATAATCAAGGCAATGCCACCGAAGAACTCGGCGCTACCGGCCAGCAGAGCCAACAAGTAGCCCGGCGCCAGACCGATGCTTTCCATCCACTGGCCTACGCCTTCCAGGCCGTAACCGCCAAACCAGCCAAACAGCTTCTGCGCACCGTGAGCGGCAAAGGTGATGCCGGCGATGATGCGCAGCACGGTAAGGCCATAGCCAGCTTGAGTTGCAACAACAGATTTGATCAGAGCGTTCATGTGCAGCAGTCCTTGTAGTGGGGAGTTGATGGAATGAAGATTAAACCAATTAACCAATATTTAAAGCGCATAAAATCGCTTTAAAATATCGAATAAATTAATAAGTCAACACTCTCAACCTGCGCGCTAGGGCTCCAGCAGATAGCGCTCGCGGTCATAAGCAAGGTAGTACTTATTCACGCTATTCACATAGCTGACCACGCCCATACCCATCTGCTCCATCGCCACCCGTTCAACCTGAAAGAACCACTGGTTGGGGTTCAAGCCACGCCGACGCGCTTCTGCCCGCAAGCTCTGCACCCGCTGCGGGCCCATGTTGTAGCCGGCCAGGATAAAGGCCATGCGTTCACGCTCGTTGAGCTGCGGGCTGTTGAAGTAGTTGCGGCGAATCATCGCCAGGTACTTGGCGCCGGCTTGCACATTGTTATCCAGCACGCTGATATTGCTCACACCAACGCTGCGCGCCGCCGCCGGGGTGATCTGCATCAGCCCGGTCGCGCCACCGGCCCCACGCGCAGCGGGGTTAAGGGTGGACTCCTTGAAGGCCACAGCAGCCAGTGCCAGCCAATCGAAATCATGCTGGGTCGCATAGCGTTGTAGCACCGGGCGGACTTTTTCCAGGCGCTGACGTTCGGTGCGACCCAGTGGGTAATGCACCTTGTACAGACGCCGATAGACGCGTTGGAACGCAGCATCCTGATCCGCCGGGTCACGATAGCCCTTGAGGAAGCGGTCGATGCTCGCGCCGAGCATGGGGGTGTCGCGACGCACATACCAGCGCATATCACCGTCGCTGGCCAATTGCAGGTGACGGTCCAGGCGTAGCTTGGGCATCACCTTGGCCCAACGCTCGGCAATCGGCTGCTCGACCGCCGTGACGCTAAAGATGCCGGCCTGAACCATTTCCAGCACATCCTCGACCGCCAGGCTCGGGTCAACCCACTCGACGATGATCGGCGAACGCTTGCTGTCGATCAGCCGCTGATTGAGCGCCCGCACCGCCTCGCCCGCCACACTGCCCGCAGGCAAGGCCAGGCTACGTCCGGAAAGTTGCTCGAGGTTCTGGTAACTGCGATTGCCTTGTTTGGCGACGATGATCAGCGGCACGTTATTGCGGATAGCCGCGCTGGCGCTGAGCTTGCTGCCGCGCGGCATATTGAGCAGTTCACCGGGAGCGACCAGGTCACCCTCGCCGCGCTGCAAGGCGGCCAGCAGCTGATCCTTGGCACGCGGAATGATCTTCAGTTTGAGCGTGCGGCCATCGCGCGAGTTGCGATTGAGGTATTGCTCGAAAGCGCGCATGCGCTGGTACTCGACGCCAATGCTCTGGCCTTTGACTTCCCCCGAACTGTTGCGGCTCTGGTTGACCAGCACGCGCAACTCACCACTGCTGCGAATACTCGCCAGGTCGCGGGCGGCCTTTGGCTGTTCAACTTCCAGCGGGCCAGCCACGCGCGCCGCCGCTGTCAAGGACAGCAGCAATAGGCAGCAGGTGAGCAGCACTCGCAACATCAAGGCTCCAGGGGCAGAATCAGCCGACAGGTCAACGCAGCAGCGCGTCTGAACTGGCTGCGCAGAAGGCAACTGCCCCCTCGCGTGGGGCGCGGAGGTTCGCACAGCCTGCCTCCGGACGCCAGCCAACAATCATACGCAACATCATGTATAGGCTTTAAGTAGCTGTATTTATTGACTTTTAATCTATTAAAAAAGCTCTGTTATGCTGCCCAATCAATTCAGCAGGTAGCACCATGCAACTCATCGACATCGGCGTCAATCTGACTCACCCAAGCTTTACCGAACAACGCGAAGCACTCCTCGCTCGCGCTTACGCGGCGGGCATTGAGCAAATGCTGCTGACCGGCACCAGCCTGACGGAAAGCCAGCACGCCCTGGAACTGTGCCGGCAATTGGATGACAGCGCAGAACATTTGTTCAGTACCGCCGGTATTCACCCCCACGATGCCAGCAGCTGGAACAGCGACAGCCATGCCCAGCTCAAGGCCTTGCTGGCCGATACCAGGGTGCGCGCGGTGGGCGAATGCGGGCTGGACTTCAATCGCGATTTTTCACCACGGCCACAACAGGAGCAGGTGCTAGAGCAGCAGCTGGCCCTGGCGGTAGAACTGCAACTGCCGGTGTTTCTACATGAACGCGATGCCGACGAGCGGCTGCTGGCCATCCTGCGGCATTTCCGCGACCAGTTGCCGGCGGCCGTGGTGCACTGCTTTACCGGGGAGAAGCGTACGTTATTCAACTACCTGGACATGGACCTGCACATCGGCATCACCGGCTGGATCTGCGACGAGCGCCGCGGCAGCCATCTGCACCCACTGGTCAAGGAAATACCCCGTGGCCGCCTGATGCTGGAAAGTGATGCCCCCTTCCTGCTGCCGCGCAGCCTGCGGCCGAAACCGAAGAACGGCCGTAACGAGCCCGCCTTTCTGGTTGAAGTGTTGCGTGAAGTGGCGCTGCATCGTGGTGAAACCGAGCAGGTGGTGGCGATCCATACCAGCGCAGCAGCGCAGGCTTTCTTCAGACTGCCCGCGCTCAAGGGTGTCGCCAGCTAATCGTCCAGTAGCGCGGTGCCGGCTGGCTTGTTGATAAGGATCAATAGATCCACCGTGAGGCTGAGCGACACTACTGGCACTTTGCCAAGCCTTCACCTCACACAGAGACACCTGCATGGGCCATTGGATCAGCGACCTTTCCCTGAAGTACAAATTCTGGGCCGTAAATGCCGTGGCCTTCTTTACCACGCTGCTATTGGTGCTCTACGCACTGCATCTGGAGCAACAGGTGCATCACGCCGCCGCCAAGCAGGCCGCGCAGCAGCAAGCCCGACTGTTGAGCCAATGGCCACAGGAGCAGTCCCTGCCAAGCGCGAGCAACCTGTTGAGCTTTGCCACGGGCCAGGCTCCGCGCCTGCCGGACAATCAGGGCAGCGCCCTGGCCAACGCACTCGGCTGGGTCGATTTAAATGGCAGCGCGGGGCTGATCGGCGCCGAAGTCATCGTCCGCGAAGACGGTCAGCGCCTGGCCATCACCGCCTCGGCGCCAAGCCTGCCCGAGGTGTTTTTCGACCGTGCCCCTAGTTACGCCCTGGTCGTCGCGCTATTGATGCTGCTGTTGCTGGCGGCCTCGCAGTTGCTGATTCGCTTTCTGCTCAGCCACCTCAACACCCTCAAGGATGTGATGCTGCAGGTGGAAAAAAGCGGTGACCTCCGCGCCCGCGTACCGCTCGACAGCAAGGATGAAGTGGGCCAGATGGCCAGCGCCTTTAATGCCATGCAGGCCGGTTACCAGCGCGTAGTTGGCATCGTCGCCCAGTCAGCGGCGCAACTGGATGAAGGTGCCGAGCATCTGGCCGGCAATATGCGTGATGTACGCCAGGGCATGCTCGAACAACAGAGCGAAACCGAACAGGCGGCCACGGCGATCAATGAGATGTCCGCCACCGTGCACCATATTGCCGAGCATACGGCCGACACCCGCGACCAGTCACAAAACGCCGAGCACCTGGCGCGCAGCGGTCAACAGGCGGTCAACCGGGTGAGCCTGTCGATTTCCGGGCTGTCCAGCGGCGTGCAGCAGACCGCACAGATGATCGAGCAGCTGGCGATCGACAGCCAGAAGATCGGTGGCGTAGTCAGTGAAATTCACGGCATAGCCGAGCAGACCAACCTGCTCGCTCTGAACGCAGCCATCGAAGCTGCTCGCGCAGGGGAAATGGGCCGTGGCTTTGCCGTGGTCGCCGATGAAGTGCGCAACCTGGCAAAACGCGTGCAGGACTCCACCGACGTGATCACCCAGATGATCAACACCCTGCAAAGCGGCACCCGCGATGCGGTGGACTTTATGCAGGACAGCTCGATCAAGGCCGATGAATGCGTCAAACAGGCTGGTGAGGCCGGTCAGGCGCTGGTCGCCATCACCGAGTCCGTGGCGCACATGCGCGAAAGCAATACGCAGATCGCCGTCGCAGCGGAGCAGCAGAGCCAGGTGGCCGAAGAGATGAACCGCGCGGTGATCCGCATTCGTGACGTGACTGAACAGACCGTCGGCCAGACCGGTCAATCGGCCGTTACCAGTGCCGACCTGGCCAACCTGGCTGGCGAGCTGAACAAGGCGATTCGCCAGCTCAAGTTGTAGAGCTGGCGCAACAGGCTTAACCGAACACAGCGACTGTCTGTCGGCTGATCGCCAGCAACTCACCAGCTGGCGACCAAAGTGCCGCCGCGACATGGCCATAGCCATCGCGGGCGTGCTCGATCTGCGCACGGTACAGGCACCAATCCAGTGTGCTCAATTCGCTCATTGGCTGGACAAACTCGATCGTCCAGGTCAGTGAGCTGCCCGGCGCTGGCGCGCTCAAGTGCGGCAATACCGCAGGTGGCCAGGCGTCGACCAGGGCCAGCAGATGGGCCTCATTGGCCTGCTCGGCGCTGCCTTGATCACGCAGGCGCACCCAGCCACCCATGTCGCGTGACGGATTATTGGTAAATGGCATGCCACCAAACGCCCAGCGCATGGCCAGGTAACGGGTAAATTCAGGGGTGACGTTGGGGATATATGGCAGTTCCGGGCAATCTTCCACCGCCTTGGCTTGCGGCGCGGGATCGGCCTGCACGGCGATGCGCGACTCGCGCCCGGCACCGAAGCTGCCCTGTACCAGGGTCACCACCTGGCCATCCTGTATCGCTCGCCCCAGCACCTGACTGACAGCCTTGCCTTCGCGCAGCACTTCCACTTCAAAGCGCACTGGCACATCAGGCGCGGCTGGACCGACAAAGGTAATCGCCAGTGAACGCGGCGGTCGCCCGCTCGGCACCCGAGCGCGCATGGCCTCATAGACCAGCGCCGCCACCAGGCCACCAAAGCTGGCACGGCCCTGCCCCCACTGCGCGGGAATCAGCACCGCCTGAGGGTTGTCACGCACCGCCTGGAGTAATTCAGAAAAGCCCATAACCACCTCGCACACTGAAGATGCCGGTGATCTTAGGGCAAAGACGAGCACAGATGACACGACATTTCGGCCAAACAGCCGAAGGTATAACGACTTTCCGCCAACTCAGCTGCTGGTGCGAGCAAAACCTGCAGTCAATCCCTGCAAGGCCAGATCGGCCTGCTGCTCGGCACTCAGCATTGCCTCACGCCAAGCCGGCACAGAGGGCAACAGATCCACTTCCGCTTCGGCGCGCAGCAGCCACTGCCAGTGGTCGTGCCAATCGCCCAGCGCTGACTGCGCCTGTTTAAGCTGCATGCGCATACGCCCGGACAAATCGGCCAACTGTGGATAGGCCTCGGCGGCATAACGCAGACGCTTGACCAGCAAGCGCAGGCGATGACGGTCATGGCCGGGGTCAAGCAATGCCTGCGCCAGGCGCTTGCGATCCTTGCGCAAACGTTGTCTGATCAGTTTATCCAGGCCACGCAGTTGCCCGTAGCTGGCAGCCTGGCGCCACTGCTGCGGCCAGTCATCCAATGCATTGAGCAGATGAGCCAACGGGGCGCTGTCCAACAGCTGCAGGTAGCCCTGCTGTAACAGAGGCAAGCGGGACTGTACGGCGCTATCGAGCCCTTGCTGTTGCAGATAGCCCTGCAGCACTTCAAGGTCGCGCAGCGGGCCGGTCAAGCGGCCCAGTTCGGCCGCACGTTGCTGCAAGGCCTCACAGACGGCGACCGAAGATAAAGGCCGCAGCAGGCTGCGCAACTGGCGCAAGGCAATACGCAGATCGTGCAGGGCCTCATCATCGGTGGTCACCCGCAGCCGTTCACGACAGGCAAATAAACGCATCTGAATGCGCAGTACGTGCCGTGGCACTTCATCAATCAAGCCTTGCATCGCCTCACTCCTGTGACATCGCACCCCAGCTTATGCGCTTATTGATTAGCCACAAGTGGCCAATGGTCGCGGTACTAAGGCTCTAGACGAGTAAGCCGCCAAGGCAGCGCGCGCCTGAGGGCCCTCAGGTGCAGGCGCAACTGCACAGTAGAAGGTTCTTGCCCGGCATAACGCTGCGCCTCGAAGGCCGCCGCAAAATCGCTAATTGCTTGCGCCTGAGCGGGCATTTGCTTGGCTGCCCGCATGGCATAGTCACGCGGCCCTTCGCCAGATCTACGTGGCACGCCATGGCGCGCGAGCAGCCCTTCAAAGCGGCGAAACAGCCGCTGTTGCACATCACGTTCACGCTGCCAGGGTTTGAACAGCCAGAGTGATAGCAAACCAAGCAGCAACGCCCCACCACCGACTAAACCGATCACCAGCGACTGGGCATCCACCCGCCCCAGCCAACGCTGAAGAAACTCCAGCTGCTGCTGGCTCTGGTAGCCCAACACCCAGCGCTGCCAGCCGTAATTGATATTGTCCCAGGCCAGCCGCAACTCATTCAGCCAACTGAGGTTGCGGTAGCGCAACGGCGAGAAAGGCGAATCCTCAAGGAAGCTCTGCTCACCTGCAAGGGCCTCTTCCAGGCCCATTTCAACCCTCTCGGGTGCCACCTGGAAAGTCGGATCGACACTGACCCAACCCCGCCCCTCCTGCCAGTACTCAACCCAGGCATGGGCATCAAACTGGCGCACCTGCACATAGTTGCCCGCCGGATTGAACTCGCCGCCCTGATAACCGGCCACCACCCGCGCCGGAATGCCCGCAGCGCGCAGCACATAGGTCATGGCTCCGGCGTAATGCGCACAGAAGCCGCTGCGGGATTCAAACAGGAAATCATCAATATTGTTCACACCTAACGTTGGTGGAGTCAGGGTGTAAGCAAAGGGCTCGCGGTTGAAATGGCTAAGCAGTGCCTGCACCAACAGTTCGGGCTGCGGATGCTCGCGCTTAAGCTGCTCTGCCCAGGCGCGGGTGCGCGGCTCGCCTTGCTCCGGCAACTGCAAGGCGCGGCGCAAGGTTTCCCGAGGCGGTTGCGGCTCGCGTAGCGCCTGCGGCCAGGAGGTGGCCTGATAGATCAGCGAGCGGTCCACTGGCTGCCGCCGCTGCAGACGGAAATCACTCATCTGCCGGGTCTGTTCCAACGTGGTCTCCGCCACATCCAGAGCAAACAGCCAGCGCTGTGAACTCGGTTGCATCACGATGCTGTAACTCAGCGCCTCGCCGCGTTTCTGCCACTGCGCACCGGGGCCAAACTCGGCGTAATCGGATTGCGACCAGCGCCGCCCATCAAAACGATCCAGGGTTAGTGCACGCCAGTACAACTCACTGCGCGGCGGCGTTTCGCCGTTGAAACTGGAGCGAAACGCCAGAGCGGCGGAGCGGCTCAGGTCGGCGATATCCGCCGGCGCCATGCTGTCCGACAAGCCGGTGGTGGCCTTGTCATTTGGCACGGGTAACGACCACAGCGGGCCCATGCGCGGGAAAAAGACAAACAGCAGCAACATCACCGGCAACGCCTGCAACAGCAGCCCGCCAGCCAGCCGTGCGGTCGGCCAGGGTTGCGCGGCCAAGCTGCTCTGCTGCAGGCCAATCAAGGCTGCAAGCAAGGCGGTTACCGGGAGCAGGCTGTAGAAGGCCATCAGCATGCTGTCATCGAACAGGTAGGCGGTGACCACCACAAAGAAGCCGAGAAAGATCAGCACCAGCGCATCACGCCGCGTGCGCATCTCCAGCAGTTTCAGGACAAAGGCAGCGACCAGCAGCACCACTCCGGCATCCAGGCCAATCAGGCTGCCACGGGAGAGAAACACGCCAAGCGCTGCGGCCAGCATCAGACTGCCCTTTGCCCAGGCATTCGGGTAGCGCGCGCGCATACGGAAAATCTGAATACGCCAAGCTGCACTGCCCAACCACAGGCCGATAATCCACAGCGGTAAATGCGTCAGATGAGGGATGATCACCAGTACCTGAGCCACTAGCAGCCAGGTCAGGCTGATGCGCGGAATCGCGGTAACCGGACTCATGGCGCACGCCCGAACAACGCCAGGGCGCGCAGGCAGGCATCACGGTGCAGCTCGCCACTGTCGGCGCCCAGCACCTGGCCCGGCAGGCTCAGTACAAACGGCTGCTGCCGCTCGGACAGCTGCAATACCCAATGGCAGAGCAGCGACAAGCGAGTTTCGACATCACCGGCCAAAGCGTCAAAATCCAGATACAGGTCACGTCCGGTGATTGAGGCAAAATCCTTGACCAGCAGGCCCTGACCACGGGAATAGGCTTTCCAGTGCAAACGGCGCTTGGAGTCGCCCGGCTGATAGGTCTTCAGCCCCTGGTAATCGTCTACGCCCTGACCGTGGGGCCGACTGCCCTCTTCGTCCTGATCCTCACTGGCACCAGCGGACAACGGCAGATCACCCGGCAATGGCCGTGGGTAGACAAGCACCTGCTGATCCAGATCGACCCAACTCCAGGCCACCAGAATTCCCAGGGGGAAACGGCTTTCAACCCGCAGGCGACCGGGGCGCAGCCAGCCGCGCAGCAGCGCTGGCAGGTTTAGCTGGCATTCACTCACACCCTGTTGCGGCACATCCAGGGTCTGCAAATCAGCCGGAGGCCAGCCCAGACTGACGGCCTGATGGGGGCGCTGACTGCTTTCCAGGCGTACGCGAAAGCCGGCAGGTTCACCGACAAATACCGCCGGCGCACTGCCGGCCTTGAGGATCAGCCCGGCCAGGTTGCGATAAGTGTGCAAAATGGCCACGACAAACACCGAGGCCAGCAGAAAGGTCAGGCCATAGGCCAGGCTGTTCTGGTAGTTGATCGCCGCCAACAACATCAACAGCAGCGCCAGCATAAAAGCCGCGCCGACTCGGCTGGGGATGATAAAGATCCGCCGCTGATTCAGGCGTACGCTGGCAGCCGCCGGAATGCGACGCGCCAGCCAGCGGTTCCAGCGCGGTCGGAGCTGGGCAATCAAAGCGCCGGCACCTCACGCAACAACCACTGCACCAGACTGCCGGCACCATGCCCAGCGGGGTCGGCGCGCTCGCGCAGGCGGTGACCGACCACCGACGGCAGCACGGCCTGCACGTCCTCGGGAATCACGTAATCACGCCCGGCAAGAAAAGCCCAGGCCCGCGCCGCCGCCAGCAACGCCAGGCTGGCCCGTGGTGACAGGCCCCAGGCGAACTGCGGCTGGGTGCGCGTGGCATCGACCAGGCGCAGTACATAGTCGATCAATGCATCGCTGGCGCGCACCTTGGGGATTTCCGCCTGCACCAGCGCCAGTTCGGCATGATCCAGCAGTGCTGGCAGAGTGGGCAGCACGGAGCGCCGCGAGTCGCCCAGCAGCAGGGCCTTTTCCGCCGCCTTGCCGGGATAGCCGAGCGACAGACGCATCAGAAAACGATCCAATTGCGACTCGGGCAAGGCGAACGTGCCGCCCTGACTGACCGGATTCTGCGTGGCAATTACAAAGAAGGGTTCAGGCAGCGGCCGGGTCGCGCCTTCGATGGTGACCTGGCCCTCCTCCATGGCTTCAAGCAGCGCACTCTGGCTTTTCGGCGTGGCGCGGTTGATCTCATCGGCGAGCACCAGCTCGGCGAAAATGGGCCCCGGATGGAAGATAAATTGCCCGGTGTCCTTGTCGAACACCGAGGTACCGAGGATGTCACCCGGCAAAAGGTCAGAGGTGAACTGGATGCGCTGGAAACTCAGGCCCAGCACCTTAGCCAGGGCATGGCTGAGGGTGGTTTTACCCATGCCGGGCAAATCCTCGATCAGCAGGTGGCCGCGCGCCAGCAGGCAGGTCATGGCCAGGCGAACCTGCGCCTCCTTGCCCAGTACCACCTGATTGATCGATTCCAGGCAGGTATCTAATTTCGTGCGCATCGCTCACTCCTTATGCAAGTGAACCGATGCTACTGGGCTGCACGGGGTCGGCAAAGAGCAAAGTAACCTTTGCTCACGAATCTTTTACTTCAGCTGCGACATACATCGCAGGCACAGCTACAGGCGGAAACGCCCAGCCATACCCTGCAGCTCGCGACCCAACTCAGCCAGCTCAATACTGGAGTTGGCGGACTCATCCATGGCCAACGCGGACTGATCGGCAATATCGCGAATCGAGGTCACGCTACGGCTGATTTCTTCCGCCACCGCCGTTTGTTGTTCGGCGGCAGCGGCAATCTGTTGGTTCATCTCGAAGATTTGGCTGACTGCAGCGGCGATTTCCGCCAGCGCGCCTTCGGTCTGATTGGCATCTGCCACTGTCTGCGTCACCAATGCGCCGCTCTGGCGCATGTCCTCGACAGAGCGCCGAGTGCCATCGCGCAGGGTGGCGATCAGCCCTTCGATTTCCGCCGTGGACTGCTGGGTACGCCGCGCCAAGGCGCGTACCTCATCGGCCACCACGGCAAAACCACGACCCTGCTCACCCGCCCGCGCGGCTTCGATAGCCGCGTTGAGTGCCAGCAAGTTGGTCTGTTCGGCCACGCTCTTGATCACATCCAGCACTGAGTCAATGCGCTGGGTGTCCTGGCTGAGCCGCTCGATGCTCTGGGTGGTGGTCTGCATGGCACTGGCCAACTGGTTGATTCGCTCCAGGGTCTGCTGCACCACGGCCACGCCGCTATTGACGCGGCGATCCGCCTGTTCGGTAGACGCCGCCGCAGCCTCGGCATTGCGCGCTACCTCATGCACGGTAGCGGTCATTTCACTCATGGCGGTGGCGACCTGATCGGTTTCCACCTTTTGCCCATTCACGCCCTGACGCGTTTGCTCGGTACTGGCTGACAGCGACTGCGCAGACGCGGATATCTGCAGCACCCCGCCCTGCAGCCGTCCCACCATCTCGCGCAGATTGCTGGACATGCCCTGCATAGCCGCCTGCAACTGGCCAATTTCGTCGCCACGCTGTACCTCGACCTGCACGCTGAGGTCACCGTCGGCAATGCGCCGCGCCTGTTCGATCACCTGTTTGAGCGGGCGCACGATCAGCAGGGTGATGGTCAGCGTTGCCAGCAGACCAATCAGCAACGCCAATGCCGTGGCCAGCACAATCAGCCAGGTGCTGGCCTGCAGTTGTCCATGCAGACTGGCCTTCTGCCGTCCGTAGGCCTGATCAACCAGGCTGAGGATGCGTTCAGCCTGTTGCACCAGGCTTTGGTATTCGCGTTTTTGCTGCTGCAGCAATCCGGTGTATTCGCCCAGCCGGTCATTGAAGGAATTGACGTTGCCGATCACTTCGGCCAGCACCGCGGCATAACCGGGGTCATCCATGGCATCGCGCAGCTCACCGGCTAACTGTTGGGCGTCGACGGCTTCCTGAATACGGGTCGGGGTCGCTTCGCCACTGCTGCGACTTTGCTCCAGCAATACGCGAGCCTGATCCAGCGCACGCAGCAACAGCTGATGCACCTGACTGATCTGCCCCGCCTGCAGCACAGACTCACCGCCCTGCTGGCCCTGGCTGCTTTTGAGCAGATCGACCCCGTCTTCAGCCAGACCGTCCTTGAGCAGATCGAGGCTGTTGGACGCGCTGACTACCAGCCAGGTCGCGGCCTCCAGCGACAGGTGCATATTGTCGCTCTGCTCGACATAGCGATCGAAGGCTGCGCGGTAGGCCGTCATGGCCTCGGCCACCTGATCCAGCCCGGCCCGCTCAGCCTCCGGCAACAACGCTTGCAGCGCAGCACTGGCATCGAGAATCTGCTGCGCCTGTTCGTGCAGCCGGGTGGCGTGCTGCTTATCGCCACTGAGGACGAAATCCTGCTCGCTGCGGCGGATCTGCATGACCTGGCTATTGATCGCACTCATGCGCTCCAACAGCGTCGAGCGCGCGCTGACATCACGCAGCGCCAGAAATCCGGTGGCCGCCACCAGAGCGGTGAGCGCCAGAACAATGCCAAAGCCCGAGGCCAGTTTGCTCGCCGTGCTCAAACTGGCGACCTGCCGCTGCACCACAGTCCACATAGCTCCCCCTGCCGAATGACCACAAGGCAGCCCGGCGCTACCTGCATTCAAGATTGGCAACATAGGAGCACAGCCGTGCTGGCGACAAGCCAGCAGGCTGATGCGTGGTGCTAACAGCTAAACAGAGGTCGCTTTTGGCCTGATTGTCGCGCTGACCGACTCCCCCGTAGGAGCCGGCCACGATCAGGGCTAGCTGGGACGCTGCATCTCGAACGTATCGCGGGTGCGGCTATAGGCCATACCGCCCAGGCGCCCGACCAGATCGAGCTTGTGCGCATCGATACGGCCCTGCTCATTGAGCACCGCATCGTCGATATGTGCCAACAGCACCTCGGCGAAGATCAGATGGCAATTGGGCTTATCCGCTGGGTAGGCCTGGATCTGCGCTACCCGGCATTCAAAGGCCACTGCCGCACCAGCTACCCGAGGCGGCGCCACCCGCTGCGAGGGCAGGCTGGCGATGCCGCACTGCTCGAACTCGCTGATGCCATAAGGCAACACCGCCGCACTGGCATTCATCGCCTCAGCCTGGGTAAAGGACACCAGTTGAATCACCAACTCGCCGTTGGCCTGCACATTCAATAGGGTGTCTTTCAGGCCACCATCGGCGCGGTGATTGACGTTGACCATCAGCGTCGGTGGATCATCACTGATCACCTGAAAGAAGCTGAACGGGGCCAGATTGCTGACACCCTCGGCCGATTGGCTGGAGACCCAGGCAATAGGCCGAGGCGTGATGGTCGACGCCAGCCAGCGGTAGCGCTCGAGCGGTTGCAGTGCACTGAAGTCCAGTTGCATCAGCGGCCTGCCCGCGACTCACGGATATAGAAACGGGCGCGCTCGGACTTCGCCGTACAGCCCTTGTAACCCTCGAACTGCTGCTGGGTTTTCGCCGCAGTCAGCAGCGACAGCGCCTTGGAGTAACTCACCGTACCGGCGAAACCCTCGGCCTTGGCCAGGTCCAGCTCGCGCCAGGCGGCGTCCAGCTGATTGGCGCAGCTGTTGCGATAAGCCGTTTTCCCCGCACAACCGCTCAGCACCAACAGCAGCATGGGCAACACGATCCACAGTTTCATCAGGTAACTCCTGCAAATAGACAGACAATTGACTCGGCAGCACAACGCATCGCCGTCAATATTCGCGATGCATCAATACAGCCACTAAGACGCGTATAACGGGCAAAAGTGCCAACACCCTTGCAACCGCTCTAGCAAGCCGCAGCGGATAAACTCGAATGCGCTGGATACTAGCAAATCGCGCCTTGGCGGCGTGCGACACGGCGCGTATGTTCGCTACATAAATAGTGATGGGGGACATCAGGATGAGTAAGCGCATTGCGCTGGTATTGGGCTCCGGTGGGGCGCGCGGTTATGCGCACATCGGCGTGATCGAGGAGCTGGAAGCCCGTGGCTATGAAATCGCCTGCATTGCCGGTTGCTCCATGGGCGCGGTGGTCGGCGGCATCTACGCAGCCGGCAAACTCAATGAATACCGCGAATGGACGCAAAGCCTGGATTATCTGGACGTTTTGCGCCTGCTTGATGTGAGCTTTCGCCTAGGGGCGATTCGCGGTGAAAAGGTCTTCGGCAAGATTCGCGAAATAGTCGGCGAGATCAATATCGAAGAGCTGCCGATCCCCTTCACCGCCGTGGCCACCGACCTGACCAACCAGCAGGAAATCTGGTTCCAGGAAGGCTGCCTGCATCAGGCCATGCGAGCCTCGGCGGCGATCCCCAGCCTGTTCACCCCGGTAGTGCAAGGCAAGCGCATGCTGGTCGACGGCGGCCTGCTCAACCCCCTGCCCATCGTTCCGGTGGTGTCCGCGCACTGCGATCTGATTATTGCGGTCAACCTCAACTCGGCCCATCAGCAACACTACGAGCTGCCAATTATCGAACGCGCCCCCGCGCTCAAAGGCCGCTTCGATCTGCTGATGAGTTCCCTCGGCTCACGCCTACCCTCGTTCAAACGCAAGCCCGGAGACGATGACGAACTGCTTCTACTGGAAGACCAGAGCCCTGCACTACAGCCTGAAGCCATCAACCCCTGGCAGCAGAACGTCCGTGGCAACCTGGACAAACCCGCCGCGCCGAAATCCGCCAGCGGCTCACGAGTCGCCGACCTCAGCGGCCCGGCCTCGCTGCTGGAGCTGATCAACCAGAGCTTCGAGGTGATGCAAACGTCCTTGGCCCAATACAAGATCGCCGGCTACCCGCCGGATATCCTGATCAACGTACCCAAGCGGGTGTGCCGCTTCTTCGAGTTCTACAAGGCGCCGGAACTGATCATGCTCGGCCGGCAGATCGCCAGCGATACCCTCGATAAGTACGAGCGCGGCGACCGTTAAGGGTCGCTCTAAACAAAACTGTTTGAGATCTCGCGAGCTAGAGTCCTGTTTTTAACGCAGCAGGGCCGACGCGCAGCAGATCGTAAGCCTTACGCCGATTCACGCAGGCGATAGCCAACCCCGGCCTCGGTGACGATAAAGCGCGGCGCGGTGGGATCGTCGCCGAGCTTCTGCCGCAGGTGGCCGACCACCACGCGCAGGTAGTGGCTGTCCTCGCCATGGGTTGGGCCCCAGATGTCTTTGAGCAGTTGCTGCTGGGTCACCACACGGCCAATATGTTTGGCCAGTTGCGCCAGCACCGCGTATTCCTTACGGGTCAGGCTGACCTCGACGCCATCGAGGCTGACCCGGCGGTAGGCAAAATCCACCTGCAAGGGACCGCTGCTAACCGCCGCGCTGGCCTGCTCCACACCGCCGGCCAGGCGCAGCAACACGCGCACGCGGGCGAGGAATTCCTGAATGCCAAAGGGTTTGGTCACGTAATCATTGGCGCCGCCATCCAGCGCGAGGACCTTTTCGCCCTCACTGGCGCGCACCGAGAGCACCAGTACAGGCACCTGCGACCAGGCGCGCAGCTCACGCAGCACCTGTTGGCCGTCCATATCCGGCAGGCCGAGGTCGAGCACCACCAGGTCCGGCTTGCCCAGCGCGGCCTGGGCCAGGCCTTCCTGCCCAGTAGCGCCTTCCAGCACCTTGTAGCCCTGCGCCGTGAGGCTGATGCGCAGGAATTTGCGAATCTGCGCTTCGTCATCGATAACCAGAATGGTCGCGGGGTTTTGGCTCATAGGCTATCCGTCACTGTTCTTCTTCCATTTGCGGCTGAGTGTGCAACGGCAGGTGCAGGGTCAGACTGGTACCCAGGCCGTCCAGCCCCTCGCTCACCGTCACCCGGCCGCCATGGGCACCGAGCATGCCCTGGCAAATCGCCAAACCCAGACCTGTGCCCTGCCCACCGCGATCACCACGGGCGGCGGTGTAGAACATATCGAAAATCTTCGTGCGCTCGTGCTCGGGAATGCCCGGCCCCTGGTCACTGACACTAAAGCGCAGTTCCTCGGCATCCGCTTCGATGGCCACGCGCAAACGCCCCTGAGACGGGGAAAAGCGCGCGGCATTCTCCAGCACATTGACTAACGCCTGCTCGATCAGCGCCGCATGCACATAGAGCAGCGGCAGCTGTTGCGGCACCTGTATCTCCAGCTGCAAGGCGGACAATACCGGGCGCAAGCGCTGGGTCGCACTGGCGACTATATCCGCCGGGGCCACCCAGTCGCGTGCCAGTTTCAGCCCGCCGTGGCCCAGGCGGGTCATGTCCAGCAGGTTCTGGATATAGCGGTCGAGGCGCTCGGCTTCATCACGGGTGCCTTCCAGCAGCTCGCGGCGATCACTCAGGGGAATCTGCTCACCCAGCGCCAACAGGCTGTCGATCGAGCCGCGCATCGCGGTCAACGGGGTGCGCAGATCATGGGACACCGACGCCAGCAGCGCGCTGCGCAACTCCTCAGTCTGTCCGTGCAGGCGCGCGGCTTCCAGGTCCTCAGCCAGTTGCGCGCGTTCCAGGGCCTGGGCCAAGGGCTGGCCCAGCGCCGTGAGCAGGCGCCGTCGCTCAGCAGGTAGGCTCCTGCCATCCTTGGGGCTGATGCCGAGCAGCAACAACGGCCTTTCTTCGCCGGATAGCGGCAACCACCACCAGCGCCCATCCGGCAAGGTGCCGGTACCCAGTCCGGCCGGCTGATCGTGCTGCCAGGACCAGTCCGCCGCAGCCCGCTCCTGGTCGGTGAGCAAGCGCTGTGCACCCGCCTCGACTTTCCATACACCGTCCTGGCTGCGTGACAGCAGGCCGATTTCCACGTCCTGCCACAGCGCCAGTTGCTGCGTCGCCGCAGCCAGCACGGCCTTCCGATCAGTGGCGGCGGTCAGCTTGCGTGACAATTCCAGCAGCGCGCTGGTCTCACGCTGCGTCTCACGCAAGGCCTGTAACTGGCGACGCTGACGGCTGGCCAGATTACCGGTGAGGCCGGCCATGAGCAGAAAGAACAGCAGAGTCAACACGTCCTCCTGACGGTCAATGGTCAGGGTCAAGGTGGGCGGGATAAACAGAAAGTTGTACGTCAGAAACGACAGCCCGGCGCAGGCCATGGCCGGCCCAAAGCTGCTGCGCACGGCCACCATCAGCACCGCAGCGAGCATGATCAGCGAGATGTTCGGCAGCTCCAGTACGCGGGATAACCCCAGCGCCACGGCTGAGGCCAGCACAGTGGCCAACAACGCCAGCAGGTAATGACGCCAGACCAGCGGTTGCCGCGCCCGCGACAATGCCGGCGCATGACTCACCTGAGTGTCCAGCACGCTGACTTCCAGGCCCTGCCCCAGTTGTAGCAAGCGCTCGGCCAAACCACGGCCCAGGCGCCAGATACGCCGCAAGCGTTGCCGACTGCGGCCCACCAGAATTAGGCTGGCGCGGCGTTCGCGGGCATGCTCGATCAGGGTTTTCGCCACCTCGCTGCCGCGCAGGCTGACCACTTCACCGCCCAGACGTTCGGCCAGCTGCTGCGCGCCCTGCAGGTAGCTCAGACGGGTTTCATCGCGCTCACCGCCAGTGTCCACATACACCACCGACCAGGGCAAATGACGGCGCTCGGCCACCCGACAAGCATGCCGCACCAGGCGTTCGGCCTGCTCATCACCGTCGATACCGACCAGCAAGCGGCCACGCAGCGCAGGCGCTTGCTGACCTTGCTGGCGGTAGCGTCGGCTGAGGTCCGCATCGACCCGCGCAGCAGCCGTCTGCATCGCCAGTTCACGCAACGCAGTGAGGTTGGTCTGGCTGAAAAATGCATCGATGGCGGCGCGCGCCTGTTCCGGCACATACACCTTGCCTTCACGCAGGCGCTCCAGCAGCTCGCGCGGCGGCAGGTCGATCAGCAGAATTTCGTCGGCTTCCTGCAACACCCAGTCCGGCAAGGTTTCGCGCACCTGCACGCCGGTGATGTCGCGCACCTGATCATTCAGTGCTTCGAGGTGCTGCACGTTGACCGTGGTGTACACGTCGATGCCAGCATCCAGCAGTTCCTGCACATCCTGCCAGCGTTTGCTGTGGCGGCTGCCGGGGGCATTGCTGTGCGCCAGCTCATCGACCAGCAGCAGCTTTGGCGGCGTGGCCAGAATGCCGTCGAGGTCCATCTCGCTCAGCGCCACACCACGGTATTCCAGCCGTTGCTGCGGCTGTTGCGGCAAGCCGGTCAGCATCGCCTCGGTTTCCGCGCGGCCGTGGGTTTCCACCACGCCCACGCGCAAGTCGACGCCCTGGCGCAATTGCGCCTGCGCCGCCTGCAACATGGCGTAGGTTTTACCTACGCCAGGCGCCGCGCCGAGAAAGACCTTTAGCCGGCCACGACCTTCTCGCGGCATCTCATCGAGCAGGGCATCGGCGCGTACGGCATCACTCATGCAGGTTACTCAGCTTTTGCGGGAGGCGAATTGTCGGCCAGCGCCAGGTTCAGCGCCAGCACATTGACCACCGGCGGCCCCACCAGCGGGCTTTGCACATGCTGCTGGATCAGTCGTTCTAGACGGCTGGCCGGAATTCCCCGCGCGGCGGCAATCCGCGCGACCTGATAACGGGCAGCCTCGGGTGACAGATGCGGATCAAGACCGCTGCCGGAGGTGGTCACCAGTTGCATGGGTACTGGGCCCTGAGCTTCAACCTGCAAGCGCTGCGCATCGGCAGCGATACGCTCGGCCAACGCCGGGTTACTCGGTGCCAGGTTGCTCGCACCACTGGCCACGGTGGCGTAACCGCCGGCCGACAGGCGCGGCTGAAACCACTGCGCGCCCTCGAAGGGTTGCGCCAATAACGCGCTACCGAGCACGTCGCCTTGTTGATTGTGCAACAGGCTGCCATTGGCCTGTGCCGGGAATGCCAGCTGCGCCACGCCGGTAACGGTCAGGGGATAAACCACACCGGTGACCAGTGTCATAAACGCCAGCACGCTAATGGCTGGGCGGATTTGCTTAAACATGATGACTCTCCAGTTTCTGTGTAGCCCGGCTGCAACCCGGGGATGGGATCTCCCGGACTTCATCCGGGCTACGGATTGCGCTTGCTTAAACGAGGCCGACGGCCACCAACAGCAGATCAATCAGCTTGATCCCGACAAAGGGCGCCAGCAGGCCGCCCAGGCCGTAGATCAACAGGTTGCGGCGCAGCAGGCTGGCGGCATCGGCGGCCTGCACGCGCACTCCACGCAGGGCCAGCGGAATCAGCACGACGATGATCAACGCGTTGAACACAATGGCCGAGAGAATCGCGCTCTGCGGGCTGTGCAGTTGCATCAGGTTAAGTGCGCCGAGCTGCGGGTAGATGCCAGCGAACAGCGCCGGCAGGATGGCGAAGTACTTGGCCACATCGTTGGCCACCGAGAAGGTGGTCAGCGCGCCGCGGGTCACCAGCAACTCCTTGCCCACCTGCACCACGTCGAGCAGCTTGGTCGGATCACTGTCCAGGTCGACCAGGTTGGCCGCCTCGCGCGCGGCCTGGGTGCCATCGTTCATCGCCAGGCCCACATCGGCCTGGGCCAGGGCCGGGGCGTCGTTGGCACCGTCGCCGCACATGGCGACCATCTTGCCTTCGGCCTGCTCACTGCGGATGCGCTGCAGCTTCTTCTCCGGGGTGGCCTCGGCAATTACATCGTCCACGCCCGCTTCGGCAGCAATGGCGGCTGCGGTCAACGGGTTATCACCGGTCACCATCACGGTGCGGATGCCCATGGCGCGCAGTTCGGCAAAGCGTTCACGAATACCCGGCTTGACCACGTCCTTGAGATGAATGGCGCCGAGCAACTGACCGTCACCGGCTACCAGCAAGGGAGTACCGCCACTCTGGGCGATCTTTTCGATTTCACGGGCCAATACCGGCGGCACGTCGCTGCGCTGGATGCCCAGATAAAGCAGCACCGCATCCACTGCACCCTTGCGGTAGCTGTGGCCGTTGTAGTCGGCGCCGGACAGGCGCGTCTCGGCACTGAAGGCAATCGATTTGATCGCACTGCGCTCAGGCTCAACCAGGGTATTCAGCGCACGCAGGTATTCGACAATCGACTTGCCTTCGGCGGTGTCATCCGCCAGCGAAGCCAGCAGTGCCGCGTCGCTGAGTTGCTTACCGGAGACGCCCGGCGCCTTGTACAACGCGCTGCAACGGCGATTACCGAAGGTGATGGTGCCGGTCTTGTCGAGCAGCAGTACGTGCACGTCCCCCGCCGCTTCCACCGCGCGGCCGGACTTGGCGATCACATTCAGACGCACCAGGCGGTCCATGCCGGCGATACCGATGGCCGAAAGCAAGCCGCCGATGGTGGTCGGAATCAGCGTCACCAGCAGCGCCACCAGGTACACCAGCGGCAGGTCGCCGTCGGCAAAACGAGCGAACGGCTGCAGCGTCGCCACCACCAGCAGGAAGATCAGGGTCAGGCCAATGAGCAGGATATCCAGCGCCACTTCGTTGGGCGTCTTCTGCCGCTTGGCACCTTCAACCAGGGCGATCATCCGGTCCAGGGTCGACTCGCCGGGGTTGGCGGTGATCTGCACCAGCAACCAGTCGGAGACCACTCGGGTGTTGCCGGTGACGGCCGAACGGTCGCCGCCGGACTCACGGATCACCGGCGCGGATTCGCCGGTAATCGCCGCTTCGTTGACTGCGGCGATGCCTTCGACGACTTCGCCGTCACCGGGGATCAGCTCGCCTGCCTCGACCCGCACGATATCGCCCCGGCGCAGGCTGCTGGCCGCCACGGTTTCGAACTGCTGGCCCTTCTTGCGCCGCGCATTCAGCCCCTGACTGCCGGCCTTGAGGCTGTCGGCACGGGCCTTGCCACGACCCTCGGCGAGGGCCTCTGCAAAGTTGGCAAACAGCACGGTAAACCACAGCCACAAAGCAATCTGCACGGCCAGGCCGGTGGAAACCTGAGGGTTGGGGATAAAGCACAGCACGGTGGTCACCACAGCCGTCAGCTCGACCACCAGCATGACCGGCGAACGCAACAGCTGGCGTGGATCAAGCTTGACGAAGGCCTGACGCAGCGCCGGTTTCCACAATGCAGCGAGCGAGGTTTTCGGGTGTTGCTTGGCGCTGTTCAGCGCCGGGCTTTTTACTTGAGTTTGGGCATTCATCATGGTTCTCCCTTAGAAGCCCTGAAACAGAGTCATGTGCTCGGCAATCGGGCCGAGGGCCAGTGCCGGCAGGAAGGTCAGGCCGCCGACCAGCAGAATGGTCAGGGTCAGCAAGGTGACAAACAGCGGGCCGTGGGTCGGGAAGCTGTTGCTGCCCACCGGCGCGCGTTTCTTCGCCGCCAGGCTGCCGGCAATTGCCAGAATCGGCAGGATGTAGCCAAAGCGGCCGAGCAACATGGCCAGACCAATCATAAGGTTGTGGTACGGCGTGTTGGCACCGAAGCCACCAAAGGCCGAGCCGTTGTTGGCGGTACCCGAGGTGTAGGCATAAAGAATCTGGCTAAAGCCGTGGGCGCCTGGGTTGGTGACCGAGGCCGCCGGGCCAGGCAGGCTGGCCGCTAGGGCGCCGAATACCAGCACACCAATCGGCATCACCAGCAAGGTGGCAACCAGCAAGCGCACTTCGCGGGCTTCGAGCTTTTTGCCGAGGTATTCCGGGGTGCGGCCGATCATCAGGCCGGCGAGAAATACCGCGATCAGCACAAACAGCAGCATGCCGTAGAGGCCAGCACCGACACCGCCGAAAATCACTTCGCCAAGCATCATGTTGAACATCGGGATCATCCCGCCCAGCGCGCTGAAGCTGTCGTGCATCGCATTGACCGAGCCGTTGGAGGCGGCCGTGGTGGTCACCGCCCACAGCGCCGAGGCCGTGGTGCCGAAGCGGCTTTCCTTGCCTTCCAGCGAACCGCTTTGCTCAATCGGCAATGCGGCCAACGCAGGGTTCGGCTGATGCTCGGCATACAGCGTGCCGCCCAGACCGACACTGAACAAAATCAGCATGCAGGCCAACAGCGCGCGGCTCTGGCGCAGGTCTTTGACGTAATGGCCAAAGGTGAACAGCAGCGCAGCGGGAATCAGGATGATCGAGGCCACCTCGAACAGGTTGCTCCAGGCCGTTGGGTTCTCGAACGGATGCGCCGAGTTGACGCCGAAGAAACCGCCGCCGTTGGTACCCAGCTGCTTGATGGCAATCTGGCTGGCTGCAGGCCCAAGTGGCACAACCTGATCGGTGCCGCCGATGGTGTGCGCGGTGACGTATTCGAGGAAGGTTTGCGGCACGCCCTGCCACACCAGAAACAGCGCCAGTACCAGGCAGAACGGCAGCAGGCCGTAAAGCGTGGCACGGGTCAGATCGACCCAGAAGTTGCCGACGCTGTTGCTCGAACGCCGGGCGATGCCGCGGCAGAACACCATCAGCACGGCCAGACCGACTGCCGGGCTGACGAAGTTCTGCACGCCCAGACCAACCATCTGGCTGAAATAGCTCATCTGCGCTTCGCCGCTATACGCCTGCCAGTTGGTATTGGTGACGAAGCTCACGGCGGTGTTGAACGCCAGCGTCCACTCCAACCCCGGCAATTGCTGCGGGTTGAGCGGCAAACTGCCTTGCAGCATCAGGATGGCGAACAGCGTCAGCAGGCTGATCAGGGTGAAGGCCAGCAATGCCAGGCTGTAGGTTTTCCAGTCCTGCTCGCGGTTGCTATCGACACCGGCAATCCGGTAGCACAGCCGCTCGACCGGCTGCAGCACGGGGCTCAGCCAGGTTTTCTCGCCTTCCATCACCCGGTACAGGTAACGCCCGATAAAGGGCGCCGGCAGCAGAACCAGGACGAAGAACGCCAGGATCAAAGTGAAATCGTAACTGTGCATATGCGCTCCTACGCCTGATCAGCGCGCAGCAGCGCAACCAACAAATAGATGAAAAGTCCCAAGGCCAGGCCCAGCGACACCCCGTCGAGAATGCTCATGTGTTTGCTCCTTATTGCGGTGGCTACCGCGTGGGGCAAATTGTCGGCAGACAGGGCGTAAAGGAACGAGTGCGGGCAATGCCGCCCGGCATAAAGAAAGCGTAAAGATCGCAGGCCGCGGACAAACAAAAACGGCCAGGCGCCCTGCTCTACAGGTCGTCTGGCCGTATTTACCGCGCAGGCTACGCCTAGGGCGTAGCGCTGAAGGCTTTACTGAAGGGTGCTTTCAACCTCGTTTTCGTCCAGCAGCGCTTCATCGGCCGGGGCTTCATTGCCCATGCCAGCCAGACCGCCGCCACTGCTCATGGCCAGCGCCACAAACTGGTCCACGGTCATCTGCTTGCCGTTGAAGGTCACCTGGTCGTTGGCGTAATGCAGGCTGGAGCTGATGTCCTCGCCCTGCAGCACCGCCAGCTCGCTGGCCACCGCCATACCACTGGCCATTTCACCGACCATTGCAGCCTGCTGAGCAATTGCTTCCTTGTCGGTTTCCCCGGCCAGGGTGGCCTGCACGCCAATCACATCAGTAATCATCGCCTTGGACACCAGCAGTTTGGCATCCAACTGAGCGATCAACTGCTTGGCCAGTTCAGGCGCCGGCAGGTCAAAGGACACCGGCTTGTTCAGGTCCAAGCCAAAGCTGAAGCTGCTCTCACCATTGGCAGTTTTGAACGCCAGTTTTTCCAGGGCCAGCCCCGGTTTGCCGGCCAGCAGTTTTTCCAGATCAGTCTTGAATTGCGCAGTCTGCGCGTCGGTCAGCTCCGGCATACCGCTTTCAGTGTCGACCTTGCCGCTCTGCAGCAGCGTGCCGTACAGCTCGATCATCGACTGCAGCGCCGCCGCGTCGAGGTTCTTCACGGTCCAGAGCATCTGCGAGGAGCCGATGTCATTACCCTGATAGCTGATCATGCCGACGTCATAGCTGTAGCGTGCCGACAGCTGCTGATTGGCTTCGCTGGTCTCATCGCGCTGGACGAAATCCTTGAACAGGATTGGCGCGCTGTCGCCAACCTGCAGCTCGATCTGCTGCAAGCGCACCTCGTTCTGTCCCAGGTAGAAGTCGCTGGTGCCCTTGCGGGTGTTGCTGGTGAGGTTCATGCCCTTGAACTCAAGGCGCATGCTTTCATCGGTGGACAGGGTTGAGGTGACCTTGAAACTGTCCATCACGCCACTGGCACTGATTTTCTCGACATTCGCGCTGCTGTCGAAGTCGATCTCCAGGCCGCTGAAATCAATCTGGCTCTGTTCATCCAGCGCCATCTGCAGCGGTTGCACGCGCAGGTTGCCGCTCAGCGAACGGTCATAACCGAGGCTGACCTGGCCCTGTAGCGGCGCACCGCCCTGGCTGCCGGCGAACCATTTTTCCAGCTCCGGGCTGCGTTCCAGCGCATAGTTGCTGGTGGCCATAACGGGCAGCAATTTGAGAGCTTGCAGCCGTGACAGCGGGAAAGGCCCATGTTCGATGCGGTCAGTGACGAACCACTCGAAGTTGCTCGACGATTCGCCATCCAGGCTGCCAGCAAACTGAATGCGATAGCGCGCGTTGCTGCTGAACAGCTGACGCTCCAGGGAAACCAGCTCGATGCTGGCGCTGAGGCCCAGGGCCGGCAGGGTTTTGCCCATATCCTGGTTGGCTTGCTGAATCGAGGTTTCCAGCACCGCTGGAAGCTGCTGGCCGGTATACCAGGCGCCTGCGGTACTCAATGCGCCGAGGACGACAACTGCGCCTAGGGCGCTGCCTGCAATTTTCTTCATGGGGGGAGTATCCTGCGTGTCCGTTATAGGTGTGGTGCTTCCCTGCTACCGCCTGTTGCGGTTTGAGGCGCAAAGCGCAGCAAGGCTAACACCCCGACTACGGGCGACCAAGGCGCCACCGGGGAAATTTGCCGAGAATGCCAACCCGCTCGAACACCAGCACGGTGGCGCTGCGAACTCAGCTGAGCGGCTTGTCCACAGGCTCAGCGCTGCTCGCCGCGGTGTTTACAACTGGGCTACCAACCCAGTCGCTGAGCAGGCTGTACGCCACGGCCAACAAGGTTGGGCCGAGGAACAAGCCCATAAAGCCAAACGCCAGGATGCCGCCGAACACCCCGAGTAGCACCACGATCAATGGCAGGTTGCCGCCCCGGCTGATCAGGTAGGGTTTGAGAATGTTGTCGACGCCGCTGATCACCAGGAAACCCCAGATCAACAGAAACACGCCCATGCCGACTTCGCCCTGCCAGAACAGCCAGGCCACGGCTGGGCCCCAGATCAGCGGCGGCACCATGATCAGGCTGAAGCCGAAAGTCAGGATCCCCAGCACCAGCGCGCCGGGTATACCGGCGATGGTGAAACCGATCCAGGCCAGGATCGCCTGTGCTGCGGCAGTACCGATCACCCCGTTGACCACCCGTTGCACGGTGCCGGCAACCAGTTCCAAGTAATGCTCGGCGCGATCACCGATCAAACGTTGCAACAGGCTTTCGGCAAACGCCGCCAGGCGCGGCCCGTCGCGGTAGAAAAAGAACACCAGAATCAGGCTCAGGGCCAATTCCAGCATGCCGCCACCGATCTGCGCACTGCGCGCCAGCAGCCAGTTGCCAACCTGCCCCAGGTACGGCCGCACGGTGGCGAAAAACGCCGCCCCCTGCTGGTCGATGGTCATCCAGAAGCCCACCAGACGCTCCCCCACCAGCGGCACGCCAGCCAACCAAGCGGGTGCCGGCGGCAGCCCTTCGACCTGAAAATCCTTGAGCAAGGCGGTGACATCCTTGATGTGATCCGCCAGGTTGAAGCCCAGCATCACCAACGGCACAGCCACCACCACGGTCCAAACCAGGGTCAGCAGCCCCGCGGCCAGGGCCTGACGGCCACCAAGCAGGCGTGTCAGCACGCGCATCACCGGCCAGCTGGCAAACGACAACACCGCAGCCCAGAACAGCGCCGACCAGAACGGCGCCAATACCCACAGGCTGGCACCCAACAGGACCAGCAGGAGAATCTGCACCAGCAAACGATCGTTATTGGCCATTCAACCAGCTCCCTGCACAACGCAAAAAGGCTCTGCCACAAGGGACAGAGCCGGATCAATTAATAATGGCAAGAGTACCGACAGTGACGTCTTAGCGCAGCACGTTGAGTTGTACGCCGCTCACATCAGCATCACCCAGCTCAAGACGGCTGGCGCGTACGCGTTGTTCAACCAGCGCATCGCGCCAGGCTTCAGCTTGTGCACCGCTGATGATGACGCGCAGGGTGCTGTCGAGCTTAAGGCTGCGTGCCAGCAGTTCGGCCCAGGCAGCGCTGGGTTCGACCTGCTTGGCCAAGCGCAGTTCACCGGTGCTTTTCAGCTGGCGCTGCAGGGTGGCTGGGGTCGGCAACACTTTCCCCAACGGCGCATTAGCGTTCAGCAACTCGGCATGCAGGTAAGCGCGCTTGTTACCACGAGTGATGCTGTACAGCGCCAACAAGCTGTCCTGACGTGGCTCAGCGAGACGCAGCAATGCGTACGTTTGCTGGTCATCCGAACCGGTCAGGGTAGCGTTATTGAATACCGCGTTAGCCCATAGACTGCTGGAACCGCACTCACGGCCCACGCACCAGTAAAGCAACTCGGCGTCCTGGGCTTGTAAATCACTGCGGGCCTTGGCGAACACTTCATTGGCCGTGTGAGTGCGCGGCAACTCATAGGTCACGGCGGTCAGCTGGCCCTGGGCGGCCACTTCTCGCTCGTAGCGCAGGGTGCCGCTGATACGGCGAATCGCCCCTTGAGGGTAGATGCGTTCCTGTTCGGCAACATCCTTGAAGCTGACAATCTTGCTCCCGGTAAAACGCGGCAGCACGTCCAGGTCCTGACTAGCGGCCACGTCGGCCCAGACAACTGCGCTGCTCAGCAGCAGACTCAGACCGAGGCAATAACGATTAAGGCGGCTCATTTGATCAGCATCGCTTGCGCCGCTTTGACGATTTTTTCGCCGTCTGCTTCACGCTGCGGCACCAGCAAACCACGCTGTATGGCAGGACGCTCAGCCAGCTCAGCCATCCAGCGCTGCAGATGCTCAAGGCCGTCAACAGAGACGCCGGCCCAGTCATGAATACGCACCCATGGGTAGGTGGCAATGTCGGCAATGCTGTAGTCATCAGCCAGGTACTGCGACTCGCCAAGGCGCGTGTCGAGCACTTCATAAAGACGGCGGGTTTCGTGCTGATAACGGTCGATAGGACCCTGCAGCTTTTCCGGAAAATAGCGGAAGAACACATTGGCCTGGCCCTGCATCGGGCCGACCCCGCCCATCTGGAACATCAGCCACTGAATCACCCGCGAGCGACCCTTGGCGTCACTAGGTAGCAGATGCCCGGTTTTCTCGGCGAGATACAGCAGAATGGCGCCGGACTCGAACACCGCGAAGTCATCGTTAGCGCGGTCGACAATCGCCGGAATACGGCCATTGGGATTGATTTTGAGAAAGGCCGCGGCCTTTTGTTCCTGCTTGTCGAAACTCAAAGCCTGCACGGTGTACGGCAGCTGTAACTCTTCCAGTGCGATGGACGCTTTATGGCCGTTGGGGGTGGCGGCGGTATACAGGTCGATCATGCGAATCTCCGTGGCTATCGCCCACACCTTTCCCCAGTTGCCTTTAGCAAGTCAAGGCGCAGCCAGGAATGCTTTGAAACAGTCTGCTACCAAGCGCGCACCCTCGTCATCATCCAGATGCAGATGATGGCCGCCAGGCAGCTGCGCCACCTCGATAGCCAGGCCCTCGACCAGTTGAGTCATACTCGGCTGCGCCAGCAGCATGCCCTGCTGCGCCATCACCAGTTTGGCCGGGCATTGCAGACTGCGCACAAACGCCAGCGCATGGGCCTGAGTCAGGCGCAGCGGCGATGGCAGTGTCAGGCGGCTGTCGGTGCGCCAGGTATAACCACCGGGCACCGGCATCAGGCCACGCTGAGCCAGTAATTCTGCGGCTTCACGGCTGACCGCCCCTACCCCGCGCATACGCGCCTCCACGGCGCGAGCAAACTCGGCATACACCGGTTTGCTCTTACCGGCCAGTGCGAGCTGCGCCTTGAGCGCTTCGCCGAGTTTCTGCGGCGCCGTGTCCGGCTCACCGGTGTAGGGAATCAGCCCATCGATCAGCGCCAGGCGTTCGATGCGTTCCGGCATCGCCCCGGCCAGTAACACCGAAACAATCGCGCCCATGGAATGCCCGAGCAGGGAAAAGCGCTGCCAGCCGAACTGCTCGGCGACCTGCAACACATCATGGGCATAATCCCAAATGGCGTAGCTGCCGCCTGCCGGGCGGTGATCGGAATGGCCGTGGCCGGCAAAATCCAAGGCGACGATGCGCAGCCCCGGCAGCAGTGGCGCAAGACGGGCAAAGCTGGCGGCATTGTCCAGCCAGCCGTGCAGGGCAATCACCGGCACACCGTCTTCGGGTCCATACAGGTGAGCGGCCAGCTCGATATGCGGCAGACGCAGACGGACTTCTTCGAAATTCAGGCTCATGCACTTTGCTCGCTTGCAGGTTGTCCGGCCCAGCGCTGGAACAGCTTTTTCAAGAGCTCAGCGGTGTCCTGCGGACGTTCCAGGGGAAACATATGGCCGCCGGGTAGTGTCAGGTACTCACCCTTCGGCACACGGCGCACCAGATGGGCGTGATGCGGCAGTACCACCCGACTATGACGGCCACGCACCATGGCCAGCGGCACTTTCAATTGTTGCGGCCGCCCCGGGCTGGTGTGCGGCACGCTGCGGTAGATGCTGATTTCCGTGGCCGGATCAAAACGCAGGCGCAGGTTATTGCCCGTTGCTTGCAGACCGTGTTGTACATAGGCATCCAGGCAGTCCGGATCAAAACGGCGGAACAGCCCCTTGCCGGCGAAATAACCACGCGCCTCGGCCAGGTCAACAAACTCCTCACGCCGCCCCAGGGTGCGCCCGGCCGGGGTAATGCGGTCGATAAAGCCAAAGCGTTTGGCCGCGCGAATCACCATTTTGTCCGCCAGGGTCAGCACCGGCGAATCCAGCATCACCACCCCCAGGTACAACTCGGGGCGCAGCAAGGCGGCGTGGTAATGCAGCACGCCGCCCAGGGAATGACCAACGCCCCATACCGGCTGCTGGTTGGCTTCGAGGTGATGGATCAGCTCATCGACCAGGTTGCTCCAGTTGTCGTTCACCGGAAAACGCGGATCATGGCCGTGCTGCTCCAAATGCTGCACCGAATAGTCAGGCGCCAGCGCGGCAAACAACTTGCCGTAAGTGGCCGAGGGAAAGCCGTTGGCATGGGCGAAGAATACGGACTGGGGCATGGCGACAGGCTTATCAGGAAAGTTGCGGATGATTGTCCGGCAGCCCTGGCGATGCGGCAATGACAAAACGGCCAGTGAATGACGGCACTATAGCCAAAGCTGATGGGAGGCCCGCCAGCCGGAGCGGCAATGGCGGGTTTTACGGATTAACGCAGCGCTGGGCCGTTCTCCCCAAGCGGCACAATGGCCATGGTTAGCCGAGAAATGCAGCTGGCCTTGCCATCTTCGCCACTCAGGCGGATATCCCAGACGTGGGTGGTCCGCCCCAGGTGCACCGGACGCGCTACTGCCGTAACCCGCCCATTGCGCAGACCGCGCAGGTGGTTGGCGTTCACTTCCAGACCAACGCAGTAGAACTTGCTGCTGTCGATGCACAGATGACTGGCGGTGGAGCCGAGGGTTTCCGCCAGTACCACCGAAGCGCCGCCATGCAGCAGGCCGTAGGGTTGGTGGGTACGTGCATCGACCACCATGCTGGCGGTCAGCGACTCGTCGTCGAAGGCGTCAAAGCGGATATCCAGTTGCTCGCCAATGGTGTTTTTCAGAAAGCCATTGAGCTGAGCCAGGTTCGGGGTTTGCTGCCAGAGGGCCATAGTCAGTCCTTTAGGGTCGATTCAGCCAGAACGTGGCCGGCGTGCTACATACCGGCCACACACCTGATCACTCGTGCCAGAGCACCGCTTCGCTGCGAGTGGTCCACTCGTCGAAACGTTCGCCATAGGTGCCTTCAACCACCGCACGCTTGATCTTCAGGGTCGGGGTGAGGAAGCCGTTGTCCACCGCCCAGACCTCCTTGACCAGCACCAGGCGTTGCAAGCGCTCATGCTTGTCGAGATTCTGATTAACCTCTTCCAGCAGTTTTTTCAGGCTGTTTTCCAACTCGCCACGAGCACCGTTGAGAGCTTCGCTGCGACCCACATCAGAAAGTACACACAGCGCCATGGGTTGGGCCATGCCATCGCCGACCACACACACCTGTTCAATGCGCGAGTGCTCACCCAGGCGGTTTTCAATCGGCGCCGGGGCAACGTACTTGCCTTTGCTGGTTTTGAAGATTTCCTTGATCCGTCCGGTCAGGCGCAGGTTGCCCTCGGCATCCTGCTCACCCTTATCGCCGGTGCGCAAAAAGCCATCCGGGGTGATAGTTTCCGCAGTCTTTTCCGGATCCTTGTAGTAACCCTGCATGGTCGCACCGCTGCGCACCTGCACTTCGCCATCCTCGGCAATCCGTACTTCGACGCCTGGACTGTTCTGACCGATCCAGCCCTGCTTGAACTTACCCGGCCGACATACGTGCGAGTAACCGCAGTTCTCGGTCATGCCATAGACCTCCAGCACATCCAGGCCCAGGCGCTTGTACCAGTTGAGCAGCGCTTCCGGTACCGGCGCCGCGCCGGACAACGCGTAACGCACGGCATCCAAGCCCAGGCCGACCAGCACCTTTTTGCCGACGATGCGGCCGATGATCGGCAGCTTGAGCAGGAAATCCAGCTTCTCAGCCGGCATCTTGCTGTAGACGCCCATCTGGAACTTGGTCCAGATACGCGGCACGCCGAACATCACCGTCGGGCGCGCGCGTTTGAGGTCTTCAAGGAAGGTGTCCAGGCTTTCGGCGAAGAAAATCGTCTGCCCGGCGTAGATCGACGCCAGCTCGACAAACATGCGCTCGGCCACATGGCACAGCGGCAAGTAAGAAAGCACTCGGTCATTCTCGCCAACGCCAAACAGCTCGGTGGCGTGGCTGGCGGCAAAGCCGAAGTTGCTGAAATGATGCATCACGCCTTTCGGCGTGCCGGTGGTACCGGAGGTATAGATGATGGTGGCGAGCTGATCGGAAGCCGCCTTGGGGTTGTCCTGAATCGGCGTGCAGGCCTGCAGGTCATCCCAGGTAAAGCTGAACTCGCCCTGCGGACGCAACGGCAGGCCAATGGTCGGCACATGCTGCGGCACACCGGGGGCCATGGCCGGCCAATCGTCCAGCTTGCCAACGAACACCAGCGCCGCCTCGGAATGGCGCAGCACCTGGCCGACCGACTCGGCAGTGAGATTGGGATAGAGCGGCACCGAGACGTGCCCGGCCATCCAGATCGCCAGGTCGGTGACGATCCAGTGCGCGCAGTTTTTGGAAATGATTGCAATGCGGCTGCCCTGCGGCAGTTCGCGGCTGCGCAACCAGTTGGCCGCACGGCGCGCCTGCTCGCCGACGTCAGCCCAACTCAGCTCCTGCAGCTGACCGCCCGGCAGCGGCTGCACCATGTAGCGTTTATTCGGGTGCCGAGCCTCGCGCTCATAAAACACCTCAAGCGGCAAACGGATTGCATCAGCCACAGGGCTTCCTCCTTTGTTGTTTTTGTGGAGCCAACCAAGCAATTGCTTGGTTTGACTATTCCACGCACAAAGGCGGCCCGCAAGAGGAGAAATGTTTCGGTGTGTAGTGAGGTGTCAGGAACGGGCTGGATGCTTATGGGCAGACAATTCCATCAACCCAGCGGCCAGGTCGTCGCCTTCCAGCAACGCTAGGCTTGCGGTACTCATCGACAGCGGTTGCTGGCGATGACCGTGAATCAGCAGGCCAGCCAAGGCGCCCACCAGCGGCTGATGGGTAACCAGCAACAGCTCGTCGAACGCATAGCCATCCAGCTCACGCAGCGCCTGGCGCAGATCACTCTCCGGCGTCAACCAGGGCACGGTCTGCCGGATACTGGCAAATGCCAGCACTTCGCAGACCAGATCCGCAGTCTGCTGAGCGCGCACATAGGGACTGACCAGCACGGCCTTTAACGGCCTTCCCTGCATCTGTGCAGCGGCCTCACGCACCTGCTGCCGACCATAGGCAGTCAGGTTGCGTTCGGCATCAGTGCGTGCAGTCGGTTCGGCTTCACCGTGGCGCAATAGCCAGAGCTTCACAGGCTTACCCCGATAAGCCGACGACTCAAAGCTTCGGCTCTTCGTCGCGCACCGGGTGGGCTGCCGGCGGGATGCTGTGCGGGGTCTCACCTTGTGGTGCTTGCGGGATTGGCCAGTCAGCAAACGGCCAAGGCTTTTCATCAGTGTTGAAGGTGCCAAAGCGGCCGATCTGCGCCAGGTACTGGCTCAGGCTGTCACCAAAACCCAGCAGGCCGGCATTTGGCGCGCCATAGAACATGCGATACCCAAGCTGCAGCAACACCACGGAGCCCAGGAGGATTTCCGCCAGTTGCCAGACGATGGTAAAGATCACCATCCAGAGGATGCGCAGCAGAATCGATTCGCGCTGCAGTTCCTGATTGCCATCACTCATGCTCATCTCCTTGCAGGGTCTATAAAGGTAAAACTCAGAAACCGGTTGTAGGGATAAAGTCGACGTCGGTTTTCGGCTCGCCGCTCATCAGTGCGCCGATCACCTGATTCAGCGTGCGCCCCTCGAACAGAATGGCATGCAGACCAGCGACTAACGGCATGTAGACCTGTAACTCTTCGGCCTTGGCCTTCAGCACCTTGATGGTGTTCACCCCTTCCGCCACTTCGCCCAAACGTTCAACCGCATCCTCTAGGCTCAAGCCTTCACCGAGGGCGAAACCGACCTGGTAGTTGCGGCTTTTTGCCGAAGAGCAGGTAACGATCAGATCACCCACCCCTGCAAGACCGAGGAAGGTCATAGGGTTGGCGCCCAGTTTGACCGCAAAGCGGGTCATTTCCGCCAGCGCGCGAGTAATCAGCATGCTTTTGGTGTTTTCACCCATGCCCATGGCTGCGGCCATACCGGCGATGATCGCGTAGACGTTCTTCAGCGCACCGCCCAACTCAACGCCAAAGCGGTCACCACTGGCATACACGCGGAAGGTGCGGCCGTGCAATGCCGACTGCACCTGCAGGCAGAGATCTTCGTCCTCGCTGGCAACGACCGAAGCAGTCAGCGCATGCTCGGCCACTTCACGCGCCAGGTTCGGCCCGGATAGCACGCCAATGCGTGCCTGCGGAGCAATGTCTTCGAGAATCTGGCTCATCAGCAGAAAGCTCTGCGCTTCGATTCCCTTGGTTGTGCTCACCAGCAATTTGCCGCTAAGCAGCTCGGCCACCGGCTGCAAGGCCTGGCGCAAGGCACTGGAGGGCAAGGCCACGAAAATAAGCTGACAGGCCTTCAGGGTCGCGGCCAGATCGGTTACCGGGTCAACGCCTGGGTGAATCTTGATGCCTTTGAGGTAACGCGGATTCTCACGGGTCAGCCGAATCGCCTGGGCCTGCTGTGGGTCGCGCATCCAGTGCAGGACGTGCTGGCCATTCTCGGCCAGCAAATTAGCAATCGCAGTGCCGAAGCTACCGCCGCCAAGCACTGCGATGGGGTGCTGATCAGTCATAAAGCATCCGTGGTAAACCATTGAAAGTGGCGAATCGCTCGCATTATACGGCGACACCTGTATGCAGCCAGCTTTTAGCAGGTTGCCTGGCACTGGCAAAGCCAGGCAGCTCAGTTAACATGCAGCCTTTCAAACGCAAACAAGGTTGTGGCGTGATCTATAGCACCCAAGCCCGGCTTCACCCTGAGGTCGTGAAAAATCGGCCAGTTCTCCAGCGCTCGCAAGGTCTGCGCAGCAGCGGAGTGGCCCGATGATCCTGCGCCGTGGCTGGAATATCCATACCCGCACGCAATTGATCAGTGTCGGCCCCGCCCTACTGCTGACCCTGCTGCTTACCGGGTTCTTCACCTTTGCCCGCTTGCAGGACCTGCGCCAGGAACTCAATCACTACGGACAGTTGATCGCCAGCCAGTTGGCGCCAGCCAGTACCTACGGGGTGATCTCCGGCAACCTCGACGTTCTCGATGCCCTGCTGCAAGCCACGCTGAAGACCCCGCATGTGCGCTTTCTAGAAGTACGCGACCACACCGGCAAGATTCTCGTCTACGTCGAACAGACACCCGGCAGCGGCCACGCCAGTAGCCAGGTTGAGGTATTCCAGGCGCCGATCCATCTGCAAAGCGCAGCATTGAACAATCCCACCCAGCAGACACTGGCCGATGACTACCTGGGTTATGTGGTGGTGGGCATGTCCAACGATGCCTTCAACACCCGCCAGCAGGAAATCCTGTTCAAGGCCACCCTGCTCGCCCTGTTTGCCCTGGCTCTGACCTTTATTCTCGCCCGGCGTTTGGCTCGCCACCTGTCGCAACCGCTGAGCGCCATGGGTGAAGCCGTCAGCGCGATTCAGGCCGGCAACTACCAGACCACCCTGCCCGAAGTCGGTGAAGGGGAATTGCAGGCTCTGGCGCGGCATATCAACAACCTCGCCCACGGTCTGGCCAGCGCCAGTGACGAACAACAACGGGCCATGGCCCTGCTGATTCAGGCCCGCGAGCAGTCCGAGCTGGCCAACCGCGCCAAATCCGATTTCCTGGCGATGATGAGCCACGAGTTGCGCACGCCGATGAATGGCGTACTGGGCATGCTGCAGTTGCTGGAAACCACGGAGATGACCCAGGAGCAGGCGGAATACGCCGCTCTGGCTACCGAATCCACCGAGCACCTGTTGAAAGTCATCAACGATATTCTCGATTTCTCGCGCATCGAACGCGGCGCGCTGGAACTGGAGCGCATCCCTTTCAGCCTACTCGATCTACTGCAAAGCTCGATTCAGGTGTTCCAGCACAGCGCCCAACAGCGCGGCCTGCAATTACTTTTGGAGACGCAGAGCGGTCTGGAGCAGCTGCAGGTACAGGGCGACCCGACGCGGATTCGGCAGATCCTGGTCAACCTGATCGGCAACGCCCTGAAATTCACCGAAACCGGCAGCATCCGCGTACACAGCACCTGGCAGGCGCTGGATAACCAGGTGCTGTGGTTCAGCTGCGCAGTACACGACAGCGGCATCGGTATCTCACCCGAACGGCTGGAACATATGTTCGATGCCTTCCAACAGGCCGACACTTCTATTTCAAGACGTTACGGCGGCACCGGGCTGGGTTTGCCGATTGCCCGCACCCTGGCCGAACGCATGGGCGGCACCCTGCGCGCGGTCAGTCAGGAGGGTCAGGGCTCGGTATTTACTCTGGAAGTGCCACTGCCCTTTTCCCAGCAGGCCGCACCTGCTCTCAGCGACACGCCACCGCCAGCTGACCAGGGTAACGGCCAGCCGGTGCTGCTGGTTGAAGACAATCCGGTCAACCAGACCGTAATTGAGGCCATGCTGCGCAGCCTGGGCTATCGGGTCAGCTTGGTCGGGGATGGCGCCCAGGCCGTGCATCAGGTCAGCCAGCAGCGTTATTCAGCGATTCTGATGGATTGCCGCTTGCCGATCATGGACGGCTACGAGGCCACCCGACAGATCCGTCGCCTGCCCGGCTGCGCCGAATTGCCGATCATCGCCCTGACCGCCAATGCCCTGCAGGGCGACCGCGAGGCCTGCCTGCAATCGGGCATGAATGACTACCTGGCAAAACCCTTCAAACGGGCCGATTTGCAGCGAATCCTGCAACGCTGGCTGCCCCCTCGACCTTCGACGGGTAGTCAAGACGGCTCAACTGCTGCAGGCTAGAGCCATAGGGCTATGACAGGCCAACAAGAGCGGAGTACAACTGTACTCACAAGGCTGTGACTTTCACCACAACGCAACAGTCTATGACTAGGCTGTTGGCAGGCGCAGAGGCTGCGTCGCCAGCCAGGACGATTCGCCCAGCCTTGGCGCATGGGACATATTGAGGAGCTCGCATGACCAAACAAAACGCCTTCACCCGGGAAGAACTGCTCGCTTGCGGTCGCGGCGAACTATTCGGCCCAGGTAATGCGCAACTGCCCGCGCCGAACATGCTGATGATCGATCGCATCACTCACATCAGCGACACCGGCGGCAAGTACGGCAAGGGCGAAATTGTCGCCGAGCTCGATATCACTCCTGACCTGTGGTTCTTCGCCTGCCACTTTGAAGGCGATCCGGTAATGCCAGGCTGCCTTGGCCTAGACGCCATGTGGCAGCTGGTGGGTTTCCACCTCGGCTGGCAGGGCAACCCCGGCCGTGGTCGCGCCCTCGGTTCGGGTGAAGTGAAGTTCTTTGGCCAGGTCCTGCCGACCGCCAAGAAAGTCACCTACAACATTCAGATCAAACGCACCATCGCCCGCTCCCTGGTCCTGGCCATTGCCGACGGCACCGTCAGCGTTGATGGCCGCGAAATCTACAGCGCCGAAGGCCTGCGAGTTGGCCTGTTCACCTCTACCGACAATTTCTAAAGGACTCTCTGCATGCGTCGCGTCGTGATTACCGGCCTGGGCATCGTTTCCTGCCTGGGCAATGACAAAGCCACCGTCTCTGCCAACCTGCGTGCTGGCAAATCAGGCATCCGTTTCAACCCTGCCTATGCCGAAATGGGCCTGCGCAGCCAGGTATCAGGTTCTGTTGACCTGAACCTGGAAGAACTGATTGATCGCAAGGTCTATCGCTTTATGGGTGATGCTGCGGCATTTGCCTACTTGTCCATGGAGCAGGCGATCAAGGATTCGGGCCTCAGCGCAGAAGAAATCTCCAACCCACGTGTGGGCCTGATTGCAGGCTCCGGCGGCGCGTCGACCTTCAACCAGATGGAGGCCATGGACATCCTGCGCGAGAAGGGCGTCAAGCGCGTTGGCCCGTACCGCGTGCCGCGCACCATGGGCAGCACCGTGTCCGCCTGCCTGGCTACACCGTTCAAGATCAAGGGCGTCAACTACTCGATCTCCTCGGCCTGCGCCACCAGCGCCCACTGCATCGGTAATGCCATGGAGCAGATCCAGTTGGGCAAACAGGACGTGGTGTTCGCTGGCGGCGGTGAAGAAGAACATTGGAGCCAGAGCTTCCTGTTCGACGCCATGGGCGCCCTCTCCACCCAATACAACGAAACTCCGGAAAAAGCCTCGCGTGCCTACGACGCCAAGCGTGACGGTTTCGTTATCGCCGGTGGCGGCGGCATGGTGGTGGTCGAAGAACTGGAGCACGCCCTCAAGCGTGGCGCCAAGATTTATGCGGAAATCGTCGGTTATGGCGCGACGTCCGATGGCTACGACATGGTTGCTCCGAGCGGCGAAGGCGCAGTGCGCTGCATGCAGCAGGCTCTGGCTACCGTCGACAGCCCAATCGACTACCTGAACACCCACGGCACCTCGACCCCGGTCGGCGACGTCGCGGAAAGCCGCGCAGTACGCGAAGTGTTCGGTGCCAAGGCGCCGGCCATCAGCTCCACCAAGAGCCTGTCCGGTCACTCCCTGGGCGCCGCCGGCGTACAGGAAGCGATCTACTGCATGCTGATGATGGAAGGCAATTTCATCGCCGGCTCGGTCAACATCGACGAAGTCGACCCGGAAATCGCCGACCTGCCGATCCAGCGCAGCACCGTCGAGAACGCCAAGCTCGACACCGTGATGAGCAACAGCTTCGGCTTCGGTGGCACCAACGCCACCCTGGTGCTCAAGCGCTGGGCAGGCAAATAAGCCTCACCCTGTGCTTGCAACATAAAAAAGGCCATCCCTCGGGATGGCCTTTTTGTTGTGGTTTAGGCCGAGCTCACTCAGATAGAGAAGCGTGCTACCAGCGCATTGAGATCCACCGCCAGACGTGACAACTCCTGGCTGGCCGCACTGGTCTGATTGGCCCCGGCTGAAGATTGCATCGACAGATCTCGGATATTCACCAGGTTGCGATCCACTTCGCGCGCCACCTGAGCCTGCTCTTCCGAAGCACTGGCGATCACCAGGTTACGCTCGTTGATCTGCGAAATCGCGGCCGCAATCTCATCCAGCGCCTGACCCGCAGCTTTGGCCACATCCAGAGTTGAACGGGCCCGGCTGTTGCTGTTCTGCATGGCGTTAACCGCCTTGTCGGTGCCCTGCTGAATGCCGCTGACCATTTGCTCGATTTCACGGGTCGACTGCTGCGTACGATGTGCCAGGGCCCGGACTTCATCGGCCACCACGGCAAAACCGCGACCGGCTTCACCGGCACGCGCGGCTTCAATCGCTGCGTTCAGCGCCAGCAGGTTGGTCTGCTCGGCAATCGAACGGATCACATCCAGTACTTTGCTGATATCGCGCACCTGCCCGGCCAACTGCTCCACTTCGGAAGCGGTATGGGTCACGTCGTCGGCCAGATGACTGATCGACTCAACAGTCTGGCGCACCTGCTCGCGGCCATGCTGGGCCGTACGGTTGGACTCACTGGAAGCCTCAGAGGTGCTGACGGCATTACGCGCGACCTCTTCCACGGCACTGGTCATTTCATTGACCGCTGTAGCCGCCTGCTCAATTTCATTGTTCTGCTGGTGTAAGCCGCGGGTCGAATCCTCGGTCACCGCACTGAGCTCTTCCGACGCCGAAGCCAGCTGCGTGGAGGAATCGGAAATGTTCTGGATGGTGCTGCGCAGGCTCTGCTGCATGCTTTTCAAGGCACCCAGCAAACGTGCAGGTTCATCACTGCCCTGCACCTCGATTGGCTGGGTCAGGTTGCCGCTTGCCACCACTTCTGCCACCCGTACCGCCTCGGCCAGCGGCGCGACGATGCTACGGGTCAGCAGCAGTGCCAGAATTACCGTCAGAGCAAGCGCCAGAGCAATCATCACGATTACCCACAACCGTGCACTTACAAATACTTCATCGGCACTTTTGGCAGCGGCGGTGGCGCCAACCCGGTTCAATTCAGACAGCTCCGCCAGCGCCTTGGCCATGCTGTCTGCGTGGCCGTTGAGCGGACCATTGGCGACCGCCAGTGCCGCGTCCAAGTCGTTTTGCTTTAACGCATCCACGATCTTGCTTTGCTCCTGCAGATAACTGCTCTCAGCCTGCTTGAAGCGCCCGTACAGACTTTTTTCCTCTGCACTAGAAATCAGCTTTTCATATTCGCCTTGGGCTTTATGCAAGAGGCTTCGGAATTCTTCCATCCTGGCGATGTTCTGCTTGGTCATTGACTCATCGCTGTTGAGCATTGAGCGCAGGGTCAATGCCCGTAGCCGCAGCAGATCCTGATTCATCTCTGCTAGGTTCAGGATACTGGGCAGCCAGTTGTCGTTTACCTGCTCCGACTGCCTATCCATTTCGGTCATCTGCAGCAGCGAAAAACTACCGAGCAGCAGAACCAGCAGCGCCACCAGGCCAAAGCCAAGTGATGCTCTGGGCGCAATATTAAGATTTCTTAGGGTCATCACGGCTGTCCTTTAGGGTTTTGAAGCAGCTTGCTAGATAGCATATGGCCATTATCCTTATGAGTTCCTTAAGACCTTCAGCCAATATCTACAGATTCCGTATCGACTCTAGCATCGGATTCTTGACCCCTTGAACATAAAAAACCCGAGCCAGGGCCCGGGTTTAGCGTTACGACTTAAAGTAGCTTTATCGTACGGTAAAGCGCTGTTCCAGCAGCTTGCGATCATCCTGGAACACCATAAAGTGCCACTCTCCAGGCACCACTTCGTGCCTTTCAGTGAATTCAAAGGCCATGACATCCTGCGGCGCGCCGGGGACCAATTTTTGCGTCACCACGAATTTGTCGTGACGCGTGCCTTGCGGGGTGACCACTCCAGGGGTGAGGTACAGCAAGGTCAGCGGCGAGTCTTCAGCCACCTTGCCAACCAATGTGTAACGCATGCCGAACTTGGTGCCGAGCTTGGCAGGAATCACTTCTCCCTGCTCGATCTGCTGGTTACTGCGGGTCAACACCCGCTCACCTTCCTGAAAGTCCTGATAATCGCTGGCGAAAACGCCGTACTCAACCGGGCCTTCTACCCGGACTTCGGCCTGCGCCAGGCTGCTGGTCAACACAAGTGCGGCCAGGGCACTAAAACGGGTGTATTGCATGTCGCGCTCCTTTTTTAGATGGCGCGAGCCTATGACACCCGTGTGACAGATCAATGACAGCCCTAATCCGCCAGATCGGCCTGAACCCGGCGCGGCAGCACCGCGAGGAAGTTATCGCGTGCCACCTGATGCGCGACATCCTCAGGCAAGGCATCAAGAAACGCCTTAAAGCCACTCATATAGTCCGCCAGGCTGGTGAAGCGTCCGACCACATCGGAGCCGAGCATAAAACGCGCCGAGTAACTGCTGACCAGTTTCACCCAGGCAGGATCAGGCTTGCCGTCGGCATCCAGCAGGTACGGCTGGAGCACAGTCCAGGAAAGATCGATATATAGATTGGGGTACTGTTTGAGCATCCGCTCAAGCGTGGGCAGGAGGAAATCCAGTTTCTCCTGATGGCGATGGATTTCCATGCTTGTTCCAGCGTGCGCCCAGATAAACCGCACATGCGGATGGTTACGCAGCGGGTCTTCGATCTCCTGCAAGTAGAGCGGATTGCGCTCACGCTTGGAGGTGATATTGGAGTGCAGCATCACCGGTAGATCGTATTCGGCGGCCAGGTGAAAAACCCGCGCCAGGGCCTCGTTGTTGGCCCGTGGCGCATCACCATGGATCAGCGCGGTGAGGTCGTCATGCCGGGTGAAAATCTCACCTATGCCTTGCCACAGTCCAGGATCGAGTTCGAGCATGCGCCGGATATGCGCATCGGCATTCTTATCATTCGGGTTGAAACCGGAGAGAAACGGATGCAGCCGCTTGCGCTGCTCTGCGGGCACCTGCTTGTAGGCATGCGCCACCAGAACATCGGTAGCGCTGTACCAGTAGGCATTGGCATCGTCACCGGCGTAGTAACGCGGACGCTTGGGCTCGTCCTCATGCCACTTCTTCGCCACCGGAATGCCCGAGAGCATCACGTGCTCGATATTGCCGGCGGCCATCTGTTCGAACAGTTCGGTCATGCCCGCGCTTTCCTGGAAGAAGTCGACGTAGTGCAAATGAGCATCGCTAAAGCGGTAATCGCGCGCCAACGCCAACGGGCTGCAGACAGTGACGAAAACAGCAAGACTCAACGCAAGTCGTTTCAAACCCCAACCCTCCGGAAGACGTGAGCACAATTGACTCACTACACTGAGGTCTAGTTCAGAAACCAGGATTGCAGTAATGGCTTCAGCTTCGACACACCGACCATGCACCTGGCCAAACTACCTGCAGGCATTGCTAGTCCTTGCCCTCCTCTTTCTGCCCACAAGCCAGGCGACGGAGCGCCTGAACTACCCGCTGCACTCAGACGGCATCGATCCCGAAGCCTATGCCCTGGCGCTGCTGACAGCAGCACTGGAGCGCACGCCCGGACGCTACCAGCTGCAGCCCACGCCCGTACCCATGGCACAAAGCCGCGCGTTGCTGGCCATCGAGCACGACAGCAAAAGCGTGCAGGTGATGTGGACCATGACCACCCGCGAGCGTGAAGTCCGCCTGCTGCCAATCCGTATCCCGATCTACCGCGGCCTTATTGGCTGGCGTGTGCTGCTGCAACGCAGCGCAGAAGCCGAGCAGCTGGCCACGGTGCGAAACCTCGATGAGCTCAAGCGTTTCAGCTTCGGTCAACGTCACGACTGGCCGGATACCGCGATCCTGCGTGCCAATGGTCTGAAAGTAGTCACCAGCCAGCACTATCGCGGGTTGTTCCAGATGCTCGCCGCCGGACGCTTCGATCTGTTTCCCCGCGAAGTGGTGGTGGCCTGGCAGGAACAGGTACACGCCTTAGAAAACGGGCTGGCGCTGAGTATCGATAATCACCTGCTGCTGCATTACCCCACCGCGTTCTACTTCTTCACCTCGCGCAACCGTGCGGACCTGGCCGCCGATATCGAACGCGGGCTGGAAGCGATGATTGCCGATGGCAGCTTTCAGCGCCTGTTCGAGCAATACCACGGCGACACACTGCGCCAGGCCAACTTGCATCAGCGGCGTATCATCGAATTGCACAACCCCGACCTACCGCCTGCAACGCCATTTGCCCGCAAGGAATTATGGTTTCAGCCCAAGGAGCTCAAATGATCAGCATCAGCAATGAGAAAGGCCTGCTGCAGCGCATCAGCATCGGCCCGCACACCCTGCACAGCGACGTGTCGGTGGAACTGGGCGGCGAAGGCTCAGCGCCTGAGCCCCATGACCTGTTCGATGCTGCGCTGGGCGCGTGCAAGGCGCTGACCCTCGCGCTGTATGCCAAGCAACGTGGGTTACCGCTGGAAGGGCTCGACGTGAAGCTCAACCGTGACGACAGCCAGGAACGCCAAGGCATCTACCACCTGAACGTCGAGCTGACCCTGCATGGTGCACTGGATGACGCGCAACGCCAGCAGCTGCTGCGCGTCGCCGATAAATGCCCGATTCACAAGCTGATGACCAGCAGCGAGGTTCAGGTCAGCACTCAGCTAAGCGAGGGCATGGAATGAGCGACCTTCTGCTGATCCAGCCGCGCCCGGAAAACCTCGGTGGGCAACCTATCCTGCGCCCCCTGCCCTCAGCCAAGTGCCGCAGCGTCGGGCCGTTCGTGTTCTTCGACCATATTCTGGAAAACACCTACCCGGCTGGCAGCGGCATGAATATCAACCAGCACCCGCATATCGGCCTGTCCACCCTCACCTACCTGTTCAAGGGGCAATTGCAGCACAAGGACAGCCTCGGCTCGAATCAACTGGTCAGCCCCGGCGAGGTCAGCTGGATGACCGCAGGCCGGGCCGTCGCCCATGTCGAGCGCACCCCGCAGACGCTGTGGGAAAGCGGCTCGCACATGCATGGCCTGCAGGTCTGGCTGGCCATGCCCGCCGCCGATGAGCAAGGCGAACCCCACTACAGCCATCACCCCGCCGACAGCCTGCCGCGCAGTACCAGCATGGGCGTGGACATCTGCCTGATTGCCGGCACTGGCTTCTGCCTGCAATCGCCGGTGCCGGTGCTGTCGCCCACTATCTATGCCGAGATCAAGCTGGCCACAGGCAGCGCACTGCAAATCCCCGCCGAGCATGCCGAACGCGCGCTGTACCTGATTGAGGGTGAGGCCACCCTAGATGACCAGCAACTACCGCTGCGTGGCCTGTTGGTACTGCCTGAGGGCGAGACTTACACCCTCAGCGCCTGCAGCGAGAGCCATCTGGTGCTGATTGGCGGCGAGCCGATTGGCCCCCGCCGGATTAACTGGAACTTCGTTGCCAGCGATCCGGCACTGATCGACCAGGCACGCCAACGCTGGGCCGCACAGGACTGGCCAACCGTGCCAGGGGAAACCGATCGCATCGAGCTGCCCCGCTGACGGAGAAAATTTGTTGCACTCCCGAGACATCCAAAGCGCAGGTGCTCGGGTATAACCCTTGGCACGCTCACACATTCAGGAACCCTGTGCATGGCGCAGCCGCTGTTTGATTACGAAAGCCATCTGGAAGCCTGTGCTCAGCAGGATAAACGCGCATTCCAGGCGCTCTACCAACAGGAGGCCGCGCAGATGCTCGGGTTGGCCATTACCCTGCTCGGCCGTCGTGATCAGGCTGAAGACTGTGTGCACGATGCCTTTGTGCAAGTCTGGCGCAACGCCCAGCGCTTTCAGCGGGCACTGGGCAGCGGCCGCGCCTGGATCTACAGCATCCTGCGCTACCGCGCGCTGAATCAGCTGCGCAGCCGTGGCCGTACAGTGGAGATGGATGACGACTTTATCGAGCGCGCGGCCGACGACACCCCACAGGCGGCAGAGTTATTAGAGCAGCAAGGTGAACACCAACAACTGCGTCGCTGCCTGCAAGGCATCGAACGCAATCGCCGCCACCCGATCCTGCTGGCCTTTTACCGCGGCCTGACCCATGAACAAATCGCCAACCGCCTGACCACCCCGCTGGGCACCATCAAGGGCCGTATTCGCGCTGGTCTGCGCGCACTGCAGGAGTGTTTGCAAGCATGATTCCGCAGCAACCTGCCGAACGCCGCGCCTTGATCGGCGAATATGTCCTGGGCTTACTTGATGAGGCCGAAGCCGCTGAAGTGCGCGAGTTGATCGAGCGCGACAGCGAAGCCGCGCAAATGGCTCTGCAGTGGCAACAGCACTTTCTCGAACTGAGCGATCAGCTACCGCCGCAAACACCGTCTACACAATTGTGGCAACGCCTGCAGGACAGCCTCGGCCTGACCCCAACCGTCAGCCGGGTGAATGTCTGGCTGACGTGGTGGCAGAGCCTGGCCACCTGGCGCCTCACCAGTGCTGCACTGGTACTTGCCTTGATCGTCGCGCTGATGCCTAACCTGTGGCACACAGAGATGCCTGGCAACAGCTACACCGTGGTGCTGCAAGCCCCTGGTGAAGCCGCCAAACCCGGCTGGGTAGTGCATGTGGACGGCACAGGCGGCCTGCGTTTGCAGCCGTTGCTGAACGATCAGATCCCAGCCGACCGCTCGGTACAGTTCTGGACGTTGATCGACCCAGCCATTGGCCCACGCTCCCTAGGCCTGGTCGAACCGGGTAAGCCGCTGCAACTGTCTGCCGAACAGATTGGCGCAGTGCAACCCGGCCAGCTGTTCGAACTGACCCTGGAACCGGCCGGCGGCTCGCCGAAGGATCGGCCTACCGGCAAGGTGCTGTATATCGGTCGCGCGGTGATGGCTTCGATCAACTGAAGCCATCAGCAAAAAAACTGAATTTATTTTCAGGCCGCGACATCCAGATGCGTTCTCGTGGGTATAGCTATCAGGTGTTTCATCGAGGCACCTGCAAGGCAGGCCTTAGCCGGCCTTGCATCGATGCTGGATAACCACAGATGAGAGAACGCATATGAACAGCTTCAATACCCTGCTGACCGCTGCCGTTACCACTGCCACCCTCAGCCTCGCCGCCGGCACTGCCAGCGCAGCGACCCTACTGGCCCTGGGCGCCGACGGTCAGCTGTTCAAGATCGACAGCAGCAGCCAGAAAGTCACCGCCACGATGGCAACCAACAGCCCAAGCCCGTTGCGCGGCATTGATGTGCGCCCGGCAAATGGGATGCTCTATGCCTTGAGCAATGACCATCAGCTCCACACCCTGGACCTGGCCACTGGCGCAGCCAGCAAGGTCGCCAGCCTGAACAAGCAACTGCCTGGCAACGGCCAGGCGGTCATCGACTTCAACCCAGTCGCCGACAAGCTGCGCATGCTCGCCGCCGACGGCACCAGCTTTCGCGTCAACGTTGAAACCGGTGAAGTGGTGGTAGACGGTTCAGTGGCTTACGCCGCCGAAGGCCCTTATGCCGGTAAAAGCGCCAAAGTAGTCGCCGGTGCGTATAGCAACGCCTACGCCGGCACTCAGGCCACCGCGCTGTACACCGTGGACCTGGCCAGCAGCAATCTGATGCTGCAAAACCCGCCAAACGATGGCATCCAGCAAGCCGTGGGCAAAATCGTTGATGGCCTGCAGAATGCGGCGCTGGACATCGCCAGCGACGGCAAAGGCGGCAACACCGCGTACCTGCTGACAGGCACCACGCTGCACACCCTGGACCTGGCCACGGGCAAGCCGACCACGCTGGGCGACATCGCCGGCCTGCCGGGCAATATTATTGATATCGCCGTACTGCCAGGCATGTAATCCGCATGCGGGAAGGCCACCCGGCCTTCCCGCTCACGCCTTACTCGGCGAAAGTTTCCGCAAACAGATCATCCATGGCCTTGAACGCTCGCGCGGCCACTACCGGGTGGTACTCATTGCGCCCCGGCACATTGGCCGCCGGGTTGGTAAAGGAATGCACTGCGCCACCGTAGCTGACTAACTGCCAATCGGCTTTCGCAGCTTTCATTTCCGCAATAAAGCCATCGACCTGCGCCTGCGGCACTGCCGGATCATCTGCACCATGCAGCACCAGGACTGGTGCCTTGATGTTCTGCGCATCACTTGGGTTGGGCGTATCCAGGTTGCCGTGGAACGAGACAAAGCCTTTCAAATCAGCGCCGGAACGCGCCAGCTCCAACACCGTACCGCCGCCGAAGCAGAAACCGATCGCCCCCAGTTTGCTGACATCCAGTGCCACCTGCGCAGTTTGCGCCTTGAGCACTTCAACGGCTGCTTGCGCACGTTTGCGCATCAGTGGTCGGTCGCCGCGTACCCGCGTCGCGGCAGCCTTGGCCTCGTCGGCATTGGTCGGACGCACCGCCTTACCGTACATATCGGCCATAAACACCACGTATTTGTCACTAGCAGCACGTGCGGCCTTCTTTGCCGAGTCATCGGTGACGCCTAACCAGTTGGGTACCATCAGCAGGCCTGGACGCGGCGTGGTGACCGTATCGTCGTAGATCAACAACCCTTCGAAGGCTTCGCCATCGATCTCATAGGGCACGGGCTTGAAGACCACTGCAGCTTCAGCAAAACCGATCATGCCGGCGCACAGCAGGGGCAACAGAGACTTGGTGGACATGGCGAGGCTCCTCAGGCGAGTTAAACGCAGCGCTCACCATAGACCGCTGCCACGGGATGACCAAGCACCGGAATCCCCGGCAGCATGCCCAAAGGTTTCAGTCTGTTTCCGCCTCAGCCCTGCTCTGCCCAGCGTTCCTTGATTTCCAGAATCGCCGGCAGCTGCTGGATAAAAAGCTCGACCAGTTGCGGGTCAAAATGCCGGCCACTCTCTTCACGCAGCAAACCGACCGCGGCCTCAACCGTCCAGGCCGCCTTGTAGGGCCGCACGCTGGTCAAGGCGTCGAACACATCGGCAATCGCCACGATGCGTCCTTCCAGCGGAATCTCCTCGCCGCTGAGGCCATTGGGGTAACCGCTGCCGTCCCATTTTTCGTGGTGGGTCAGGGCAATGCGCTGTGCGGTGCGCAGCAGGCCCGAGGCATGCTCACCAATAATCCGCGCGCCAATTTCGACATGCTGGCGCATCACCGCCCACTCCTGCTCATCGAGCTTACCGGGTTTGCGCAGCACCGCATCAGGAATGCCGATTTTGCCGATATCGTGCATGGGCGCAGCATTGAGGAGCTCCTCGGCAGCCGCCTCGCTAAAGCCCGCTGCCAAGGCGAGGACCTTGGAGAAATGGCTCATGCGGATGACATGCAAGCCGGTCTCATTATCTTTGTACTCCGCGGCCATGCCGAGGCGCTGAACAACCTGCAAGCGGGTCTGGCGCAGCTCATCCATACGCACCAGCGACAAATGCGTGCGCACGCGTGCGCGCACGATCGGCGGACTGACGGGCTTGGTGATGTAGTCCACGGCACCTACAGCAAAACCACGGGCTTCATCCTCAACATCAGCCAGCGCGGTGACAAATATCACCGGAATGGCCTCCAGCTCAGGTTGTGCTTTGAGTGCCTGGCACACCTCATAGCCCGTCATGCCCGGCATCATCACATCCAACAGGATCAGATTCGGCCGCTCACGCTCAGCCATTTCCAGGGCCTTGGCACCATCTTTGGCAAACAGCAGGCGGTAATCGTCCTGCAGGATGTGCCGCAGCACTTGTAGGTTCGTGGCTTCATCGTCGACCAACAGGAGCAGCGGACGAGCATCGGCTGGCGTGATCATGGTGTCTGGCTGTCCTCATCGTGCAGCTGATGCAGCAGTTCGTTCAGCGATTGCTGCGCCAGCTCAAAGTCAAAATCATCCAGCGCCTGGCGGATATTGGCCAGGGCCTTTTTCTGCTGCGCGCCTTGCAGTCCTAAAGTCAGGCAGCTCAGCGCCTGATCATCCAGGCCGCCACGACTGATCGCCTGCTGCAAACGCAGCAGTGCATCACGCAATTGCTCACGATCAACCGCCTGGGTCTTTTCAAGCGGCTTCGGCACCTGTGGCAGCGCCTCAGCCACCGCCGCTAAGGCACGGGATAGCTCCTGCAGCAAGCTGCGCAGATGCAAGCCTTCACGCTGATTGAACGCCTGCTCGATCGCTTGGCCAAGCCCCGCCAGGTGGGTAAGCGCCAGATTGTCGGCTGCCCCTCGGAAACGATGCGCCAGGCTGCGCCCCGTATCCCAGTCATTCTTTTCCAGCATGCAGGTGAGGTGTTCAACCAGTGCATCCTGCTCACTGAGGAAACGCTGAATCGCCTGGCTCATTTGTACCGGCCCGCCCCACAGGCTGGCGCCGCGCTGCCAGTCGAACATGCCGCCACTTGCCGTAACAGACTGTTGCAGTTCGCCGCCCTGCTGAGCAGTGCCCAGCAGCCTGGCCATTTCGGCCAGCAGGCCGGGCAGGTCGAGTGGTTTGGAAGCGAAACCATTCATCCCGGCATCAAGCGCCGCCTGACGATCCTGATCTAGCACGCTGGCGGTCAAGGCAATGATCGGCAGGGGCACACGCTGCCCGGCTGCTTCCAGCGCGCGAATACGGCGGGATGCTTCCAGGCCATCGACCAGCGGCATTTGCACATCCATCAGAATCAGGTCAAAGGTGCCGTGGGTAAACGCTTCAACAGCAGCCTGGCCATCCGCCACACAGGTCACCTGATGCCCTAACCGCTGCAAGTTGAGCTGCAGCAATTCCAGGTTTTGCGGCACATCGTCAGCGGCGAGAATGTGCAATGCCGCCAGTTGTGGCAGCGACTGACGCACCTGCGGCGCCAGCCGTTGCCCCGCACGCAGGGGCAACTCGACAATAAAACGACTGCCCTCACCCAGTGTGCTTTCCACCCGCAAACGGCCGCCCATCAGCTCGACCAGCTGGCGCGAGATGGTGGTGCCCAAGCCTGTACCGCCGAACCGCCGACTCATCGACGCATCGGCTTGAGCAAACGGCTCGAAAATCTTCTCAAGGCGGTTAGCCGCAATGCCGATGCCGCTGTCTTCGACGATCAAGCGGATCGCGCCGGGTTCACCCTGCACGTGCAGGCACACTCGGCCTTCACTGGTGAACTTCACCGCATTGCCCAGCAGGTTGGTCAGCACCTGCTGCAGGCGTAAAGCATCGCCCCGGTAGAACTCCAGTAACTGCGCCGGGTAATCGAGCTGCAAGGTAAGGCCTTTGTTCTCTGCGCTCAGACGTTGCGTGGCGCACACCTGTTCGCACAGTTCGCGCAAGGAAAAATCCAGGTCTTCCAGTTCAATCGCGCCCCGGTCCAACTTAGCGGTATCAAGGATGTCATTGAGCAAGCTGAGTAACGAGCGCGAGGCCTGCTGCACAGTCTGTAGATGACGGCGTTGATCATCGGCCAATGGCGTGCCGATCAGCAGCTCAGTGAAGCCAATAATGGCATTCATCGGCGTGCGGATTTCATGGCTCATATTCGCCAGGAAGCTACTGCGCGCAGCGGCAGCGGCTTCAGCACGGTCACGGGCGGCGCGGGTTTCCTGCTCCATGAGCCGGCGCGGCGTCAAATCGGTGGCCAGTTTCACCACTTTGAAGGGTTTGCCATCCGTGTTGAAAATGGGGTTGTACGTGGCCTGAATCCAGACTTCACGCCCGCCGTTACCAATGCGCCGGTACTCTCCGGCGGAGAACAGACCTTTGGCCAGGTCGACCCAGAATTGCCGGTAATCCTCGCTGTCGACATACAAAGGGTCACAGAACAGGCTGTGGTGCTGGCCCAGCACGTCTTCACGCTGGTAGCCAAACAGGTCCAGGGCGTTGTCATTGATCGCCAGCACATGGCCTTGCAGATCAAATTCAATCAGCGCCATGGCTTTGCTGATGGCGTTGACCTTGCCTTCGTACTCGGCGTTACGCAACTTGGTTTCAGTTTGATCAAGCAATACGCCGTCAATCCAACGCGGGATACCCTGTTCGTCGAACACGGCGCTGCCACTCTCCCAGATCCAGTGCTCTTCACCATTGCGATCAAACAGACGGTACTCAACGGTGTAGTTACGCCGCTCCTCGATTGCGGTCATGACCTCATCGGCCACCGGCTGCAGGTCATCCGGGTGGTACAGGCTAGCGATGGCCTTGCGCTTGCTGATGAAGTCATCTGCGCTCCAGCCCGTAAGAGCTTGCACTGCATCGCTGATGAAAATCATGGTCCAGTCGGCATCGAGCAGGCAACGAAATGACACACCCGGGATGTTGCTGATCAACGAGCGATACTGCTGCTCGCGCTCACGCAACGCCTGCTCCATTTCAATCCGCTCACTGATGTCCGTGACGAACACCACGAACAAGGGATGCTGGCCGGAACGAGTCACCCCGATACTGATGCGCACCGGTTTTTCCTGGCCGCTTCGAATAACGCACAGCAACTGCTGCTCAGCATTCGGAAGGCTAACCTGACCGGTTTTCACATACGTGTGTATGTGCTGCTCAAAAATGCGGGCCTCGGCAGGGTTAAGCAGTCTGGCCATCGGCATGCCGACCAGCTCATCCACTGACCAGCCAAACAGGCGCGCGGCGGCGCGGTTGACCGAACGGATCGTGCCGGTGTGGTCAATGGTCAGAATGGAGTCCAGCGCGGTATCGAAGATCGACCGCAGGTGATGCTCGTTGGCACGCAGTTGCTGGCTCAGGTAGCGATAGCGCAGCAGTGCATTGGCAGCTACCACGAACACGGTCAGGGCGACCGTGATCAGTGAAATCGCACTGCCCAGGTACAGGCTATCGACCATGGCAAACGGCTGCGCTGACTCTGCCACTCCAACAAAGCGGGCAGCCGCCATACCGGTGTAATGCATACCGCTGATGGCCAGCCCCATGACCACGGCACTCAACAACAACGCCATGAGCGATGGCAGACGATTCTCCAAGCCAAAACGCACCCACAAGGCAAGAATCGCCAGGGCAACCGCCACCAGAATCGACAGGGCAAACATCCAGGGGTCATAACGCAGCAAAGGCGCCATCTGCATCGCGGCCATGCCGCTGTAATGCATCGCACCGATGCCCGCCCCTACTAATAACCCGCCCACGCAGAGCTGCAACACGCTCAGATTTCGCCGCGCCAGAACGGTCAGCGCAACCCAGGATGCGCCCAGGCTTGGCAACATCGACAACAGGGTTACGCCCAGGTCAAAACGTACTTCGGCACACAGCTGGAACGCCAGCATGCCAATAAAATGCATTGCCCAAATACCGGCTCCCAATGCCAGCGAACCGGTGGCGATCGTGACCTGTCGCCACCAGGCTGAATCACTGTCACGGGCTACGCCGGCCAGTTGCAGAGCCATGCCCGACGTGAACACAGCAATGCACAACGACATGAGTACTAAGAGCGGATCATGATTGCTGAGGACCAGGACACTGGGGTCGGCGTTGACGATAAACAACTGATCAAAAAACGACATATCACCCCAGACTGCATTGGATGCGCACACACCACTGGCGCAATGACAGCATCACAAACGAGCCTGCCCAGCCTGTCAATCAAGCACCGACAAAAAAGCCCGCCAATGGCGGGCTTTTTTATATCCGCTTGGATTAGGCGGAGAGTTCAACCAGTAGCTTGTTTAACCGCTGCACATAAGCGGCTGGATCTTTCAGGTTGTCGCCTGCAGCCAGTGCCGCTTGGTCGAAGAGGATGTGGCTAAGGTCGGCAAAGCGATCTTCATCGGCCTCACCATCGAGCTTCTCGATCAGCGGGTGGCTTGGGTTGAATTCGAAGATCGGCTTGGAGTCCGGCACCTTCTGCCCGCTGGCTTCAAGGATCTGACGCATCTGCAAGCCCAGGTCCTGCTCGCCAATAGCCAGGATGGCGGGCGAGTCGGTCAGGCGATGCGATACGCGCACTTCGGCAACCTGCTCACCCAGCGCAGTTTTCAGACGCTCGACCAGGCCTTCTTTGGCCTTGGCAACTTCTTCCTGGGCCTTCTTGTCTTCTTCCGAATCCAGCTTGCCGAGGTCCAGATCACCGCGCGCCACGTCAACAAACTGCTTGCCGTCGAACTCGGTCAGGTAGCTCATCAGCCACTCATCGATACGGTCGGTGAGCAGCAGCACTTCGATGCCTTTCTTGCGGAACACTTCCAGGTGCGGGCTGTTCTTCACCTGAGCGTAGGATTCGCCAGTCAGGTAGTAGACCTTGTCCTGACCTTCGGCCATGCGCGCGATGTACTCGCCCAGGCCAACGCTCTGCTCGCCATCTTCGGTGCGGGTGGAAGCAAAGCGCAGCAAGCCGGCGATCTTCTCCTTGTTAGCGAAGTCTTCCGCCGGGCCTTCCTTGAGCACCTGGCCGAAGTTCTTCCAGAAGCTCTTGTATTGCTCAGGCTCGTTCTTCGCCAGTTTTTCCAGCATGTCCAGCACGCGCTTGGTCAGCGCCGATTTCATCGAGTCGATGATCGGATCTTTCTGCAGGATCTCACGGGAGACATTCAGCGACAGGTCGTTGGAGTCAACCACACCCTTGATAAAGCGCAGGTACAGCGGCAGGAACGACTCGGCCTGGTCCATGACGAATACGCGCTGCACGTAGAGTTTCAGACCACGCGGTGCTTCACGCTGATACAGATCGAATGGTGCACGCGCCGGGGTGTAAAGCAGCGAGGTGTATTCCAGCTTGCCTTCGACCTTGTTGTGGCTCCAGCTCAGCGGGTTCTCGAAATCGTGGCCGATGTGCTTGTAGAACTCCTGGTATTCCTCGTCCTTGATCTCGGTACGTGGACGGGTCCACAGGGCACTGGCGCGGTTGACGGTTTCCCACTCAACTTCGGCAGGCTTGTCCTTCTCTTCGCCGTGGAATTCCTTCGGCAGCTCGATCGGCAAGGCGATATGGTCGGAGTACTTCTTGATGATATTGCGCAGACGCCAGCCATCGGCGAACTCGTCTTCAGCCGCTTTCAGGTGCAGCACGATGCGGGTACCGCGCTCGGCTTTTTCAACGGTGGCAACTTCGAACTCGCCCTCGCCCTTGCTCGACCAATGGACACCTTCGCTGGCCGGGCTGCCGGCGCGACGACTGAACACTTCAACCTTGTCGGCAACGATAAAGGCCGAGTAGAAGCCCACACCGAACTGACCGATCAGGTGCGAGTCCTTCTTCTGGTCGCCGGAGAGGTTCTTCATAAAGTCGGCGGTGCCCGACTTGGCGATGGTGCCCAAGTGGGTGATCGCATCTTCACGGCTCATGCCGATACCGTTGTCTTCGAGGGTGACGGTCTTGGCGTCTTTGTCGAAGCTGACGCGAATTTTCAGCTCAGCGCCGCCTTCGAGCAGCTCAGGCTTGGCCAGCGCTTCGAAACGCAGCTTGTCGGTGGCATCCGATGCGTTGGAAATCAGCTCACGAAGAAAGATTTCCTTGTTCGAATACAGCGAATGGATCATCAGGTGAAGCAGTTGCTTCACCTCGGTCTGGAAGCCCAGGGTTTCTTTTTGAGTTTCCACACTCATGCTCTCTTACTCCACGTTGTTGACGAAGCCGCAGTACGGCGGATGTCATACAGGTGGGGGCATGTTGTGGGATTTCAAGTGCTTGGCTCAGGGCTCAAGCAACTCGATACGGGTAATCTCTTCCGGCTGCAGGCTGTAGCTGACCTCGCCCTGCCCGCTCATGCGCTGACGCAGGATGATCCGCCCGTCCTGATCAATACCATGGAAACGCCCTTCGGCACTGTTACCACGTTCGGTGGTTGCACGCATGCTGAGGTTTTCATAGCGGTTGGGGCTGCGCAGCAAGCCGTCGAGGCTGAAGCGCACGCGTCGATCCAGAGGCCGACTGACGCGCTCCGGAACAACCGCAGCTGCTACAGCAGGCTTGGCCTCGGCAACAGGCGGCACAACGGCGCTAGGTAACGGCGGAAAACTATCGGCAGCGACCTGCCAGCCACGCTTGTCATGCTTCTGCAGCAGGATCGGCAATTGCTGCAGCTCACCGTTGATCCGCGCCTGGACGTTCAGATCAACCCTCTGCAGTGGAAAATTCAGGTTACCTATTGGCAGCAATTCCACCCGGCGAGTGGCAAAGCGGCGCTCCAAGTAGTCCTGAATCACATGGCTGACGGTATCCACCGAGTCGAACTGGCGATCGACTTTATCGCCCTTATAACGCAGACCATTGCGGAACAGCTCAAGCTTGCCGCTCAGGGTGGTTTTGAACTGCGGCGGCAGTACCAGGTGGAAATCACCGGCCAGCTTGTTCGGTGGCACCGGCTGCAGGTCCAGATGCAAGGTGTAGCCGCGGCTCAAGCGCCGCGCTTCGGGCAACTCCTGCTCAGGCAATAACCAGCTGATTTCCACTTCCGGCAGTATGCCTTCATCGGCCGGCAACACATCGAACCGTACCGGGCCCTTGTCGACTTTCGGCAGACGAATCACCAGCTCGCTCTGGGCGAAGAAATCTTGCCCCTCCCGCAAGCTCAATACGCCATCGAGCAACTCAGCCTGTTGCGGTGCAAATGGCCGTCCGTTCAACTCACCGCGCAGATCAATAGCCAGCTCGGCTGGTGCCTGCACCTCAGGCTTGAGCCACTTGAGGCTGAGGATGGCTTCCAGACGTTGCGCATCATGGCTGGCCAGCAACGTCAGGCCGACCACCAGCGGAATAACCCCCAAACAGGCCAGGGCCAGCGCTGGTCGCGCCGAACGCCAATGGCGCAATACATACAGTAAGGTGAACGGCGGCAGAAAACTGGCCCAGCCCCACAACAGGCTGGTGGCAAAAGCGCGCATCACCAGCCAGACCAGCCCGGCGAGTATCAGCAGCAAGCCACTCAGAATCAGCAGCGCATCCATTCAGTAATCCTTAGCGATGGTTAAACGAGGGGTTATCCGCAGACCCGACTGCCCTCAAGGTTCATCGACCTTAAAGTGCGCCCGCGCCGTGGCAATCGGCTCGGTCTGTTTGGTTTGCCAGGCGGTGATGGCCACGTTGGCGACCCGGCGACCCTGGCGCCACACCTGGCATTGCACGAAGGTGTCACGATAATGGCCGGCGCGAAGGTAATCTATCGAGAAGTCGATGATTTTCGGCAAATGTGGAATGCCCATAAACATCAGCAGGTGAAGCATCGCCGAGTGCTCCATAAAGCCAGCGATCACCCCGCCGTGAAGTGCAGGCAAGGTCGGATTGCCGATATTGTCCTGGTTGGCCGGCAGGCGAAACACCATGTCATCGCCCAGGCGCAGGCACTCGATACCGAGCAACTTGGCGTAGGGAATCAGACTGATCAGTGGGTCGTAGTTATTCTTCTCGTGGGCTTCACGCACCAGCTGGTTGAGGTTCAGCGTGCTCATTGGCCAGCCCCCTTGGCAGTGCGTTGCAGATCGGCAGGTTTACCCATGCGCATAAAAGCCCCCACTACATGGGCAATCGGCTCGTCGGGGTTGTCCTGATAGGCATATCCACGGGTGAAGATGATGTTCTCGGTCACCCGGTAGCACTCGGCAAAACCAAATACATCCTTGTTCGGCTCAGCCGGGCGCATGTAATCAATGCGCAGGTCGAGGGTTGGGCAGATTTCGAACTCTGGCAGCACACATACAGTGGAAATACCGCATGTAGTGTCCATCAGCGTGGTGATCGCACCACCGTGAATCACACCGGTTTCCGGGTTACCAACGATCTGTGGGCTGTAGGGCAAGCGCAAGATCAGCCCCTGCGCATCAGCGCTGTGCACACTGATTCCGAGCACTTGGCAATGACGCAGGACCGACAGAAAACGCTGCGCCCGCGCAACAATAGGAGAATCGCTCATGACTTCAGACTCAGGACAACTGTACAAAGGGTGAGCATGATACTCGCAGACACCAGGCCCGGCACCACGGAGCCGACCTGCTGACGAGAACTGCCAGTAAATTAATAGGGAACTTCGGCGAAACTGCGCTGTTTAATGGCTATGCCCGGGCGACCCGGCATTGATTTCTACATTACAAGGAGTAATAACCGTGCAAAAGCCATTCACCTATGCCCTGCTTCTCGCCGCCATGCTCGGCCTGGCAGCCTGCGAGAAAACCCCGGAAGACAAAGTAGAGTCAGCCAAGGAGTCCGCTGCTGAAGCCATCGAATCCATGGGTGATGCCGTTGAAGAAACCGGCGAAGCCATCGAGCAGAAAGCTGATGAAGTGATGGGCACCGAGCCAACTACTGGCGAGAAAATCGAAGACGCTGCCAATGATGCAGCTGAGGCTATCGAAGATGCTGGCGATGAAGTCAAAGATACTGTTGACGGCCAATAAGCCTTCCAGCTGAAACAAACAGGCCCGCTTAATGCGGGCCTGTTTGTTTATGGCGCAATCAAAGCGCCGGGGTAAGCATGAGCAGCAGGCTACACAGCAGCCCAACCACCCAGACCAGACTGCGCTGCCAGTGCAGGTCGGCCCAGTAGAAAAACAGATAAAGCACCCGCGCCACAACGAAGGTCACGGCCAAGACATCCACCAGAACGCCGTGGCTATTGGTCACATGGGCCATCAGCACACCGACTGCAAACAGCGGAAACGCCTCGAAGCAGTTCAAGTGCGCCGCCAAGGCACGCGCGCCAAAACCGCTCAGACGCGCTTGCTGAGCACGCGGATGGTGGTTGTCATAATGACCGTCCCCCTCCTTCGCCATGGCCTTAGCCACTGGGGCCTTGGCGATAAAAATCAGTAATGCGCTGATAAAGATGCACCAGAACGGGATGCTCATTCGCTTTTCTCCTTGGGCGATTCGAACGCCGGGGTCTGGGTGTAGACCATCACTTCCAGCACATCGGAGTGAAACTCGCGGCGGTACAACACCAATACCACACCTGCGCTGACCAGCATGAAAAACCATGGGTTGATAAACCAGGCCAGGGTTGCCATACCGAAGTAATAGGCACGCAACCCCTGGTTGAACTGGTTGGCGGCCATCGAGATCACCCGCGCGGTACGCTCGGCAAAGGCTTTGCGCTCCTGCTCAGTGACGTGCCGCTCGCCCACCATCGGCGCAGACCCCACCAGCACGGCAGCGAAGTTGTACTGACGCATGCACCAGCTGAAGGTAAAGAAGGCGTAGACAAACACCACCCCCAGGCACAGCAGTTTGACTTCGGACAGTTCACGACTGGCTACCTGGACAAACGGCAGATCGGCCAACAGTGATACAGCGCGATCAGAGGCCCCGAGCACGGTCAGAATACCGGCGAGGATGATCAGCGTACTGGAGGCGAAGAACGAGGCGTTACGCTCCAGGTTGCCGATCACGTTGGCATCGGCGATGCGGTTGTCGCGCAGCAGCATGCGACGCATCCAGTCTTCGCGGTACAGGTGCAGCACGCTGGCCAGGCATGGTGTGGTGCGACCCTTGGCCTGGGCATAACGGGTATAACCGGCCCAGCAGACGACAAACCAGAGAACGGCCAGCAGGTGCGGTAGGTAGTAGTCACTGATTGGCATGCAAACTCCTTGTTAACCTGCGCCGATTATAGACAGGCCTGGCTTTCAGCTGGCCAACAAAAAGGCCGCTCAATGAGCGGCCTGGGGTAAACAACAAAGGCTAAACAGCAGAGCTTAGGCTGCGGCGGTTTTCGGTGCGCCTAGCGCGCGATCCACCACAACAGCCAGGGCCAGGGTCAGTAGCACAGGCAACAGCCAACCGAGGCTCTGGTCCGCCAAAGGCAGTTGGCTGAAGAAGTTCGGGATCAGCGCCTTGCCGCCGGCTGCGGCAATACCGTCAACCAGGCCAAACACCAGAGTCACGGCCATCACCGGGCGGAACACCCGCGCCGGCGAACACCACAGGTCATCCAGCAGGCTCAGCGCCACCAGCACAATGGCCAGCGGGTACAAGCCGACCAGCACCGGAATCGAGAAGCTGATCAACTGGGTCAGGCCCTGATTGGCTACCAACAGACTAAACAGACCGAAGGTGATCACCACTGCACGGTAAGAAACCGGCAACAGGCCGCTGAAGAACTCACCACAGGCCGTCAACAGCCCCACAGCCGTGGTCAAACAAGCCAAGGTAATAACCACGGCCAACAGCAGGCTGCCAGCCGTGCCGAAGGTGTGCTGCACATAGGCGGTAAGAATCTGCACGCCGTTCTGCGCCTCACCGGCAATCCCCTGGCTGGTCGCACCCAGGTAGAACAGCGCCAGATAGACCAGTGACAGGCCGATTGCAGCGATCAAGCCGGCAATCACCGAGTAACGAGTAATCAGCTTGCCGTCGGTCACGCCATGGTCACGAATCGCCGTGGCAATCACGATGCCGAATACCAGTGCGCCGAGGGTATCCATGGTCAGGTAACCCTGCAGAAAACCCTGCACAAAGGGTGCACTCTGATAATCCGCCGATACCTGGCCGATCTCCCCTGCCGGAACCAGCAGCGCCGCGCCACCCAACACCAGCAGCGCCGCCAGCAGCACCGGGGTGATGTACTTGCCGATGCGATCCACCAGTTGCCCGGGATTGAGGGACAGGAACAGCACCGCAGCAAAGTAGGCCAGGGTATAGAGCAGCAACGCCGTGCTGTTATTGCCGCTGAACGGGGCGACGCCCATCTCGAACGACACCACCGCAGTGCGCGGCGTGGCAAACAGAGGGCCGATGGCCAGGTACACCGCCACCGCAAATAACACGCCGGCGCGCTTGCCCAGTGGCGCGGTGAGCAGCGCCATACCACCACCGACGCGCGCCAGGGCGACAATGGTCAACAGCGGCAAACCAACGCCCGTGAGTAGAAAGCCCAGCGCTGCCAGGCCGATGTTCTCACCCGCCGCCATACCAGCGCTGGGCGGAAAGATGATGTTGCCGGCGCCCAGGAACAGGGCAAACGTCATAAAGCCGAGGGCCAGGAGATCCGAGCCTTTCAAACGAGTCATAGAAGGGAATACCACAGGCAGAAGTTGCAAGTTGAAAACCGAAAGTTCCGAGGGTTTCCCGATGGATCGGGGAAACGTCACCCAGCCGGTTAGGCGGAGCCACTGCAGCACCCTGAGCCGCTTGTGGCGGAGCGGGCGCTAATAGTTGCAAGCCTAACGAAATTGGCACGCCAGCGGCACTGGCACAGGTCAGGCTGTCGGACTGGTGAAAAAAGCTGTCGCATCGGCAACAGTTCATCCCTGGCCGCAATAAAAAAGGCCACCCGAAGGTGGCCTTTTCTCAGATCAAAAAGCCTTAGGCTTTTTTCACTTCCCAACCGGTCAGCTCGGCCAGGGCCTTGCCGATGTCAGCCAGGGAACGCACGGTTTTCACACCAGCGTCTTGCAGGGCTGCGAACTTCTCGTCTGCAGTACCCTTGCCGCCGGAGATGATGGCGCCGGCGTGGCCCATACGCTTGCCCGCCGGAGCGGTTACACCAGCGATGTAAGACACGACAGGCTTGGTCACGTTGGCCTTGATGTAAGCAGCGGCTTCTTCTTCAGCCGAACCGCCGATCTCACCGATCATCACGATCGCTTCGGTCTTCGGGTCTTCCTGGAACAGTTTCAGGATGTCGATGAAGTTGGAGCCTGGGATCGGGTCACCGCCGATGCCGACGCAGGTGGACTGACCGAAACCGGCGTCAGTGGTCTGCTTAACAGCTTCGTAGGTCAGGGTGCCGGAACGCGACACGATGCCTACTTTGCCTGGCAAGTGGATGTGGCCCGGCATGATGCCGATTTTGCACTCGCCCGGAGTGATCACGCCTGGGCAGTTCGGGCCGATCAGGACTACGCCCAGCTCGTCACACTTGACCTTGGCTTCGAGCATGTCGATGGTCGCGATGCCTTCGGTGATGCAGACGATCAGCTTGATGCCGCCCATGGCTGCTTCAAGGATCGAGTCCTTGCAGAACGGAGCCGGAACGTAGATCACGCTGGCGGTGGCGCCAGTCTGCTCAACTGCTTCACGCACGGTGTTGAACACCGGCAGATTCAGGTGAGTGGTACCGCCTTTGCCCGGAGTCACGCCGCCAACCATCTGGGTGCCGTAAGCGATGGCTTGTTCGGAGTGGAAAGTACCCTGCGAGCCGGTGAAGCCTTGGCAGATAACTTTGGTGTCTTTATTGATCAGGACGCTCATTATTTGCCCTCCGCAGCTTTGACGACTTGCTGAGCAGCGTCGGTCAGGCTGGTTGCCGCGATGATGTTCAGGCCGCTTTCTGCCAGGACTTTAGCGCCCAGTTCAGCGTTGTTGCCTTCCAGACGGACGACAACCGGGATTTTCACGCCGACTTCTTTCACTGCGCCGATGATGCCTTCGGCAATCATGTCGCAACGAACGATACCGCCGAAGATGTTGACCAGTACGGCAGCCACGTTGCTGTCGGACAGGATGATCTTGAAGGCTTCGGTCACGCGCTCTTTGGTTGCGCCGCCACCTACGTCGAGGAAGTTGGCTGGCTTGCCGCCGTGCAGGTTGACGATGTCCATGGTGCCCATGGCCAGGCCAGCACCGTTGACCATGCAACCGATGTTGCCTTCCAGCGCTACGTAGTTCAGTTCGAACTTGGCAGCGTGGGCTTCACGCGGATCGTCCTGGGACGGATCGTGCATGGCGCGCAGCTTCGGCTGACGGTACATGGCGTTGCTGTCGATGTTGATCTTGGCGTCGAGGCAATGCAGGTTGCCGTCAGCCTTGATTACCAGCGGGTTCACTTCCAGCAGAGCCAGGTCATAGTCCTGGAACAGCTTGGCCAGGCCGACGAAGATCTGGGTGAACTGCTTGATCTGATCACCTTCCAGGCCCAGCTGGAATGCCAGCTCGCGGCCCTGGAACGGCTGAGCGCCGACCAGCGGGTCGATGGTCGCCTTGAGGATCTTCTCAGGGGTATCGTGGGCTACTTTCTCGATGTCCACGCCACCTTCGGTGGAGGCCATGAACACGATGCGACGGCTGGAACGGTCAACGACCGCGCCCAGGTAGAGTTCCTTGGCGATGTCGGTGCAGGACTCGACCAGGATCTTGGTCACTGGCTGACCGTTGGCATCTGTCTGGTAAGTCACCAGACGCTTGCCCAGCCAGTTGGCGGCGAAGGCTTTGGCGTCTTCTTTGTTCTTAACCAGCTTCACGCCGCCCGCTTTACCGCGGCCACCAGCGTGGACTTGAGCCTTGACGACCCACTCGGTGCCACCGATTTTTTCGCAGGCTGCTGCGGCTTCTTCCGGGGTGTCTACCGCGAAGCCCTTGGATACGGGCAGGCCGTATTCAGCGAACAGCTGCTTACCCTGATACTCGTGGAGATTCATGCTTGTCTACCGTCTTCGTTTAGGTATTGCGCATACGGTGCTGCACTTGTGATGCCGCACCACCTGTGACTGCTTCTGGAGCAATCCGGCTAACGTTCCGCGCAGAACCTGAGGTGTACGCGGGCAGTCGGCCGTGGTTCTTCCTGTTGAGCTGCACCTTCACCGGTACACAACGCCGGTGAAGGCATCCGCTCAAACAAACAACGACTTAACGCTTCTTGCGGTTGGCGATGTGGATGGCGTGGCCATTCACTGCCAGAGCAGCTTCATGCAGCGCTTCGGACAGCGTCGGGTGGGAGAACACCATCATCCCCAGATCCTCGGCGCTGGTGCCGAATTCCATACCGATTGCACCCTGCTGCACCAGTTCAGCAGCGCTTGGGCCAATCACGTGTACACCCAGAACGCGGTCGGTGTTGGCGTCGGCGATCACCTTGACCATACCGCCGGTGTCGTTGGCCGCCATGGCACGACCGCTGGCTGCGAAGGGGAAGGTACCGACGTTAACGGCGACGCCTTCGGTCTTCAGCTGCTGCTCGGTTTTACCGACCCATGCGATTTCCGGGTGGGTGTAGATAACCGATGGAATCAGGTCGTAGTTCATCTGGGCCTTATGGCCGGCGATGCGCTCGGCAACCATGATGCCCTCTTCCGAGGCTTTGTGAGCCAGCATCGCGCCGCGCACCACGTCACCAATGGCGTAAACACCCGGTACGCTGGTGGCGCACTGGTCGTCAACGAAGATGAAACCACGCTCGTCCATGTCGACGCCGCTATCGGCCGCCAGCAGGTCGGTGGTCACCGGACGACGGCCGACTGCAACAATCAACTTGTCGAAGACGATCTTCTGCTCGCCTTCGGCGTCGGTGAAGTTGACGGTAACCTGTTTTTTCTTCACTTCCGAACCGGTCACGCGAGCGCCCAGACGGATTTTCAGGCCTTGCTTGGTGAAGGTTTTCAGCGCTTCTTTGGCGATCTGCTCATCGGCAGCCGGGAGGAACTTGTCCAGCGCTTCAAGTACGGTCACTTCAGCACCCAGACGCGCCCACACCGAACCCAGTTCCAGACCGATTACGCCAGCGCCGATCACGCCCAGCTTCTTCGGCACGCTCTGGAATTCCAGGGCGCCAGTCGAATCAACGATCACATCCTGATCAACCGGAGCTGGCGGAATGTCGATCGGTTTGGAGCCAGAGGCCAGAATCACGTTCTCAGCTTCGACGATCTGCGTCTTGCCGTCGGAGCCGGTGACTTCAACCTGCTTGTTCGCCAGCAGCTTGCCGTGACCTTCGAGCAGAGTCACACCATTGGCTTTGAACAGAGTGGCAACGCCGCCAGTGAGATTTTTCACGATGTTGGCCTTACGACCGATCATCGCAGGCACGTCGATGGTTACGCCCTTGGCTTCAATACCGTGAATGGCAAAGCCTTCGTGCGCTTCGTGGTACTTCCAGGAGCTGTCCAGCAGCGCCTTGGACGGAATGCAACCGACGTTCAGGCAAGTACCACCGAGCGCAACCTTGCCCTCTTTATCCTGGTACTTCTCGATGCATGCAGTCTTCAAGCCGAGCTGAGCTGCTTTGATGGCGGCTACATAGCCACCAGGGCCGGCACCGATGACTACCACGTCGAATTTCTGGGTCATAACGTATTCCTTCTCGAATAAACCGGACGGCCCTGATTAGAGGGCCGCCGTGGGAGAAACTGGCTTTTAGATGTCCAGCAGCAGACGCGCCGGGTCTTCCAGCAAGTTCTTGATGGTCACCAGGAAGGTCACGGCTTCCTTACCATCAATCAGGCGGTGGTCGTAGGACAACGCCAGGTACATCATCGGACGGATAACCACCTGACCATTCACGGCCATCGGACGCTGGATGATGTTGTGCATACCCAGAATCGCGGCTTGCGGTGGGTTGACGATCGGCGTCGACATCATCGAACCGAAAGTACCACCATTGGTGATGGTGAAGGTGCCGCCGGTCATTTCTTCGATCGACAGTTTGCCGTCTTTGGCTTTCTTACCGAAGCTAGCAATACCGTTCTCGATTTCAGCCAGGCTCATCAGCTCGGCGTTACGCAGCACAGGGACGACCAGGCCACGGTCGCTGGACACGGCAACACCGATGTCGGCGTAGCCGTGGTAAACGATGTCGGTGCCATCGATCGAGGCGTTGACTGCCGGGAAGCGCTTCAGCGCTTCGGTAGCGGCCTTGACGAAGAACGACATAAAGCCCAGGCGCACGCCGTTGTGGCTCTTCTCGAACAGGTCCTTGTACTTCGAGCGCAGTGCCATGACTTCGGTCATGTCGACTTCGTTGAAAGTGGTCAGCATGGCCATCGAGGACTGAGCCTCAACCAGACGCTCGGCGATCTTGGCGCGCAGACGGGTCATCGGTACACGCTTCTCGGTACGGTCGCCGGTGGCGAATACCGGTGCGGCAGCAGCAGGCGCGGCAGGCTTGGCGGTAGGTGCAGCAGCAGGCGCGTTCTTCTTCGCTTCAACCGCAGCCACCACGTCTTCCTTAGTTACGCGGCCACCTTTGCCGGTGCCGGCGATGCTGTTCGGATCGATACCGTTTTCCTCAGCGATCTTGCGTGCAGCTGGGGACAGGATCTGGTCATCGCCTGCAGCAGCTGGTGCAGCGGCCTGAGCCGGTGCGGCAGCAGCCTGAGCAGCCGGTGCTGGTGCAGCAGCGCCGCCCTCACCCAAGGTGCCGAGCAGTTCGTTGGACAGAACGGTGTCGCCTTCATTCTTGATGATTTGCGCGAGGACGCCGTCGGCCTCGGCCAGCACTTCGATCACTACCTTGTCGGTTTCGATGTCAACGATCAGCTCGTCGCGCTTGACCGCATCGCCCGGCTTCTTGTGCCAAGTGGCCACGGTGCCATCGGCAACCGATTCCGGGAAAGTAGGGGCTTTGATCTCGATAGCCATTGTGTGTGGTTCCTTAAATTCGGTTTCTTCTAACAGGCGACCCAGTTGGCCGCCTGTTGCGCGAAGGCGTTAAACAGTAAAGGCGTCTTGCAGGAGTTTTTCCTGCTGTTCGGCGTGCATCGATGCGTAACCACAGGCTGGTGCGGCAGACGCATCACGACCGGCGTACTCGAGGAACAGCGCTTTCTTGTGCGCTGTCGCCACGCGACGCATGTGATGCTGGCTGCAGTACCAGGCGCCCTGGTTCATCGGCTCTTCCTGACACCAGACGATATGCTTGAGGTTCTTGTACGGGGCAATTGCCTCGGCCAGATCATCTTCCGGGAACGGATAGAGCTGCTCGATACGCACGATGGCGATGTCTTCGCGGCCTTCGTTGCGGCGCTTCTCCAGCAAGTCGTAGTAGACCTTGCCGCTGCACAGAATCAGACGCTCGACTTTCTTCGGATCGATGGCATCGATCTCCGGAATCACGGTCTGGAACGAGCCTTCGGCCAGATCTTCCAGAGTCGAGATGGCCAATTTGTGGCGCAGCAGCGACTTCGGCGTCAATACGACCAATGGCTTGCGCAGCGGGCGAATCACCTGACGACGCAGCAAGTGGTAGATCTGCGCCGGAGTGGTCGGTACGGCAACCTGCATGTTGTGCTCGGCGCACAGCTGCAGATAACGCTCCAGACGCGCCGAGCTGTGCTCTGGCCCCTGCCCTTCATAACCGTGCGGCAGCAGCATGGTCAGACCGCACAGACGGCCCCACTTGTGCTCGCCACTGGAAATGAACTGGTCGAACACCACCTGGGCGCCGTTGGCGAAGTCGCCGAACTGCGCTTCCCAGATCACCAGCGACTGCGGCTGGGTGGTGGCATAGCCGTATTCGAAGGCCAGCACGGCTTCTTCCGAGAGGAAAGAGTCGTACAGGTCAAAACGCGGCTGCCCCTGGTAGAGGTTCTGCAGCGGCAGATGGGTGCCGGCGTCCTTCTGGTTGTGCAGCACCGCGTGACGGTGCGAGAAGGTGCCGCGGCCGATGTCCTGGCCGGTCATACGGATCGGGTGGCCTTCGAACAACAGGGTGGCGTAGGCCATGGTTTCGGCGTAGCCCCAGTTGATCGGCAGCGCACCTGCGCTCATCTTCTGGCGGTCTTCGAGAATTTTCGCGACCTGGCGCTGAACCACAAAGCCTTCCGGAATTTCCAGCAGCTTGTTGGACAGTTCCTGCAGGGTTTTCAGCTCGAAACGCGTGTCGTGACGTGCGGTCCAGGCGTGGCCCAGGTACGGACGCCAATCGACGAACAGCTCCTTGTTCGGCTCTTTGACCAGGCTCTTGACCACGTGCTGACCGTTATCCAGCGCAGTACGGTACTCGTCGATCTTGGCCTGCACCTCATCCGCAGACTGACGCGCCGCAGCGGTCAGCACTTCGGCATACAGCTCGCGGGTGGTGCGCTGCTTGGTGATTTGCTGATACATGATCGGCTGGGTGCCGCTCGGCTCGTCGGCCTCGTTGTGGCCGCGACGGCGGTAGCAGACCAGGTCGATGACCACGTCACGCTTGTACTGCATGCGGTAATCGACAGCCAGCTGGGTGACGAACAGCACCGCTTCCGGATCATCGCCATTCACGTGCAGGATCGGCGCCTGAATCATCTTCGCCACATCAGTGCAGTACTCGGTGGAACGCGAGTCCAGCGGGTTGCTGATAGTGAAGCCGACCTGGTTGTTGATCACGATATGGATGGTGCCGCCCGTCTTGAAGCCGCGAGTCTGCGACATCTGGAAGGTTTCCATAACCACACCCTGACCGGCGAATGCCGCGTCACCGTGCAGGGAAACTGGCAGCACCTTCTCGCCAACAGCGTCATTACGACGGTCCTGACGGGCACGTACCGAACCTTCGACCACTGGGGAAACGATCTCCAGGTGGGACGGGTTGAATGCCATCGCCAGGTGCACTTCGCCACCAGCGGTCATCACGTTGGAAGAGAAACCCTGGTGGTACTTCACGTCACCGGAAGACAGGCCTTCGGTTTTCTTGCCTTCGAACTCGTCGAACAGGTCGCGCGGGTTCTTGCCGAAAGTGTTAACCAGCACGTTGAGGCGACCACGGTGGGCCATGCCGATGACGATTTCCTTGGTGCCGTAGGAACCGGAACGCTGAATCAGCTCATCGAGCAGCGGGATCAGGCTCTCACCACCTTCCAGGCCGAAACGTTTGGTGCCTGGGTACTTGGTGCCCAGGTACTTTTCCAGACCTTCAGCTGCGGTCAGGCGCTCAAGCAGGTGGCTCTGCACCTCAACCGAGAATTGTGGACGACCACGAACGCTTTCCAGACGCTGCTGAAACCAGCTGCGCTGCTCGGAATCAACGATATGGGTAAACTCGGCGCCGATGGTGCGGCAATATGTCTGCTGCAACGCATCGCGAATTTCGCGCAGAGTAGCCTCTTCCTTGCCAATGAACAGCCCACCGGTACGGAAGGTGGTGTCCAGGTCGGCATCGGTCAGACCATAGTGGTTGATTGCCAGATCAGCCGGCACAGGACGCTTCCAGAGGCCAAGCGGATCGAGCTGGGCAGCCTGATGGCCGCGCATGCGATAAGCCTGAATCAGGCGCAGCACTTCGACTTGCTTCTTCTCGTGCTCACTGCTGACGCTACCAGCGGACACCGGTTGGGCGCGGCGCTGATTTTTAGCGAGCAGGACGAAATGATCGCGAATCGTTGAGTGCGATACGTCTGTGGCGGCGCTGCCGTCGGTCGGCAACTTCTGGAAGTAAGTGCGCCACTCTTCTGGCACAGCGTTGGGATCGTGCAGGTAAAGCTCATAGAGCTCTTCCACATAGGCAGCGTTACCACCGGATAGGTGGGCACTGTCCCACATGCGCTGCATCACGCTTTCTTGCATGCTTGGTCACCCTCGGTAAGGGGACACCACCGGCGAAGAAACCGCATGGCTGTCAGTCCTGAAGCAGCGACTGGTAAGCCACTACGGATCCCGCAGATAGTCCGGGCACCAGCCCGGATGCCCCTGCTGGTCGTCATATTTTTCAAATTAAGAACCACCGCTTTGTGAGCAGCAGCCCTGGCTAAAACTACGGCGCTGGGTTGAAAGCAGCGCCGCAGGTGTTACAGGTCTAGCAAACAACCGTGAATCAGGTACCGCTTTGCAGCAACATGTTACGTACGTGGCCGATTGCCTTGGTCGGGTTAAGACCCTTAGGGCAAACGTTCACGCAGTTCATGATGCCGCGGCAACGGAACACACTGAACGGATCATCCAGCGACGCCAGACGCTGTTCGGTCTGGGTATCACGGCTGTCCGCCAGGAAACGATAAGCCTGCAGCAGCGCAGCTGGGCCGAGGAACTTGTCTGGGTTCCACCAGAACGATGGGCAGCTGGTCGAGCAGCACGCGCACAGGATGCACTCGTACAGACCATCCAGCTTCTCACGCTCTTCCGGCGACTGCAGACGCTCGATGGCCGGCGCCGGGGTGTTGTTCTGCAGGTATGGCTGCACCTTCTCGTACTGCTTGTAGAAGATGCTCATATCAACAGCCAGGTCACGAATGACCGGCAGACCAGGCAGCGGGCGAACCACCAGCTTGCCGCCTTTCAGGCCAGCCGCCGAAATCGGCGTGATGCAGGCCAGGCCATTCTTGCCATTGATGTTCATGCCATCGGAACCGCACACGCCTTCACGGCAGGAACGGCGATAGGAGAAACCCTCGTCCTGTTCCTTGATCAGCGCCAGTACGTCAAGAACCATGATGTCCTTGCCGCCGGTGTCGACCTGGAAGTCCTGCATAAACGGCGCAGCATCTTTTTCCGGGTTGTAACGATAAACGCTTACTTGCAACAAATTGGCTTGCGACATATCAGGCACCCTTAATAAGTCCGGACCTTGGGTTCAAACGCTGGAACTGTCTTCGGCGAGAAATTGACCGAACGCTTGCTCACGCGCTTTTCACCTGGCATGTACAGGGAATGGCAGAGCCAGTTTTCGTCGTCACGTTCTTCGAAGTCTTCACGAGCGTGAGCACCGCGGGATTCTTTACGAACCTCGGCAGCGATCGCGGTGGCTTCTGCCACTTCGAGAAGGTTTTGCAGTTCCAATGCTTCGATACGCGCAGTGTTGAATGCCTGGCTCTTGTCCGCGATCTTGACAGTCGCGATCCGCTCACGCAGGTCGGCCAGTTGGGCAATGCCCTTCTGCATGTACTCGCCGGTGCGGAACACACCGAAGTAGTTTTGCATGCAGTTTTGCAGCTCTTTACGCAGTGGCGCGACATCTTCGCCAGTGGTGCGTTCATTGACGCCAGCCAGCCGCTTGAGCGAAAGCTCGATGTCGGTTTCGCTGGCACCACGGACTTCCACGCCTTCTTTCAGCGCTTTTTCCAGGTGAATACCGGCGGCACGACCGAACACCACCAGGTCAAGCAACGAGTTGCCGCCCAGACGGTTGGCGCCGTGTACCGATACGCAGGCCACTTCGCCGACGGCAAACAGACCTTCGATGATCTTGTCGTTGCCGTTGGCATCCTGAGTGATGGCCTGACCGTGAATATTGGTCGGCACGCCGCCCATCATGTAGTGGCAGGTCGGGATCACTGGAACCGGAGCCACCACCGGGTCAACGTGTGCGAAGGTCTTCGACAGTTCGCAGATGCCTGGCAGACGGCTGTGCAGTACGTCCTCGCCGAGGTGATCGAGCTTGAGCAGTACGTGGTCCTTGTCCGGGCCACAGCCGTTGCCGGCGAGTACTTCTTTAACCATGGAACGCGCGACTACGTCACGACCAGCAAGGTCCTTGGCGTTCGGCGCATAACGCTCCATGAAACGCTCGCCATGGGCGTTGATCAGGTAACCACCTTCACCACGGCAACCTTCAGTAACCAGTACACCAGCGCCGGCAATACCGGTCGGGTGGAACTGCCACATTTCAATGTCTTGCACCGGCACGCCAGCACGCAGGGCCATGCCCACACCGTCACCGGTATTGATCAGGGCGTTGGTGGTGGAAGCGTAGATACGACCCGCACCGCCAGTGGCCAGAACCACAGCCTTGGAACGGATATAAACGGTTTCGCCGTTTTCGATGCAAATGGCAATCACACCGACGATAGCGCCGTCCTGGTTTTTCACCAGATCCACGGCGTACCACTCGTTAAGGAACGAGGTACCCGCTTTTAGGTTGGCCTGGTACAGGGTGTGCAGCAGGGCGTGACCGGTACGGTCAGCAGCAGCACAGGTACGCGCAGCCTGAGTCGGGTTGTTCGGGCCTTTGGACTGACCGCCGAATGGACGCTGATAGATGCGACCTTGCTCGGTACGGGAGAACGGCAGACCCATGTGTTCCAGTTCAAATACGGCTTCTGGACCCACGGAACACATGTATTCGATAGCGTCCTGGTCACCGATATAGTCGGAACCCTTGACGGTGTCGTACATGTGCCAGCGCCAATCGTCGTTCGGGTCGGCCGAAGCGATGGCGCAGGTGATGCCACCCTGAGCGGAAACAGTGTGCGAACGGGTCGGGAAGACCTTGGTCACTACTGCCGTTTTATGACCACCCTGAGCCAACTGCAGTGCAGCGCGCATACCCGCGCCGCCGCCACCTACGATGATGGCGTCATAAGAAAGAGTGCGAATGCTTGTCATGGATCAGTTACCCCAAAAAATCTGCACGCCCCAGACGAAGAACGCGAACATGGCAACGCCACACGCAGCCTGGAACAGAAAACGCACGACTGTAGCCCACTTACCCAGGGCCATCGGCGTCAGGTAGTCGGTGGAAATTGTCCACATGCCAACCCAGGCGTGAACGCTGAGCGCTACCAGGGTCAACAGGCTGAAGATACGCATCGCGTTATTGGAGAACAGCGCCTGCCATTCGGCATAACCCAGACCTGGGTTACACACGACAAAGCCAAGCAGAAACAGCACATAAGCCGCGAGGACGACAGCAGATACACGCTGCGCCATCCAGTCATACAGACCCGAACGCGAGAAATTCGTGACGTTGGTTACCATACCCACACCCCCAGCAGCACGATCACGATCGTCGAAACGACGAGAACGATTTTCGAACCCAGCTTGCCGCCTTCCAGCGTCTCACCGATGCCCATGTCCATGATCAAGTGGCGAATACCGGCCACCAGGTGGTACAGCAGAGCGGACAACAGACCCCAAATCACAAACTTGGCCAGCGGGCTGGTCAAGCACTCCTTCACCTCGGCAAAACCTTCTGCAGATGCCAGCGACTTGTCGAGCCCGTACAGCAGCACGGCAATGCCGAAAAACAGAATGATTCCAGAAACACGGTGAAGGAATGACGTAACGCCAGTGATAGGAAGTTTGATCGTCCTAAGGTCGAGGTTTACAGGTCTTTGGCTATTCACGGCTTTTTTATCACACTGAGAGCCCCTAACTATCAGGGCAAAGTTGTCGGGAAGTGCACTGGTCAGGTACCCATCACCCAAGGAGTGACAACTACCAAAAGACAGGCTAAAGCCCTTGGTAGCTGGGCGCAGAGTATAGACAGTTAGGTTACTAATGACAACGCAAAGCCCCCTACCTAAAAGCGCATTGCACACCTCTAATAAATGGCGTAAAGAGCCGCTTTAAAAGCTCGAAAACAACCCGCAAACCCTTCTGCCGCCTGGGTTTTCGCAAATTGACATTCGAATTTATCTCACTATAGTGGTGCGGGCCCTGCGTGGGGGGCAGTCAGATGATTTCAAGCATAACTAGGAGGCCAAACATGGCTGACAAAAAAGCGCAGTTGATCATCGAGGGCGCAGCCCCCGTCGAGCTGCCCATTTTAACCGGCACCGTTGGTCCCGATGTAATTGACGTGCGGGGCTTAACCGCCACGGGCCGTTTCACATTTGATCCTGGCTTTATGTCCACCGCCTCGTGCGAGTCGAAGATCACCTACATCGATGGCGAGCAGGGCATCCTGCTGCACCGCGGCTACCCCATCGAGCAGTTGGCTGAGCAATCCGACTACCTGGAAACCTGCTACCTGCTGCTGAACGGCGAACTGCCGAACGCAGAAGAGAAAGCCAAGTTCGTCAGCACCATCAAGAACCACACCATGGTTCACGAGCAACTGAAGACCTTCTTCAACGGCTTCCGTCGTGACGCTCACCCGATGGCCATCATGTGCGGTGTAGTCGGTGCTCTTTCGGCTTTCTACCACGACTCGCTGGACATCAATAACCCGCATCACCGCGAAGTGTCGGCCATGCGCCTGATCGCCAAGATGCCAACCATCGCCGCCATGACCTACAAGTACTCCATGGGTCAGCCGATGATGTATCCGCGTAATGACCTGAACTACGCAGAAAACTTCCTGCACATGATGTTCAACACCCCGTGCGAGATCAAACCGATCAGCCCGGTGCTGGCCAAGGCCATGGATAAGATATTTATCCTGCACGCCGACCATGAGCAGAATGCCTCCACCTCTACCGTTCGTCTGGCTGGCTCCTCGGGTGCCAACCCGTTCGCCTGTATCGCAGCCGGTATCGCCGCCCTCTGGGGCCCGGCGCATGGCGGCGCCAACGAAGCCGTACTGAGCATGCTGGATGAGATTGGCGATGTTTCCAACATCGACAAATTCATCGCCAAGGCCAAGGACAAGAACGATCCGTTCAAGCTCATGGGCTTCGGTCATCGCGTTTACAAAAACCGCGACCCGCGCGCCACCGTAATGAAGCAGACCTGCGACGAAGTACTGAAAGAGCTGGGCATCAAGAACGATCCACAGCTGGAGCTGGCGATGCGTCTGGAAGAAATCGCCCTGACCGACCCGTACTTCAAAGAACGCAACCTGTACCCGAACGTCGACTTCTACTCGGGTATCATCCTCAAGGCTATCGGTATTCCGACCAGTATGTTCACCGTGATCTTCGCCCTGGCGCGGACCGTCGGCTGGATCTCGCACTGGAAAGAAATGCTCTCCAGCCCGTACAAGATTGGCCGTCCGCGCCAGCTGTACACCGGCTACCCGCAGCGCGACCTGAAGAAGTAATTCAGTTCTCGCCGCACAAAAAAGGCTGCCCAAGGGCAGCCTTTTTATTGCGCTGAACAAGTCAGCTTTACGGCTTTTCAGCCAACTCGCGCAGCCCCTGCAAGGTATTGAACGGCGCATCCACGACAAAGCTGTTGGCCAACCAGGCCGGTACGCTGCCACCCGGTTCAGAATGCACCTCGTAGATCACCTCAATTTCACCTTCGTGCGGTGTGAGGCTCCAGAAGCCTTCAACCTTGCTCACCCGCACAAAACCTTGCTGCAGCGGCAGATAATCGGCAACCCCACGCAGGACCCGGATCACCCGGCCATCGGTATCACGCGTAGTGGTTACCTGCAGGATCGAATCACGCGGCTGCACCGGCCAAGGTGTATGGAAGCGACTGTAGGCCCAGCTTAGGTCGCCCTCATGTTTGAGCAGCTTCTGCTCGCTGCAGGCATGAATCCAGGTGCAGGCCGCGCTGACATCATCCTGCAGGGCCAACAAGCGTGGCATATCCGCTCGTATGCGAGTGACACCGCGAAACGCCTGAAAACTTGAGCCCGGTATCTGCTGCAAATAGACCTGAATACCTGCCTCATCCTTGACCAGGCGCCATTGCGCCGCCTGAGCCCCACTCACCACCAGCAACACGGCAATTCCCAAGAGCAGCCCTGTAAACCGCACCATCACGCCTCCAGCAGCCAATAACGTTGCGCCACAGTATCAAACTGCAACGGTCGTGCTTTGCTCCAGCCAGCCAATCAACTGCAGCGCCTCTGCCGTGGTACTGCCGCATACATACTCGGCAGCATGAAATGCAGAGCACACCGCAGGTCGCTCAGGCCGGCCAAAAATCAGGCAGTAGTTGTTCGCATCCAGCTGCACACAGCGCACACCAGCCGGCTTGCCATCAGGCATACCTGGGATAGGGGAACTGATCGAAGGAGCGATGCAGCAGGCGCCGCAGCCGGCACGGCAATTCATGACAGGGAAACCTCAACATCACAGCACAGAGTACAGGCCGGCGATTCTACGTGGGTACAGATAGCTTGGCAGCCGTCCATCTATAGATTCAGGCAAGCGGTAGGCGCAGGCGAAACTGCGTGCCCTGCCCTGGCGCGCTGCGTACCTGCAGGTCTGCGCCGAGAATATCTACGGCCAACTGATGGGTGATATGCAGGCCAAGCCCGGTGCCGCCGCGCCCGCGCCGGGTGGTGAAGAACGGATCAAAGATTTTCCCCAGCACCTCCTCGCTCATGCCGTCGCCGTTATCGCTGACCTCAATCACGCACTCACGGCGCATTTCATCGTGCTCAACCCTGACCGTCACCACCCCGTTCATGCCCGAATCGAAGGCATGGACCAGTGCATTGTCGATCAGGTTCTGCAGAATCTGCCCCAAAGGCCCCGGATAGCTGTCGAGCATCAGGCTCTGCGGTAGCTCCAGCTGCACCCGATGGTTTGACTGCTTGAGCTTGGGAGTAAACAGCAACATGACCTCACCAACCAACTCGAGCAGATCAAAGCAGCGACGCTCGGTACTCGCACGGTCACTGGCCAGCTGCTTGAAGGCCCGGGTCAGCTGCGCCATACGCGTCAGGCTGTTGAGGATGATCGCCAGGCCTTCATCATTGCGCTGCACGAAGCGCTCCAACGCCGAACGCTGCAACCCTTCAGAGAGGCTCATCTGCAGCCCCTTATTACCCTTATCCAAGGTTGAGGCCGCCATGCTGGCGGCACCAATCGGCGTATTCAGCTCATGCGCCACCCCCGCGACCAACGTACCCAACGAAGAGAGCTTTTCCGCCTGGAGCAAGGCGCCGCGCATGCGCTGCAGCTGATCCACCGTGTCACGCAGCTCCGCATTACGCTGCAACAATGACTGACTACTGACCTCCAGCGCCTGGCGCACCTGATCACGCTCGAACTCCGCCAAGCCGAGGCGCAACACCACCAGCAGCCCAAGAGAAAGCATCACACAGACAAACAGCAATACCTGCCAAAATACTTGCTCGCGCAGCCCCTGAATTTGCTCCAGAGGCAGGTGCGAAACCAGTAACCAGTACTCACCTGTTGTCGCGTCCTGGCCACTGCCCTGGTAGGGATCGAACTTATTAAAGGCCCAATAACCACCACTGTCGCTGAACACGCCATCGTGGGCAGCCTGCATCCGCCGCCAGCTATCCGGAAAGCGGCTGGCCAGCGTTGCATCAGGTTTGCCCAGTGCAAAACCCCAGGCATCCTGCGCATCAGCGGCGAGCATCCAGTAGCCTTCATGGTCGACCAGAGTCAGGTTGTTGCCGTAACTCTTGGAAACTTCGCCCAGACGTTGCAACAGCACTTGCCCAAGGTAATTGAGGATCAGGATGCCGCGGCGCTTGCCCTCACCATCGAAAATCGGCTCGGCAGCTCGCAGAGTGGGCTTGAGTGGTTGTTCGACGCTGCCCAAATCAGCGTTCAGGTCAAAACGTGAGAGGTAGAACGCGCCCTGAGGCAGGTTCATGGTCTCGACGAAGTAATAGTGCTGCGCCTGGTTGTGCAATTGCGCCTGATCACTTGCCAGCGGCTCGCCATTGCGCCAATCAACCCGCACCTGCTCTGCACCGCGCTCATCCAGCCAGCGAATCTGGTCATAAACCATGCTGCTGCGAGCAAACTCGACAAACAGTTGACTCAAAGCGCGCCGGTTATCCGCACTAGGGTTCTGCAGCACCTCAGCCAATAGTGGCTGTTGAGTGAGAAACTGCAGATTGCCACGCAAGGTCGCCAGGTGCCGATTGAGCACGCCGACACCCTCGTTCAGGCTGACCTGCTGATCACGCAACAACGGTTCAAGTCGCGCATCCAACAAGCGCTCGTACAGCAGTGCCATCAGCAGCAGAATCAGCAGCGTCCACGGCACAAATAGCAGCAATAGGTTGCGCCTGACCGGTTGCGACAACAGCCTGTCGCGCCTGGATTGCTGCATCAGGCCATGCGCTCGGGCCAGTCACGCAGCCAGTTGAGTAAATCAGCGCAGGCCATCGGCTTGGCAAACAGATAGCCCTGCGCTTGCCGGCAGCCATGCTTGAGAATCCAGTCGGCCTGCTGTTGGGTTTCGACGCCTTCGGCAATGACCTGCATGCCAACCCGCGCGGCAATCTGAATCACCGCCTCGGCGATCATTTTCTGATCGCTGACTTCGCCGATTTCCAGAACAAAACTGCGGTCGATTTTCAAGCGATCGGCAGGCAACAAACGCAGGTAGCTGAGCGATGAGAAACCAGTGCCAAAGTCATCGATGGCCACCTCTACGCCCATGGCGCGTAGCGCACGGAGCTTTTCACAGACCGTGTCGAAGGTGCGCATGGCCACCGACTCGGTAATTTCCACTTCGATCTGCTCAGGCAATACCCCCGCCGCCTGCAGATGCGAATTAAAGCGCTCGATAAAGTCATGCTGCAGCAGTTGCGGCGCAGAAACGTTGACCGCCACGCGAATCTGCGGATAGCCGGCATCGGCCAGCTGCTTCGCCACCTGCAGGGCCAAACGCATGAGCAGATCACCCAGCGGCAGGATGTAGCCGGTGGCCTCGGCCAGGGGGATAAAACTCAGTGGCGGAACCATCTTGCCGTCGGCCTTGCGCCAACGCGCCAGCGCTTCCACACCGGTAACGCGATGGGTTTGCAGGTCGATCTGCGGCTGCAATTCGACGCTGATCTGCCCGGCGTCCACTGCATCACGCAGGGCCAGCAGCATGCGGTAGGATTCGGCGTGCGCCCCCAGCAGGCGCGGATCATAAACACCATGCTGGTCGTGGCCCAGGCGCTTGGCCTGTTTCAGGGTCAACAGCGCATCCTGCAGGGCCACACTGGCACTGCCGGTAAAGTCAGCCAGGTGCATGGTCACGCTGCTCAGGCTGTGCACCTGGCCCAACTCATATGGCCGTTTATGCCGGCGGAACAATGCCACCACGTCTGCGGCAGTAACCTGGGTTTGCGGGCCGAGGATGGCAAACAGGTCATCACGCACCCGGGCAATCAGCACCTCATGGGTGAAGGCGTCGCGCAGCTTCTTCGCCACCAGACCGAGAATAAAGTCGCCATAACCGGTGCCAAAGGCGGTGTTGGCACCGGAAAAATTGTCGATATCGATAAGCACCAGCACGCGCTGATCCTTGGTCTCGGACTTCAACGTCATGTCCAGCATGCGAATCAGCGCATTGCGATTGGGGATCTTCAGCAAGTCGTCCTGATAGGCCATTTCCTCCAGGCGGCTGAACAGCGCAACGTTATAGAGACCACGGCTGATACTGGCACTGAACACCTTAAGCAGTTCCAGCTCGGTGTCATCCAGCCTCCGCGCACTGTCGATATAGCAGGCGTAATCCGCGCCGGCCTGAAAGCGCGGAAAGAACAAGACCGTGCAATCGCTCAGACGCAGAGTCTGCTGCGCCTGCAGGCATTGGCGCACTGCCGCTGCGACCTGTGGCTGCAACACGTCCAGATTGGCGTCGATACAGTCAAAAAACCGTCCACTGGCGCTGACAATTCGCGCATTGGGTTCAGCCGTGGCGTCCCCCTCATCGGCGCGCACGCAGACAATGCCTTCGGTCTGCAGGTCAAGCAGCGAGGTGATTTCCGAGAGAATCTTGGCCGATAGCTCGCGGGTACTCTTCGAACAGAACAGTGCATTGCTCGATTCGACGATCATCTGCAAACCACGCCGCGCGCTGGCTACAGCCCTGAGCTGTGCATAACCGCGCACCGCTGCGGTGAGTACCGTCAGCAAGCGCTCAGCACTGAGTTCACTCTTGGTCCAATAATCGTTGATGTCGTAATCACGCATCACTTCATGGGCCGGCGCCAGGCCTGGCTCACCGGTGAGCATCACCACGCGGGTTTCGCGATTGCCGATCACCTCACGCAGCGCCTTGATCAGGCGCAAGCCGGCGTCTTCGGTTTCCATCACCACATCGAGCAACACCAGGGCGATGTCGTGATGCTTGGCCAGCAGCATCGAGGCTTCACGGCAGCTGAACGCCTGGATCAGCTCAATACGCCCGCCCAGCAGCTCCAGCTCGCTCAGGGCAAAGGCGGTGGCGCGCTGGAAGTCGGCGTCATCATCAACTGCCAGTACGCGCCATACAGGCTGGCTGGTGGTGCTGGGAAGGTCGTCGCTGAATGCAAATTGATCATCCATGAACAGTGCCCGCATGCCTGAAAAGTGAGAACAGCGCCGAATCCATACTGGCTTTGAACCCAGTATAGACGGCTGCTCTCAGCTGCCAGTTAGCGCTTGCTCAGGCGGGCAAACAGACTGGACGTATCCCAGCGGCCGCCGCCCATACCCTGCACATCGGCGTAAAACTGATCGACCAATGCGGTTACCGGCAACTGCGCACCATTGCTGCGGGCCTCGGCCAGCAGAATCGACAGGTCCTTGCGCATCCAGTCCACGGCAAAACCGTGCTCGAACTCGCCAGCCAGCATGGTCTTGTGGCGATTTTCCAGCTGCCAGGACTGCGCCGCGCCCTTGCTGATCACTTCCATCGCACCATGTGCATCGAGGCCAGCGCGCTCAGCGAAATGCAGCGCCTCGGATAGGCCTTGTACCAGGCCGGCGATGCAGATCTGGTTGACCATTTTGGTCAGCTGACCGCTACCGGCTTCGCCCATCAAGCGGGTCATGCGTGCATAGGCCTGAATAATCGGCTCGGCCTTGGCGTAGGTCGCAGCCTGACCACCGACCATGATGGTCAGCGCGCCGTTCTGCGCGCCGGCCTGACCGCCGGATACCGGTGCATCGAGAAAACCCAGTTGGTGGGCAGCGGCCTGTTCGGCCAGTTCACGTGCAACCTGCGCCGAGGCGGTGGTGTGATCAATCAGCACCGCACCAGCCTGCATGCCGGCAAAGGCGCCCTGCTCGCCCAGTACAACACCGCGCAGATCATCATCATTGCCCACGCAAACCATCACAAACTCGGCACCAGCGGCCGCTTCACGTGGGGTCGGTGCGTGGCTGCCGGCATATTCGGCGGCCCACTGCGCAGCCTTGGCGGCGGTACGGTTGTACACACACACCTGATGCCCGGCGCGCGCCAGATGCCCGGCCATCGGGTAACCCATTACACCCAGCCCGATAAACGCCACCTTTGCCATGCCAACACCTCTACGCTGATTTCAGTTACCGCTCGTACCGCCCAGCGCCGCATTACGCGCCGCTCAGCCCCTAGGCTGCAAGCATGCCCGCCACCTGCGGCCAATACCAGCACAGCCAAAGGGCAAAACTGTATGGATGCAGCCGACAGACAGGCTTTACCCGCAGCCGATTCCGCTTCCATACTCGCCACAGGCAAAGGAGGGCTTATGCAGCATTGGCTGGTAATCGACCTGGAAGCCACCACCGAAGACGGTGGCTGGCCAGTCGCAGAAATGGAAATCATCGAGATCGGCGCCAGCCTGGTGACCCGCGATGGCCATGAGGTTGAGCACTTTCAGCGCTTTGTCCGCCCTACCCGCCGTCCGCATCTGACGCACTTTTGCCGTCAGCTGACCCAGATCAGCCAGGCCGATGTGGATGCGGCCGCTCCGCTTTCAGTAGTCTGGGCGCAGTTCGAACGTTGGCTGCAGAGCCATCAGGCACAACTGGCCGGCTGGGCCAGCTGGGGTGACTATGACCGCCGTCAGTTCGAACAGGAATGGCTGGCCCATGGGCTGGACAGTTACCTGAGCCAACTCCCCCACATCAACCTGAAGAAATGCTTTGCCGAAGCCCGCCAACTGGCCAAGCCGATTGGCCTGAAGATGGCCCTCAACCTCGCGGGCCTGGCCTTCCAGGGTCAACAGCACCGCGCCCTCACCGATGCGCGCAATACTGCCCGGCTGCTGCCACTGGTTTTGCCTGCGCAAAGCAGATGACGAAGAAAAACCGCTTGGGCATACTGGCGGGCCTTTTTCCATGGCCTGCCGCAACTGGCAGCCAGCGCTTTTAATCCCTTTATCGAGGAACTGCAGATGTTCAAGGTCAATGAATACTTCGACGGCACCGTCAAATCCATCGCCTTCGGCATGGCTGAAGGCCCGGCCACTATTGGCGTGATGGCTGCAGGCGAATATGAGTTCGGCACCAACCAGCTGGAAATCATGCACGTGGTCGCCGGCGCCCTGACCGTGAAACTGCCAGGCAGCGACAACTGGGAAACCTTCACCAGCGGCAGCAAGTTCACCGTACCGGCCGACAGCAAGTTTCAGCTCAAGGTAGCGGCCGACACCGCCTACCTGTGTGAATACCGCTAAGCCCCGGCCAGGTGCCTGAAAGCCGGCCTCAGTGGCCGGCTTTTTTATTAACGAACAAAAAACCAAGGAACAGCCATGCCGCGCTCAACGCAATTTTCTCTGGTGATCCTGCCGATCCTGTTGCTGTTGATCGCCATGACCTCGATCCAGAGCGGCGCATCCCTGGCCAAGGGGCTGTTCCCGGAGATTGGCGCCAGCGGTACCACGGCCCTGCGCTTGAGCCTTGGCGCGCTGATCCTGTGCATCCTGATGCGCCCGTGGCAGGCCAAGCTGACGCTGAAGTCCAGCCGTTCGCTGCTGGCGTACGGGCTGTCACTGGGCGGTATGAACCTGCTGTTCTACCTCTCGCTGAAAACCATTCCGCTGGGCATCGCCGTGGCCCTGGAATTCACCGGCCCGCTGGGCCTGGCGCTGTTGTCGTCACGCCGCTTGGTGGATTTCGTCTGGATCGCCCTGGCAGTTTTCGGCCTCTGGCTGCTGCTGCCCACCGGCCAAAGCGAGGTGCCGCTGGACCCGGTCGGCATGGCCCTGGCCTTGGCGGCTGGGCTGTGCTGGGCGCTGTATATCGTTTTCGGACAACAGGCCGGCGCTGAGCACGGCAAACAGACTGTGGCACTCGGCACCATCGTTGCGGCCCTGCTGGTGTTCCCGATTGGCCTGTGGCAAGCCGGCAGCGGCCTTTTTTCCCTGGACCTGCTGCCCGTCGCCCTCGGCGTTGCCGTACTCTCCTCGGCCCTGCCCTACAGCCTGGAAATGGTCGCCCTGACGCGCCTGCCCGCACGCACCTTCAGTATTCTGATGAGCATGGAGCCGGCGATTGCCGCGCTCTCCGGCCTGCTGTTTCTCAGCGAGCGCCTGACCCTCAGCCAATGGTTGGCGATCAGCGCCATCATCCTTGCCTCGGCCGGTGCGGCGGCAACCATCAGGCCGAAAGCCAAGCCGCTTTAAGCTCCAACGCGGGCCTGCTCAAGTGGGAGGGGCTTTAGCCGCGACAAAGCAAAACCGCAGCCCCTAATCGCGGCTAAAGCCCCTCCCACAGCATCAATTAACCGTTTCAGCCTCATTGCTAAATTGCAACTCGGCCAGGCGCGCATACAGCGGACTGCTGCTGACCAGCTCGCTGTGCGTGCCAATCGCGGCCAGTTTGCCGTGCTCGATCACTGCAATGCGGTCAGCACTTTTTACCGTGGCCAGCCGATGGGCGATCACCAAGGTGGTGCGCCCTTCCATCAGCGGCGGCAAGGCTTGTTGAATCAAATGCTCGCTCTCGGCGTCCAGCGCACTGGTCGCCTCATCGAGCAGCAGAATCGGCGCATCCACCAACAATGCCCGAGCAATCGCCAAACGCTGACGCTGCCCGCCGGAAAGCCCCAACCCGGCATCGCCCAAGTGAGTCTGGTAGCCATCCGGCAGCTTCATAATAAATTCGTGGGCATGTGCCGCTTTGGCTGCCGCCTCGACCTCAGCCAGGCTGGCAGTGGTTTTGCCGTAACGGATATTGTCCTCCACCGAGCCGAAGAACAGCGCAGGGTTCTGCGACACCAGGGCAAAGCTACTGCGCAGTTCGCGAGGGTCGAGCTGTTGGATCGGCACGCCATCAATCAGGATGCGGCCCTGCTGCGGGTCGAAAAAGCGCAGCAGCAGATCAAACAGCGTCGATTTACCCGCACCGGACGGCCCGACCAACGCCAGGGTTTCCCCCGCTGCAACCTGCAGATCGATACCGTCCACGGCGAAACTGCCGGGGCGCGACGGGTAGGCGAAGCGCAGCCCTTGCAGTTCGATGCGGCCCTGCACCGGCTGTTGCAGATGCAACGCATCGGACGCCGGCGGGGTGATTTCATTGCGCGCCTGCAACAGCTCGGCGATGCGCTCGGCGGCACCGGCAGCCCGTTGCAGCTCGCCGATTACCTCACTCAGGGTGCCGAAGGCCGAGCCGACAATCAGGCTGTAGAACACGAACGCCGCCAGCTCACCGCCGGAAATCCGCCCCGCGATCACGTCCATACCGCCGACCCAGAGCATCACCCCCACCGCGCCGAGCACCAGCACGATCACCACAGTAATCAGCCAGGCACGCTGGGCAATGCGCTGACGCGCAGTATCGAAGGCCGCCTCGGCGGACAGGCCGAAACGGCGTTTGTCCTCATTCTGGTGGTTGTAGGCTTGTACGGTCTTTATCTGCCCCAGCACCTCGCCAACGTAGCTACCAACATCCGCCACCCGGTCCTGGCTCTTCCGCGACAACGCACGTACACGGCGGCCGAATATCAGAATCGGCGCGACCACCAGTGGCAGCGCCATCAACACGATGCCACTGAGTTTGGCATTGGTCACCACCAGCAGCACGCTGCCGCCAACCAGCATGATCAGGTTGCGCAGCGCCATCGACAGCGACGAGCCGATCACCGATTGCAGCAGCGTGGTATCGGCAGTCAGACGCGACTGAATCTCCGAGCTGCGGTTGCTCTCATAAAAGCCCGGATGCAGTTCGATCAGGTGGTTGAACACGCGCTTGCGGATATCGGCGACAAAGCGCTCGCCAATCCACGACACCAGATAGAAACGGGTAAAAGTACCGATGGCCAGCGCCAATACCAACACAAAGAACAGCCCAATCGACTGCTGCAAGGCCGCCGGCGATTGAGTCGCCAGTCCCTGATCGACCAACAGCTTGATGCCCTGCCCCATCGACAGGGTGATGGCGGCGGTAAACATCAGCGCCAGCAAGGCCCCAAACACGCGACCGCGATACGGCGCAATAAAGCGCCAGGCCATGCGCAGGGCATTGCGCTGACGGGAAGACAGGATCGAAAGCATGAAAGCTCGCTGGGGCGCTGACGCCCGTTAATGAGGAAGCGATTGCGGCGTTTCCGCCCGCCAAGCCAGCCAACACAGCGCCAAAGCAGCAAGGTTGGTCGACAGCGGATTGAACGCCTGCAGCAGTAGATGGGGACTGAATAGCGCCACATCAAGCAGCAGCCCAATCAACAGCAGGCCGGCCAGCAACAAGGGCCAGCGCTGACGCCGCCACAACAGCAATAAACCCAAGATGATTTCCGCCAGACCAGCGATGCGCGCCACCCATTCGGGAGCCGGCAGGTTGTGGACTTGGATCATCGCCAGCTCATCCGGACTTAGCCAGAGAATCTTCGGCACCAGGCCGTGCCAGATAAACACCAGGGCCAGGGCGATACGCGCTAGCCAGGCGATCTGCAGTAAACGGGGATCAGTCATGCAAGAAGCGTCGGGCATGATCAGCGTTTGGTATGAGGCAACTGTCGTAGCGACCAAATAGCCGGTAGCGATTTAGCGCAATACGGTCATAGCACCAGTCACGTATGGGCCGTGGAATCAGCCGCAGCCAGGCCAGCAAGCGCCATGGATTAGGCAGTTGGGCGACGATGCGCAGCACCGCATCCGAACGCAGCAGCATCTGGTCATTCTCGATCAAGGCCATGGTATCGAAACGCTCGGTGGGCAAGCCGCCCCAGGCCAATAGCGCCTGGCCCTCGGCCGATTGCACCGAAGCCAGGCGAAAGCGCTGCTCAGCGTCGTGGCGAATCAGAAACTTCGCCCAGCCGTTGCACAGCTTGCACACCCCGTCGAACAACACCACGCGCTCGCCTGGTTGGATAAGGGGTGGACGTGTTTGCTCCTGCATACCCAACTCCTTCAATGCAGCCCTAAGAGCCTGTTTACGATCTCGCGAGCTAGAGCCAGACAAGGCAAAAACAGCCGAGGAAGCGGAGTTTACTGGTTGTAAATGAGCATTCCGAGGCTGTTTTTAACGCAGGATGGCCGACGCGCAGCAGATCGTAAACAGGCTCTTAGGCGGCCGGGATACGGTAATGGCCGGTGATCTTAAAGCTAAAGAGGATGTCCTCTTCCTGAGTGCCACGGCCGATATTGTGCAGCACCAAGGGTACGCCGTTGCCGGCCTGGCGGTCGCTGATAATGCCGATATGGGTCAGGCCGCCGCCCAGATCCCAGGTGACGATATCGCCAGGACGATAGCGCGCGGTATCCTGGCCAGGCGCCAGTGCCCAGCCCTGGCGTTTGAACCAGGTCATCAGATTCGGCACGCGGCGATGATCGATATTGCTGTCGGGCCGGCTTAGCCCCCAGTTCTTGGGATACAGGCGAAAGTTAGCGCGCATGTCCTGATGCACCGCTTGCTGCAAATCCAGGCCTTGCTGGCGCAGCGCGCGGATCACCACATCGGTGCACACGCCGGTATTGAGCGGTACATCGCCATTGGGGTAGCTCAGGCGGCGGTAGGCAGGGTCATAACTCAGGGTTACACCGACCTGCTCGCGGGCCGCTGTGACCAGGGCATCGGCTTGCAGCGCCCAGACCTGGGCACTTAGCAACATGGCCAATGCAATCAGCAGAATCGCCCGCATAACGCCTCCTTGATCGCCTAGTTGCTACTTGCCCACGGGATAGAGCAGCTCTTCCTTATAACCGGCCCACACCCGTACGACATCGGGAAAGGCATCGTCCAGCGCCACATCGCCGCTGTCCACCAGCAACGGCCGGCCTTCAAGCGTACCGAGCTTACGTTTGGTGGCGACCACCCGCAGATTTTCCAGGCCAATCGCGCGCAACACCCGTGGGCTGATCTGCTGGTTGCCGCGACCGATAATATGGCCCTGGCCACCAATCGCAGTCACCAGCAAACGCGCTGGATGGCCATCAATCAGCTCGAACAGCTGCGCCTCGGTGACATCGAGGGCCAACAGCTGACCATTCTCGATCACATCGACGCCGAGCAAGGTGGTCTGCAAACCGAGGTTCTGCGCCAAGCCATGCAGGGTCGAACCGGGGCCGAACACATAGCGCACATCGGCTTCCCAGCTGTCCTGCAGCCAGTCGGCCAGATCATTCAGCACCAGCTCTTCGGACTCCACACCGCCCTGCTTGACCTGCTGCACATAGCCGCCTTCCTGCGGCACCGTCAGCTCGCCATACCAGCGAGCGGTCACCCGACCTTCACGCAGCGCGCTTTCGTCGATATCGCGCACCTCGCCACTGCTCAGGCGCACCAAGCCGCCTTCGATCAGCCGCGCGGTCAGTTCTCCTGCAGCACGCGGGCTGATGGCATAGACCCCGGACTGAATCTTCACCCCGGCCGGAATCCCCAGCACAGGTTGGCCTTCGCGCACAGCGGCGCAGATATCCCGCGCCGTACCATCGCCACCAGCGAACAGAATCAACGCCACGCCAGCATCCTGCAGCAGCTCAACAGCCTGCCGGGTATCGGCGGCGCTGCTCGGACCAGCCGGTAGCTCACCGACCACGCGATGGGCAAAGCCCATCTCGCTCAGCAGGTCAGCGCCCATGGCGCCGGGAAAGGTGACGAATTCCAGGCGCTCGCGTAGCGGCAACAGCACCTCAAGGGCAGTTTTCGTACGCAGCGCCGACTTGGCCTCAACGCCCAAAGCCAAGGCCTGCTCGGCCACGCCGTCACTGCCCTTGAACCCTGCGGGGCCGCCCAGCCCGGCCAGTGGGTTGATGATCAAACCAATATGGAAAAGCCCCATAACACCCTCTAATTCAATACCTGCTGGCCCTGGCACAGTGCCTGCAATAGCTAACTTGCCCTGTGTCTTGCGGCGGTTTTCTGCCGTCGCAGTTGTCATAGCGCCTTCATCTAACACTCATAAAATCGCGCTAACCGATGAGGAGACCAGCCATGCACAGCCAACAACAGAATTCGCCAAAAGCCCCGACAATGCCGATTGGTGGCTTTGTCATCGACGCCCAGGGCCGCGAAATCCCGATCACCGAAGAGATGATCCAGCAAGCCTGCAACGCACTGGAAAAAGCCCAGCAGCAAACCGCCGAACGTAAGTAAGCGTCCCATCAGGGCAGCATTCGCTGCCCTTCGCTACAGCTAATTCAATCTCGCGCCCAACGCCTGCAACAGGCTGACCAACGCCGGCGCATCACCTTTTACAGAAACCTTAAGCCCGTCGATTTCCCGGCGCATCGGGTAGTGTTTGCGCAGCCCGTCAAACGCCGCACGCCGGCTTGCGGCATCGCCCTGCAGGCTGCGGCGAAAATCCGCATCATCGCGGCGCGGGTCATACACGGCACGGCAGATACTGGCCAGGGCCCAGGCCGGATCAGCGCTCGCATCGATAGTCAGCTCACTCAGCCAGGCGGCCGGCATCAGTTCTGCCAGTTCAACGCTGGGCGCAACACCCAGGTGCTGACACAGCGCCTGATAGATCTGCGCCGTGCCGCGCAGCTTGCCGTCCAGGCTGTAGCCGGCAATATGCGGCGTGGCGATGCGGCACAACGCGGCCAGCTCGACATCGGCCTGCGGCTCGCCTTCCCAAACATCCAGCACCACCTGCAGATCACTGCGCTGGGGCAGCAACTCGCGCAATGCCTGGTTATCCACCACCGCGCCACGGCTTGCGTTGATCAGCCAGCTGCCTGGCTTGAGTGCGGCCAAACGCGCGCGATCGAACAGGTGATAAGTTGAGTGTTCACCCAGACGTTCCAGCGGCGTATGCAGGCTGATCACGTCACATTCATCCAGCACCTGCTGCAAGCTGACGAAATCACCGCCCTCAGCGGCCTGACGCGGTGGATCGCAGACCAGCACACGCCAACCCAGGCCACGCAGCACCTTGAGCAGACGGCTGCCAACCTGCCCCGCGCCGACTATCCCATAGGTGCGCGTCGCCAGATCAACGCCCTGCTGCTCGGCCAATACCAGCAGGCTGCCCAGCACATAATCGACCACGCCACGGGCATTGCAGCCCGGTGCGCTGGCCCAGGTGATGCCAGTCTGCTGAAAGTAGTCGAGGTCCAGATGATCAGTGCCGATGGTGCAGGTGCCGACAAATTTCACCGGCGAGCCATCGAGCAGCGCGCGATCAACCTGGGTCACCGAACGCACCAGCAACAGGTCAGCATCGGCGACCGCAGCCGCATCGATGCTGCGACCGGGCAAGCGGCGAATCTCGCCAAAACCGGCAAAGAACTCGTCAAGCAGGGGGATATTTTCGTCGGCAACGATACGCATAGAGGGTCTGTTCCCGTGCTCCGTAAATCAGGCCGGCATTCTAACCTGCCGGCAGCGCTTGGCTACGCTGACTCGTGTGATGCGCCGATTGCACTGAAACATCGCGCAACAAGGTTTCCTGACCAAGCCGTCAAGGCGTAGACTGCACGGTTTCCTGATATACAGCCGGATACACCTGAATGCTTGCCCAAACCCGCTTGCAACGCGTCAGCACCGAGTTCTACAGCCTGCTGAAGCTGGCAACGCCGATCATCATTGCCCAACTGGCCAACACCGCGATGGGCTTCGTCGACACCGTGATGGCCGGCCGGGTCAGCCCGCAGGATCTGGCTGCGGTGGCGCTGGGCAACTCGATCTGGGTGCCGGTGTTTCTGCTGATGACCGGCATTCTGCTGGCCACCACGCCCAAGGTTGCTCAACGCTTCGGTGCAGGCGCGCATACCGAGATCGGCCCACTGGTGCGCCAGGCCCTGTGGTTGGCCCTGGCGGTGGGCATCGCGGCAGCGCTGATTTTGTGGAACGCGGAAATCATCCTCAGCCTGATGAATGTCGACCCGGCGCTGATCAAGCCCGCCATGGGTTATCTGCGCGCCGTGGCCTGCGGCTTTCCGGCCGTGGCGCTGTACCACGTGCTGCGCTGCTTCAGCGACGGCCTCGGGCATACCCGGCCGAGCATGGTCATCGGCCTGTGCGGCCTGGCACTGAACATCCCTCTCAATTACATCTTTATCTACGGCAAGCTCGGCCTGCCGGCCATGGGCGGCGTCGGCTGCGGCTGGGCCACCGGCCTGGTGATGACATTTATGTTCCTGAGCATGCTCTGGTGGGTGAAGTGGGCGCCGTTCTATCAGCCGAGCAAAATCTTCAGCCACTTTGAATGGCCGCAGTGGCCGGTGCTCAAGCGCCTGCTCTCAGTCGGTCTGCCGATTGGTATCGCGGTCTTTGCCGAGTCGAGCATCTTTGCGGTGATCGCTCTGCTGATCGGCGGCCTGGGCGCCACCGTGGTGGCCGGGCACCAGATCGCCCTGAACTTCAGCTCCATGGTGTTTATGATCCCGTATTCCCTGGGCATGGCTGCAACCGTGCGCGTCGGTCAGGCGCTGGGCCGTGGCGAGCCGCGTGAAGCGCGCTTTGCTGCCGGGGTGAGCATGGCGGCGGCACTAGGTTACGCCTGCCTGTCGGCCAGCCTGATGCTGCTATTGCGCGAAGAGATTGCGCAGATCTATACCCCGGACGGTGCAGTGATTGCGGTGGCCACCACCCTGCTGGTGTATTCGGCGCTGTTTCAGTTCTCCGATGCCATACAGGTAACCGCAGCCGGCGCGCTACGTGGTTACCAGGACACCCGTGTGACCATGATCCTGACCCTGTTTGCCTATTGGGGCATCGGCCTGCCGGTGGGTTATGTGCTCGGCCTGACCGACTGGTTCGGCGAGCCCAGCGGCCCAAGCGGGCTCTGGCAGGGTCTGGTGGTCGGCCTGACCTGCGCCGGCGGCATGCTTGCCGTGCGCTTGGCCGGCAGCGCGCGCAAACGCATTCGAGCCGCTAAGATGGCCTGATGAACGCCCGCCTGCTGCTTCTGCTCACTGCACTTTGCCTGTGCGCCTGTACGCCCGCCGATGACGGCCTAGCGCTGCAGGCTGATTACCTGCAACGATTAAGCAATGCTCTGGACGTCGAACCGGCCAGTGCTTTCGACGCCAGCGAACTGACCCGTTACCGATTACCAGCACGCCGCGAACGGTTGATCGAGATTGCCGAGCTACGCATCAGCCTGCTCGATCTGCTGGTCGATGTGCGTCGCTGCCCGGCACTGCAACAGCAAATCAGCCAGCGCAACAACAGCCTCGGCAAACAACTCACGCCCAGCAGCCGTCTGGCTTATGAAGGCGACCTGCTGCGCGCCCTGGACGCCTGCAGCGCGCACCTGCGCAGCCAGGACCAACAACCCCTGCGCAATACCCTTGAACAAATGGCGCAGGAAAAGCGTGCGCAATTGCCCGGCGTATTCTGGAATGCACTGAATGCCAGCCCGGAAGTCGAACGCTACCTGCGCTTTGCCGAAAAGCCCCTGCCGCCGGATGCCGACGAAGATAACGCGGCGCTGGATGCCCTGGCGCAGCTGGCCGCCATCGGCAGCGCGCTGCCTGATGCGCTGCCACCGAGTGCAGAGCAGCTTGATCCATTGTTCTTTGCCCTGCACGCCAGCGACCAGGGCGGTCAGTTGATCAGCAGCCTGGCCAGCCTGACTCACAGCCTCAACCAGGGCAGCGACATGCTGGACAGCCGCCAACAGGGCCGACCGCTCTGCCCCACGGGCAAGGCCACAGAGCGTGCACGCATCGTGCAAAACATCTTCGTCAAGTATTACGCCGGCAGCCTGCAGCCCTACCTGGCGCGGGTGGACCAACGTGGCCAGACCTGGAGTAGCAGCCTGCGTAGCCTCAGCGGCGTGGCGCAGATACCGCCAGCGACGCGGGTGTATCTGCAGCAATTGAGCAGTGACGAAGCGTCGTTATGGGCGGACTTTCAGCAGGCCACCGCACGGCATGTGCGCAGCTGGCAAACGGTGCTGAACAGCTGCGGCCTGGCGCCTGGTCAGTCGGGATGGACCGACCAGGCCGCCAGCGTCGACCAGTAGGCTTCGGACAACAACTCACGCCCAGCCAGCAGATGGGCCAGGTAATCGGCGCTGGGCAGCAAGCCTTCTTCGCGAAACGCCGGGTTGGCGATATACACCCAGGCCGGTTGCACGCCGTGGGCCGCGACAATCGGCAGGCATTCGCGGCTGTAATAGATTGGCGTGCCTTCGAAGTGATCCAGCTTGGCGATCTCACCAGCGTCGGCCAGGCGATACAGCACACCTTCCACCCGCCCCTCACGCTGATGCCGGATATTGGCGTAGGCCCGACCCGGCGCTCGGTCCGCCGCCCGCTTGTTAAAGCACAGGCTGTAACCGGGAAGATGGCCCGGCAACGCCTCCAGCACCGTCATGCCGCGCGCCTGCATGCGTGCCAGATTCATATTCGAGCCGTAGGCGAAGTACCACTGCATCAGTCGAGCTTCTTGCGAATTAAGTACAGGTAGGTCGCGCCGTCCTCGGCCTGCTCCACCAACTCATGGCCGAGAAACACGCAGAATTTTGGAATGTCGCGGCGGGTCGAGGGATCGGTGGCAATCACCTTGAGTAGGCCGCCGGCCTGCAGGTCGCGCACCTTGTTGTGCAGCATCATCACTGGTTCCGGGCAGTTGAGCCCGGTAGCGTCGAGGGTGGCATCGGGAATGGCAGTGGTTTGCAAAGACATCGGCAGGCTCCAGTAGCAGGCCGCTATTCTCGCGCAAAGCTGACCCAAAGGTCATCTAGCGCCTGATGGAAAACCTCTGCGTAGCGCGATTGGCCCGACAACAGGTCAACACAACCTTGGATGGGCAGGCAGCCACGCCCTGATCAGGCAGGCTGCGCAGCGTCCACCATTCCAATAAGAGCCATTTATGCGCCTTGCCTTGCTACTTGCCACCCTGCTGCTCAGCGGTTGCGCCGCACGCGACCAATTACCGGACTTCAGCGCCACCGCGCAGCAGGATCTACCAGCCACCCACTTTGATGCAGTGATCCATGGTCGCGATGGCACACGGCTGTCGGCCACCGTATTCCAGCCTGCACTGAAGGCTGGCGAGCAGGCTCCGGTCATCGTGCACACCCACGGCTGGGGCGGCTGGCGCGTCACCCGGCCGAACGGCTTCTATGGCACGCAGATGATGTCCGGTCGCGCCGCATTAAAAGCCTGGCAGGCCGGCTACTGGGTAATCAGCTACGACCAGCGCGGCTGGGGCGGCAGCGAGGGCGATATCGAGATGATGGACCCTGAGTACGAGGTGCAGGATGCCCTGGCCGTGATCGACTGGGCCGCCGCCAATCTGCCACGCCTGAGCATGGACGGGCCGAACGATCCGAAAGTCGGCATGCTCGGTGAAAGCTACGGCGGCGCGGTGCAGCTGTTGGCCTCGGCGACCGATCCGCGCATCGACGCGATTGTGCCGATTGCCACCTGGTACGACCTAAGCGAAGCCCTGGCCCCGGACAGCCATCTGAAAATCGGCTGGACCAGCGTGTTGCTCAGCCTGGGCCTGTCCACCGGTTATGACATGGGCAAGTTCATCCAGGCGCCTTACCTGAAAAGCGCCGACGGCCGTATGCGCGAGCCGGTGCGCGACGAACTCAAGGCCCACAGCCTGACCAGCTACTGCGCTCGCGGTCAGCGCCCGCAAGCCGATGCTTTGCTGATCCAAGGCATGCGCGACACCCTGTTCCCACTCAACCAGGGCCTGGCGATTCGCGATTGCCTGCAACAAGGCGCGCGTGATGTGCGCCTGCTCGGCATGCAGGGCGGGCATATCCTGCCGCCACCCATGCAACGCTGGAGCGGCCTGCCGCCGTTCAATAATGAAGCGGTGCTGAACTGCGACGGTCGGGCGATCAACCTCTACCAGAGCATCATCGGTTGGTACGAAGACAAGCTGCGCGGGCGCACAGGCGTGGCAGCGAGCATTCCCGATTTCTGCGTCAGTCTCGATCTGGATCAGGGCGTGGCTCTGCAACAACTACCTGCCAATCAACGGATCGAACTGCCAGCCACCGCAATTCGGCCGCTCAGTAGCGGGCTGCTGCAACCGGCGCGGTTTATCCCGTTGCAACAGGTTCAGACGAGCAGCGCCCTGGTTGGCGTGCCACAGGTGCATCTGGAAAACGCCGAAGGAATGCCGACACTGTTTGCCGCCCTGGTGGTCAAGCGTGCCGATGGCAGCAGTGCAGTGCTCAGTGAACAGGTCACCCCGCTCAACGGGCAAGCCAGCACAGAACTGGCTGCCGTCAGCGCGCAGCTACAAGCGGGTGACACCTTGGGCCTGCGCATCAGCGGCTTTAGCGGCCAATACCTGTTCAACGGCTCCTGGCAGCTCTCCAGCAGCACGCTGCAAGGCAGTGTCGAGTGGCCGCAGTTGCTGCCATTGCAGCCGCAACTGGCCAGGCACTGAGGGGTTATTTACCTAAGCGGCGCAGGTGACAGGTGACTTCTTCACGGTCGTGATACAGCTGCTTGCAGGCGATCGACACCTTGATCTTGCGCGCAGCAAAGCCGTCTTCCAGGCGCTGCAGCAGGCGGCGCACCTCGGCGTAGCGCTGCTTCATCGGCAGCTTGAGGTTGACCACCGCCTCCCGGCAATGACCGTCGCCAATCCAGGTTTCCACCATCGCCGCAGTGCGCGCCGGTTTTTCGACAATATCGCAGACCATCCAGTCCACCGGCTGCTTGGGCGTCCAGGTGAAGCCATCGACCATCAGGTGATTGACCAGGCCGGTGTCCATCAGGCTTTCGGCCATCGGTCCGTTATCGATGGCAGTCACCAGCATGCCGCGCTTGACCAGCTGGTAAGTCCAGCCGCCCGGCGCAGCACCGAGGTCAACCCCGGTCATCTCATCAGACAGGCGCTCATCCCAATGCTCGCGGGGGATAAAGGTGTGCCAGGCCTCCTCCAGCTTGAGGGTCGAACGGCTCGGCGCTTCGCGGGGGAATTTCAGCCGAGGAATACCCATGGGCCAGAGCGCTGAGTTGTTCGCCTCGGCCATGCCGACAAACACTTCGCGACCGCTCTTGAAGGTCAGCAGCAGGCGCGGCTTGCGTGCATCGTCGACCAGCTTGCCGGCCTTGCTCAGGGCATTGCGCAGCGGCGCCTCGAACTTCTTGCAGAAATTCGACAGCTCCTTGCCGTCGTTGGTATCCAGCACCTCCAGCCACAGGCTGCCAAATACCGGAAAATCTGCCAGATGGCCGAGCAGCACGCTGATGCGATCCAGCTCTGGCAAGTTGATAAATACCCCGCGCGCCCACTGCCGCGGGAAGATCAGCTGGTTGAAGCGCACCCCGCGCATCAGGCGCTCGGCACCGTCCTCCTCGGTGCAGATAAATTCCGCGCAGGCGGTACTCGGCTTGGCCTTGGCATAACCGGCAACGTCCAGACGCGCGGCGTGCTCGGCGATTTCCGCGCACACCTCATTTTCAAAACCCGGACGGCAGTGCAACAACAACGTATTCATCAGCGACTCTCCTCAAGGCGCGCATCATAGCCGAGTCACCCGCCTGTGCTTACTTTGCATCGGCCTTTTACTGATCTGCAGGTTAGACTTGCGCCACTGCGCAAGGCTCTGGCCCTGCCAATCGATCATCGGCCGCCCTAGCAAAATAGCGGGGGTAAACGGCCACAACCTGCCTCTTGCCGGTTACGCCTGGATTCACGGGCTAAACTTCCGCCAGCAACGGCCGAAGTACCGGTAACGTTTAAAGGAATAAAGAACGCCATGCGCAATAACCAACCTATTACTCAGCGCGAGCGCACCTTTCCCGCGCAGCAACGACTGATCTCCACCACCGACCTCAAAGGCCAGATCAGTTACTGCAATGACGCCTTTGTCGAGATCAGTGGCTTTAGCCGCGATGAGCTGATTCGTGCGCCACATAACCTGGTGCGTCACCCGGACGTGCCTGCAGCGGTGTTCCAGCATATGTGGGACACCCTGAAAAAAGGCCGACCATGGATGGGTATCGTCAAAAACCGCTGCAAGAACGGTGACCACTATTGGGTTAACGCCTACGTCACGCCGGTGACAGAAAACAACCAGGTCGTGGGCTACGAATCGGTACGGGTCAAACCGACTGCCGAGCAGGTACGTCGCGCCGAAGCCCTGTACCAACGGATCAATAGCGGCAAATCGGCGATTCCCGGCAGTGACCGCTGGCTGCCAATCGTGCAGGACTGGCTGCCATTTATTCTGATCAGCCAGATCGGCTTCCTGATCGGCGCCTGGCTCGACTCCAGCTGGGGCTTTGCCCTGGCAGCGGCGCTCTCGGTGCCGCTCGGTCTGGCCGGCTTGAACTGGCAACAGCGCGGCCTCAAACGCTTACTGCGCCTGGCCGACCAGACCACCTCCGACCCGTTGATCGCGCAGATGTACACCGACAGCCGCGGCGCTCAGGGTCGCCTGGAGATGTCCATCCTCAGCCAGGAAGCCCGTCTGAAAACCTGCCTGACCCGTCTGCAGGACACTGCCGAACAGCTCACCCTGCAGGCCAAACAGGCCGACACCCTGGCGCACAACAGCTCTGCCGGACTTGAACGTCAGCGCAGCGAAACCGACCAGGTCGCGACCGCCATCAACGAAATGGCCGCCACCACCCTGGAAGTGGCGAGCAACGTCGCCCGCACTGCCATCGCCACCCAGGATGCCAACCGCCTGACCAGCGCCGGCCGTGGCATTGCTGCAGAAACCCGTCAGGCCATTCAGCGCCTGTCGCAATCGGTCGGTGATACCGGCGAAACCGTGACCCGCCTGGCCCAGGACAGCAATGAAATCGGCGGCGTGGTCGATGTGATCAAGGGCATCGCCGACCAGACCAACCTGCTCGCCCTCAACGCCGCCATCGAGGCTGCGCGCGCTGGTGAAATGGGCCGTGGTTTTGCTGTGGTCGCCGATGAGGTGCGTTCGCTGGCGCAGCGCACTGCCGAATCCACCGGGCAGATCCATCAGTTGATCGCCAAGCTGCAACGCACTGCCGAAGAAGCAGTGATGACCATGGAAGTAGGCCGCAAACAGGCCGATGAAGGGGTCGAACGCGTGCAGCAGGCCGATGAAGCGCTAGCCGGTATCAGCGACGCGGTGGCCAATATCACCGATATGGCCAACCAGATTGCCGCCGCTGCCGAGGAGCAGAGCGCGGTGGCCGATGAGGTCAATCGCAGCATCACCACCATCGCCGAGCTGGCCGACAAAACCGCTGGTGAAGCGCATGACACTGCTTTGCTCAGCGAGGCCCTGACGGCTACCGCCAATGGACAGTACGCGCTGGTAGAACGTTTCAACCGCTAATCTGTAACCGCGCACTGCTCTGCAGTGCGCGCCTCTCTCTCTGCTACAGGTTCTCGTAGCGATTCATATCCAGCACGCCCGCTTCCAGCGGCTCGGTTTGCTGTATATACGCCGACATATCGTGGAAGTAGCGCCAGAACTCTGGATGCGTACGGCGAATGCCCCAACGCTCGACGACTTTCTCGAAGGCCACTGCATCACGTGCCTGCTCCAGCGCCGCGACAAACTCAGCGGTCTGCTCAACCTGCACATTGAAGATAAAGTTCGGGTAGCTGCTGAGCACCCCCGGATATACCGTCAGGGTATCCAGCGCCGGCTGGTAGCGCAGTTCCTCACCGAGCATAAAGGCCACATTCGTGTGCGCACGATTGCGCAGCAGGCTGTACACCTCACGCTGACCACCGGCCATTTCCACCCGCAGCAAGGTTGCCTCTGGCAGTTGCTCGATCACCTTGAGGGTGCCCGCCGGTTTTGCCGTCAACCGACTCAGAGACTGCTCGGCACGCTGCAACTCGGCTTCCAGCCCTGGTCGATGACAGTGCGCACCCGTACAGCGGTTGATTGGGTCGGGCCGCACATTCAGGCTGCCGTATCGCTCCAGCAGCGTTTCGACAAAGCTGCGTTTGGGATCGCTGCCGGGCAGCCGCAGGGCGCTCGGGCTTTCGCTGTCGATGGCCTGGTAATCCAGCCAGACCTTCAGTTTGCCGCTGCTCTGGTACCAGTCGCTGAGATAGCCCTCGCGCGACGCGGCTGGCATCAAGCGCAGAAAGTTGACCTCGGCGCCGTTGCGGATCAAATCGAAGTACAGCCGCGTTTGCGCCTGGTGCGACACGTTACCGAACACATCGAAATTCACCACCAGCTGGTAGTAGGTGCGCTCCAGCAGCGGAAAGTCCAACCACCAGAGGGTTTGCGGCACCTCACCAATCAAGCCTTTGCGCACGGAGGCGCTGTCGTGCTGACGGAAGATCGACAGCAACGCATTGTCGTTACCGGCCCAGATATGCGACCAGCTCGGCGCAGGCGCATCGGCATAGCGCTGCATGCGCAGGGCTTCGTACTCATTGCGCTTATCGCGGTAGGTGCGCCACAGCCCTAGCAAGTCACTGATGCTGTCCAGTTGCCCAGGCATGGCCAACAACTCCTTGGCCTGCTCGCGGTACTCGGGGTCGGTGATGTACAGGTCGTGCTGCGGGTCCTGGAACACCGCCCAGAAGTTATCGCGAATCACATCCGTGGCGATCTGCCCACGGCACACCGGTCCGCGAATAAAGGTGCGCACGAAGTATTCGGCGTTATCCAGCATAAATTGGTAACGCGCTTGCGCCGGAATCGCGGCAAAGGTCTCGAACGGATTGGCACGGTGCAGCGGGCTATAACCCGGCACCGCGTCCGCCTGCCAGTCGCTGGCGAAAAACAGCTCTTTAACCCGAGCCAGCTTCGCCGCGCTCAATCCATAGGTGATATGGGTCTTATGCACGATCACGCCCTGCACCGGCCTCAGGCGGTAATAGAACTCGTTGCCTGGGTCCTCATTGGGCAAGCGCGTGGCGATGATATCCACCGGCTTACCGCTGGGTGTACGCGAACGCACCATCTGGAAGAAATGACCCGGATCGCCGCCGGCAAAATGCAGATGGGCGAGAAACAGATGCTCGTAAAGCCAGCGTGAAACCAGCGACTCGCGCGCGCCCGGGGCGTTCATAAAGGTTTCCCAGGCGGCGATCTGCTGCGCCTCGGAAGCACTGGCCTGCAGCGCTTGCTGATCGACCGGCGCGCCCTGCTCGATCCAGGCCTGCAGTGTCTGGTAGTCGGCCTCGCTCAAACCGGTCACCGCGAACGGCATGCCGGCTTGCGGGTTCTTGCGGGCAAATTCGTCGAACTCCTGCGGCAGCGGGCATTGGTTGACCCGGTTGATGCTGATATTTAGCTCCGACGGCAGTTTGCTGTTGGCGGCCAATGGCTGCTGATGGCCCAGCTCCAACATGCGCGCCATCAGCGCGGCCTGGCTGCCCTGCTGCTCCAGCACAGAAACAAAGTCCTTGCGCCGCCACGCGGCTTCACCATGGGCATCAACAAACAAGCGCGTGGTGGCCTGCGCCTCGGTGCGTGTGCCGTTGTACACCGTGGCTTTGCTGACGCCACGCTGTACACCTTCGCCACTGCCCAGATTGAGCTGGCAAGCGGCGTCGTAGCAGGCATGGCAGGCCACGCAGTTCTTGGTAAAAATCGGTTGGATATCGCGACTGTAGGAGATGGGTTCGGCCGCCTGTAGTGAGCCGATGAACATTAAACACACGCCAAGCAGTAAGCGGCAGACCATGGGAACATCTCTAAAATGGCTTAAGCGCCGATTCTAGCTGGCGCCGGCTGGCCAATGCCAATCCGCAAACATGAGCCAGATTCATGTAAAAGCGCAGCCCACTGCAAAAGCGTGCAGCTTTGTTATCATCGCGCATCTTTTTTTCACGCGTCCCAGGTAGTTATCTCCATGTCTCTGTCCGATCGCAGCGCCCGCCTTAACGCACTTCAGCAAGCCCTGAAGGAACGTATCCTGATCCTCGACGGCGGCATGGGCACCATGATCCAGAGCTACAAGCTGGAAGAAGAGGACTACCGTGGCGCGCGCTTCGCCGATTGGCCGCAGGATGTCAAAGGCAACAACGACCTGCTGATTTTGAGCCGTCCGGATGTAATCGGCGCCATCGAAAAGGCCTATCTGGATGCTGGCGCCGACATCCTCGAAACCAACACCTTCAACGCCACCCAGGTATCCCAGGCCGACTACGGCATGGAAAGCCTGGTGTATGAGCTGAACGTCGAGGGCGCGCGCCTGGCCCGTAGCGTGGCCGATGCCAAGACCCTGGAAACCCCCGATCGCCCGCGTTTCGTCGCCGGCGTGCTGGGCCCAACCAGCCGCACCTGCTCGATTTCCCCGGACGTGAACAACCCCGGCTACCGCAACGTCACCTTCGACGAGCTGGTGGAAAACTACGTGGAAGCCACCCGCGGCCTGATCGAAGGCGGCGCGGACATGATCCTGATCGAAACCATCTTCGACACCCTCAACGCCAAGGCAGCGATCTTCGCCGTACAGCAGGTGTTTGAGGACGACGGCATTGAACTGCCGATCATGATTTCCGGCACCATCACCGACGCCTCAGGCCGCACCCTGTCCGGCCAGACCACCGAAGCCTTCTGGAACTCGGTGCGCCACGCCAACCCTATCTCTGTGGGCCTGAACTGCGCCCTCGGCGCCAAAGACCTGCGCCCGTACCTGGAAGAGCTGGCAGCCAAGGCCGATACCCACGTGTCTGCCCACCCCAACGCCGGCCTGCCGAACGCCTTTGGTGAATACGACGAAACCCCGGCGGAAATGGCCGTGGTGGTTGAAGAGTTCGCCGCCTCGGGCTTTTTGAACATTGTTGGCGGCTGCTGCGGCACCACGCCGGCGCATATCCAGGCGATTGCCGAAGCGGTGAGCAAATACCCGCCGCGCGCCATCCCGGATATTCCCAAGGCCTGTCGCCTGTCGGGCCTTGAGCCCTTCACCATCGACCGCAACTCGCTGTTTATCAACGTCGGCGAGCGCACCAATATCACCGGTTCGGCCAAGTTCGCCCGCCTGATCCGCGAAGACAACTACACCGAAGCCCTGGAAGTCGCCCTGCAGCAGGTGGAAGCCGGCGCGCAGGTGATCGATATCAACATGGACGAGGGCATGCTCGATTCGCAGAAGGCCATGGTCACCTTCTTGAATCTGATCGCCGGCGAGCCGGACATCTCCCGCGTACCGATCATGATCGACTCCTCCAAGTGGGAAGTGATCGAAGCCGGCCTCAAGTGCATCCAGGGCAAGGGCATCGTCAACTCGATTTCCATGAAGGAAGGCGTCGAGCAGTTCAAGCACCACGCCAAGCTGTGCAAGCGCTACGGCGCCGCCGTAGTGGTGATGGCCTTTGACGAAGCCGGCCAGGCCGACACTGCAGCGCGCAAGCGCGAAATCTGCCAGCGTAGCTACGACATTCTGGTCAATGAAGTGGGCTTCCCGCCGGAAGACATCATCTTCGACCCGAACATCTTCGCCGTGGCCACCGGCATCGAGGAACACAACAACTACGCGGTCGACTTTATCGAAGCCTGCGCTTACATCCGTGACCAACTGCCCTATGCACTGAGCTCAGGCGGCGTGTCCAACGTGTCGTTCTCCTTCCGTGGCAACAACCCGGTGCGTGAAGCGATTCACTCGGTGTTCTTGTACTACGCGATCCAGAACGGCCTGACCATGGGCATCGTCAACGCCGGCCAGCTGGAAATCTACGACGAGATCCCCAAAGAGCTGCGCGACGCCGTGGAAGACGTGGTGCTCAACCGCCATGAAGGTGCCACCGAAGCGTTGCTGGCCATCGCCGACAACTACAAGGGCGACGGCAGCGTCAAGGAAGTCGAAACCGAAGAATGGCGCACCTGGAGCGTGGTTGAGCGGCTCAAGCATGCCTTGGTCAAGGGCGTGACCACGCACATCGTCGAAGACACCGAAGAGTGCCGCCAGCAATGCGCGCGCCCCATCGAAGTGATCGAAGGCCCGCTGATGGCCGGGATGAACGTGGTCGGTGACCTGTTCGGTGCGGGCAAGATGTTCCTGCCGCAGGTGGTCAAATCGGCCCGCGTAATGAAGCAGGCGGTGGCCCACCTGATCCCCTTTATCGAAGCTGAAAAAGGCGACAAGCCCGAAGCCAAGGGCAAGATCCTCATGGCCACGGTCAAAGGCGACGTACACGACATCGGCAAAAACATTGTCGGCGTGGTCTTGGGCTGTAACGGCTACGACATCGTCGACCTGGGCGTGATGGTGCCGGCTGAAAAGATCCTGCAAACCGCCATCGCCGAGAAGTGCGACATCATCGGCCTGTCCGGCCTGATCACCCCGTCGCTGGACGAGATGGTACATGTCGCCCGCGAAATGCAGCGCCAGGGCTTCCACCTGCCGCTGATGATCGGCGGCGCGACCACCTCAAAAGCCCACACCGCGGTGAAGATCGAGCCCAAGTACCAGAACGATGCGGTGGTCTACGTTACCGACGCCTCACGCGCGGTGGGCGTGGCCACTCAGCTGCTATCCAAGGAACTCAAGGCCGACTTTGTCGAACGCACCCGCCTCGACTACATTGAAGTGCGCGAACGCACCGCCAACCGCAGCGCACGCACCGAACGCCTGAGCTACGCCAAGTCGGTGGAAAACAAACCCAAGTTCGACTGGGCAACCTATCAGCCGACCGTGCCGAGCTTTACCGGCGTCAAGGTGCTGGAGAATATCGACCTCAAGGTGCTGGCCGAATATATCGACTGGACCCCGTTCTTTATCTCTTGGGACCTGGCCGGCAAGTTCCCACGCATTCTCACCGATGAGGTAGTCGGCGAAGCTGCCACTGCGCTGTACGCCGACGCTCAGGAGATGCTGAAAAAGCTGATCGATGAGAAGCTGATCAGCGCGCGCGCCGTGTTCGGTTTCTGGCCCGCCAACCAGGTCAACGATGACGACCTGGATGTTTATGGCGACAACGGCGAGAAGCTGGCCACCCTGCACCACCTGCGCCAGCAGACCATCAAACCGGACGGCAAACCGAACTACTCCCTGGCCGACTTTGTCGCGCCGAAAGACAGTGGTGTCACCGACTATGTGGGCGGCTTTATCACCACCGCCGGCATCGGCGCAGAGGAAGTAGCCAAGGCGTACCAAGACGCCGGCGACGACTACAACTCGATCATGGTCAAAGCCCTGGCCGACCGCCTGGCTGAAGCCTGCGCCGAGTGGTTGCACAAAGAGGTGCGCACCACCTATTGGGGCTACGAACCGGACGAGCAGCTGAGCAACGAGGAGCTGATCAAGGAAGCCTACAAAGGCATCCGCCCTGCTCCCGGCTACCCGGCCTGCCCCGATCACACCGAGAAGAAGACCCTGTTCACCTTGCTCGACCCGGCGGCGGAATTCAATAAGGCCGGCACCAGCGGTGTGTTCCTCACCGAGCACTACGCAATGTTCCCGGCCGCTGCCGTATCCGGCTGGTACTTCGCCCACCCGCAGGCGCAGTACTTTGCCGTCGGCAAAATCGACAAAGATCAGGTGGAAAGCTACACCGCGCGCAAAAAGCAGGATCTGAACGTCAGTGAACGTTGGCTGGCGCCTAGTTTGGGGTATGACAACTAAAACCAAAAAGGCCCGCTATTTAGCGGGCCTTTTGGCGAACTTCGATTATTTAGCTCAAACGCGAAGTCGATTTGCGTACGATCTTGATCGAATGCTTGAGCGTCGGCTTGCGTGTAACGCTGATGGCTTTGCGTGAGACCGTATCGATGGTGATATTCCAGAAACCGCTGCTCGGTACGGTGATCTTGGCCGGAAAGGTGTCGAATGCGCCACCGTGGTAGGTGTGCCGGCCACCATTCTTAAAGCTGCGGAAGTTGGCATCGCTCATCAGGCGAATGTTGCAGGTTTGCGAGCACTCGATCACGACGACGTCGTCTTCGTTGAGGTGTTCGCGCTGGTGTATAAATTTCATCTACCGCTCCGCACAGCTGGGTCAGGCCAATCAGGACGCTAGTATGAGTGCCCGGCGCGGCTTGAGCAAAGATTAAGCGGCGTGGTCTGCGCATCCGACGCCTGCCCACCGCCACACATACCACCGCAACCTGGCCGGTGGTAGCATGCGCGCCCCATGCATATTCACGACTTTCACCAACGCCTCACCGATCTCGGTGCCAAGCCCATGCACATCGGGCGGATTACCCGTGCCTGGCTGCGCGGCATGCCGCTGGATACCGGTACGCGCAACCAGAAGACCGAGAACTTCCTGCCGCTGGCGGTACGCAATGCCCTGCCCGAGATAAGCAGCGAACTTGATGGACTGGCGCGCCTCAGCTCTGAACACCCGGCGACGGACGGCTCGGCGCGTTTGCTGGTGGAGTTGGCCGACAAACAGATGGTGGAGAGCGTGCTGCTGCCGCGCGATGGCCTGTGCGTCTCCAGCCAGGTGGGTTGCGCGGTGGGCTGCGTGTTCTGCATGACCGGCAAGAGCGGCCTGCTGCGCCAGCTGAGCACTGCCGAGATCGTCGCCCAAGTGGCCCTGGCCCGGCGCTTTCGAGCGGTAAAGAAAGTGGTGTTTATGGGCATGGGCGAGCCGGCGCATAACCTCGATAACGTGCTCGAAGCGATCAACCTGCTTGGCACCGAGGGCGGTATCGGCCAGCGCAACTTGGTGTTCTCTACCGTCGGCGACCCACGGGTGTTCGAGCGTTTGCCGCAGCAGCAGGTCAAGCCGGCGCTGGCACTGTCGCTGCATACCACCGATGCCGAGCTACGCCAGACGCTACTGCCGCGCGCACCGCGTATCGATCCTGAAGAGTTGGTGGAACTGGGCGAAACCTACGCGCGGCAGATCGATTACCCGATCCAGTACCAGTGGACGCTGCTCAAGGGCATCAACGACAGCCAGGAGGAGATGGACGGCATCCTGCGCCTGCTCAAGGGCAAGTACGCGATCATGAACCTGATCCCCTACAACAGCCTGGAAGCAGACGAGTTTCAGCGCCCCGATGGCGACCGTATCGTGCAGATCGTGCGTTACCTGCACAGCCGTGGCGTGCTGACCAAAGTGCGCAACAGCGCCGGCCAGGACATTGATGGCGGCTGCGGGCAATTGCGTGCACGGGCAACTGAATTGCTCGACCGACGCAAGAAGCGCGCTGAATCCTAATCGCGCGGCACTGCCGCGAATTACCCCCCGCCCACACCCTCAGCTCCAATAAAAATGCCCGCAGAGCGCGGGCATTTTTATTGGAGCGCCTACTGATCAGTAGTAGGCATTTTCCTTGATGCTGTGGTCGGTCACGTCACGCACACCTTTGAGTTCGGGAATGCGCTCAAGCAGGGTTTTCTCGATGCCTTCCTTGAGCGTCAGGTCAACCTGACCGCAGCCCTGGCAGCCGCCACCGAATTTCAGCACGGCAATACCATCTTCGACCACGTCGATCAGGCTGACTTCACCGCCATGGCTGGCTAGACCGGGGTTGATCTCGGTCTGCAGGTAGTAGCTGATGCGCTCGTTGATCGGACTGTCTTCATTGACCATCGGCACTTTGGCGTTCGGCGCCTTGATGGTCAGCTGGCCCCCCATGCGGTCGGTAGCGTAGTCAACCACTGCGTCTTCCAGAAACGGCTCGCTGACGGCGTCGATCCAGGCGGTGAAGCTGGCCAGGCCCAGCGCAGTGTCTTCGGCCTTCTGCTCGCCCGGCTTGCAATAGGCAATGCAGGTTTCGGCGTACTGGGTGCCTGGCTGGGTGATAAATACGCGGATGCCGATGCCCGGGGTGTTCTGCTTGCTCAGCAGGTCAGCCAGATAATCGTGGGCAGCGTCGGTAATGGTAATGGTGCTCATGGCAACTCCTCGCAAACATGGGCGCAGTGTACGCCACTCACCCGCGCCGGCAAAGTCCTAGTGTTTTAGTAGGAATAGCAGTCATTCATAAACGCCAGCCCTGCCGCCTACGCGCAGAGGAACTGCGCAATCGCATCGGCCGCCGTCTGCAGATGCTGCTGATGAGTGAAGCCCGAGCTTTTTAGCGGCTTGAGGTCGTGATCCCCAGCGGTCAGCCAGCACAATTTGATCGTTTCAGAGAGTGTGTAGTCCGCCACTGCCTGGCGATCCCCCAGTGCATCGCGCTCGCCCTGAATGATCAACGTCTGCGTGCACAGCTCGGCTAAGTGCGCGACTCGTGGCTTTTCCGGTTTGCCGACGGCATAAAAGGGATAGCCCAAGCACACCAGCGCATCAGCGCCTAACTCATCGGCCAGCAGGCTGGCCATGCGCCCGCCCATGGACTTGCCGCCAATCGCTAGCGGCCCTGCGACCTGTTGGCGCACCGGGCGGTACACCTCGCGCCACTGTTCGAGCAGTTTGGCCTGGGGGTTAGGGGGGCGTTTCTTGCCGTCCAGACGCCGCGCCGCCATGTAGGCAAACTCGAAGCGCACTACAGCAATCCCACGTGCGGCAAGGCTTTGCGCCATGGTTTGCATGAATTCGCTGTCCATCGGCGCACCGGCGCCATGGGCCAGAATCAAGGTAGCGCGCGTCTCACCAAGCGGACGATCCCACAACCATGCGCTATGACTCTGCCCCTGCACGTATTGATCCCCGTCAATACCTGCCACCTGCCCTTTGCTCATGCTTGCCTCGCTTAAAACCTACTTACGATTTCGCGAGCTAGAGCCATGCAAGACAAAAACAGGCGAGGAAGCGGAGTGTACGAGTTGTACATGAGCATTCCGAGCCTGTTTTTAACGCAGCAGGGCCGACGCGCAGCAGATCGTAAGTAGGTTCTTGAAGAATCCGTTGGACTGCGGTGCAGATCGTACAAGCCCGCAGCCGCTGATTTTCGATGATCTGCCTATAACCGTGGATGGAAGCCCAGACATGAACACAACCAGCAGTTCCGCCTACAACTACAGGGTGGTTCGCCAATTCGCCATCATGACAGTGGTGTGGGGCATTGTCGGGATGGGGCTCGGCGTATTTATCGCCGCGCAACTGGCCTGGCCCGAACTCAACTTCAACCTGCCGTGGACCAGCTTCGGCCGCCTGCGCCCGCTGCATACCAACGCGGTGATCTTCGCCTTTGGCGGTTGCGCGCTATTCGCCACCAGCTATTACGCCGTACAACGCACCTCGCAGGCCACCTTGTTCGCACCCAAGCTTGCCGCCTTCACCTTCTGGGGTTGGCAACTGGTGATCGTGCTGGCGGCCATCAGCCTGCCATTGGGCTGGACCAGCTCGAAAGAATACGCCGAGCTGGAATGGCCGATCGACATTCTGATCACCATTGTCTGGGTCAGCTACGCCGTTGTGTTCTTCGGCACGGTGATGAAGCGCAACGTCAGCCACATTTATGTGGGCAACTGGTTCTTCGGTGGTTTTATCCTCACCGTTGCACTGCTGCACCTGGTCAACAACCTGGAAGTACCGGTCACCCTGACCAAGTCCTACTCGGCCTATGCCGGGGCCACCGATGCGATGATCCAGTGGTGGTACGGCCACAACGCCGTGGGCTTTTTCCTTACCGCAGGCTTTCTGGGGATGATGTATTACTTCGTGCCCAAGCAGGCCGGTCGCCCGGTGTACTCCTACCGGCTGTCCATCGTGCACTTCTGGGCGCTGATTGCCGTGTATATCTGGGCCGGCCCGCATCACCTGCACTACACCGCGCTGCCGGACTGGGCGCAGAGCCTGGGCATGGTGATGTCGCTGATTCTGCTGGCACCCAGCTGGGGCGGCATGATCAACGGCATGATGACCCTCTCAGGTGCCTGGCATAAGCTGCGCACCGACCCGATCCTGCGCTTCCTGGTGGTGTCCCTGGCGTTCTACGGCATGTCGACCTTTGAAGGTCCGATGATGGCGATCAAGACCGTCAACGCCCTGTCCCACTACACCGACTGGACCATCGGCCACGTGCATGCCGGCGCCCTTGGCTGGGTGGCCATGGTGTCCATTGGCTCGCTGTATCACATGCTGCCGAAAGTCTTCGGTCGCGATGAAATGCACAGCACCAGCCTGATCAACGTGCACTTCTGGCTCGCCACCATTGGCACCGTGCTCTATATCGCCTCGATGTGGGTCAACGGTATCGCCCAGGGCCTGATGTGGCGCGCAGTCAACGAAGACGGCACCCTCACCTACTCCTTCGTCGAAGCACTGGAAGCCAGCCACCCCGGTTTTGTGGTGCGGGTGATCGGCGGCGCGATCTTCTTCGCCGGCATGCTGGTGATGGCCTGGAACGTCTGGCAGACCGTGCGTCATACCAAAGCCGCTGAGATGGAAGCCGCCGCGCAGTTTTCGCTTGAGGGAGCCCACTGATGAGACACGAAATACTCGAAAAGAACATCGGCCTGATGGCGCTGATGATGGTGCTGGCGGTGAGTATCGGCGGCCTGACGCAGATTGTTCCGCTGTTCTTCCAGGACGTCACCAATGAACCGGTGGCCGGCCTAAAGCCCTACACCGCGCTGCAACTGGAAGGCCGCGACATCTATATCCGCGAAGGCTGCGTCGGCTGCCACTCGCAGATGATCCGCCCATTCCGCGCCGAAACCGAGCGTTATGGCCATTACTCGGTCGCCGGTGAAAGCGTCTACGACCACCCCTTCCTCTGGGGCTCCAAACGCACCGGGCCGGACCTGGCCCGCGTGGGCGGCCGCTACTCGGATGAATGGCATCGCGCGCACCTCTACAACCCGCGCAACGTGGTGCCGGAGTCGAAGATGCCTTCTTATCCCTGGCTGGTGGAAGGCACTCTGGACGGCCAAGACACCCCGGCCAAGATGAAAGCCCTGCGCCTGCTAGGCGTGCCCTACAGCGATGAAGACATTGCCGGCGCCAGCGCAGCTGTAAAAGGCAAAAGCGAGATGGACGCCATGGTCGCCTACCTGCAAGTGCTCGGCACTGCCGTGAAGAACAAGAGGTAAGCCATGTCATTCGAATTTATTGATATCGGCGCTCTGGATATTGGAACCATACGCGGCATCGGCACGGCACTGGTTCTGCTGTCGTTTGTTTGCGTGACCCTGTGGGCTTACAGCGGCAAACGTCGCGCAGCCTTCGATCAGGCCGCCCTACTGCCCTTTGCCGATGAACCCAAGCTGGCTGCACCTAGGAGCAAGACCCCATGAGCACTTTCTGGAGCTGGTACATCACCCTGCTGACAGTCGGCACCCTGATCGCGCTGTTCTGGCTGATTTTCGCCACCCGCAAGAGCGAAGTTCACAAGAGCCCTACCGATCAGACCATGGGGCATGCCTTCGACGGCATCGAGGAATATGACAACCCGCTGCCCAAGTGGTGGTTCATGCTGTTTCTCGGCACGCTGATCTTCTCGATTGGCTACCTGGTGCTGTATCCCGGCCTGGGCAGCTGGAAAGGCGTACTGCCGGGTTACGAAGGCGGCTGGACCCAGGTCAAGCAATGGCAGCGCGAAGTCGACAAGGCGGACGAACTGTATGGACCGATCTTCGCCAAATATGCAGCCATGCCCCTGGAAGAAGTGGCCAAAGACGAGCAAGCGCTGAAAATGGGCGGCCGCATGTTCGCCACCTATTGCTCGGTTTGCCACGGCTCCGACGCCAAAGGTGCGGTGGGCTTCCCCAACCTGACCGACAGCCACTGGCGCTGGGGCGGCGAACCTAATGTGATCAAGACCAGCATCCTCAATGGTCGCATCGGCGCCATGCCGGCCTGGGCTGCGGTGATTGGCGAAGAAGGCGTGCAGCAGGTCGCAGCTTATGTACGCAAGGATCTGGCCGGTTTGCCATTGCCAGCTGACAAGAGCTTCGACCTGGAAAAAGGCGCCGCCATCTATGCCACCAACTGCCTGGCCTGCCACGGTGCAGAAGGCAAAGGCATGGCCATGCTCGGCGCGCCCGACCTGACCAGCACGGCCGGCTGGATCTATGGCAGCAGCCTGGTGCAGCTGCAACAGACCATCCGTCACGGCCGCAACGGCCAAATGCCGGCGCAAGAGCAGTATCTGGGCAACGACAAAGTGCATCTGCTGGCAGCTTATGTTCTGAGCCTGAGCAAATCGCAGCAGAACGCCGCCGCCCAGTAAGGCGCCTGTAGCACACTGACTGGCGAGCTAGCCTCGCCAGTCAGTACAAAAACCCCACCCCTCGCGCTGGACAGTTGCTCCAGCCATGCGACCCAAGGTCGCACCCTTCCGACCAAGTGCACGCGCGATGTTTGACTTGAGCTAATCTTGTCGACAGTCGCCACCTGTCATAACTCCAAGGCGATTCCCATCTTTCGCGCTACGCCTGTTAGGCGTTTTTTGCTTGCGGCAATACCTTGCATACGCGGCCATGCATGCTTGCCGACAGCCCTGAAAGCCTTATCGCGCCGGCTTGTGTCGTTGCAATGAGCACCTGCTTTCTCCATACTTGCCGCCGATTTTTGCCCCTAAAAAATCCATTAACCGTGGAACCCATAATGAGCACAGCAATCAGTCCGACTGCTTATAACTACAAGGTGGTTCGCCAGTTCGCCGTAATGACGGTGATCTGGGGAGTCATTGGCATGAGCCTGGGTGTTTTCATCGCCGCACAGCTGGTGTGGCCTGAACTTAACCTGGGTATGGAATGGACGAGCTTTGGCCGTCTGCGTCCGCTGCACACCAACGCGGTGATTTTCGCCTTCGGTGGTTGTGCACTGATGGCCACCTCGTTCTACGTGGTGCAACGCACCAGCCAGGCACGCCTGATCTCTGATGGCCTTGCCGCGTTCGTATTCTGGGGCTGGCAAGCCGTGATCGTCGCAGCAGTGATCACTCTGCCGATGGGTTTCACCGGTTCCAAGGAATACGCCGAGCTTGAGTGGCCAATCGATATCCTCCTGGGCATCGTCTGGATCGCTTATGCCGTGGTGTTCTTCGGCACCATCATCAAACGCCAGACCAAGCATATTTATGTAGGTAACTGGTTCTTCGGTGCCTTTATCCTGGTTACCGCGATGCTGCACATCGTTAACAGCGCGGCCGTTCCGGTCAGCCTGTTCAAGTCGTACTCCATGTACGCTGGTGCAACAGACGCGATGATCCAGTGGTGGTACGGCCACAACGCAGTGGGTTTCTTCCTGACCACCGGCTTCCTGGGCATGATGTACTACTTCGTACCCAAGCAGGCTGAGCGTCCGATCTACTCCTACCGCCTGTCCATCGTGCACTTCTGGGCACTGATCACCCTGTACATCTGGGCCGGCCCGCACCACCTGCACTACACCGCGCTGCCAGATTGGGCTCAATCCCTTGGTATGGCCATGTCGATCATCCTGCTGGCGCCAAGCTGGGGCGGCATGATCAACGGCATGATGAGCCTGTCGGGCGCCTGGCATAAGCTGCGTACCGACCCAATCCTGCGTTTCCTGGTGGTATCGCTGGCGTTCTACGGCATGTCGACCTTCGAAGGTCCGATGATGGCGATCAAGACCGTCAACGCCTTGTCCCACTACACCGACTGGACCATCGGCCACGTACACGCCGGCGCGCTCGGCTGGGTAGCGATGATTTCCATCGGTGCGCTGTACCACCTGATCCCGAAAGTCTTCGGTCGCCCGCAGATGCACAGCGTTGGCCTGATCAACGCGCACTTCTGGTTGGCCACCATCGGCACCGTGCTGTACATCGCCTCGATGTGGGTCAACGGCATCACCCAAGGTCTGATGTGGCGTGCGGTCAACGAAGACGGCACCCTCACCTACTCCTTCGTTGAAGCGCTGGAAGCCAGCCACCCGGGCTACGTGGTGCGCATGATCGGCGGCGCCTTCTTCGTCGCGGGCATGCTGCTGATGGCTTACAACACCTACCGCACCGTGCGTGCCGCCAAGGCTTCTGAATACGAAGCCGCTGCACAGATCCCTGCTGGAGTAGCGCACTGATGAAACACGAAATCATTGAGAAGAATATTGGCCTGATGGCGCTGCTGATGGTTCTGGCCGTCAGCATCGGCGGCCTGACTCAAATTGTTCCGCTGTTTTTCCAGGACGTGACCAACGAGCCGGTAGAAGGCCTCAAGCCTTACACCGCGCTGCAACTGGAAGGCCGCGATGTGTACATCGCCAACGGCTGTGTCGGCTGCCACTCGCAGATGATCCGTCCGTTCCGTGCTGAAACCGAACGTTACGGCCACTACTCGGTAGCCGGTGAAAGCGTCTGGGACCACCCGTTCCTGTGGGGTTCCAAGCGTACCGGCCCGGACCTGGCGCGTGTTGGCGGCCGCTACTCGGATGAATGGCAACGTGCGCACCTGTACAACCCGCGCAACGTAGTGCCTGAGTCGAAGATGCCGGCCTACCCCTGGCTGGTCGAGAACAAACTCGACGGCAAGGACACCGCCAAGAAGATGGAAGTCATGCGTGGCTTCGGCATTCCTTACACCGATGAAGACATCGCCGGTGCCAAGGATGCTGTAAAAGGCAAAACCGAAATGGACGCCATCGTTGCGTACCTGCAGGTTCTCGGCACTTCCATCAAGAACAAACGGTAACGCGCGATGGATATCGGGACTATTCGCGGCATAGGTACAGCAGTGGTGTTCATCGCCTTTATCGGCGTTGTGCTCTGGGCCTACAGCAGCAAGCGTAAATCCAGCTTCGACGAGGCCGCTAACCTGCCCTTCGCCGACGATCCCAAACCCAACGAGCGTGACGAGCAATCTTCCAGGAGCAATAACCAATGACCACGTTCTGGAGTTGGTACGTAACCATTCTGTCTCTGGGCACCATCTTTGCCCTGACTTGGCTGATCTTCGGCACCCGCAAGGGCCAGCGCGAAGAAACCACCGAAGAAACTGTCGGCCACTCCTTCGACGGTATCGAAGAGTTCGACAACCCGCTGCCCAAGTGGTGGTTCATGCTGTTCGTCGGCACCATCATCTTTGCTCTCGGTTACCTGGCCCTCTACCCGGGCCTGGGTAACTGGAAAGGTTTGCTGCCGGGCTACGACTACCTCGACACCGAGGCCAAGACGCCGTTTGCCACCAATATCGAAATTGCTGGTGGTTTAGAACGCAACGCAGGCTGGACCGGCGTGCACCAGTGGGAAAAAGAGATGGCCAAGGCTGATGCCCAGTACGGCCCGATCTTTGCCAAGTACGCCGCCATGCCGATCGAACAAGTGGCCCAGGACGAGCAAGCGCTGAAAATGGGCGGTCGCCTGTTTGCCTCCAACTGCTCGGTCTGCCACGGTTCCGACGCCAAGGGTGCCTACGGCTTCCCTAACCTGACCGACAACGACTGGCTGTACGGCGGCGAGCCGGAAACCATCAAGACCACCATCATGGCCGGTCGTCAGGGCATGATGCCTGCGCAGCTCGATGCTCTGGGCGAAGAAGGTATCCGTAACGTGGCTGGCTACATTCGCAGCCTCTCCGGTTTGAAAAACCCGGAAGGTATCGCGGTTGACCTTGCCGCAGGTCAAGACATCTTCGCGACTACTTGTGCAGTCTGTCATGGCGCTGAAGGTAAGGGTCAACATGCCATGGGCGCACCCAACCTGACCGACAAAGTCTGGCTCTACGGCTCCAGCTTTGCTCAGGTGCAACAAACTCTGCGCTACGGCCGTAACGGCAAGATGCCAGCTCAGGCTGATTTCCTGGGCAACGATAAAGTGCATCTACTGGCGGCTTACGTGTACAGCCTGTCGCAAGGTAAAACCGAGAAGTGATTCTCCGGCTCTGGCAGGCGCGACCGCTGGTCGCACCTGCCGAGCAATCGTCAGGCGTACCATAGCGCAAGAGCCCGTATGACTTCGGCCGGCACGTATCGGTTGAAGCAGCCAATCAACCGCCGTGGTACGAACTGATGAGCGCACAGATTCCAGTCAAAGACGTCACCCCTGCCCCGGCCAAGGTCGAAGTTGTCGACCTGTACGCCAACCGCGAAAAAATCTACACCCGCTCCTTCACCGGCATCTTCCGTAACTTGCGCATGCTCGGTGGCGCAGCCCTGTTCCTGTTGTACTTCGGCACCGTATGGTTGAACTGGAATGGTCGTCAGGCCGTCTGGTGGAACCTGCCGGAGCGCAAGTTCTATATCTTCGGCTCAACCTACTGGCCGCAGGATTTCGTCCTGCTCTCGGCGCTGCTGATCATCGCCGCCTTCGGCCTGTTCTTTATCACCGTGTTCGCTGGCCGCGTGTGGTGTGGCTACACCTGCCCGCAGAGCGTGTTCACCTGGGTATTCATGTGGGCGGAGAAAGTCACCGAAGGTGACCGCAACCAGCGTATGAAGCTCGACAAGACCCCCATGAGCACCCAGAAATTCCTGCGCAAGCTGGCCAAACACGGCATCTGGGTCGGCGTTTCGCTGGTCACCGCGATCACCTTCGTCGGCTACTTCACGCCAATTCGCGAGCTGATACCCGAACTGTTCACCCTGGAGGCCAGTGGCTGGGCGCTGTTCTGGGTTGGTTTCTTCACCCTCGCCACCTATGGCAACGCCGGCTACCTGCGTGAGCAGGTGTGCATCTACATGTGCCCCTACGCGCGCTTCCAGAGCGTGATGTTCGACCAGGACACCCTGATCGTCTCCTATGACCCGCGCCGTGGCGAATCCCGTGGCCCGCGCAAGAAGGACGCCGACTACAAGGCCCAAGGCCTGGGTGACTGTATCGACTGCAAGATGTGCGTACACGTCTGCCCTACCGGCATCGATATCCGCGACGGCCTGCAGATCGAATGCATCGGCTGCGCGGCCTGTATCGATGCCTGTGACAGCATCATGGAGAAGATGAACTACCCGAAAGGGCTGATCAGCTACACCACCGAACACAACCTGTCCGGACAGAAAACCAACCTGGTGCGCCCGCGCCTGATTGGTTACGCGGTGGCGCTGACTGCCATGTTCTGCGTGTTCGCCTGGGCCATCGCCGAGCGTTCACTGGTGGAGCTGGATGTGCTCAAGGACCGTGTGCTCTACCGCGAAAACGAAGAGGGCCGGATCGAGAACGTCTACACCCTGAAGATCATGAACAAGGCCCAGCACGACGTGACCTACCTGATCGAAGCCGATGGCCTCGACGGTCTGGTGTACGAAGGCAAGCGCGAGATCAAGGCAATCGCTGGCGAGGTGTTGTCCTTACCGGTCGAGCTGTCCATCGAGCCGGAAAAGCTACCTTCAAGCACCAATGAAATCACTTTCCACCTGCACTCGGTGGATGACCCCAGTATCAAAACCGACGCCGCCAGCCGCTTTATCGGCCCGAGCGTGCGCTGATTAGAGAAGCCCATGTCTGAACCCATTGCTGAAAAGAACGCCGAAATCATCAAGCCCTGGTACAAGCAATTCTGGCCCTGGTTCCTGATTGGCCTGCTGGCCTATTCAGTGGTCCAGGGGTTAACCCTGCTGACCATCGCCACGAAGAACCCGCCAGGGCTGATTTCCGATGACTATTACGACGTCGGCAAGGGCATCAACCAGTCGTTGGAGCGGGAAAACCACGCCATCCGCCTCAAGCTGCACGCCGTTCTGGTGCTGGACGAGGAAACCGGCGTCGCCAGCCTGCAGCTGAGCGGCAACAGCCGGCCGCAGCAACTGGTGCTTAACCTGATCTCGCCGACCCAGCCGGAACGCGACCGTCGGGTGATTCTGCAACCGCAGGCAGATGGCAGTTACAGCGGGCAGATGATTGATGCGGTTGAAGGCCGTCGCTTTGTCGAGCTGATCGGCCAGGAAGGCGGCAAGGACTGGCGGCTGTTCGAAGAGGAAAACGTCAAGAGCGGAAAAACGATCAACCTCGGGGATGCCCAATAAGCACACCGATGGCCAGTCCGACTCCCTGCTATCACTGTGGCCTGCCGGTTCCTGCCGGCAGCCGTTTCCAGACCCAGGTACTGGGTGCAACCCGCGAGATGTGCTGCCCGGGCTGTCAGGCAGTGGCCGAAGCCATTGTCAGCGGCGGTCTGGAGCACTACTACAAGCACCGCAGCGAAAGCGCCGCCAACCCGCAAAGCCTGCCCCAGGCGCTGCCTGACGAGTTGGCGCTGTATGACCGCAGCGACGTGCAGCAGCCCTTTGTCGAACATGACGGCGAACTCAGCGAGACCTGCCTGCTGATCGAAGGCATCAGCTGCGCGGCCTGTGGCTGGTTGATCGAAAAACACCTGCGCAGCCTTCCAGGCGTCAGCGAGGCGCACCTCAACCTGTCCAACCACCGCCTGCAAGTGCGCTGGGCCGACAGCCAACTGCCGCTCAGCAGCCTGCTCAAGGCGCTGCGCAAGATCGGCTACGCTGCCCACCCCTGGCAGGCCGATGCCGCCGCCGAACAGCTGCACCGCGAGAACCGTCGCGCCATGCGCGAGCTGGGCGTGGTCGGCATGCTGTGGATGCAGGTGATGATGGCGACCATGGCCACCTGGCCGGAATTCAACATCGACCTCAGCCCCGAGCTGGACAAGATCCTGCGCTGGGTCAGCCTGTTTCTCACCACACCGATTGTCTTCTACTGCTGCGGCCAGTTCTTCCGTGGCGCGCTGCGCGACCTGCGCACCCGCCACCTGACCATGGATGTATCGGTATCCCTGGCGATTGGCGGCGCCTACATCGCCGGGATCTGGTCAACCGTCACCGGCCAGGGCGAGCTGTATTTCGATGCGGTGGGCATGTTCGCCCTGTTTCTGCTGGCCGGCCGCTATCTGGAGCGCCGCGCCCGCGAACGCACAGCTGCCGCCACCGCGCAGCTGGTCAATCTGCTACCGGCCTCCTGCCTACGCCTGGACGCAGCAGGTCAGAGCCAGCGCATTCTGCTCAATGAACTGCAGGTCGGCGATCAGGTACTGGTGCCGCCCGGCGCCCTGCTGCCCGCCGATGGTTGCATCATCCAGGGTCAGTCGAGCGTGGATGAGTCCGTGCTGACCGGCGAGTACCTGCCACAACCACGCAACGTCGGCGACAGCGTGACCGCCGGCACACTCAATGTCGAAGGGCCGCTGCAAATTGAAGTGCAGGCCCTCGGTGATGCCACGCGACTGTCGGCCATCGTTCGCCTGCTGGAGCGTGCGCAAAGCGACAAACCGCGCCTGGCGGTACTGGCCGATCAGGTTGCGCAGTGGTTCCTGCTGATTGTCCTGGTGGTGGCGGCTGTCGTCGGCCTGGTCTGGTGGCAGCTCGATCCCTCGCGGGCGTTCTGGATTGTCCTGGCCCTGCTGGTCGCCACCTGCCCTTGCGCGCTCGCCCTGGCCACGCCAACAGCACTAACCGCCGCCACGGGTTCTCTGCACAAACTGGGCATGCTGCTGACCCGCGGCCATGTACTCGAAGGGCTCAATCAAATTGACACCCTGGTGCTGGACAAGACCGGCACCCTCACCGAAGGTCGCCTGACCCTCAGCGCCATCCACCCCCTGCGCGAGCTGGATGCCGACACCTGCCTGGCCTTGGCCGCAGCGCTGGAAAACCGCTCAGAACACCCGATTGCCCGCGCCTTCGGCCAGGCCCCTGAGGCCGCCGAAGCGGTCGACAGCCATCCAGGTTTGGGCCTGCAGGGGCGTGTTGGCAAACGGCTGCTGCGTATCGGCGAGGCCAATTTTGTCTGCGCGCTGAGTACACAACCGGCGCCGACGATTAGCGGCGAACACGGCCAATGGCTGTTGCTAGGCGATGAGCAAGGGCCGCTGGCCTGGTTTGTATTGAATGACCGCCTGCGTGACGACGCGCCGCAACTGATCGACATGGCCAAGAGCAAAGGCTGGCAGATCATGCTGCTGTCCGGCGACAGCTCACCGATGGTCGGCGAAGTGGCGCGCCAGCTGGGCATCACAGACGCCCGTGGCGGCCTCACGCCGGATGCCAAGCTGGAGGTGCTCAAGCAGCTGCACAGCCAGGGCCGCCGGGTGCTGATGCTGGGTGACGGGGTTAACGATGTGCCGGTATTGGCCGCCGCCGATATCAGCGTGGCCATGGGCAGCGCCACCGACCTGGCGAAAACCAGCGCCGATGCCGTGCTGCTGTCCAACCGCCTGAGCAGCCTGGTGCAGGCGCTACACATGGCGCAACGAACCCGGCGCATCATCATCGAGAATCTAACCTGGGCCAGCCTGTACAATGGCCTGGTGCTGCCCTTCGCCGCTATCGGCTGGATCACCCCCATCTGGGCCGCGCTGGGCATGTCGGTAAGTTCATTGCTGGTGGTGATCAACGCTCTGCGTCTGACACGCACCTAGGGGGATCACGCTTCACCGCCCCACCACCGCGCCGTCGAGGTGGAAGTAACAACCGACATGCACAGGTCAAACAGTCCACTAATACGCTCGGCGAGGTCCTATGCGAAACAACATGACTGGCAAGGTTGCCGGGTGGGTGCGCTTACTGGCCGTGGTGCTGTTCAGCCTGCAGCTGTTTATGGCGTACCACGTTGCCACCGCGCTGATCAGCCAGCAGGCCACGCTTAGCAGCCTGTTTACTGACAGCCTGCCGGATATCCTGATCATGCTTTTCCTTAATGTTCTGTTTGCCTTCGTCGCGCTGACCGGCCGCAGCCCGGATAGACTCTTCCCAGTTGCCAGCCTCGATCTGCGGCAATTCTTGCGCCGGAGCCACTGAGCCATGCCCGCCCTCTATATCCTGATCCCGGTTGCCATCGCCCTGGTGGCCTTTGCCATCTGGCTGTTCTTCTGGGCGGTGGACAGCGGTCAGTACGACGACCTCGACGGCCCGGCCCACAGCATCCTGTTCGATGACGAAGACCCCAAGCACACTGCCGCCGTAAGCCAGGTTCAACAACTCGACGAATCTCAGCCCGACCAGGACAAGCCCGGTGCTTGAGCTGCTGCCGCTGCTGATCTCGGCACTGATTCTCGGCCTGCTCGGCGGCGGACATTGCCTGGGTATGTGCGGCGGCCTGATGGGCGCGCTGACCCTGGCCATTCCGCCCGAGCGGCGCGCACAGCGCTTTCAGCTGCTGCTGGCCTACAACCTGGGACGCATCTTCAGTTACAGCCTGGCCGGCCTGCTGCTTGGCCTGGCGGGCTGGGCATTAGCCAATAGCCCTTTGGTCATGGGCCTGCGGGTGATTGCGGCGTTGCTGCTGATCGCCATGGGGCTGTATCTGGCCGGCTGGTGGAGTGGCCTGACCCGTATCGAAGCCCTCGGCCATGGCCTCTGGCGGTATATCCAGCCACTGGCCCGGCGTTTTATGCCGGTCACCAGTTTGCCGCATGCCTTGATGCTCGGCGGCCTGTGGGGCTGGCTGCCCTGCGGCCTGGTTTACAGCACCCTGTTGTGGGCCGCCAGCCAAGGCAATGCAGTCGACAGCGCTGCGCTAATGCTTGCCTTTGGCCTCGGCACCTTGCCAGTGCTGCTAGCCACCGGCATCGCCGCCGAACGCCTGACCGCCTTGCTGCGCAAACAGGGTGTGCGCACGGCAGCCGGCATTCTGGTGATCCTCTTCGGCCTGTGGACAATGCCCGGCCCGCACCAGCACTGGCTGATGGGTCACTAGCAGGCCGCTTGATACAGGTCAAAACACCCCAGCCGCAGCGCTCATAGACTGCCCGGTATTGAAAGCCAAACCGGGAATACCCGCATGCTCAACGCCATCCAGTGGGACAGCACCCTGATCCGCCGCTACGACCAGGCCGGCCCGCGCTATACCTCCTATCCGACCGCCGTGCAGTTCCATGAGCGCATCAGCCAGTTCGACCTGCTGCACGCCCTGCGCGAAAGCCGCAAGGCGCTGCGGCCGCTGTCGCTGTATGTGCACATCCCGTTCTGCGCGCACATCTGCTACTACTGCGCCTGCAACAAGGTGATCACCAAGGATCGCGGCCGCGCCCAGCCCTATCTGGAAAAGCTCGAACGCGAAATCGAGATCATCAGCCGCCACCTCGATCCGCAGCAGAAGGTCGAGCAGCTGCACTTCGGCGGCGGCACGCCAACCTTTCTAAGTCACGATGAACTGCGCCACCTGATGGCCCACCTGCGCCAGCATTTCAACCTGCTGGATGACGACAGCGGTGACTACAGCATCGAGATCGACCCGCGCGAAGCCGACTGGTCGACCATGGGCCTGCTCCGCGAGCTGGGTTTCAACCGCGTCAGCCTGGGCGTGCAGGACCTCGACCCGGCCGTGCAACGGGCGGTCAATCGCCTGCAAACCCTGGAAGAAACCCGCGCCATCGTCGAAGCCGCACGCACCCTGCAGTTTCGCTCGGTCAACATCGACCTGATCTACGGCCTGCCGCTGCAAACCCCGGAGCGCTTCGCCCGTACCGTGGCCGAAGTGATTGCCCTGCAGCCCGATCGCCTGTCGCTGTTCAATTACGCCCACCTGCCCGAGCGCTTTATGCCGCAGCGGCGGATCAACACCAGTGACCTGCCCAGCCCCGCCGACAAACTGGCCATGCTGCAGGCCAGCATCGAGCAACTGAGCGCCGCCGGTTACCGCTATATCGGCATGGATCACTTCGCCCTGCCCGACGACGAACTGGCCAGCGCTCAGGAAGACGGCAGCCTGCAGCGCAACTTCCAGGGCTACACCACTCACGGTCATTGCGACCTGATCGGTTTGGGCGTGTCATCGATCAGCCAGATTGGCGACCTCTACTGCCAGAACAGCAGCGATTTGAGCCAATACCAGGAAAGCCTCGACCACAGCGAACTGGCTACCCGGCGCGGCCTGCACTGCGACCCGGACGACCGCTTGCGCCGCGCAGTGATTCAACAGCTGATCTGCCATTTTCAGTTGCGTTTTGCTGATATCGAGCAAGCCTATGCCATCGATTTTCGCAGCTACTTTGCCGATATCTGGCCGCAGTTGCAGCAGATGGCCAGTGATGGCCTGATTGAACTGAACGCTCAGGGCATTGCGGTGCTGCCGGCTGGTCGGCTACTGGTGCGTTCACTGTGCATGCTGTTTGATCGCTACCTGAATGAGCTGAGTCGGCAACGTTTTTCCCGAGTGATCTAGCAGACGGCGGACTGTATGGGCCGGGTTTATTTCATAACCAGGCTGGCCACTTCCTGCATCTGCTGATCGCTCAGATCCTGCTCACGCATAACCTTGATCAGCGTCGCATTGGCGCTGCTCAACGCGCCCTGCAGCGAGGCCAGCTCGCCCTGCAGCATTTCGATCTTCATACGTTTGGCCTCAGGGTCGAGGCTCTGATCCTGCATGACCTCTTTCAGCTCGGCTTTCTTCGCCTCAATCTGCGCCTTGATCTCACGGATTCGCTTAAGCAGATCCTTGACCACATCCGGCAGGCTGCTCTCATCAATATCGCGATTCTTCTCTGCGGCGGCAGAGCGCGCCTTGCCCAGTTCCGACAGGCTCACCCGCAGGCTGTCGCGCAGCGCCTGCTTCTCCTCCTCGCTGCTCGCCACAACGCCATCGGCCGCAGCACTCTTGCGCTCCAGCGCGAGGTTCATGCGGGCGCTCAACTGAGTCGATTCCAGACGCATACTGGTGCTCCTTGCCGATATTGAAAGTCGCCCGCACTATCGGCCACGCCGGCTAAAACTTGAACATTCGATCAGACTTGCGTCTTAGTGGCTCTACCCTGCGCCCTGCTGTAACCTTACGTCTATTGTGTGTTTAGCCAGGATCGCCAGCGATGTCCGAAAGCATCAAGTTGCATACCCCACACCAAGCCCATTGCAAGGATTGCAGCCTGGCGAGTCTGTGCCTGCCGCTGTCCCTGAACCTGGAAGACATGGATGCGCTCGACGAAATCGTCAAACGCGGCCGCCCACTGAAAAAGGGCGAATTCCTGTTCCGCCAGGGCGATGCCTTCAACTCGGTATTTGCCGTGCGCTCCGGCGCCTTGAAAACCTTCAGCCTGAGCGACAGCGGTGATGAGCAGATCACTGGCTTCCACCTGCCCAGCGAACTGGTCGGTCTGTCCGGCATGGACAGCGAAAGTTACCCCGTGTCGGCCATGGCTCTGGAAACCACTTCGGTGTGTGAAATCCCCTTCGAGCGCCTTGACGAGCTGTCGGTGCAATTGCCGCAGCTGCGCCGCCAACTGATGCGCATCATGAGCCGGGAGATCCGCGACGATCAGCAGATGATGCTGTTGCTCTCGAAGAAAACCGCCGATGAACGCATCGCCACCTTCTTGGTCAACCTGTCGGCGCGCTTCCGCGCCCGCGGCTTCTCGGCCAATCAGTTCCGCCTGGCCATGTCGCGCAACGAAATTGGTAACTATTTGGGCCTTGCAGTCGAGACCGTATCGCGGGTATTTACCCGCTTCCAACAGAACAAGCTGCTCGAAGCCGAAGGCAAGGAAGTGCATATCCTCGACCCCATCGAGCTGTGCGCCCTGGCCGGCGGTAACCTCGAGGGCTGATCGACCCGCCCTGAGGACCTAGCCGATGATCTTCGACGAATTCACTATCAAAACCCTGATCCGCCCGGTGGTGGACTTCCCCAAGCCAGGCGTGATCTTTCGCGATATCACCCCGCTGTTCCAGTCGCCACGCGCCCTGCGCATGGTCGCCGACAGTTTTATCCAGCGTTACGTCGAAGCGGATTTCAGCCATATCGGCGCCATGGATGCGCGTGGCTTTCTGATCGGCTCGATCATCGCCTATGAGCTGAACAAGCCGCTGATCCTGTTCCGCAAGCAAGGCAAGCTGCCCGCCGACGTGCTCAGCGAGAGCTACCAGACCGAGTACGGCGAAGCCAAACTGGAAGTGCACGCCGACAGCCTCTGCGAAGGCGATAAAGTGCTGATTTTCGATGACCTGATCGCCACCGGCGGCACCCTGCTGGCCGCCGCACAACTGGTACGGCGCATGGGCGCGAGCATCATCGAAGCCGCCGCGATCATCGATCTGCCCGAACTGGGCGGTTCGCAAAAACTACAGGACAGCGGTATCCCCACCTTTGCCCTGACCAGCTTCGCCCTCAACGACCAATAAATCCGCCTCAAGGCCCTGACGGCAGCGCTGCAGTCAGGGCCAGGCTGCCCCTCGCGAACAGATTCGCTCACCGCTTACACAAGAACCCCACAGACCATGAACGAAACACCCATGAACCCGCCATCCACTCATTGGCGTCTGCGCCTCGGCGCGCTGATGGAAAGCACAGCCATCACCCGCCTGGTCACCGCCCTGATCATTCTCAACGCCGCAATTCTCGGCATCCAGACCTACCCAGGCCTGATGGCCGAGTGGGGCAAATTGCTGCTAACGCTGGATCAGCTGATTCTCGCGGTATTTATCCTGGAGCTGGCACTGCGCTTTGTCGCCCGTGGCCTGGGCCTGCTACGTGACCCCTGGGCGGTCTTCGACTGTCTGGTGGTGGGTGTGGCGCTGGTGCCGGCCAGCGGCCCATTTGCCGTGCTGCGGGCGCTGCGCGTGTTGCGCGTACTGCGACTGATCTCGATCAACCCGAACATGCGCCGGGTGGTCGAAGCACTGTTATCTTCGCTGCCAGGTATGAGCAGTATCGCCATGCTGCTCGGCCTGGTGTTTTACGTAGCGGCGGTGATGGCTACACAGCTGTTCGGCGCAGCCTTCCCCGAGTGGTTCGGCAGCCTCGGTGCCAGCCTCTACACCCTGTTCCAGGTGATGACCCTGGAAAGCTGGTCGATGGGCATCGTGCGCCCGGTGATGGAGCAATTCCCGCTGGCGTGGATGTATTTCCTGCCGTTTATCCTGATTGCCACCTTTATGATGCTCAACCTGTTTATCGCCGTGGTGGTCAATGCCATGCAGACCACCCATGAGCAGGAAGCCAAACTCGCTCCGCCCTCGCCCACCGAGCAATTGCTACTCGATGAACTGCGCGCCCTGCGCACGGAAGTTGCCGAGCTGCGTCAGCAACGCTAAGCCACCCTACAGCATCAATAACCAGCAGCCCTGCCGCGCCTTCCTGGCGCAGCAGGGCTGTATCGAAGCGCCCCGCCCCGACCAGCCCACCCGCTGCTGACTCGCGCCCTTGACGGACCCGAGCCTGACGAACTGTCCGACAACTATCCATAAGTTGGCGCAATTCCGGCCGCCCTGGCCAGGAATGACCTCGCGCCTAAAACGCCCTCGGCTAAAGATTAATCACGGCCCAAGACAGCCCAGCCTGTCGTCCCAAGCCCCATAACAAGAGCGGTCGCGAACGCGATCAATATGCCGAGGAGTCGCCCTTATGACAGCCAAAACCAGCACCCCAACCGCCAGCTTTCCCGTGCGCCGCATGGACTTCACCTTCGATGAAAGCCAGAAGTTCTGGTTTGCCGGCGACCCCTTTATGAGCCACTTCATGAACAACCTGTCGTCGCTGTTTCCCTATGGCGAGAAGTTCTTTGTCGACAGCGTGCGCGCCGTGCGCGAAAAGGTCACCGAGCCGCAGCTGAAGAAGGACATCAGCGCGTTTATCGGCCAGGAAGCCATGCATTCGAAAGAGCACGCGGCCTATAACGACTACGCCGCCGAGCACAACATCGACCTAGAACTGCTGGAACTACGCATCAAGGTGCTGCTGGAGTGGGTGACCAAAATCACCACCAAGAAGCAGCGCCTGGCCGCCACCTGTGCCCTGGAGCACTTCACCGCAACCATGGCCGAGCAACTGCTGCAACGCGAAGACCTGACCACCCAGATGAATGACCCCAAGCTCTATCAACTGTGGATGTGGCACGCGATTGAGGAGAACGAACACAAGGCGGTCTGCTACGACGTGTACCAGAAGGTCTACGGCGGCTACTTCACCCGCGTTGGCATGATGGCGATTTCCACCGTGATCTTCTTCGGTGTGATCGGCTGGTTCCAGCTGCACCTGCTGCGCAAGGACGGCCAACTGTTCAACTGGCGCAGCTGGGGCAAAGGCCTGAAAACCCTGTTCGGCCCACGTAACGGCTTCCTGACCAAACTGATCCTGCCATATCTGGACTACTACCGCCCGGGCTTCCATCCGCTGGACCACGATAGCAAAGCGCTGGAAAAACGCTGGCGCCAGCGTCTGGGCTTCAGCTAAGCCCAACTTGCCGAGGCTGATCGCTAATCCGCGTCAGCCTCGGCACGGCTTTTCAGCGTGCGCAATACATGTTCAGCCAGACCGGCACCCGCCTCGCTCATGGTCAAATAAGTACGGTCGGCACCGGCCTGCTGAATACGCATGGCGATATCCTCGTACAGCGCATGGGACACCACCAAACCGTTAAAACCGCGCTCACGCAGCTTCTGCGTGGCAATCACCTTGGCCTCTTCATCGTTGAGCGCAAGGATCACCGCGTCAATATTGGGCATCTGCAGGTGCTGCCAGAACATCGGGTCCTCACCGTCGGCAAACAGCACGCTACGCCCCACCTTGTTGCTCTGCTCGATCACCACTGGGTCGGAATCCAGGCCCACCACCTGATAGCCCTTCTCCCGCAAGTAGTCATAGGCTGCACGTCCAGTACGCCCCATGCCCATTACCAGCACCTGGGAAAGGCCTAGAGAAACCGGCTGTTCATCCGGATGACGGATATTGCGCTCCAGGGCAGTCAGACGTTTAGCCAGGCGCTCGTATAGCGGATGAACAACCCGATTGAGCGGTGCGGAAATCACAAAGGACAGCGCAACGGTAATCGCCAGGGGAATCATCCACTCCGGCAGTACCACGCTGGCCATGATCAGGCCGAACTCGCTGTAGTTGGTCAGGCTGACACTGCTGAGAAAGGCACTGCGCGCGCGTAGGCGGAACAGCAGAAAGAGAAAGAAGAACAGCACGCCCTTGAGCGGCAACAGCACGGCCATGACCAGGGCAAACTTCAAGGCAGCGGCATCCGGCAGGCCGCCAATGCCGATCTGCAGAAAGAAGCCGACCAGAAAGATTTCCTTGATGCCCCACAGCGAGTTGGCCAGCTCGGTGGCGCGCTTGTGCTTGGCCAGCATGGCACCAAAGGCCAACGCGCCCAGCTCGGAACTCAGCCCCAGTTGCTCGAAGCCGTAACCGCCCAGTACCAGAGCCAGTAGCAGGCCGAGCAGCACCATCAGCTCCTCGTGACCGCTGACATCGAGCAGCTTAAACAGCAACGGCCGCAGCAATGGCAAACCAAACAGCAGCAATGCCCAGGCCGAAGGCACCTTGCCGCTGGCCAGACTCATCACCACTAGGGCAATCAGGTCCTGGATGATCAACACACCAATCGCCACCCGCCCGTGGAAGGCGCGCAGCTCGCGCTTGCCCTCCAGCACCTTGGCCGCCAGCACCGTGCTGGAAAACGACAGGGCAATGGCCAACAGCAACCCCTGCTGCCAGGGCAGCTCCAGCAGCAACAGAATCGCCGGGAGGAAGATCAGACTGGAAATAGCGAAATGCAGCAGACCACCGCCGATCACCTCGCGCCGCACCAGATTGCCGATTTTCAGCTTGAGGCCCACGGTAAACAGCAACAGCAGCACACCTAGATGGGCGATGTGATCCAACGCCACACTGTCACGCGGGCCAACCCCGATATGCTCGCCAAAACCGGCTAGAGCAAAGCCAGCTCCCAGGTAACCTACCAGCGGCGGCAGACCAATCCCCCGCGCCACCAGCCCCATGAAAAAGGCAAAAGCAATCCAGGTGGCTTCAATCATAGGGGGTCCTTAATGGGCAAACGTCGGGACAGCACGGTAGCACTATGCCGATCTAGCATAACGCCCGCAGATGGCACCGCCATTGATTCGCCTCAGTTGTAGCCGCGTTTATTCGGCGGGCAACTTCAACTGCCCCAGACTTTGCAACACGCTGGCCCCGGTAAACAGCATGACTATCTGCTCTTCGGCCAGTGCACAGATCGCTGCTTGCCGTTCAGGCTGCTCGATATAGTCCAGCGACAGCTGGAACAGGTTGCGGCTGATCAGGTTCGACACCTGCCGTACCACTGCCGGGTTGACCATGTCCGGCAGCAGCTTGAAGGCGATAATGTCCTCAGCCATGTCCGCACCAAATTCATCCATCACCTCCTGCAGGGCCGCGCGCAACACCGCAGAAGCACCATGCAGTTCGCGCACGCCGATGATGAAGGCTTCGGGGTTCTGCGCAACGAAATCGAAGAACAGCTGCACGGTTTCATGGCACACCCGCCGACCGCGCTGCAGGTCGATACCAAACAGCATGGGCAGGCTCTTGCCGCTCGTCTGCACGGCCCGCTCGGCGGCTTCACGGCGCAGGTCGCGCAGCGGTTGGCGCAGCTGGGTGGAGATCTGCCGGATCACCGTCAGCCCCAGGTCATCCACATCCTTGAAGTGCCGGTAAAAGGTATTGGGATTGAGCCCCGCCTCACGCGCCAACTCGCGCAAGCCCAGGTTGCTCAGGCTGCGGCTGGTTGAGGTGAGACGTAACGCGGCCTCCAGTAACAGGGTCTTGCCGGGGGCCTCGGTGGCTTTTTCTGCGCCTGGCTGCTGCTCGCTGGCGTCTGCCTGCATGACGAACCCTACCTAAAAGTTGGCTTGTGAGAATGCTGCTTGCTGGCGAGTATACATTTGTCTACCTTGGTATACAGCTGTATACGCCAGCAATAAACATAACAGGAGCTTGGCCATGAATGCACCCGTCTCACCCCCTACTGCCACCCGCCACTGCAAGGTGGCCATTATCGGCACGGGCTTCTCCGGCCTGGGTATGGCCATCCGCCTGAAGCAGGCCGGTGAGCATGACTTTCTGCTGTTCGAGAAAGAAGCTGGTGTCGGCGGTACCTGGCGGGTCAACAACTACCCGGGCTGCGGCTGTGACGTGCAATCGCACCTGTATTCCTTTTCGTTCGAGCAGAACCCCAACTGGACGCGCATGTTTGCCAAGCAGCCAGAAATCCAGGGTTACCTGGAAGGCTGCTGGAACAAGTACCGCCTGCAAAATCACACCCAACTGAACACTGAAATCACCCGCCTGGCCTGGGATGAACAGCAAGAGCTGTGGCAGATCAGCGACAGCGCCGGCAACAGCTATACCGCGCAGTTCGTGGTCTCCGGCATGGGTGCGTTGTCCACCCCATCGATTCCGGCGCTCAAGGGCCTGGGCGATTTCACCGGCAAGATCTTCCACTCGCAGCAGTGGGATCACAGCTATGACCTTACCGGCAAGCGCATTGCGGTAATCGGCACCGGCGCCTCGTCGATTCAGTTCGTGCCGCAGATCCAGAAGCAGGTCAGCCAGCTCGATCTGTACCAGCGCACCGCACCGTGGATCATGCCCAAGCCCGACCGTGCCATCAGCGAGCGCGAGCGCAACCGCTTCAAACGCTTCCCGCTGCTGCAGAAGCTCTGGCGCGGCGCTATCTATGCCCTGCTGGAAAGCCGGGTGATCGGCTTTGCCATGCTGCCCAAGGTGATGACCGTCGCGCAGAAAGTCGGCAAGTGGTACATCAACAAACAGATCAAGGACCCGATCCTGCGCGCCAAAGTCACCCCGGATTACCTGATGGGTTGCAAGCGCGTGCTGATCTCCAACGATTACTTCCCGGCACTGACCCAGCCTAACGTCGACCTGATCACCGACGGCATCGAGGAAATTCGCAGCGGCAGCATCCGCACCGTGGACGGTAAAGAGCGCGAGATTGACGCAATCATCTTCGGCACCGGCTTCACCCCGAGCGACCCACTGCCACGTGGCGTGGTGTTCGGCCGTGGCGGCGCTGACCTGCTCGATACTTGGCCAGAAGGCCCGCAGGCGTACAAAGGCACGCTGACTGCCGGCTTCCCCAACCTGTTCTTCCTGATGGGCCCGAATACCGGCCTGGGCCATAACTCGATGGTCTACATGATCGAGTCGCAGATCCATTACGTACTCGGTGCGCTCAAGCTGGTGGATGAGCAAGAGCTGCAGAGCCTGGAAGTCAAACAAGCGGTGCAGGACAAGTTCAACGGCAAACTGCAGGGCAGCCTGGGCAACACCGTGTGGAATGCCGGCGGCTGCAAGAGCTGGTATCTGCACCCGGTCAGTGGCCGTAACTGCACCGTTTGGCCTGGTTTTACCTGGCGTTTCCGCCTGCTGACGCGCAACTTTGACCCAGCGGCCTATCATTTCAGCCGCAAGCACGCGGCACACCCGGCGCAGAACAGCGCTATCCAGTTGACTGCCCAGGAGGCCAGCGCATGAAGTCGTTTGAAAACAAGGTAGCCGCCATCACTGGCGCAGGTTCCGGTATTGGCCGCGCCCTGGCCTTCGGTCTGGCTCGCCAGGGTTGCCAGCTGGCGCTCTCCGATGTGAATGCCGAAGGGCTGGCGGAAACCGCCGCCCAGGCGCGCAAGCTTGGCGTGCAGGTCAGCGAAACCCTGGTCAACGTCGCCGACCGCGAGGCCGTGCATGCCTGGGCCGATCAGGTAGTGAGCGAGTTCGGCCGAGTCAACGCAATCTTCAATAACGCCGGCGTGGCCCAGGGCGGCACCGTGGAAGGCAACGACTACGCCGACTACGAGTGGATCATGAACATCAACTTCTGGGGCGTGGTCAACGGCACCAAGGCCTTCCTGCCGCATATCAAAGCCAGCGGCCAGGGCCATATCGTCAACGTCTCCAGCGTATTCGGCCTGTTCGCCCAGCCGGGCATGAGCGCCTACAACGCCAGCAAGTTCGCCGTACGCGGCTTCACCGAGTCGCTGCGCCAGGAGCTGGACATGGCCGATTGCGGCGTATCGGCCAGCTGCGTGCACCCCGGCGGGATCAAGACCAATATCGCCAAGACCGCGCGGATGAACGCCAGCCTAAGCAGCGTCACCGGTCAGGATGCCGACAAGGCGCGTCAGCAATTCAACGACCAGTTGCTACGCACCACGCCGGAAAAAGCCGCCCAGGTCATCATCAACGGCGCGCTGGCGAACAAGCGGCGCATCCTGATCGGCCCGGACGCCTACGCCCTGGATGGCATGCAACGCCTATGGCCGGCTTTCTATCAACGCCTGGTAACCGCCTCCATGCGCCTGGCTGCCCGCTTTGCACCGAAAGGCTCAAGCAAGAAAGCCCAGGCGGCCGTGGAGTAATCGACCAGCCCACAAGCCCCAGCGCCGCCGGTGCCTGGGGCTTTTTTATGCCTGCCATCCCTGGCAGCCACCCTGCGGGGCGTCGCTATGCGACGTCAAAAATGGCTCCCGGCCATTTTTAACGCCTAACGTTTGTCTGGCCGGATGAACACCGCACGCATTCAATTGGCATAACAGTAGTTGGCGCGATAAATTGTCGGCACCTGTCCTGTGCCGCTGGAGAACGCCATGACTACGCAAGACCCTTGCGACGAACTGCTACTCGATAACCAGCTGTGCTTTGCCCTGTATTCGACTTCGCTGCTGTTGACCAAGGTCTACAAGCCGCTGCTGCAGGAGCTGGGCCTGACCTACCCGCAATACCTGGCGATGATGGTGCTCTGGGAAGGCGATGGCATCACCGTGGGCGATATCAGCAGCCGTCTGCTCACCGACCCAGGTTCCGTCACCCCGCTGCTCAAACGCCTGGAAGCCGAAGGTCTGCTCAAGCGCACCCGCAGCAGTGTTGACGAGCGTGTGGTCGAGCTGTTCCTCACCGAGAAAGGCCGCAGCCTGCGCGAACAAGCCAAGCGCATCCCCGGTTGCATCCTCACCGCCACTCAGCAATCCGCTGCAGAACTCGGCGCCCTCAAAGCTGAACTGGTCACCCTGCGCAGCAGCCTGCAGCAAGCCGTATAAGTCACCTGGGCGACAGATATGTCGCCCGCCCCAGCGGTCTGGTTAAACAGATCGCGTCACGTAACCCCGTCATTTCCTTGCTCCGTACAATAATTTCGCCCTGCCGCCACGCTCAAAAAATCGCGCAATCGCCCGCCAATCCTCGCTTATGCCCGAACCAAGCAGCACTTATCGCTAAATGATCAAAAAAATATCTTGCGCGCAAAATTAATGCACTCTAGAGTTCGCCCCATGGAACTGATTAGCGCACAAAACATTAGCGCGAAAAGACCACGAAAACCTGCAGTTGTCTTCACCTAACCCAACAACCTGACTGTCGTGGAGAACCGTTATGAAAACCCTGATCGCTTTCACCGCCCTGCTCGCCCTTTCCGCCCCAGTTCTGGCTGAAGACAGCCAGAAAGACGGCAAAGGCCTTTACCCGAACTGGCTGATCACCCACGAAGGTTGATCACCGCCTGACACCGCAACGCCTTAAACAAACCAACCCAAACAGTTCCAGAGGATTACCGCCATGTCGATTCAAACCATTGCTTACCGTGCCTATGCAGAAGCCACCGGCGGCCGTGACGGCCGTGCCATCTCCTCCGACGGCATACTCGACGTCGCCCTGACCACCCCGAAAGAGCTCGGCGGTGCAGGCGGTGCGGGCACCAACCCTGAGCAGCTGTTCGCTGCGGGCTACTCAGCCTGCTTTATCGGCGCGATGAAGTTCGTCGCGGGGCGCGACAAGCTGGCGATGCCTGCGGACGCTTCGATCGAAGGTGTGGTGGGTATCGGCGCAATCCCCAACGGTTTCGGCATCGAAGTCGAATTGCGTATCAGCCTGCCAGGTATGGACCGTGAGCAAGCGCAGACCCTGATTGAGCGTGCGCACATCGTCTGCCCTTACTCCAATGCCACCCGCGGCAATATCGACGTCACCCTGACGCTGCTCGACTAACTCACTACTCATCCGGCCGCTGCCAGTCAGCGGCCCGCCCCAGGAGGCTGCACATGAACATCAAACAAGGTTTGTCGATCGCCGTACTCGCCCTTGCCGTCAACAGCGCGTTTGCCGCTGGTAGCCCCGGGGTGGAGCGTACTACTCAAGGTTTCCTCAATGCCCTCGCCGCTGGCGGTGGCAAGCCCCTCGAACAGCTGAGCCCTAAAGAGGCCCGCGCTGTATTGGTTGGCGCACAGGCTGGGGTCAAGGTCGATGTATCGGGCATCAAGGTGGTCGACAAGACCATCGAGGTCGATGGTCAGTCGATCCAGCTCAAAGTCGTGCGCCCATCCGATGCCAAAGGCACGCTGCCGGTCTTTATGTTCTTCCACGGTGGCGGCTGGGTGCTGGGCGACTACCCGACCCACGAACGCCTGATCCATGACCTGGTGGTGGGCTCCGGCGCGGCAGCGGTGTATGTCGATTACACCCCGTCACCCGAAGCCAAGTACCCGACTGCAATCAACCAGGCCTATGCCGCAACCCAATGGGTGGCACAGAACGGCGCGCAGATTGGTGTCGACGGCAAGCGTCTGGCTGTGGCCGGCAACAGCGTGGGCGGCAATATGGCCGCAGTGGTCAGCCTGATGGCCAAAGACAAAGGCACCCCGGCGATCAAGTTCCAACTGCTGCTGTGGCCGGTGACTGACGCCAACTTCAACAACGCCTCCTATAACCAGTTCGCCGACGGCCACTTCCTCAGCAAGAGCCTGATGCAGTGGTTCTGGGATAACTACACCACCGATCCGAAACAGCGCGCCGAAATCTACGCCTCGCCGTTGCAGGCTTCGGTGGAGCAGCTGAAAGGCTTGCCACCGGCCCTGGTGCAAACCGCCGAGTTCGACGTGCTGCGTGACGAAGGCGAAGCCTATGCACGCAAGCTGGACGCAGCTGGGGTCAACGTCACCTCCGTGCGTTACAACGGCATGATCCATGACTTCGGCTTACTCAATGTGATCAGTCAGATCCCCGGCACGCAAAGCGCCATGCAGCAAGCCGCAGCAGCGCTGAAAGCCAACCTCAAGTAACTTGCGTTACAACAAAACGCCCCGACACGCTCAGCGTGCCGGGGCGTTCTGCTGTTCAAGCGGCCTGACATTGCAGGCTTTGCAGCAGGCCTTGCTGCAAAGCCTGGTCGAGCACCTGCTGCAACAGCGGCGCGGCGAAAAATGCCTGCAACGCCGCCGTCGATTGCCAGCGACTCTGCAGCAGCCACTGCGCCGCATCATCCGGCAGCTGCTGCACCTCAACATCCAGGCACCCGGGAAGGGTCTGCATGGATTCACCCAGGTTGTGCAGACACAACCCCAATTGCTCGGTGCGTCCCGCCCTCGCATGCAGCACTGCGGTATGACTCAGCATCGGTTTGCTCTCCAGCTCAGTAAGGACTCCCGTCAGCCGCACCATCAGCTCGCTGAGATCGATATCCACCGGTTGTTCCAGACGCTCGGTACACCGCACGCCGCGTAACAACCGCGCGCCCTTCTCGGCCAACAAGCGTGCACAAATCTCGCCGATACCGCTGCTGGCGCCGGTGCTCAGAATGGCTTGGTCTTGGATATTCAACACGGCCAAATCCTCTGCAGGTAAGCGACAAAGGCTGCCGTGACAGCAACAGATTCGGCGAAATGATGTACTTGGGGTTAGACGATTTCTGGCGGATTATTGCCTAAAGCTGCAATCACAAAATGAGGCACACCTAACCAGATGAAGCCAACCACCAATTCAGCAATACACTGATAACCGACAGTACTTTGCTGTTTGCCTATTGCTAGCAAATCCTTGCCTGATCCTGCAGCTCTTTATGTTTGGCACAGACTTGCCTGAAAAACCGAGCTAGCCTGCGGCCAGCAACAGGAGCATCTCATGACATCGCTCGTAAACTCCGTAGCCCTCGATGACAACCTTGCCCTGCGCCAGGCAGAGTTGGCCGCCCTGATCCAGCGCCAGTGCCCTGGCGACGGCCTGCACCGCAGCGCCATTAGCGGCCTCGACCTGGCCTGCGCGACTCAGCCCAGCTTGCCCATACCGGTGCTGTACCGGCCATGTCTGGGCATCATTGCCCAGGGCCGCAAGAATGTGCGCCTCGGCGATGAACAGTACACCTATGACCCGCTGAACTATCTGGTCGCCTCCGTGACCCTGCCAGTAACCAGCCAGGTGATCGGTGCAACTCCAGAATTGCCGTACCTGAGTCTGCGCCTGGAGATTGATCCGGTGCTGATCACCAGCCTGATCGCTGAGATCGGCCCGATTGGCGTTCCCAATACCGGCCAGCGCCGGGCGCTGTACCTGGATCGTCTGGACACTCAGTTGCTCGACGCGGTATTGCGCCTGCTGCGTCTACTGGAGACTCCGCGCGATATCGCCATACTTGCGCCGCTGGCGGTGCGCGAAATTTTCTACCGCCTGCTACACAGCCCGCAGGGCCATCGTCTGCACGAAATCGCCATCGCAGATAGCCAGAGCCAGCGCATCAACCGCGCCATCGAATGGCTGAATCTGAATTTCGACCAACCGCTACGCATCGAGGACCTGGCCCGCGAAGTCAACCTCAGCACCTCAACCCTCCATCACCGCTTCAAGGCCGTCACCGCCCTCAGCCCTTTGCAGTATCAGAAACAGCTACGCCTGCAGGAAGCGCGACGCCTAATGCTTTGCGAAGGGCTGGAAGCAGCTTCGGCCAGTTACCGGGTCGGCTATGAAAGCCCTTCGCAGTTCAGCCGTGAATACAGCCGCTTGTTCGGTGCGCCGCCGCTACGCGACCTGGCCCGCCTACGCAGCTCGGCATAACACGGCTAAAAATCTCTGGCGACAGACTGAAAAACAAACGCCCCGACGCTTTTCAAGAGCACCGGGGCGTTTTACATGGGTCAAGCTCACGCTTAAGCAGGCAAAACTGGCCAGAATTCATTATCAGCAACAACATCTGGCAGACGCCCAAATGCCTGCAGCCCAGACTGACAGGGACTTTGCAGGTCATGAGCAGAGAAAAATATGAATAATTAACGTTAAACCCAACACTTCCCGTGAAAACGGCCTATTATGGCTGAGCTGACTTGTAGTTATCAGCAAAACCGCATAGGTGCTATGAGCACTCTGGCACCGCACTTCGTATCGATTTAAGAGACACACCATGGCAAATCGCGAAACTGGCACCGTCAAATGGTTCAACGATGAGAAAGGCTTCGGCTTCATTACCCCGACTAACGGCGGCGATGATCTCTTCGTTCACTTTAAAGCCATCCAAAGCGACGGTTTCAAAAGCCTGAAAGAAGGCCAGACTGTTACCTACGTGGCCGCTCGCGGTCAGAAAGGTATGCAAGCTGAAGAGGTACAGGTGGCCTAAGCCCCTGTCCTGCTTTAAAACAAACCCCGCGCTCGCGGGGTTTGTTTTATCTACCGTTTGTAAACCTAGGCTCTATAAACCCATCTGCTTGCTGATGATCTCGTTCATGATTTCACGCGAGCCACCACCAATCGACAGAATACGGTTATCGCGGTACAGCCGCTCCACCAGGCTTTCGCGCATATAGCCCATGCCACCCATAATCTGCACCGAGTCATAGGTCAGGCGATCGGCAATATCAGTGGCAAAGTTCTTGGCCATGGATATCTCCTTGATCACGCCTTTACCTGCCGCCATCTTCGCCGCTTGCCTATAGGTAAACTCACGCGATACCTCAAGCTGGGTCGCCATCTCCGCCAGACGATGTTTGAGCACCTGAAACTTGCCGATCGGTTTGCCGAACGCTTCGCGCTCTTTGGCCCATTTCAATGCTTCCTCGAGCGATAGCTGCGCAGTCATATTGGCCATGATCGCCAGCGACAACCGCTCGCTCTGGAAATTCGCCATGATGCAGGCAAAGCCCATGTTCTCGGCGCCAATCAGGTTGCCTACCGGCACCTTGCAGTCATCGAAGAACAACTCCGCCGTATCCGATGCCCACCAACCCATTTTCTTCAGCTTGCGCCCTACGGTGAAGCCAGGCGTACCCTTCTCCACCAACAGCAGACTGACACCGCCAAAGCCATCGCCCCCGGTACGCACGGCAACCGTGTAGTAATCCGCGCGCACGCCACTGGTGATAAAGGTTTTACTGCCGCCGACACGATAGAAATCGCCATCACGCACCGCACGGGTTTTCAGATTGGCCACATCCGAACCACCGGACGGCTCGGTCACAGCCAGGGCCATGATCTTTTCGCCTGCGAGCACCTGCGGCACGATGCGCTCGCGCAGCTCCGGCTTGGCCCACTTCACTACAGGCGGCAAACCGATGTCCAGGGAGCCAAGCCCTGCCACCAAGCCGCCAGAACCTGAGCGCATCAACTCCTCGCTAGCCGCAACCTTGGCAAAAACGTCACCCTCATGGCTGCCGCCAAAAGCTTCCGGGTAACCGATGCCAAGAATGCCTGCAGCACCGGCCTTGAGATAGAGCTCGCGAGGAAACTCCTCAGCCTCCTCCCAGTCATTGATATGCGGCAGAATTTCACGCTCGACAAAGCGCCTGACCGAATCGCGCACCATCTGGTGCGATTCGTCGAAGTATTCCTGAAAGGCAGACATGAGGTATTCCCACTGAGGTTTCAGGGAAATTACCAAGCGCTTGCTTGGTTTACAAGAAGAGGATTACGCCATGCACAAGGGCGATCAAGCCGACAGCTAGCCGCGAGCTTAGAGCTGGATAGGTCGGCGCCCGGCAATCGAATGCGCCAGAGTGCCACCGTCCACCAGCTCCAGCTCACCGCCAAGCGGCATACCATGGGCAATGCGCGAGGCAATCAGCCCCTTGCCCGCCAACAGCTGAGCGATGTAGTGCGCGGTGGCCTCACCCTCAACCGTTGGATTTGTGGCCAGAATCACCTCGGTAAAACTGCCTGCTGCGATACGCGCTAACAGCTCAGGAATGCCGATGGCTTCCGGGCCGAGACCGTCAAGCGGCGACAGATGCCCCTTGAGCACAAAGTAACGCCCGCGAAACCCGGTGTGCTCAACCGCATACACATCCATCGGCCCTTCGACCACGCACAGCAGGCTGTCATCACGCCGCGGATCCAGACACAGCTGACACACCTCGTCCTCGCTCAGGCTACGGCACTGTTTGCAGTGGCCAACCCCCTCCATCGCTTGGGTCAGCGCCTGCGCAAGACGCAAGGCGCCGGAGCGATCACGCTCAAGCATCTGCAATGCCATACGCTGTGCAGTCTTCTGCCCAACACCCGGAAGGATGCGTAGAGAGTCGATCAGGTGGCGAATCAGCGGGCTGAAACTCATGGGAAATACTCGATGGCTACTAACGCTTACCAACAAAACCCTACGGGCTATTGAGCCCTGAGAAATCAGGGCTCAGCAGGCGCGGGCTGAGGATACCCACACCTGCCGCAGCGCCGCTATGTGCGCTGATCCGATGCTTTTTAGAACGGCATTTTGAAGCCTGGTGGCAACTGCATACCGGCAGTCATACCGGACATCTTGTCCTGGCTATTCTGCTCGACCTTGCGTACGGCATCGTTTACCGCTGCGGCAATCAGGTCTTCAAGGATTTCCTTGTCTTCCTGCATCAGGCTGTCATCCAGGCTGACACGCTTGACGTCATGACGCCCAGTCATGACCACGCTGACCAGCCCAGCACCGGATTGACCGGTTACCTCGGCGTTCGCCAGCTCTTCCTGCATCTTCTGCATTTTTTCCTGCATCTGCTGAGCCTGCTTCATCAGGCCGGCCATGCCACCTTTCATCATGGTGTAAGTCCTCGGTAATTAGGGGTTAACGGGAGTATCCAGGGGTTCAATGCTGTCCGCGCGGATAACTGCCGCGAACTGCTGAATCATTTGTTGAATAACCGGATCCTGGTGGATCGAGGCCTCAGCTTCACGCTGGCGATTGGCCCGTTTACGCGCAGCCGCCTGAGCCGGCGTCTCCTGCTCAGGTTTGCACAACTCGATCAGCACCTTGAGCTCACGCCCATGAAACTGATTGAGCGCGTCATTCAGGCGCCGTTGCTGGGTCAGGTTGAACAGCGCCGAATGCGCAGGGTCCAGGTGGAGCAACCAGTTATCGCCCTCTGTACTTATCAACGTGCAATTGGCCCCGATGCTGCCGGTCATCCCAGACAAGCCAAGTTTCGGGAACAGTTCCAGCCAGTCAGCCGCCAGCCCGGTCGCCGGCTGCGCCGCTGGCAAGACCTCTGGCTCGACAGATGCTGTGCGCTCTACTGCATCAAAGTCGTAGTCAAACGATTCGGCGTCCATTTCGACATAATCGTAATCGCCCAGCGGCGGCTCATCGTCATCCGAATCGGCGGATGGAACCGGTGGCTCAATCAGTTGCGGCTCAGGCAATACCGCTTGCGGCGGTTCGGCAGTTGTCGTGATGGACGCTGTCGCAGCAACGGCAGGCTCAGCGACTTCTGTAACGGGCTCAGGCGTTTGAGCAACTGGCGCATTAACCTGCTCTTCCCAGGGTAGATCCACCGCAGGCGCGGATGCTTCAGAGGAGACGGCCGTTTCAGTCAGCGAAGGCTGCTCAGCGGGTACGCTGACCGCCTCCGGTGCGGGCAGCACTAATCCCACAACTGCTTCAGGCTCAGCTACCGGCACTACAGGTGCAGCTTCAACTACAGGAGTCGGCAGCATAGGCGGAACAGCAACAGGAATGCTCACCGGTGGCGGTACAGCCGCACCGGCCACTGGGTGAGTCGCGGGATCAGCAGTGGCCTGACTAATCCCCAGCGGCTTTAGCGCCACCCTCGGCGCATCATGGGTATCCGCCGGGCGGAAGGCCAGCATGCGCAACAAAACCATCTCGAAGCCACTGCGCGGTTCAGGAGACAACGGCAGATCGCGGCGCCCGATCAAACCCATCTGATAATAAAACTGCACATCTTCGCTAGGCAGAACCCTGGCCAGTTCAAGTACCCGCTCACGATCACCCTGGCCGTTATCCACCGCCTCGGGCAGCGCCTGGGCAATGGCGACTCGGTGCAGCACATTAAGCATCTCGGACAGCACGCCATTCCAGTCCGGCCCCTGCTCAGCCAGATGCCGCACCGCTTCGATCAAAGCGCGCGCATCGCCCTCCAGCAAAGCGTGCAGCACACCGTAGACCTGACCATGATCGAGGGTGCCAAGCATGGCGCGCACATCGGCGGCCAGCACCTTACCCTCGCCAAAGGCAATCGCCTGATCAGTCAAGCTCATGGCATCGCGCATCGACCCATCGGCCGCGCGGCCGAGCAACCATAACGCGTCATTCTCGAACGGGATGTTCTCCGCAGCCAAAACATGGGTGAGGTGATCAACCACCCGCTCCGGCGGCATGTTCTTCAGTGAAAACTGCAGGCAGCGCGACAACACCGTGACCGGCAGTTTCTGCGGATCCGTGGTAGCCAGGAGAAATTTGACGTGGGGCGGCGGTTCTTCCAGGGTCTTCAGCAGCGCATTGAAGGAGCTGGTTGAGAGCATATGCACTTCGTCGATCAGGTAGACCTTGAAGCGTCCACGGCTAGGCGAATACTGCACGTTGTCGAGCAACTCGCGAGTGTCCTCAACCTTGGTGCGGCTGGCAGCATCGACTTCGATCAAGTCGATAAAACGGCCTTCATCAATCTCTTTACAAATCGAACAGACACCGCAGGGCGTCGAGCTGATGCCGGTCTCGCAATTCAGGCACTTGGCAATAATTCGCGCAATCGTGGTCTTGCCCACACCGCGGGTGCCCGTGAACAGATAGGCATGGTGCAATCGCTGGCTATCGAGCGCATTAATCAGCGCCTTGAGCACATGCGTCTGGCCAACCATTTCGTTGAACGAGCGCGGACGCCACTTGCGTGCAAGAACCTGATAACTCATCGAAACCCGTCACGAGAGGAAAGCAAAAGTGGGGCTAATCCTAACGGAGCATGGGGCAAATTGCATCCGATGCGCAGCCCACTAATGGCCAACCTGCAGCATTGCCTGCAAATAAACTGGCGAAAAATTAACCAGACGGGTATCATCCTCGCCGTTCGTACCACGCTGTAAGTCAATCAGGCCTTTTGGCCCCCTCGATGGTTTCCAGGTAAGAGCGCATCACCCAAGGGTAATGCCGCACAGCTCTAACCCATATCCCAACCTGCTGACTGATCTGGCTGTCCCGCGCAAGCGCTGACTCAAGCCCGCCTCCGACGTACCGACCCGCACACCGTAACCACTATTGGAACTTGTGCGCGCAGTCCAGCTCCTATCTGCACATGCAATCGACACATTAGGTCGACAGCCTGGAGCTCTATTTAGCGCAATGACGCGCCCGATGTTTTAGGAAACACCAAAAAATGAACACTCAACACCAAATTCAGGATGCTATTCGCACCCTTTCAAGTGCATTTGCACCCTTTGATTGCCGCATCCTGGCCGCCCGCAAAGGCAGCTTCAGCTTCACTATTGTCAACGACGCTGGCATCGCCAAACACAGCCAACGCCTGTACCCCGGCCAGTACAGCGGCGCTCACCTGGAACAGGTCATCGAGCGCGCCCGGCAGTCACTGACAGCCTGATTAACGAGGTCCGCGAACCATTGTGCATCTTTGGGGTCTGAAGCTATCACCCTCAGGATGGAGCATGGTCATGGATAACATCAACCGCGAACTCGTTGAACAGCTGTTTGCCCCGCTGCGCGCTACATTCAGCCCACCTCGCCCCGACGGCGGGGTTGTTCTATCTCTACTGGATGCCAGCGACGCCACCGCATACAGCCGCGTACTCAGCTCAGCTCAACGCACAGACCCACAAGCCTTCGCCCAAAGCCTTGAAGACATCCGCCTGGAACTTGCCATGCGCTCCGGCAGCATCCCAGCGGATATGCGCAAAGCCTTGAAGGAGCAGGACAGCGTGCTTAGCTACCACACAAGCTAAGATCGCTCAGCGCCCTGCCAGCCAGCAGGGCAGCTATCCAACACCTGCACAGTTGCCTGCATACAGGAACACCCCACTAGCGAGTCTTTCCCTCCCGCACCACGTAGACGCTCAACCGACGACTTATGTCTTGGAAAGCTTCGGTGAGAAGTCGCTGAACTTGCAGCAAAAGCTCGAGCCCACGCATCAGGGTTCACGTCTGCAGCGGGTCTGAAGGGAGCGCCGTATCTCCCTGCGATGAAACAACGGGCGAATGACGTCAGGCACCACGATTCGGAAGTAATAGACCGAGTGGCGAGATAACAGGAGGTAGGTTGGGACGGTCGACACGGTTGTATCACTCCTTGTACCACCGCGTGGCTTGGAGTGAAAAACCTTTATAAATCAACCAGATAAAATACTGGAGGCAACCCCACCAGCCGCACCTCGGCACACAATGTCACCGCTGCGGCTGCTCCCTTCCAGGCCTGACCGGGTTCACGGCTGATCGTTGCGAGGGGACCGGTAGGGTCACCATAACGCGACTCGCCAGAAGCGAGCCGCGCCATTGTACCGGCTTGGATCGAAGTTACAACCGTTTCAAACACTTAGCCCTGTTGTGGCTCAATGATTCTGGACACCCCGATAGGGCGTTAAGCTTCGCCCAGCAATGAGGTGTTTACGTGACCAGAAGATCTTTCAGTACAGATTTCAAACTCGAAGCAGCCGGCCTGGTTCTGGATCAAGGTTATTCAATTCCCGAAGCATGCAAGTCAATGGGCGTAGGCCCGACGGCATTGCGCCGATGGGTAGAGCAACTGCGCAGTGAGCGTGGTGGCACAACCCCGCCGCGCAGTAAGGCCATGACTCCCGAGCAGAAACGCATACAAGACCTTGAGGCCCAGGTTCGGCGTTTAGAGCGGGAGAAAGAGATCCTAAAAAAGGCTACCGCTCTCTTAATGTCGGACTCCCTCGATCAATAAGCCTGATCGAGGTATTGGGCGAGCGATATCCACGAGCCGAGCTGTGCCGCGTATTTGGCGTACATCGCAGCAGTGTCTACGACGCCTGCAAGCGCCGCCGCCGGATAGATCATCGGCGGATTGTATTGCGCCAGCTGGCCACTGAGCTTCATCTACAAAGTCGAGGCTCAGCTGGGGCAAGAACATTGTCAGCGGCGCTGCGGATACAGGGTGTCGCGGTGGGTCGTTTCCTTGCCGGACGCCTGATGAAAGAGGCCCGGCTGTTCAGTTCGCAATTGCGCAAGCATCGTTATCGGCGGGCTGATGGTGAAAATGCCATCGCGGCGAATGAGCTGGATAGGCAGTTCACAGTGAGCGGCCCCAACCAAGTGTGGTGCGGCGACGTGACCTACATCTGGGCGGGTAATCGCTGGATCTACCTGGCGGCGGTGATGGATCTATATGCGCGCCGCATCGTGGGCTGGGCGTTGTCCAATCGACCAGACTCGCAACTTACGACGCGCGCTTTGCGCGTGGCGTTTGAGTCCCGTGGTTGCCCGCAGCGGCCACACAGCTACAACGGATACAAAACGCCAGTGGAGGCCGAATTACTGGCCGGATAGACCTAAACCCGTGTCCAGAATTCGTTGACCACAACAGCCCATCGAAACGCGCACTACACACGAAACCGACCAACCAACGCGCTCAAACCATGCGACAACTCAGATAGACGCTGACTAGCCTGGGCACTCTGCTCGGAGGTTTGTGCGGCCTCGTTGGAAAGATCACGAATATCGCTGATATTGCGCGCGATTTCCTCGGTAACACTGCTCTGCTCTTCGCAGGCTGTTGCGATCTGCGCAGTCATATCGTTTATGCGCTGCACCGAGTCACTGGTGTCAGTGAGAGCCTGATCCACTCCGGCAGCCTGTTCGACGCTTTGCCTTGCCTTACTGCTCCCCGAATGGGTGGCCTTCACGGCGTTCTGCACTCCAATCTGCAAACGCTCGATCATCACCTGGATGTCCTTGGTCGACTCCTGCGTACGGGCTGCTAATGCACGCACCTCATCAGCCACAACCGCAAAGCCGCGCCCTTGCTCTCCGGCACGCGCAGCCTCAATGGCCGCATTTAGTGCCAGTAGGTTGGTCTGCTCTGCAATGCCTCTAATAACAGCTAATACCGCACCGATATTAGCGGCCTCTTGCTCAAGGGTCTGAATGGTTACCGAAGCACTTTCAACTTCTTGTGCTAACTGGCGAATCGAGTTGATCGTGGCGCCTACCACTTGCGCGCCCTCTCGTGACTGAGCCTCAGCACTACGAGCAGCATCAGCAGCATTCTGCGCATTACGCGCTACTTCATGCACCGCAGAACTCATCTCCGTTGCAGCTGTGCTGACCTGATCGACTGCTGCATGCTCACTGCTAATCAACCGATCATTTGCTGCGGCCATTCCGGCCAGACTTTGCGCAGAACTTTCAACCTCTCCAGTAACGCGTCCAACTTCCTTGATCAGCGGCTGTAATTTATCGAGGAAGCGGTTGAATGCGTGACTGAGTTTACCTAACTCATCATTAGACAAAACGTCCAAGCGCACTCGCAGATCACCATCACCATCAGCTATCTGCTCGATACGATTAAGCAAATTATGCAAAGGCCCGGTGACCAGAATTGGAAAGCCGACCACTAACACAAGGCAAACGCCTAAGCCGATGGCAATAATCACCCCCTGCTGCCAGCTCAAGGTCTCACCCAGCTTAATAGCTGCCACCCCTTCAGCATTAGCCGCCGCATCATCCATTTCACCCAGCTTATCGATAGCAGTACGCATTACCTCAAACTGCTCTTCACTGCCACCAAAGCTCAATAAACTGGCCGCTTGCGGGTCACTAACAGCCAACTGCAAGACCTTTTGTGAAGTGGCCTTCCACCGCTCAAAACCCACATCGAACTGCGCGACTAGCTGCATCGCCTCGCTACCAGGCTGCATATCAGCAAATTTATGTACGCGGTCATAAGCCTGCTGCAAATTTTCTGCATGCGCAGCAACCAAAGATTCAGCATGCACACTCGCCCCTTCATCAAGCAAGCTGCGCTCCGCAACAAAGGCTTGATAAAGATCACGATCGGCATTCAGCAGCAGACTAATGCCTGGCAAGAATCGATTTGTCAGCTTCGTGCTTGAATCTGCCACCTGGGTGATGCCTCGCATCCCCAGAACCCCCATAGAAACCAACAAAACCGCCAGCAGCATAATCGGTAGCGCAATCTTCCAACGAAACCCTAAATCAGCGAAGGCACGAAGCATGCTGGCTCTCCAGGACAATGGCCAAGTAGCATCAGCATAGACTACCGAACGAAGTACTGAATAAAGCCCTACACCGCGGATACGCTTCAGCTCAGCCGCTTATGACACACTTGCAGCACAACCTCTATCGACCTCCATATCCGACCCAAGGAGCAGCATCATGGCGATGACCAAAGACCAACTGATCAGCGATATTGCAGAAGCTATAGACACACCCAAAAGCACTGTACGCGCAGCACTTGAACAACTGAGTGAAATAGTCAGTGATGCACTGGAAAACAGTGACGAAATCACCCTACCAGGGATTGGCAAATTCAAAGTAAGCGAACGACCAGCCCGCACTGGTCGAAACCCTAAAACAGGTCAAGCCCTGCAAATCGCCGCAAAGAAAGTCGTTAAATATGTGCCGGCAAAAGCCTTGAGCGACGCAATCAACTAAGTATTCTGGAGTGATCTTGCAGGCACGTTTTGCTGCAAGATCATTTTTGAATTATCGCGTGCAAAGTAAAACCCCCGATCGTTTTCACGATCGGGGGTTTTGGTATAGGTGCTTGACGATGACCTACTCTCACATGGGGAAACCCCACACTACCATCGGCGATGCATCGTTTCACTTCTGAGTTCGGGATGGGATCAGGTGGTTCCAATGCTCTATGGTCGTCAAGCGATTCAGCTGAGATGTCGCGCTGCTTTCGCGGCTCGCTACCTCGAATTGGGTATGTGATGTGTTTTGTAGTTGTGCAAATTTTCGGCTGTTGCAGTCTTCATAGAGACACACAAACATCAAATTGTTTGGGTGTTATATGGTCAAGCCTCACGGGCAATTAGTATTGGTTAGCTCAACGCCTCACAGCGCTTACACACCCAACCTATCAACGTCGTAGTCTTCGACGGCCCTTTAGGGAACTCAAGGTTCCAGTGAGATCTCATCTCGAGGCAAGTTTCCCGCTTAGATGCTTTCAGCGGTTATCTTTTCCGAACATAGCTACCCGGCAATGCCACTGGCGTGACAACCGGAACACCAGAGGTTCGTCCACTCCGGTCCTCTCGTACTAGGAGCAGCCCCTCTCAAATCTCAAACGTCCACGGCAGATAGGGACCGAACTGTCTCACGACGTTCTAAACCCAGCTCGCGTACCACTTTAAATGGCGAACAGCCATACCCTTGGGACCGGCTTCAGCCCCAGGATGTGATGAGCCGACATCGAGGTGCCAAACACCGCCGTCGATATGAACTCTTGGGCGGTATCAGCCTGTTATCCCCGGAGTACCTTTTATCCGTTGAGCGATGGCCCTTCCATACAGAACCACCGGATCACTAAGACCTACTTTCGTACCTGCTCGACGTGTCTGTCTCGCAGTCAAGCGCGCTTTTGCCTTTATACTCTACGACCGATTTCCGACCGGTCTGAGCGCACCTTCGTACTCCTCCGTTACTCTTTAGGAGGAGACCGCCCCAGTCAAACTACCCACCATACACTGTCCTCGATCCGGATAACGGACCAGAGTTAGAACCTCAAGGTTACCAGGGTGGTATTTCAAGGATGGCTCCACGCGAACTGGCGTCCACGCTTCAAAGCCTCCCACCTATCCTACACAAGTAAACTCAAAGTCCAGTGCAAAGCTATAGTAAAGGTTCACGGGGTCTTTCCGTCTAGCCGCGGATACACTGCATCTTCACAGCGATTTCAATTTCACTGAGTCTCGGGTGGAGACAGCGCCGCCATCGTTACGCCATTCGTGCAGGTCGGAACTTACCCGACAAGGAATTTCGCTACCTTAGGACCGTTATAGTTACGGCCGCCGTTTACCGGGGCTTCGATCAAGAGCTTCGCGTTAGCTAACCCCATCAATTAACCTTCCGGCACCGGGCAGGCGTCACACCCTATACGTCCACTTTCGTGTTTGCAGAGTGCTGTGTTTTTAATAAACAGTCGCAGCGGCCTGGTATCTTCGACCGGCATGGGCTTACGCAGTAAATACTTCACCCTCACCGGCGCACCTTCTCCCGAAGTTACGGTGCCATTTTGCCTAGTTCCTTCACCCGAGTTCTCTCAAGCGCCTTGGTATTCTCTACCTAACCACCTGTGTCGGTTTGGGGTACGGTTCCTAATTACCTGAAGCTTAGAAGCTTTTCCTGGAAGCATGGCATCAACCACTTCGTCATCTAAAAGATAACTCGTCATCAGTTCTCGGCCTTGAACGCCCGGATTTACCTAAGCATTCAGCCTACAACCTTAAACACGGACAACCAACGCCGTGCTGGCCTAGCCTTCTCCGTCCCTCCATCGCAGTAATTAGAAGTACGGGAATATTAACCCGTTTCCCATCGACTACGCATTTCTGCCTCGCCTTAGGGGCCGACTCACCCTGCGTCGATTAACGTTGCGCAGGAAACCTTGGTCTTTCGGCGTGGGAGTTTTTCACTCCCATTGTCGTTACTCATGTCAGCATTCGCACTTCTGATACCTCCAGCAAGCTTCTCAACTCACCTTCACAGGCTTACAGAACGCTCCTCTACCGCTCAACTTACGTTGAACCCGTAGCTTCGGTGTATGGTTTGAGCCCCGTTACATCTTCCGCGCAGGCCGACTCGACTAGTGAGCTATTACGCTTTCTTTAAAGGGTGGCTGCTTCTAAGCCAACCTCCTAGCTGTCTAAGCCTTCCCACATCGTTTCCCACTTAACCATAACTTTGGGACCTTAGCTGACGGTCTGGGTTGTTTCCCTTTTCACGACGGACGTTAGCACCCGCCGTGTGTCTCCCGTGCTGACACTTGCTGGTATTCGGAGTTTGCATCGGTTTGGTAAGTCGGGATGACCCCCTAGCCGAAACAGTGCTCTACCCCCAGCAGTGATACACGAGGCGCTACCTAAATAGCTTTCGAGGAGAACCAGCTATCTCCGAGCTTGATTAGCCTTTCACTCCGATCCACAGGTCATCCGCTAACTTTTCAACGGTAGTCGGTTCGGTCCTCCAGTTAGTGTTACCCAACCTTCAACCTGCCCATGGATAGATCGCCCGGTTTCGGGTCTATACCCAGCGACTAAACGCCCTATTAAGACTCGCTTTCGCTACGCCTCCCCTATTCGGTTAAGCTCGCCACTGAATATAAGTCGCTGACCCATTATACAAAAGGTACGCAGTCACCCAACAAAGTGGGCTCCCACTGCTTGTACGCATACGGTTTCAGGATCTATTTCACTCCCCTCTCCGGGGTTCTTTTCGCCTTTCCCTCACGGTACTAGTTCACTATCGGTCAGTCAGTAGTATTTAGCCTTGGAGGATGGTCCCCCCATATTCAGACAAAGTTTCTCGTGCTCCGTCCTACTCGATTTCATTGATAAGAGAATTTCGTGTACGGGGCTATCACCCACTACGGCGGCACTTTCCAGAGCCTTCCACTATTCTCAAATCAACTTAAGGGCTAGTCCCCGTTCGCTCGCCACTACTAAGGGAATCTCGGTTGATTTCTATTCCTCAGGGTACTTAGATGTTTCAGTTCCCCTGGTTCGCCTTACACACCTATGTATTCAGTGTGTAATAACCAGCTTATGCTGGCTGGGTTCCCCCATTCAGAGATCTCCGGATCAAAGTCTGTTTGCCGACTCCCCGGAGCTTATCGCAGGCTACAACGTCTTTCATCGCCTCTGACTGCCAAGGCATCCACCGTATGCGCTTCTTCACTTGACCATATAACCCCAAGCAATCTGGTTATTGTCTCTAACGTGAAGACGACATTCGCCGAAAATTTGCAATTGAGAACTACAAATTTTACCTTGACCAAATTAATTACCAGTGAAAGTAATCAATCAGTCACTTCTATCACATACCCAAATTTTTAAAGAACGATTTTCTTACTGGTCAAAGACCAGAAATCAACATTCATCTGCTTTAGCAGGAACGCTCATTTCTGAACTCTCAACGAGGCTGTATATGGTGGAGCCAAGCGGGATCGAACCGCTGACCTCCTGCGTGCAAGGCAGGCGCTCTCCCAGCTGAGCTATGGCCCCATATTCTTACAAGGCCAAACCCCACAACAATTGGTGGGTCTGGGCAGATTCGAACTGCCGACCTCACCCTTATCAGGGGTGCGCTCTAACCAACTGAGCTACAGACCCAATCGTCTTTCTCAATGAATCAAGCAATTCGTGTGGGAACTTATGAAGAAGCTGAAGTCTTCGATTAAGGAGGTGATCCAGCCGCAGGTTCCCCTACGGCTACCTTGTTACGACTTCACCCCAGTCATGAATCACACCGTGGTAACCGTCCCCCTTGCGGTTAGACTAGCTACTTCTGGTGCAACCCACTCCCATGGTGTGACGGGCGGTGTGTACAAGGCCCGGGAACGTATTCACCGTGACATTCTGATTCACGATTACTAGCGATTCCGACTTCACGCAGTCGAGTTGCAGACTGCGATCCGGACTACGATCGGTTTTATGGGATTAGCTCCACCTCGCGGCTTGGCAACCCTTTGTACCGACCATTGTAGCACGTGTGTAGCCCTGGCCGTAAGGGCCATGATGACTTGACGTCATCCCCACCTTCCTCCGGTTTGTCACCGGCAGTCTCCTTAGAGTTCCCACCATAACGTGCTGGTAACTAAGGACAAGGGTTGCGCTCGTTACGGGACTTAACCCAACATCTCACGACACGAGCTGACGACAGCCATGCAGCACCTGTGTCTGAGTTCCCGAAGGCACCAATCTATCTCTAGAAAGTTCTCAGCATGTCAAGGCCAGGTAAGGTTCTTCGCGTTGCTTCGAATTAAACCACATGCTCCACCGCTTGTGCGGGCCCCCGTCAATTCATTTGAGTTTTAACCTTGCGGCCGTACTCCCCAGGCGGTCAACTTAATGCGTTAGCTGCGCCACTAAGAGTTCAAGACTCCCAACGGCTAGTTGACATCGTTTACGGCGTGGACTACCAGGGTATCTAATCCTGTTTGCTCCCCACGCTTTCGCACCTCAGTGTCAGTATCAGTCCAGGTGGTCGCCTTCGCCACTGGTGTTCCTTCCTATATCTACGCATTTCACCGCTACACAGGAAATTCCACCACCCTCTACCGTACTCTAGCTCAGCAGTTTTGAAAGCAGTTCCCAGGTTGAGCCCGGGGATTTCACTTCCAACTTACTGAACCACCTACGCGCGCTTTACGCCCAGTAATTCCGATTAACGCTTGCACCCTTCGTATTACCGCGGCTGCTGGCACGAAGTTAGCCGGTGCTTATTCTGTCGGTAACGTCAAAGTAGCAACGTATTAAGTTACTACCCTTCCTCCCAACTTAAAGTGCTTTACAATCCGAAGACCTTCTTCACACACGCGGCATGGCTGGATCAGGCTTTCGCCCATTGTCCAATATTCCCCACTGCTGCCTCCCGTAGGAGTCTGGACCGTGTCTCAGTTCCAGTGTGACTGATCATCCTCTCAGACCAGTTACGGATCGTCGCCTTGGTGAGCCATTACCTCACCAACTAGCTAATCCGACCTAGGCTCATCTAATGGCGCGAGGCCCGAAGGTCCCCCGCTTTCTCCCGTAGGACGTATGCGGTATTAGCGTCCGTTTCCGAACGTTATCCCCCACCACTAGGCAGATTCCTAGGCATTACTCACCCGTCCGCCGCTCTCAAGAAAAGCAAGCTTTTCTCTACCGCTCGACTTGCATGTGTTAGGCCTGCCGCCAGCGTTCAATCTGAGCCATGATCAAACTCTTCAGTTCAATACTGCTTGGGTTTTGAAAAAACCCTAAACTTAGCTCAGCAATCGACAAAAAACTCTCAAATTAACGAGTGTTACTTGTGATGCTGATAATCTTGCGACTAGCAGTCTTACCTCACAAGCACCCACACGAATTGCTTGATTCAGTTGTTAAAGAGCGGGTGGTTAAGTCTTTCGTCTCAACCGAGGCGCGCATTCTACAGCAGCCTCATCTTCCGTCAAGTGATTTCGAAAATTTCTTTTCAATCTCAACCACTTGCGCCTTCGATCAACATCTAGCTTCTCGTCAGCGGGAGGCGAATTCTACAGCGTTTCAAACCGCTGTCAACCGCCTCTTTTTACCGCCTCCGATCATCTCGACCGAACCTCTCCAGACTCAAACACTGCCTCCTGAAGAGGAGGCGCATTCTACGCAGCTTTCGCTGCTTTGCAACCCCTATTTTAAATATAACTTCTTGTTTTATAAGAAGTTTAAGGAGCTGCTTACGCCTGAAGAGGTGCGCATTATAGGGACAAAAAAACCAAGATCAATCGATTGTTATGCTTTTTTTTCAACACCCGCGAACTCACGGGCTGCAGCCACACAAACCACTAGCGCGCCGCCTGCAGAAACGAAAAGGCCCATCGCTGATAGCGCGGTGCTGCTCATTCGGCCACATCACTCTGCCCCCCAGTCTTCTCGCGATTCAATCAGCCTTTGACAGCAAGCGTTGCTGCTGACTGAATAAGTGCAAAGCATCTCTACAACAACAATAAACGACCTTGGTTGCCTGATGAAAATTCATCCACTGCCCCCCTTGAACAGCCTCGTTGCCTTCGAGTCAGCCGCCCGCCACCTGAGTTTTACCCTGGCGGCGCAGGAACTCAGCGTGACTCAGGGAGCCATCAGTCGTCAGGTGCGCTTGCTCGAAGACTATCTGGGCAAATCGCTATTTGAACGAACTACTCGCTCGATGAACCTGAGCCCAACAGGGGCTCAATATTATGAGGTAGTGCGTGAGTCGCTGCTGCAACTGGCCAGCTCAACTGGCGAAATACGCCATTGGCGCGGCGCACAGCAAGTTACCGTGGCGACCAGCACTGCCATGGCCTCACTGTGGTTGCTGCCCAAGGTGGCCGAGTTCCAGCGTGACCATGAAGATGTCGACCTGCGCATCATCGCCTACGACCATGTGAAAGACTTCACTCGCCTGGACTGCGACCTGGCACTGTATTACTGCCGCACACTACCCAAGGACATGCACGTAACACCGCTGTTCACCGAAGAGGTGTTTCCCGTCTGCAGCCCAGGCTACCTGGCAAAACATCCAGAACTCAGCGGCATCAACGATTTCGCCAATTGCACCCTGCTCTGGCTGGAAGACCCCCAGCGTGACTGGATTGGCTGGAACGAGTGGTTCCAGCGTCAGGGACACAAGCTGATTGAGCCGCGTCACCGCATCAACATCAACAGCTACGCCATGCTGCTGCAGTCAGCAATCAGCGGACAGGGAATCGCCCTGGCCTGGTCAAATCTGGTGGGCAACCACCTGCAGACCGGCACCCTGGTCAGGCCAGTGGCTGCGACGCTGAACACAGACGGCCAGTTCTGCTTACTCGAACCCAACAACCGGCCAGCCACGCGGCAAAGCGTAAAGAAATTCCGCGCCTGGTTATTAGGTGAGCTACCCGGCCTCAGTGGCAGCTGAACAACACCGACCTACTCTCACCCGCCTTGCAGCAGCGCTACGCAAGACCAATAGGCCACCTATATTGATGATTTTTAATCATCAATATAGGTGGCATTTCAGACATTTACTCAGAATAAGAACAAAAATTAGTGAGTAAATATCATCAATCTGCCGCCAAAAAATCGTTTGTCGGACAACCCTGACTTTCTCGAAACTCGCAGCCAACGGACCTTGGCTTGCGAGCCTGCCGCATCACGTCATACATGCCCAGCAGGGGAGAAAAACAATGAACAACTCCATCTCTCAATGCATTCCCGTTCAGCAACTGGAAAGCGTACTCAACCCGATTCACGAAGCCACTGGACTCAGTAATGAGTTTTACACCGAACAGCACTATTTCGAGCTAGAGCGCGACCAGGTCATGGGCAAGACCTGGGCCTGCGTCGGTTTCGCCAGTGATCTGACCCAGAATGGTTCGGTCAAACCCGTCGACTTCATGGGCCTGCCTTTGCTGCTGATGCGCAACCGTGAAGGCCTGGTGCAGGTTTTCCACAACGTGTGCAGCCACCGCGGCATGAAGCTGGTGCAGGAAGAAGGCACCGTTCAGGGCGTGATCCGCTGCCCTTACCATTCCTGGACCTATGACCTTAACGGTGGTCTGCGTGGCACTCCGCATATCGGTGGCATCGATCAGCACAAGGATGAACGCTTCGCCTGCGAAAAGCATGGCCTGAAAGCCATCCGCAGCAGCATCTGGATGGACATGGTATTTATCAACCTGTCCGGCGATGCCCAGCCGCTTGAAGCAATGCTTGCGCCACTGACCGAGCGCTGGAGCCAGTTCCTCGGCGCTGATGGCATGGGTTTGCTGCGCCGCCGCCCGCATATGGATGCCACCACCCTGGACATCAACTGCAACTGGAAGCTGGCGGTAGAGAACTACTGCGAGGCCTACCACCTGCCGTGGGTGCACCCGAGCCTGAACACCTATTCGCGCCTGGAAGACCACTACAACATTCTGTTCGCCGAGCACTTCGCTGGTCAGGGTAGCTACGCCTACAACCTGTCCGATGTAGCGGGCACGCATCTGCCGAAATTCCCAGCCTGGCCGCAGGATCGTTTGCGCAATGCCGAGTACGTGGCGTTCTTCCCTAACGTACTGCTCGGTATCCAGGCCGACCATGCCTTTGCCATGCAACTGGAGCCGGTAGCGCCTGGCCGTACTCTTGAGCACTTGCGCGTGTTCTATGTAGGCGATGAAGCGTTGAGTGATGAGTTCGCGGCCTGCCGCAATGCGGTACTCGAATCATGGAAGGTGGTGTTTGCCGAAGACATCAGCTCGGTTGAAGGCATGCAGAAAGGCCGTCACTCGCCTGGCTACAAGGGCGGTGCGTTCTCACCGGAAATGGACATTCCCACGCACTTCTTTCACCAGTGGGCCGCACGCCAACTGTTGAGCGTTGAACAGACTGCCTGAGGACGTTGCCATGTATCCGATTGCCGCCCACTGGTTGAACCATATTGATGGGGAATGGGTAGACAGCACCCAGCACCTAAACATTCATAACCCAGGTACCGCCGCGCACCTGGCCACGATTGCCCAGGCTACCGTGGCAGATGCCGAGCGCGCAGTGCAAGCGGCCAGGCGTTGCGCCGACAGCGGCGCGCTGAGTCGCGTTCGCCCAGCACAACGGGTCACCTGGTTGCTGCGTATTGCCGAAGAGATTCGTGCAGTAGCGGACGAAGGCGCCTGGGTTCTGTGCCAGGAAAATGGCAAGAGCCTGAATGATGCACGCGACGAATTCACTGAAGCTGCGCGCTACTTCGAGTACTACGCCGGTATGGCCGACAAGATCGAGGGTACCTCGATTCCTCTGGGCAATGGCTACATGGACTTCACCGTCTACGACCCTATGGGGGTCTCCGCGCAGATCGTGCCATGGAACTTCCCTGTCTCGATTTGCGCCCGCTCACTGGCACCGGCCCTGGCCGCTGGCAATGCCGTGGTAATCAAGTCGCCAGAACTATCCCCCCTGGGCATGTGTGTGCTGGTACGCGCCATTGCCAAGGCGGGCCTGCCCAAGGGCGCAGTCAACCTGATCTGCGGTCGTGGTCGCGAGGTAGGCAGCCATCTGGTCAGCCACTCAGGGGTTGATCAGATTGTCTTCACTGGGTCGGTGCCGACCGGACAAACCATCCTGCGTGACGCCGCTGCGCATGCCATTCCCAGCGTCATGGAGCTCGGAGGCAAATCAGCGGCAATCGCCTTCGCCGACGCAGATCGCAAGCAATTGCTAGCCAGCGTCAAGAGCGGAATCTTCTTCAATGCCGGACAGGTTTGTTCCGCCATGTCGCGCCTGCTGGTGCAACGCGACATTTATGAGGAAATCGTCCAGGCCGTCGTCCAACTGGCTGAAGGGCTCAGTGTTGGCCACGGCCAGGACAACCCAGACCTCACCCCGGTGGTTAGCGCAGGTCAATTGGCCAGCATCGAGAAATTGTGTCGGCGCGCAATCGATGAAGGTGCAGTTGCGGCCACCGGCGGCGAGGCTTACAGCGACCTGGCAGGGCACTTTATGCGCCCGACGGTATTTCGCGATGTAAGCCCAGAGATGTGCATCGCCCAGGAAGAAGTGTTCGGCCCGGTACTGGCGATCATTCCTTTCGACAGCGAAGAAGAAGCCCTGGCAATCGCCAATGGCACCGCATTTGGCCTGGTAGCTGGTGTATTCACCCAGGACATCAACCGTGCCATGCGCTGCGCACGGCAACTCAAAGCGGGCCAAGTGTTCGTCAACGAATGGTACGCCGGCGGCATCGAAACGCCGTTTGGTGGCGTCGGTTTGTCTGGCTTTGGCCGGGAAAAGGGTCAAGAAGCCTTGTACAGCTACGTGCGCACCAAGAACGTGGCTATTCGCGTGGCTGGGGAGTAAACGACATGTTCAAGACTTGGCTCTGTGTAGTGTGTGGTCTGATATATGACGAGGCACTCGGCTGGCCGCAGGACGGCATCATTGCCGGCACCCGCTGGGAAGATGTTCCTGAAGACTGGAAGTGTCCCGAATGCGGGGTTGGCAAGAGCGACTTCGAGATGCTCGATATCAGCCCCGTAGTCGCTGCAACGGTCAATGCCGCTGATCGCGCACCGCTGCCCGTCCCGCCTGCGCCCTTACCACAACATCTCCCGGAAGCAGCTGTGGCAGGCCAGCCAATCGTCATTATCGGCAGCGGCTATGCCGGTTATGGTCTAGCCCAAGCACTGCGTAAGGCAGACCCCAAGGTTGAAATCCGCGTGCTGACTCAGGAATCTGGCCACCTCTATTCCAAGCCGGCCCTGTCCGTTGGCCTGGCCAATGGTAAGAATGCCGACGCACTGGCGAGTGAAACGCCCCTGGCGATTGAACAGCGCCTGAACATTCGTATCTATCCGCACTGCACCGTTGAACGTATCAATAGTGCAGCACGTCGTTTGATCACCAACTTCGGTGAAATGGAATACGGCCAACTGGTACTGGCCAATGGCGCATCACCGATCAGGCTGAACATTGAGGGCGCAGGCCAGGATGCCATGCTCAGCGTCAACAATCTTCACGACTACCAAGGCTTCCGCCAGCGCCTGCTCGGCGCAAAACGTATCGCGATCCTCGGCGATGGGCTGATCGGCTGCGAGTTCGCCAATGACTTGGCCGTCAGTGGCTTCGACGTCAGCGTCATCGGGCTGGGCCAGTGGCCAATGGCTCGCCTCTTACCTGCAGAAGCAGGTCAACACCTGCAAGCCGCATTGGCCGATCTGGGCGTGCGCTGGCACCTGCAGAGCTCCGTACAGCGCATCGAACAGGGCGCAGATGCCTACCACTTGCAGCTGACCTGCGGTCAACACCTGGAGGCGGACCTGATCCTCAGCGCCATCGGTTTGCGTCCAAACCTGGAGCTGGCGGCAGCGGCCGGGCTGGCGGTAGACCGGGGCATCAAGGTGGATGCCCACCTGCAGACCTCGCAACCCGGAATCTACGCTCTCGGCGACTGCATTGAGATTGAGGGGCAATTGCTGCCCTACCTGGCGCCGATTAACCAAGGCATTCAGGCCCTGAGCCAGACCTTGCTCGGCAAGCCTACGACCGTCAGCTACCCGCTGATGCCAGTAACGGTGAAAACTCCAGCAGCTCCGCTGTGCATCCTGCCACCCATGCCTGGCATTGCTGGGGAATGGCGCTGCACACCAACCGACGACGGTCTCTGCGCCGGATTCTTCACCGCAAACGAGGCACTGGGAGGTTTTGTCCTGCTAGGCCGCCAAGCACAAGTACAACGCAGCAACTGGCTGCAATCCTGCCAGCTTGCTCAACGGGCCGTAGCCTGAGGGCGCCACTATGCATAACAAGAAAATCAATTTGCCATATGACGATGCGACTTGCGGCTGGTACAACGCCTTGCCGCAACAACCAGCCTGCCAGCGCCTGCAAGGCGAACAACGAGCTGACTACGCGGTAATCGGTGCTGGATTTGCCGGGCTGGCTGCCGCCCGCCGACTGGCCGAACACCATCCCGATGCACGTATTCTGCTGGTCGATGCCCAACGTGTAGGCTACGGCGCCTCGGGACGCAATTCGGGCTTCGTTATTGATCTGCCGCACAAGTTTGCTCTGGAGCACCCGGACCCTGCCCATAAGCAGCGTTTGCTAAGCCTCAATCGCGCGGCCATTGGGCAGTTGCAAACCCTGGTGCAACGTCATGGCATCGACTGCCAGTGGTCCCACGCCGGCAAATATCAGGGCGCAGTCGGGCCGCGCGGCATGGCTTACCTTGCCCATTTCGAGAAGCTGATGAGCGACCTCGGAGAACCCTTCCGCCGTGTCGGTTCCGACGAACTGGCCAAGGTGGTCGGTAGCCAGCACTACAGCGGCGCAATCTACACACCTGGTTGCTACCTGATGCAACCTGCCGCCCTGGTCACGGGGCTTGGCCACTCCCTGCCTGGCAATGTCGAGTTGCTAGAAGAGTCGCCCATTGAACGCCTGGAACAGGACAGCCAGGGCGGTTGGATGCTGCACGGCCGCCAAGGCAGTATCCGCACCCCACAGCTGTTGCTCGGCACCAGCATCTTTACCCAGGAATTTGGTTACCTGCGCAACCGCCTACTGCCAGTGATGACCTTCGCCAGCTGGACTCGCCCCTTGAGCGATGCCGAACTGCAAGCCTACGGCGGACAGATCGACTGGGGACTGACCCCAGCCGATCACGCAGGTACCACAGTGCGCATGACTCAGGATCGTCGGCTGATCATCCGCAACACCTATAAGCACGTCCCCAAGTACGGCCAAAGCACCAGCGATGCCATGCGTGCCAGCGTACGCGACGATCACCGCAAAGCATTTCTGACACGCTTTCCGCAATTGGCCGATGTGCCATTCACCCACACCTGGGGCGGGGTCTATGCAATCTCGCGCAACTTCACGAATTTCTTCGGCGAACTGGCGCCAGGTGTACACGCATCTGCTTGCGACAACGGCGTGGGTGCGGCTTGGGGCACAATTTCCGGCACTTTGCTGGCCGACCTCGCAGTAGGCGCAGACTCGGCACAACTGCGTGATATCCAGGCAGTCACGGGCATGCCATCACTGAACCCACCCGAGCCTTTTCTGGGCCTGGGTGTGCGCTCGCGTATCCGCTTGGCGGCATGGAACAGTCGGAGCGAGATATGAGCGAGGTCGTTTCCGGCAATGGGCCGGTGTTACTGGTCGATCACCATGATCTGGATTTTCTCCCACGCGGTGGCCCTCCGGGAGCGGCCTTTGTGGCTCGAGCCATCAGCAATGAGATCTCGCCCAACATCGGCATCGGCTTTGCACGCTGGGAAGGCGCAGAGGTTCACTGGACGCTGCTGTATGACGAAGTGATCTTCGTCATTGAAGGTTGTTTCGAGCTGCAGGCTAACGGCCAGTCGTACCACGTCACACCCGGTCAGCTGCTGTGGATACCCGAAGGTACTGCACTGGTTTATGGCGGTCATGCGTTGTTCGGTTATGTGGTTCACCCCGGCGACTGGAAACAGCGTCATGGAATGGCCTGACACGAAGCCCCCATATGGGCTGCCGCACCAGTACTTGCTCGCACACTATAAAGAGGCAGCACCATGCTGGGCCTGACCAGAACCTTTGGGGCGCTATACCTGGCCAGCCTGCTGATGCAGATGGGCTCAACGTTGCTAATGACTTACCTAGCTCTTCGTTTGAGCGCAGACGGTGTAGCAACGTTCTGGGGCGGAGCCCTGATGGCAGCCAATGCGCTGGGCATGGTGATCGGTGGCAAAGTCGGCCAGATTCTGATCGAGCAGGTTGGGCACATCCGCACCTATGTCGCCAGTGCAGGACTGATCTCCGCTGCCGTACTGGCGCATGAGTTCAGCAATGCCCTGCCCCTCTGGCTGGGCCTGCGCGTGCTGGTCGGCGTAGCCATGATGTGTCAGTTGATCGTACTGGAAAGCTGGCTGAACGACCGCGCCGGCAGCCACGAGCGCGGTAAGGTATTGGGCCTCTACATGCTGGCAACCTACGTGGGCATGGTGCTCGGCCAACTGGCCTTGAGTCTCAATGGCGATCTGGGTATCCACGCGCTGCTGGGTGTCGCTATGGCCTTCGCCCTGTGCATGATCCCTGTAGCCCTGACGCGCAGCATGCACCCGGCGGCGTTGAAACCGGCACGGATGGATATCGGCCTGTTTATCCGCCGTGTTCCGCAGTCGCTGATCACCGTACTGATGGCCGGCATGATCTATAGCGCCTTCTTCGGCCTGGCAGCCATATACAGCAGCCGTCAAGGCCTGAGTACCGCCCAGATAGGGCAGTTCATGGCATTGTCCATCGGCGCAGGGCTGCTCGCACAGTTACCTCTGGGCTGGCTTTCGGATCGGTTGCCACGTGCCAGCCTGATTCGCGGTATCGCCGTGCTGTTGGTCCTGGTCTTTCTTCCCTTGGGTTTCTACCAGACCGTGCCTTTTACTCTTCTACTTTTGCTGGGGGCCTGCATCGGTTTTTTACAGTTTTGCCTATATCCGCTGGGCGTAGCATTAGCCAACGACAATGTTGAACCTGAACTGCGGGTTTCCCTGGCAGGCCTACTGCTGGTGGCCTATGGAGTTGGAGCCTGCATTGGCCCCTTATTGGCCGGCGCGGCAATGGAGCATTTCGGCGCGGCGAGCTTGTACTACTTCTCTGCTGCATGCGCCGCGCTGCTGGCCCTGATGGTTGGACAAAGCAAAGTGACAGGTGCCCACCTGCAAAGTGACGCGCCGCTGCATCACCAGGCGACTCCGATTGGCCTCGCTTGCTCACCACTCACAGTTGCTATCGAGCCCGTCGAGCTTAGTGAAAACTCCGAAGATATAACCGGCAGAGTGTCCGTAAAGGAAGCCACCAATGGCATGCCACCAATCGGCCTGCACTAAGTGAAAACGCCGGAGACCCACCTGCCCGATGAGCTGTAAATACCCCCATTACTTAACGTGTCAGTGGTTATTACACGCCGGTTAAATATTGGCCACCAAAGGCTTTTCTATATAAAAACTCATAAATCCGCCCGCATAAAGCATGCAAGGAAAGGCTTAACGCAAAACGCCAATTTCAATCAAAACACCTATTAAAAATAGCCTTACTCGGCATGCAAAGCATCTGCCGAGCGCTTTTTGTGGGCGTATTAACATCTTATTTTTAATGAGAAAATTTCACTAATACAAGAAATAAAATGGTTTGTCAGGTGCAGGCCGCTAACTGACTATCGAGTCTAGGGACGGTTCCGCCTTTAACTGCCTTGTGGAATGTTTACGCCAGTAAACATTCGCCGGAACCGCCTTCAAATACAAAAACAATATAGCGAGGCTCCATGAAAAACATTGCCGTAGATGGTCCTTCACCCAGCACACTCAATATACGGATGATGGGAATGAACGTTCACCCGATCATTTTTCCCGCATCCGTCCTGATAGTCCTTGCGCTGGTATTGGCAGCGCTTTATGACCCAAGCGAATTTGGTAAAGCTCTGGAAGCGACAAAAGGATGGATACTGCAGAACTGCGACTGGTTCATCATGATAATGGGCAATTTGGCGGTGCTGTTCTGTGCAGGCATCGCTTTGTCGCCATACGGCAAGATTCGCTTGGGCGGAAAAGACGCCAAACCCGAATACAGCACACACTCCTGGTTCTCTATGATGTTTGCTGCCGGCATGGGAGTGGGTCTACTTTACTGGGGGGTCGCCGAACCCGTAGCGCAATACACCGAATGGTGGAAAACCCCACTCAACGTCGCTAAGAACACCCCGGAAGCTGCCCATGCGGCCATGGGTGCAACTATCTTCCATTGGGGCTTCCACCCTTGGGCGATCTACCTGACTACTGCGTTGGTAGTTGGCTTCTTTGCGTTTAACAAGGGTTTGCCGTTCTCCCTGAGTTCTGGTCTCAAACCACTGATTGGCAAAGCGCATGCTGGCGTAACGGGACATATCGTCGACACGTTCACCGTGGTGCTAACCGTGTTCGGCTTAGCCACCTCGATGGGGCTCGGCGCGATGCAGGCAACAGCTGGCATCACCCATGTTCTCGGCATTCCCAATTCGTTTCTGTTCCAACTGGTTTTTCTCGTTACTGTAACGGGGCTGGCAGCCATTTCCCTTTGGCGTGGTATGCACGCTGGGGTCAAGCTGCTTAGCAACATCAACATGCTGCTGGCGCTTGCCCTACTATTGCTTGTGGTATTCGGTGTTGGCGCCGCGAGCTTTTTCTCCGGGGTACTGAGCAGCACACTCGACTACGCCACCTACTTTGCGCCACTCAGCAACTGGGTTAGTCGCCCCGATCAGGACTGGTTCCATGGCTGGACCGTATTCTATTGGGCGTGGTGGTGCACCTGGGGACCGCTAGTGGGTGTATTTGTCGCTCGAGTGTCACGAGGCCGCACGCTGCGTCAGATGGTTGGCGTGGTTATGTTGGTCCCAACACTTGCTACGATTCTTTGGTTCAGCGCGTTTGGCCTGGGCGCCATCGAGCAAGTCATTGCCGGTAGCAGTAGCCTGGCAAAAGGGTTGACCGATGTGAACATGGCGATCTTCCAGTTCCTCGAAGTGCTGCCCCTTCCAGCCATCTCGTCGCTGCTCGTAGTGGCACTACTGGTCATCTTTATGGTGACCTCCGTGGACTCCGGCGCACTGGTTGTAGATAACCTGGCAGCTGGCGGTGACCCGGAAACCTCGCCAGCTCAACGCATCCTTTGGCTCATTCTGATTGCACTGGTGACCATTACCTTATTCGTGATTGGCGGCGACACCGCTCTAAAAGGCATTCAGGCCGGCGCAGTTGCCATGGGGCTGCCGTTCATGGTGCTGATGTTGGCCATGATGATCGGCTTCATCAAAGCACTGGCCAACGAACCAAAAGGCTAATAAGCCCACACGACTGACTGCACATGCCCGTACCTTGCTGTACGGGCATTCTCTTTCTATAAACTCCCTCCAGTAGACATTTCCCGACCACGGTCCTGCAGTATTGTTGTGGCTCAATGATTCTGGACACCCCGATAGGGCGTTAAGCTTCGCCCAGCAATGAGGTGTTTACGTGACCAGAAGATCTTTCAGTACAGATTTCAAACTCGAAGCAGCCGGCCTGGTTCTGGATCAAGGTTATTCAATTCCCGAAGCATGCAAGTCAATGGGCGTAGGCCCGACGGCATTGCGCCGATGGGTAGAGCAACTGCGCAGTGAGCGTGGTGGCACAACCTCGCCGCGCAGTAAGGCCATGACTCCCGAGCAGAAACGCATACAAGACCTTGAGGCCCAGGTTCGGCGTTTAGAGCGGGAGAAAGAGATCCTAAAAAAGGCTACCGCTCTCTTAATGTCGGACTCCCTCGATCAATAAGCCTGATCGAGGTATTGGGCGAGCGATATCCACGAGCCGAGCTGTGCCGCGTATTTGGCGTACATCGCAGCAGTGTCTACGACGCCTGCAAGCGACGCCGCCGGATAGATCATCGGCGGATTGTATTGCGCCAGCTGGCCACTGAGCTTCATCTACAAAGTCGAGGCTCAGCTGGGGCAAGAACATTGTCAGCGGCGCTGCGGATACAGGGTGTCGCGGTGGGTCGTTTCCTTGCCGGACGCCTGATGAAAGAGGCCCGGCTGTTCAGTTCGCAATTGCGCAAGCATCGTTATCGGCGGGCTGATGGTGAAAATGCCATCGCGGCGAATGAGCTGGATAGGCAGTTCACAGTGAGCGGCTCCAACCAAGTGTGGTGCGGCGACGTGACCTACATCTGGGCGGGTAATCGCTGGATCTACCTGGCGGCGGTGATGGATCTGTATGCGCGCCGCATCGTGGGCTGGGCGTTGTCCAATCGACCAGACTCGCAACTTACGACGCGCGCTTTGCGCGTGGCGTTTGAGTCCCGTGGTTGCCCGCAGCAGCTGATGTTTCACTCTGACCAAGGCAGCCATTACACCAGCATCGAGTTCCGCCAGATGCTGTGGCGTTACCAGATCAAACAGAGCATGAGCCGCCGTGGCAACTGCTGGGATAACGCCCCAATGGAACGTTTCTTCAGAAGCCTGAAAACGGAGTGGATGCCGGAGCACGGCTATACCAGTCAAGGCCACGCTGAGGCGGACGTGCTGCGCTATCTGACGGACTACTACAACCATCAACGGCCACACAGCTACAACGGATGCAAAACGCCAGTGGAGGCCGAATTACTGGCCGGATAGACCTAAACCCCTGTCCAGAATTCGTTGACCACAACACCTGAAGATTCAGTGGAGGTGCGCTAAGCAGTTGAGCCAACTGCTGCAAAGCATCTGATATCTGCGTGACGTCCTGAACAAAGTCCTGCACCGGTAGCCAGGTCAGGTCAATGTCTACTGACAGTCTGGGCAGGTCGTGCTCAAAAAGGTTGATTGCGGTGCCACCCTTAAGAGCAAAACGGGTTTCTTTCGCCAGAGTTGGAAGGATATCCACCAGCAACTGAACGCGGTCGGTGTAACGTTTATCCCAGGTGCTCATCCAGATCCCCCGGTAAGGTTATTTGGTAGGTTGGGTTCAAGCGTCCACCCGGAACTAAGCATCGCTTTCCCTTACCGAGATATACGCCATCCAACGAGACATGAGCCAACCAGGCATGCTGGTGACGCTCGGCAAGAGCCAGAAACAACCGTTTGGCCTTTATGCTGGTGCAATGCCGAAGCAGCATGCTGACCCGCAGAGGACGTAACGTATCTGCACCTTGCATTAGCGCATCAACCTCATAGGCAAGTGAGGCATCGGATACGCCATCACAAAGCTCAAGCAGCGCACGCTCCGGCGTAGAAAACACCATGCGGCCAAAGTCACCATCGGCATCGACCCACTCAAGGCCTATTGCTCGTAGAGCCTCGTCTGTCGTCTCTGCATTGAATTTGGGTGATTCCAGATCAAAGGGACTTCTTCCACAAAGCATCACCTTGGCCTTAAGCGGGAGCTTACTCACCCATCCGGGGAGGTATTCAGAACCATAAAGCGTGACGGTCTCGGATTCCCCCAAGCGCAAGTAGTGCTCGTGCCCGTGCCAAGCCAGCGCAAAACGCCCACCTACATGCAGTTGAAGTCCGTCACCGCTCTGTAGTGCCCGCACCACGCCAGCCCAGGTCAGGCGCCCTCCCCGTCGTTGATAAACACCTCGCGCAGGTGAATCCAACCAACCGCTGGCGATATACCTCGATACGAGACTGCTGCTATAGCCGCGCTCCTTTAACCAGGCGGTAGAGACCAGATCTCGGTCACCTAACCCAACTAGCAAAGAGTTTAGCTTTTCTGATTTTTGCGCATTCATAATGAGCAAATTAGACGAAACTTAAACCAGCGGCAAGCATATGGTTTATAGAATCACGAAATTAGAACCCGATGGTGAGCTTTTTTCAGATTCAATAAACCTTACACACCAGGCATACCCATCCATGAGCTTATGGGGCCAGAATCAACACGTGGGAGACGCCTCCCATTTTTGTAACCCTTGAACTACACGCGTACCGGCCATTGAGCCGAATAGAGGCGTTAATCGGCTCATTTCTAACGAATTGCGCAGTTGCCCCCATCTGACCAGTCAGTTGCATCTGTACTGACCACCCACGGATTAAAAAGCCGAATTGACCAGAAGGCTACATCCCGCGATCGGCAGAAAACGGCCAGAAGCGGACGTGCCCGAGGAACCGCCCCTGGCCGGTTGCTGCCCCTGACGATGAGCGGGAACCGGCCAAAAGAAGTCGCTTGCAGGGACTTTCAGTGAATCCAATACAACGTCGCCCCCTGTTTCAGCTGCCACGCATCGCGGCCCATTACATTAGCGCACAATTATTTTCAGTTCGGGCGGAAATCCATCAAAAGACGTAGGTACGAGGTCATGTTCTTGCCTGCGATTGTGCCTTGATAACCGTGGCTATCGAACTGGCTGCTTTTGAACAGGTCGACGCGAAAGCGCGGATTGGTTTCATAAGTACGTCCCAGGGTGCTGGCCACACGGCTGTCGAACAGATCGGCGCTGACTTTGACGAACTCGCGCGGTTTGCGCCGGCCATTCGCGCCACTGTTGTTGGGGCTGCTGAAGATATCGGTGGTCACGGTCATCGCCGAGCTGTAGCGCTCGCGGCCGCGCAGGCTGGACTTGCCGCTGGCGATGACAAACTGACCGGTTACCGGGCGATAGCGATCCCCCGCTGTCAGGTAGCTGCCCAGCACGTCATACAGGGCGTAGCTGCTGCCGGTACCACGCTCTTTGTTACGCAGGTCGAAGATAAACACGCCGTTTTCACCGATGACCTCCATTTCCATCTGACCCAAGGTCGGGTTGTTCTGCACCAGCAAAGCGGTATTTTCATCCACGCCGAAGGCGAATGGCACCTGAGTATAGTCGGCCAGGCGAACAATCCGGCCCTGACGGCCACGCTCGCTGAAGTGGGTATCGAGCAAGCCGTAGTTGAAGAAGCCGAAACCGCCCTGCATGTCGTACGCCAGGTCATCTCCGCTTGGGGTGGTGTAAACGCCATAACGCAGGCCGTCATAGCTTTCACCGCCGGTGACCATTGGCCCTTGCACCATGATCGCAGTGCCGGCGCTGGTACCCGCCAATACCGCACCAGCATTATGCCGCGCACGAATCGCCGCCAATGCCGGGCTGTCGGCACGGGTCGCGGTTTGCAGGGTCTGGGTCAGGCGCGACTGGTCGCCACCGCCGAAAAAGAAGCCGGTCATGCTGTTGATCTGCGCGACCACCTGCGGATTGCTGTTATTGCCGATCTGATCCAGGTCAATGGGGATCCACTGCGCATCAGCCGCGCCATAAGTCTCCAACAGCTGGGCATAGAACTCGCCATTGGCTTTGGAGTTGGCGGCATCGGCAGTGCCGGCATCCGGGTCGTCACTTTCCGGGATCGAGGCGGCGGTGATCACCCCAATCCGCGCCTGACCGTTGCCACCGGCCAGTTGAATCAGGCGCTGATAGATCGCCGTGTTGTCATCCTTGAGGCCGCCGCCAATCAATATCAGCGGGCCGGCGCTGTAGCCGGTGACGGGTAGAAGGGCGAGCAGCAACGCGCTGCACCGCATAAATGATCTGATCATGGTTCGAGTTCTCCGATGTGCGCTCGGCGCACGCTTGTTGTGAGAGTTGTAAAACGGGAACTGCTGCAGATAACGCCGCGTGGCTCTCTGGGTGGCTGACTCCTTCGGCTAATACACCGTGAATTGTTTGAAGTACTGCTTCTCGATGCGCTTGTAGACGCCGTTGCTGAGAATCACGCTGAGGGCTCGGTCCAGCCGCTCACGCAGCACGTGATCGCCCTTGCGCACGGCGATGCCCTGGCCTTTGCCAAAGTGTTTGGGCGCAACCACCTTGTTGCCGACCTGCTCGAAACCCTGGCCCTGGGCCGTGTCGAGAAAGCCGAAATAGCCGGACACCGCGTCATCCAGCACCAGATCGACGCGCCCTGCGCCGAGCGCCTGGTACATGCCCTCGGCGGAATCGAAGCGCAGCACCTCGGTATGCTGCTGGTATTTGTCAGTCAGGAAGCGGTCATAGGTGGTGTCGCGCTGCACGCCCAGGCGTTTGCCGGCAATGCGCCTTGGAGTGATGATCACCTGATTGACCAGGCCCTTGCGGGAGAAGAAGAACGCCGGGGTTTGCGCATATTTGGCGGTGAAATCGACCAGCTCGGCGCGCTGCGCGGTGATCGACATGGACGCCAGAATCAGGTCCGCACGCTGCTCATTGAGCGCCGGAATCAAATCGTCCCAGGCAAACCTGACCAGCTGACAATCGGCCGCCATGGCCTGACACAGGGCCTGGGCGATATCGACATTGAAGCCGCGCAATTGGCCGCTCGCATCGATTTGCTCGAAGGGCGGAAACTGCCCTTCCATGGCGATACGCAGGGGCTGCGCCTGAGCACTGCTTAGCAGCATCAAGCCCAGCATAAATAGGGTTGCTCGTAGCATTTCGGTGCCCCTTGCAAGCGCTGTCAAAGAAACAGCCTGGGGTCAGAGGCCAGGCTCCAAGCCGAGAAAAGAGGCGCCGCACAGGGCGCCTTAAGGCCAAAGGAGCAATGGGAGCTGACCTTGAATAAACAACCGGCCGCTTCACCAGCATGAGCGGCCGGCGACTGCCTTACAGAATGCTCAGCGGGTACTCGACGATCAGGCGTACTTCGTCGAGGTCGCTGTCAAATGCGGTGGAGCGGTGCGTGGCCTGACGCAGGCGCAGGGACAGGTCCTTGGCGGCGCCGGACTGCACCACGTACTTGGCTTCCAGATCGCGCTCCCAATGCTTCTCGTCATCGCCCGCCCAGCCGGCGAAGGCGCCATTCGGATCGGCCTTGGTGCCGTCGATGTCATCACCCTTGATGTAACGCGCCATAAAACTCAGGCCCGGTACGCCGAAGGTCGCCATGTTCAGGTCGTAACGCACCTGCACGGAACGCTCGTTGGGGGCGTTGAAGTCGGAGTACTGCACGGAGTTGGCCAGCCAGATCGAGTCGCCGCCGATGTAGTCGAAGAACTCGTCGCCGTTGACCTTCTGGTACGCCAGGCTGAGCTTGTGCGCGCCGAAGCTGTAGGCGGCTTTCAGCGAGTAGGTCAGGGTATCCAGCTCACCTGCCAGGGCATCGCCCTGGTCATCGGTCTTGTAGGCCACCAGGTCGAAGTTCAGCGCCTGATCGTCAGCCAACGGGATGGTGTAGTAGACGTTGGCGAAGTACTGACGCCAGATGTCTTCGGCTTCGCTGCCGTAGAGCGCCACGCTGAGGTTGTCGGTGAAGTTGTAGGTGCCGCCGACGAAGTCGACACTGCGTGCTTCGACTTCCGCGTATTCACTGGTCAGCTCGCCATCGGAGTTGCTCGAGTTGCGGCGATTGATCGCGGTGAAATGGCCCGCTTCGAGGGAGAGTGCATCGAACTCACTGCTCGACAGCTGGAAGCCAGTTGCGGTTTCCGGCAGCAGGCGCGAGTCGCCAGTGGCGAAAACCGGGGCGGTGGGACGCTGCTCACCGAACTTCAACACAGTGGAGGAAACCCGTAGCTTGACCGCGCCGCCCAGCTCGCCGGTGTTGTCTTCGATGCGGCCATCGCCGTCCACCGGCATGATGCCGTTGCCCACGCTGCCGCGCCCGCCATCGAGCTTGATGCCGCCATAACCATGGGCATCGACACCGAAGCCGACGGTGCCCTGGGTAAAGCCGGACACATAATGCGCCTGGATACCGTGGGCCCACTCATCGCGAATATTGCGTGTGGAGTTACGGTAATCGCGGTGCATCCAGAAATTGCGATTGAGCAGGTTCAGCGTGCTGTCGGCAATAAAGCCCTTGGACTCTTGCTGCTCGCCGGCGACTGCCAGTTGCGAGCTGGCCGCGGCAACTGCCAGGGCGATCAGGCTCAGTTTTACAACGTTCATGGCTTACTCCATTGGTTTTTTATTGAACATTTTGAAAATCCGTCGCCGGGCAGCGACGCATTCCTTCCAGCACTGCCGCTAGGCAAACTGCTCCAGCGACAGCTCGGGCGGACACACGCCCTTGCTGATCACCGCCTCCAGGCACAGGGTCGCTGACGACTCCGCCCAGCAAACGAAATAACCCTTGGCTTTCAGGCGCTTGAGCTTGAATGACCACTCCAGCTCGTGGTTCTGTGGCAACGCCGCGATGCCGGTCGGCAGTTGGATAATCGAGTAGAAGCCGGCGCTGGTTTGCACCCGCTGCAAGACCTGCAGCGCTGGCTGCACGGCAGCCAACTCGGCGCGCTGCAGCGGCTGCAGGAGTTTTTCCAGGGCGAAGGATTCCAGCCTGCTCAGTTGCATACAGGGACTCACGCTCTTCATCGGTGATTGGGGCGCCGCGGATAAGCGCGGCGCTTGGCGGTTTAGCTCAGAGCTTGAGCAAGCCACTGACCTTGGCCAGGGTCTGCGCCACTTCGGCTCGACTGACCGGAGCATCCGGGTTGAAGCGACCCTTCTCGGCCTGCAACCAGCCCTCGCCCACCGTCAGGCTGGCAGAGTCGGCATAGGCTTTATCGACGCCAGCGAGATCCGTCAGCGCAGCGGTTTTCGCCAGGCTGATGCCCTGATAGCGCTCGACCAGTGACTTGCAGGCCAGCGCCCATTCCTTGCGGGTGACCGGCTGGTTACCGGCGAACGCCTCATCGCTGGTCATCCAGCCATTGGAAAGCACCGCATTGAGCTGATCGCGCATCGGATCATCCGCGCCGATGTCGCTGAGCTTGGGCAGCGCGTCCAGCTTGGGCTCGGCGGCCAGGGTCATCTGCAGGGCGTTGGCCAGTTCCAGACGGCTGATCGGCCGTTGCGGCTCGAAGGCGTTCTGCTCATTGAGGGTCATCAGGCCGCGGAAGCTCACGGCGCGAATCGCATCGCCCGCTGCGCCATTGCCAGCATCTTTAGGCGCGCTGCTCGCCGGGTCGCCAAGGGTGGCGTTGACCGGGCGAATATCCAGGCGCACACCGTTGACGCTGTAGTTGGTCAGCGAATCGTAGAACTGGCTGTGGGCACTGAAGTCCGCAGTTTTGCTGAACTCGAAACGATAGCCGTAGTGGTAGCCGTTGAGCGGGTTGTAGCGGGTCATCAGGCCGACCTGACGCATCGCGGTGTTGTCCGCCAGGCCATAGAGCACCGCGCGGCCAATTGCCGAAACGGCCGACAGATCGGTGATCAGCTGGTTGCCCACCAGGTATTCGTTGCCGGCCTCGATGGCGGCTTTGCCTTCGGCAGGCTGCACCTTGCCGTTGGCCAGGTCATAACGGTCGCCGTTGCCGAGCATGGCCAGCCGCACATTGCTCAACTGGGTGCCGTACACACCGAATTTTTTCTCGGCCTGGCTGGCGTCCATCACGGTCAGGTAGCCCTCGCCCAGCACCTGCACCTGGCCCTCGGGGTTTACCCACATGGCGGTGTTGGTATCCAGGCCGAAGCCGCGTGTGGACTTCTGATCGGCGAGGTAGGTAGCCATGCGCGCAGCGCGGCCGGTACTGGTTTCCTCGATCTGGTCGAGGTGCTGATCGATGATGCCACCGCTGAACAGGCCCGAACCTTTCAGCACCGCCGCGCCGCGCTGGTCGGCCTTGCTGGCCACGCCGAAGTCCAGGGTATCCATGACCACGCCATAAGCGGTGGGCATCTGCGCGCCGAGGATGCTGGCACCAGCGCTGGTACCGGCGACCACGCCGCCCTTGTCATACACCTTGCGCACTTCCTGCATCAGCAACGACGGGCTGCCATCGGCATTGAACAGCGCGCGGGCGATACGCGCCTGATCGCCACCGACAAACCACACCGCGCTGGCCTCGCGCAGCGGCTTGACCACGGCAGCATCGTTCATGGTTGTCTGGTAGTTGCTCTTGTCGATACCGACGATGCTGATGCGCTCGGCCGGGATGCCGAGGGCCACCAGCTCGCTCATAAAGCGCTTGCTCGAACCCTGGCTGCCGCTGGCAGTTGGCATGATCACGATGCGCGCATCTTTCTGGCCACCGGCCAGTTCGATGAACTTGGCGTACACCGGCGAGTTGCTCGCGCGCAGCATGCCGCCGACGGCCAATAAATGACCTTCAGCCAGGGCTGCAGAGCTTGCACAGGAAAGGATCAGGGCGGCCACCGCCACGCGCTTGTTCAGCTGCTTTTTCATTCTTATTGCTCTTGTTATGAGAACTCTTGCGAGCCGGTGTTCCGGTCCCGTCAGCGCCTCCCTGCAGCAGGTAAAACACCGTGCCAGTCCTGGCTTTTCGGCTGTGAATTTAAATTTTCACAATCTCGCTTTGTGAAATTTTATATACCAACAGGAAAACCCGATCAAGCCTTTAGCGCCGACAGCTTGTCGCTCCAACAGCGCCAAAAAAATCTTCACCAGCAGCTATCCGCCGTGCTAGAGCGGATTGAGCCATTTATCCGACAGAACGCATTTGACACAAATATTTCTAATAAGTAGCTTTATGAAAATAAACGTGTCACACATATCCACACTCAAACCCCAGGCCAGGCCTACTTAGCCCGGCCGAAACGAACAGAAGCCCACAAGGCTTCAGGTTGTATGCCGCGCCATCTGGCGAGGCCATTGCTGCAGGCAGTACCTGCTGATCGCAGGCCCAGGCATGACGATCAGCGCAAACCCAAACGCCCCATCAAGGAGTCAATAAGATGAACAAGATCGTACTTCTCGGCGCTCTGGCGCTCAGCGCCGTCAGCACATTCAGTGTCGCCAGCCAGGACAACCTACGCATCGGTATCGAGGCGGCCTACCCACCCTTCGCCTTCAAAACCCCGGACGGCAAAATCAGCGGTTTTGACTACGACATCGGCAACGCCCTGTGTGCGGAAATGAAGGTCAAATGTGAGTGGGTCGAACAGGAATTCGACGGCCTGATCCCCTCGCTGAAAGTACGCAAGGTCGACGCCGTGCTGTCGTCCATGTCGATCACCGAAGACCGCCTGAAGTCGGTGGATTTCAGCAAAAAGTACTACCACACCCCCGGCAAGCTGGCGATGAAGGCCGGTAGCGAAATCAAGGACCCACTGGTCGATCTCAAAGGCAAGAAAGTCGGCGTACAGCGCGCCTCCACCTACGATCGCTTTGCCTCGGACCAGTTCGAAGCCGCCGGCATTGAAGTCGTGCGCTACGCCTCGCAGAACGAAGCCTTCCTCGACCTGGCTTCCGGTCGCCTGGACGCCACCCTGGCGGACATCATCAACATCGATGAAGGCTTTATCAAAACCCCAGCCGGCAAGGGTTTCGCCCTGGTCGGCCCGGACTTCAACGACCCGAAATACTTCGGCAAGGGTGCCGGAATCGCGGTACGCAAAGGCGACAGCGAAAACGCCGCCCGTATCAGCGCCGCCATCGACGCAATTCGCGCCAACGGCACGTATCAGGACGTGCAGGCCAAGTACTTCGAGTTCGACATCTACGGCAAGTAAGTACAGCTAATGCCTCATGGGTGCCTCCACTGAGAGGCACCTTTTTCTCGTTGTAGCGCAGGCCATTCGGCCTCTGCGTGAGGAACCCCATCATGCTCCACGGCTACGGCTCAACCATTCTCGAGGGCGCCTGGCTGACCCTCAGTCTGGCCCTGACTTCCATGACCCTGGCAATTGCCCTGGGCCTGGTTGGCGCAGCGTTTCGCCTGTCACCACTGAAATGGCTGGCACTACTCGGCGAAGGCTACGCCACGGTTATTCGCGGCATCCCTGATCTGGTGCTGATTCTGTTGATCTTTTACGGCGGGCAGGACCTGGTAAACCGCGTGGCTCCGCTACTCGGCCATGATCAGTACATCGACATCAACCCCTTTATCGCCGGGATCTGCACCATGGGCTTTATCTTCGGTGCCTACCTCTCGGAAACCTTCCGCGGCGCCTTTATGGCCATCGCTAAAGGTCAGGCCGAAGCCGGTGCGGCCTACGGCATGAGCGGCATGCAGGTGTTCTGGCGGATTCTGGTACCGCAGATGATCCGCTTCGCCATCCCCGGCTTTACCAATAACTGGCTGGTGCTGACCAAGGCCACCGCGCTGATTTCCGTGGTCGGCCTGCAGGACATGATGTTCAAAGCCAAGAACGCCGCCGACGCCACCCGCGAACCCTTCACCTTTTTCCTCGCGGTTGCCGCGCTGTATCTATTGCTCACCACCGTGTCCCTGCTGGCCCTACGCCTGCTGGAAAAACGCTATTCCGTGGGCACCCGCCTGGCCGAACTCTAAGCGAGACCTTCTACCGTGCTCGATTTCCAACTGATTGCCGACAGCCTGCCGCTCTACGGCAGCGGCGTACTGGTGACCTTCAAGCTGCTGTTTATCGCCCTCGCGCTCGGTCTGGCGCTGGCCATTCCATTGGCGCTGCTGCGCGTTTCACGCGCGCCATGGCTCAACGGCCCGGCCTGGCTCTACACCTATGTAATCCGCGGCACGCCAATGCTGGTGCAGCTGTTCCTCATCTATTACGGCCTGGCGCAGTTCGAGGCGGTGCGAGAGAGCGTGCTGTGGCCGTATTTCTCCAGCGCCACCTTCTGCGCCTGCCTGGCATTTGCCATCAACACCAGCGCCTATAGCGCGGAGATCCTCGCCGGCAGCCTTAAGGCGACGCCCCATGGCGAGATCGAAGCCGCTAGAGCCGTGGGCATGTCGCGCTTCACCCTGTACCGCCGCATCCTCCTGCCGTCGGCACTGCGCCGGGCGCTGCCGCAGTACAGCAATGAAGTGATCATGATGCTGCACACCACGTCGCTGGCCTCGATCGTCACCCTGATCGATATCACCGGCGCGGCGCGCACCGTCAGTTCGCGCTACTACATGCCATTCGAGGCCTTTATCACCGCAGGGCTGTTCTATCTGTGCCTGACTTTTATCCTGGTGCGCCTGTTCAAGCTGGCCGAAGGCCGCTGGCTGGCCCACCTGGCCCCGCGCAAGAATTAAGGGAACGCCATGGAACATATTCAGCACCGGTTGCCCTGGAGCACGGCGGGCACGGAACGCCGGCTCTCGGTGTTTCGTTTTGGCAGCGGCCCGCGCAAGGCCTATATCCAGGCTTCCCTGCATGCCGATGAGCTGCCGGGTATGCGCGTGGCGGTGGAGCTCAAACAGCGGCTACTCGAACTGGAACAGCAGGGCCGCCTCAACGGGGTAATCGAACTGGTGCCGGTAGCCAACCCGATTGGCCTGGGGCAGATGTTTCAGGCCACTCATCAGGGCCGCTTCGACCTGGCCAGTGGGCAGAACTTCAACCGCGACTTTCCCGCGCTGGCCGAGCTGATCGCGCCACAACTGGAAGGCCGCCTGGGCGACGACGGGCAAGCCAACGTGACGCTGATTCGCCGCCTGATGCGCGAGGCCATTGCCGAGCTGCCATCCGCCAGATCGGAGCTGGACGGTTTGCGCCACCTACTGCTGCGACAGGCCTGCGACGCTGATCTGGTACTCGACCTGCACTGTGATTTCGAATCGATCATGTTGCTCTACGCCCTGCCCCAGCATTGGCCAAGCCTGCAGCCATTGGCCGCCCGCCTGCGTGCCGGCGCGGTGTTGCTGGCTGAAGACAGCGGCGGCAACTCCTTCGATGAAGCCTGCGCCGTACCCTGGCTGCGCCTGGCCGAGCGCTACCCGCGGGCCCCTATTCCGCTGGCCTGTATGGCTACCACCATCGAGCTGCGCGGCATGGCCGATACCGATCGCACGCAGGCGCAGCACAGTGCCGACGATATTCTCGGCTTTCTCGCAGACCAAGGGCTGATCAGCGGCGACTGGCCCGCCGCGCCTTTCACCTGTTGTGAAGCCACGCCCTTTGCCGGCGCGCAGTACGCCTACGCGCCGCACCCCGGCGTGGTGAGCTTTCTGCAACCGCTAGGCGCGCGGGTAAAGCTCGGCGACCCGCTGTTCGAGGTGATCGACCCGCTGAGCGATCAGCACTCCGTGGTACACGCCACAACCTCAGGAATCCTCTACGCCCGCGAGCGTCTGCGCTATGCCCAACCCGGCCTGTGGCTGGCCAAGGTCGCAGGCGCGCAGCCGATTCGCCAGGGCCGCCTGCTTACCGACTAACAACAAGAGAATCCGCTGCCATGTACACCTTGCAAATCGACAACCTGCACAAACGCTATGGCACCCATGAAGTGCTCAAGGGCGTGTCCCTGACCGCCAAGGCTGGCGATGTCACCAGCATCATCGGCTCCAGCGGCTCGGGCAAAAGCACCTTCCTGCGCTGCATCAACCTGCTGGAGCAGCCGCACAGCGGACGCATCCTGCTTAATAACGAAGAGCTGAAACTGCAACCGAGCCTCGCCACCGGCGCACTTAAGGCCAGCGACGCCAAGCAGCTACAGCGCATGCGCTCGCGCCTGGCCATGGTCTTTCAGCACTTCAACCTGTGGTCGCATATGAGCGCCCTGGACAATGTGATGGAAGCGCCGGTGCATGTACTGGGCATGAACAAGAAAGAAGCCCGCGAGAAAGCCGAACACTACCTGGCGAAAGTCGGCGTCGCCCATCGCAAGGATGCCTACCCCGCGCACATGAGCGGCGGTGAGCAGCAGCGCGTGGCCATCGCCCGCGCCCTGGCGATGGAACCTGAGGTGATGCTGTTCGATGAGCCGACCTCGGCGCTGGACCCGGAGCTGGTCGGTGAGGTGCTCAAGGTCATGCGCGACCTGGCCGAGGAAGGCCGCACCATGGTGGTGGTCACCCACGAAATGGGTTTTGCCCGCGAGGTGTCCAACCAGTTGCTGTTCCTTCATCAGGGCCGCGTCGAAGAAAGCGGCTGTCCGCGCGAAGTTCTGGCCCAGCCCAAGTCTGAGCGTTTGCAGCAGTTTCTCGCGGGTAGCCTTAAATAGACGGCGCCTACAGGCCGACCGTGCGCAATGCCACAGCCGCGGTCGGCTTCGGATACACTTCAGCCGCAACGACCCAGGCCCGCCCCGACCCGGCGTGCACGCCCAACCCTTCAACGTGCTGAAAGCCCATCCATGCCGACTTCTGCCAAGAACGTAACCGTCTACTCCGCCCCGGTGATGCGCAAACTGGCGGAAATCGCCCCGCACCTGCAGCCCTCGCTGCGCAAGGTGGCCGACTTTATCCTGCGCCACCCGTTGAAAGCCGCGACCCTGACCATCGAGGAAATGGCGGTGGAGACCGCCACCTCGGCGGCCGCCGTCAACCGCCTGGCCAAGGCCATCGACCTGGGCGGCTATACCGGGCTGAAAGCCGAACTGGTCAGCACCCTGCAGCAGATGGTGTCGCCGGTGGACAAGCTGCGCAACGAGTTGGCCCATCGTCCAGACGGCGCCTTCGGCCTGCACGAGCAGGTGCAAATCGCCAGCAGCAACCTGGCCACCGCCGGCACCAACAACAGCGCAGACACCTTCGAGGCCTTCGTCAGCTGCCTGACCCAGGCGCGCAAGATCTATATCTTGGGCTTCGGCAACAGCGCCTATATGGCCGGCCTGGCAGCCGCCAACCTGGTGCCGTTCTGCGCCGATGCCACGGCGGTGAGCATGGAAGGTGGCAACGAAAACGCCGCCTATCGCCTGGCGGCAATAACCGAACATGACGTGCTGCTGTCGATCTCCCTGCCGCGCTATTCCCTCGATACCCTGCAGCTGTCGCGCTTTGCCAGCGAACGCGGCGCGACCGTTCTCGCGATCACCGACTCGCCTGCATCTCCGCTGACCACCATCGCCAAACATGCATTGTTCGCCCCTGCAGATCACCCGGTGCTGATCAGTTCCAATACCTCTGTACTGGCATTGATCGAAGGCCTGGTCGCCGGCGTGATGGCGCGCAACAAAGAAGCCGTACAACTGGCCGCTGAGCTGACTGAAAGCGTGATGTCCTATCTGCATGTGCCGAGCAGCGATAAGCCAGAACGCAAGCCAAAGAAACGCCGAACAGTTATACGCCGCGATAAATGAATCTTTACGTAAACAGTGCAGAGAACTAGGAGGCGGTACTGCTTGCTGAAATAATTGATAGCGCGATTTGTGGCCGAGAATCGCCACTAACATCGGGCTCAAATCGGCCAAAAGCAGACGCTTAGGGGCAAACCTCTAATATGAATCTCTGCGAGTTGACTCAACGACGGTTAAGGCTTACAGCTACAGCTCTCCGGCATGCCAGCGGGCCTCTTGGTTAGCTAGCGCCTGTGAAATTGCAATCAGCTCATTTGATGGCAGTTGTTCCGGCAGCGGGTCAAGCCCCGCGCTGGCGAACAGTTGGCCGTAGCTATTGCGCAATTCGGCATATGCCAGGTCACGGCGCAGGTTGGCCTGTAGTGCATTCAGTTCGCCCTGAATCAGCTCCAGTTCGCCAATGTCCTGGGCTTTATAGCGGTTACGCAGTTGCTCGACGATTTGGCTATCGAGCCCGGCCAGTTGTTGGCTGGTCTGGAACTGGCGCTGGGATTCGTTGAAGTTGGCGTTGGCTACATAGAGCTGCGCCAGAATCGCCATGGACATGGCCTGACGGCGTGCTTCGGCTACTTGCTCACCGGCTTTGGCGACATTGATGGAGGCAGGGGCCGACAGCACATTGAACAGGTTCCAGGTGATCTTCACGCCATAGTCGGCCCAGCTCTGGTTAACCAGAAAGCTGTTGCTGTCGTAGTGGCCGCCGGCCGAGAACTCCAGACCTGGCAACAGACGCAGCATCGCCTTGCGTGTTTCTGCGGCGCTGATGCGCGCCTGGTAGTCCTGCTCACGCAGCTCCGGGCGGGTAGCCAGGGCTTCCTGCTCTAGTACGCCAAGGTCGACTTTGAGCTGGGGCACTGGGTAATCATCGCTGGCCGCCAGGCTGACAGTACTGCCGATTGGCAGGTTGATCAGCGTAGCCAGCTCGGTTTTGGCCAGGGATAAGGCGCGGCGCTGATCTTCCAACTGGCGGGTGGCTTCGATCAGCGCGCGTTGATAGCTGAGGGCTTGAATCGGGTCGCCGATGCGTTGCTCACTCAGGCGTTGGCTGTTATCGCGGGCCTGGTTGACCCGCACCATCAGGCTGTCGATCTGGCTGAGCAGGCGCTCTGCCGCCAGGGCTCGCCAATAAGCCGAGCGCACATCTTGGATGATTGTATTGAGCACTTTGCGGCGGCGTTCTTCAACTATCAGGCGTTGATCGCCTTGCTGCTTAGCGCTGACGTAGGCCACGCCAAAGTCCAGCACGTTCCACACCATGGTCAGGTCAGCTACTCCACGGTCGCGATCCTGCGAGGTGGAGGGCTCAAGCGACTGGGTTCCGGTCTGAATGCTCTCACTGCTGGAGGCGCTGACATTGTCGCGCCCAGCGTAGCCTGCAGAGAGCGCCATGCGCGGCAGCATGTCGAAGGTGGCGAGGTCGACCTGGCGCTGCGCCAGGGCTTCTTCCATCACCTTAAGGCGGCTTTCAAGGTTGTACTTGACCGCGCGGGCCATGGCGTCATGCAGGGTCAGCGGGCCATTGAGCGGCTCCTGATCCTTGAACATGTTCTGCAGGTCAGTTTGGGCGCGTTGTTCGCTGACGCTGCGGTCGATGGGCTGACTGGTGACGGCGCAACCGCTGATGGCCAGCGCAAGCAGGCTTACGCCGAGCATTTTTTGGTTTTTATTCATCCTTGGCCGCCCCCTAAAAACGGCTTGAATCTTGTTATTTAATTTTGTCGTCGTATTCAGGCTTGTGCTTGTACGTTCTCAAGCTGACCCAGTGCCTGGGCCAGTTCGCGCACCTGGCGTTGCTCGTCCTCGTGCAGCTCTTGCAGTTGTTGGCTCAGCGTTGGTGCGCCCAATACACCTCTTCCTGTTTGGGCACTGCTTTCAGTGCTGCCCCATTGTTTGCCGTCGAAGACTTCCAATTGCTCAGACTCCTGCATGCTGTCCTGGCCGAATAGGTTGGACAGGCTGCTGGAACCGAAGACTCCGCCATCACCGCCGCCAAAGCCGAGGAAACCGCTTCCCGAACCATCGCCGCCGGCATCGCTGGAGCTACTGGCGAAGACCTGGGCAATAAAGCTCGGCGCCAGGGCGTTCTGGTTGATGAAGATATTGCCCAGGGTCGGAATACCGCTGCCCAGGGTGGGCACCTCGAACAAGGGCGGCGGAATGAGTGGCGAAAGAGTCGGCGCTGGTATCACCAACGGCAGCGTTGGCTGCAGGGGTGCAGCGGGCGGTGTCGGTGGCAGGCTCGGCGTGTTGGTACGGAATTCCGGGTCGCCGGCGACATCGGGCGTTGGCGTTACTGCGGGAATACCTATGGTGTAAGCCTGACCGGTAAAGGCTCCGGCAGTGGCATTGTTGACGCTATCGATGATTGCAGTGCCATTGGCATTGAGGTTCAAGCCCAGGCTGCCAAGCCCGGTAATGGTGTCGACCGTTACTTGATAGGTGCGTGGATCAATCTGTGTCAGCGATTGCAGGTTGGCGCTGACGCTGCCGCTGGTTGCCAGGCTGAAGTCACTGATATCGACACCGCTGACATCTTCAGTGAAAGTCACGGTAAAGGTGACGCTGGATGCATTGGTGGGCGAGGCAGCGTCCAGGCTGATGGCGTTTACTTGCGGAGCAACGGCATCGACCAATACGCCGGTCGTGCTGCCTACTGCGTTCAGCGTGGTGGTGCTGTTGTTGCCAGCCGTATCGCGCAGATTGCCGCCATTGGCATCAATGCTGCTGCCCAGACTGATGCCGTTGCTGTCCATCTGACCGCTAACCACTGTCAGGCGGAAGACCAGTGCGCTTGTGCCTGAGCCCGATAGGTAGCTGGCATAGGCAGTGCCACCGGTATCCAGGGTGATCGCTATGCGGGGCGTGCCCCCGCTGGTATCGACTGTTACGTTCTCCGACAGATTGACGGTGAAGTCCAGGTTGTCGCCCGCTACATAAACGCCATTGGCCGGTACCGATACCGAGCTGACAGTGGCTGCAACCCCATCGATGACAATGGCTTCATTGGCGGCCAGGGAGCCAGCAGTGCCCGGAGTCGGCAGGGTGAGTACGGCATTGTCGGCGGTGATGTTCTGGATGGTCGCGCCATTGAGCGACAGGGCTGCAGTGGACTGGTAGTCCAGGTCGGCGCTGAGGTCGCCGGGTTGCACGGTATAACTGAAGGTCAGTGTGTTGCTGCCGGAGCCGGATACATAGGTCGCGATGCGGTCGGTGAGGCCTGTCTCCAGCAGCAGTGTGGGCGTGCCGCCAGTGGTGTCGACCGTCACTGCCTGGTTGAAGGTGGTGGTGATGGTAATGGTATCGCCCACTTTGTAGCTGCCATCCGGTGTGGAGGCGCTGACATCGGTTATCCGCGGGTTGAGGCTGTTGACCGTGATATTGACGTTATCGGTATCGGTCTGTGTACCACCGCTGCCGCTGCTGCCCAGGTCACTGGTGGTGATAGACAGGACAGCTGCACCGTTGTAGCCGCTGGTAGGCGAGTACGTCAGGGTGGCCAGGGCGGCGTTAATATCGGTAATGCTGCCGCTAAAGACCAGGCTGGAGTCCGCGGTGCCATCGCCAGTGGTGAATGACAGACCAGCGGTGCCGGCGAGTATCAGCACGCCATTGGTGACACTGAGCGTCACTTCGACACTATTGGCGCCAGCATCCACGTCGCCGATGCTGATCTGGTTGCCGTTGCCATTACTGAATACCAGGTTGGCATCCTGGTCAACGCTCTGCGCCGCAGGTATCGAGTTGACCGGGGCATCGTTCACCGCGGTTACATCCAGGGTCAGCGTGGTGCTGTCGGTCAGTGCGCCGCCGCTGCCGGAGTTGCCGCCATCGTTGATCTCGATGGTCAGCGTGACGTCCGAAGTGACGCTGCTGGCGGTGGTGAATACAACGCCAGCAGCCGAGATAAACGTGTTGATGTCGCTGATGCTGCCGGTCAGGGTCATGGCGCTGCTGGTGCCGCCCACGGTGACGCCAGCGGCGCTGGTTGCGCTCAGGCTACCGCTGGGGACCGACAGGGTCACGGTCACCGGCGAAGTGCCGGCGTCGACGTCACTGAAGCTGATGCCGCTCAGGTCGCCCGGCTCATCCTCGAAAATGGCGATGGATGGGGGCGCGCTGATCACTGGCGCATCGTTGACGGCGCTGACCACGATATCGAAGGTGTCGCTAACGTTGCCGCCATTGCCGTCGCTGGCGGTCACTTCAATGCTCAGCGTGCCGGCATCGGCGTTGCCCGGCGTGCCGCTGAAGGTGCGGGTGGCGGCATCGAAACTGAGCCAGGCGGGCAGAGCGCCGCCACCGGCCAGTTGTGCGGTATAGGTCAGCGTGTCGCCGGCATCCACGTCGCTGAAGGTGTTGGCGGCGAATTGGAAGTTGAAGGCCGTGTCTTCGCTGGCATTCTGGTTGGCAATGGCATTGGCCAGTGTGGGGGCATCGTTGGTATTGGCCACGACGATGCCGAAGGTATCGGTAACGCTGCCGCCGTTGCCGTCGTTGGCAATGAGATCGATGCTCAGCGCACCAACATTGGCATTGCTCGGCGTGCCGCTGAAAGTGCGGGTGACTGGGTCGAAGCTGAGCCAGGCGGGTAGGAGGCCGCCACCGGCCAGTTGCGCGGTGTAAGTCAGGGTGGCACCGGCATCCACGTCGCTGAAGGTGTTGGCGGCGAACTGGAAGCTGAAGGCCGTGTCTTCGCTGGCATTCTGATCGGGGGTCGCGTTGGCCACAGTGGGGGCATCGTTGGTATTGGCCACGACGATGTCGAAGGTATCGGTAATGTTTGCGCCGTTGCCGTCGTTGGCGATGACATCGATGCTCAGCGTGCCGACATGGGCGTTGAGTGGCGTGCCGCTGAAGGTGCGGGTCAGTGCATCGAAGCTGAGCCAGGCGGGCAAGGCGCCGCCGCCGGCCAGTTGCGCGGTATAGGTCAGGGCACCGGCATCCACGTCGTTGAAGGTGTTGGTGGCGAACTGGAAATTGAAGGCCGCATCTTCGCTGGCATTCTGGTTGGGAATGGCATTGGCCACAGTTGGGAGGTCGTTGACCGGTGTGACATTCACCGTGACATCGGCATTGCTGCTGGTGCCGCCATCGCCGTCGCTGACGGTGATTCGTACGGTACGCTCTGCGCTACTGGGGTTGTCGTTATTGCTGTTGGAGTAAGTCAGGTTGCGTACCAGCGCCTGAACGGCAGCAGGCGTGGCGTCGCTATCGAGGGTGATGACCAGGTTGCTGCCGGCAGTGCCGCCGCTGAACGTGCCGATCTGGATCCCGCCGTAAGTAATGGCAGCGCCGGATACGCCGATCTGGCCGGCGCCTGTGCCCTGGTTGCGGATGGACAGTACGTCCTCCGCACTCACTCCGTTGCCTGTGATGGATACGGTGACATTGCCCGTGTCGAAGTTGGCCGAGTCGCTGTCGGTCACCGTGGCAAGGGTACTTGTGTCCAACAGCACGGGGCTGCCGCCTTCGGTGAAGGTCACGGAGTCGCTGTTGAGGCCGCTGACTACGGGAGCTGCATTGGAGCTGCCAATCACGACATTGTTGAATCCGTAGTGCATGCCGTTGTTGGCACCGGCATATCCAAAAACGATCTTGTCGGCTGACTGAAAGTCTATGTCGCTGAGTACGTTTGTCTGGTTGATAGTGTAGATGCCGCTAGCGGTGTTCAGCGGTATGAAAAACTCCGCGTAGGCAACCTGTGCTCCATCCCTGTAAGCCGTGACGGTCTGCAGAATGTCATTGCTGGTCCAAGGGGAGCCGGGATAGGAAAACCACTGATGGTCGACGAGGGTGATACTTTCGAAGTTGAATTGACTGCCGTCGGCAGACTCTATGACCATGCGATCAGGACGGGCATTGGCTTGTCCATTCCAGTAGACATCCGATGCAAGCGTAGGTGTTTCAGGATATTGGCCAGGATAGTCGTTTGGATGCCAGCCGATCACGTTGCCAGTGGTGATTCCAGTCGAGTCGATGAAGTAGATGTTTAGATCAAGTCCCGACAGGTTCAGGGTGCCGCCCTCGCCGTCGTTGAATACTGATCCGAAGTTTTGGTCGCCCGTCATGCTGTAGGCAAGTGTGCCGCCGTCGAGCTTTGCCTGATAGGACTCCAGCGACAGCGCTGCCGCTTCCACCCCACCGATGTGCACTTCCAGTTCGCTATCGCCGCCAACGCTGCTTGAGCCTGAGTCATCGTTGCTCGCCGCCACGTCGGTGCCCGTAGCGCTTGCCAGGCGTTGAATGAAGTCGGCGCCCTTATCGCCGCTGGCGACATCGCATCCGTAAAGCAGCAGGTCGCCCTGTTCGCTGAACACGCTTCCGAGCTGGGCCAATACATCGCTGCGGGCATCGAGGGTGCCTGCATCGATCCAGGTGTTGCCAAGCAATAGCTTGCCTGCGCCGCCGTGGCTGAAAATATGGATCGCATCGATGCCTTCACGCCCCTCCAGGTAGTCGGCGATCTGCTGCAAACCATCCTGGCTGCTATCGAGCACGACCACTTCGGTGCCTGGTGCGAGGCCGTCGATCAATTGCTGCTTATTGGTTACCTGGCCATCGATGAACACCACTTCCTGGCGCTGGTCGGCGGTGCCGGCGGTAGGCGTGGCTGCCAGTCCGTCGTGGTTGGAGGCATCGGTGGGGGTGCTTTCCTGAGCGTCGGGAGTCGCGGTGGGCTGATTCGCGGCGGCATCGGCCACGGTGGCAGCCACGGCGCCGTCGAACAGCATGCGTGGTTCGAGGGACAGAGCTAGGGGCGAGCGGCTAGGTGCTGCGTTGGTACTGGTAGAGGCGTTCTTATTCTTGTTCCAGAACATGGCGCAGTTCCCTGTGATTGCATACGGCCACTAAATTAATAAGTAAAGTTCGCTGGCTTACGCCGCTGTTGTCAATGGCCGCGCGCGACCAATCTGACCGAACGGACTAGAAACCGCTTTCGCGCACCCCCAGGGCGGCGACTCGGCGCCAGATGGCGGCGAGGATGGATTCGCGGCGGCCGTCAAGTATGACTATGCCCAGCTGCGGCTGCGCGGGGGCCGTTAGCGCCTGTTGCGGGGCCAGATGCACACCGTACTGGGCCTGTAGTGGCTGCGCGCGTTGCTGCTCGTCGCGACGCACCGCAATTGGCCCGCCGTGATCCGAGGCCAGCGCGGCTTGGTCGAGATAGGCAGCACCGGTGGTGTCCACCTCGCTGAGCGTCACCGCCAGCGCTGGGCGCAACGGGTCGGCACTGGCGATAAAGTGGCCGCTGCTGCCGGGCTCAACACGCCACAATGATTCTTCTGCCAGGTAGCCGCGCAGACGTACCTGCTGAGCGACGACGCGCAGCAGCGGCTGCTGCGGCGACAACCACAGCCCAGAGATCAGCTCTGTCGGCAGGTCACGCACCACGCCGTCGTGCGGCGCGCGCAGTTGCAGGCGTTGGCGCTGAGCGGCGAGCCCGCGGTATTCGGCGACGGCGGTGGCCAGGTTCTGTTCGAGGATGGCGCTATCGGCCGCCGTCTCGCTACGCCCGGCCTGGCGCTTGAGCTGCAACTGGAGAATCTCGATTTCACTGCGGACGATGGCCAGGCGCGACTCAAGGTCAGGGGATTCAAGTTCCAAGAGCAGATCGCCACTGCGCACCGCTTGGCCATTGTTGGCGTGTCGCTGCTTGAGGCGCGCAGCTAGCGGCGCATGTAGCGCACTGACTCGGCTGGCTTCAAGTAACGCTGGAACTTCCACGGCGCTACGCCAGGGCACCAGCAGAATGCCCAGTAACCCCAGCAGTGCTATGCCAAGCAGCAGGCTTTTGCCTGGATGCGCCTGTTCACGGCGTTGCCACCACTCCTGCATCTCACGCCAGATTGGCAGGCCGATAAACCAGGCCAGTTCTACCAGCATCAGGAAGATGCCCAGTAGTTTGAAAAACATGTGGTACACCGCCACGGCGATGCCGATAAACAGCGCGGCGCGCCATAACCAGGAGCCATAGCCCCAGATCAGCAGTTTGCGCTGCATGGCCGGCGACCAGGGTTCTGGCGCGGGTTCGCCGTAGCCGAACAAAGTCTCGCGCAGGTGCCAGCGGCACAAGGCAAAGCCGCGACCTTGCAAGTTGTCTACGTCCCACAGGTCACTGAGCAGGAAATAGCCGTCGAAGCGCATAAAGGGGTTGAGGTTGATCACCAAGGTGGTAATCCAGGTGGCGCTGGCCAGCATAAAGGCCGCTGTACGTGCTGGGCCATCTGGCAGCAGCGACCAGGCAAGCAGGGCGATGCAGGCCAGCAACAGTTCGGCAAGTACGCCACCAGCGCCGATCAGCAGGCGCGAACGACGGTCGTTGACGCGCCATGCGTCGCTGACGTCGGTGTAGAACATCGGCAGCATGACCATAAAGGCCAGCCCCATGCTCTGTACCCGGCAACCGGCGCGCTTGGCCATATAGGCGTGGCCAAACTCGTGGCAGAGCTTGGCAAAGGTCAGGGCGATGGCAAAGGAAACCGCTCCGCCGAGGCTGAACAGGTGCGGGAAGGTGGCGATAAAGCGTTCCCAGTCGCGTGCTGCAAGAAATACCCCCAGGCACAGCAGCACGGGCAACCCATAGCGCAGCAGGCCTGGGCCGTGACGATTGAGCCAGGGCCATGTGCGGTCGAGAAAGGTATCTGGCCGCCACAGCGGAATACGGAAGAACAGATATTGATGCAGCAGCTTCTGCCACAGCCCTTGGTGCTGTTGGGCAGCCTTGCCGGCATAACTCTCCCGTTGTTCGCTGTCGAGGGCGGCAATCAGGTCGTGGCCACGGAGAAACCGCAGCAGCTCCTCCAGTTCGCTGTTTCCCAGCGGCAGGCCGGGCTCGCGATTTGCGGCGTGCAGCACGCGCTCGGTATCGCCCAGTTGCCAGTGCCGCAGCAAGCGCATAGCGACAGCGCCGAGTTTGAAATAACGACCACGCAAGGGGTCGGCGAGGGTCCATTGCGGTGCGCCGTCCAGCGTCGGGCTGGCGGGAGACAATTGCAGATCAGCACGCAGGGCGGGCAGTTGCATTTACAGACCTACCGTCTGGCGCAGCGCGGCAAGCGGACGACGCAATAAATAGAACGCCAGTGGGCCGCGTTCGCCATAGATTTTTGCCGTGCCGCGCAGACCGATCCGCGGTGGAGACTGATCAAACGTGGCATCCAGACGATAGGCAAGCTGGCCGCTGGTTGTCTGCTGCGCTTCGTAAGCACTGCGTTGCAGGCGCGCGGAGTGGCTATGCAGGGGGGCGCTGTCGAGGAATAGATCGATTTCGGTGCCCTGTTGGAAGTCCAGGGCATCGGCCACGGCCAGCTCGATGCGCAGTTCGGCCTGATCAGGAGCGGCGATCTCCATCAGTCGCTCGCCGGTTTGTACCGGCTTGCCGGTCCAGCGCTGGGCATCGGCGAATACTGCAATACCATCGCGTTCGGCGCGTACATCACTGCGTGCCAGCAACTCACGGGCATAGTCGCGCTCGGCACGTTTCTGTTCCACACGGGCGGCGTACAGGTCAATCCGTGCGCTCGAGTCGGCGTCGGTAAAAGCCCGCTGGCTATTGGCTTTTAGCTCCGCCTCGGCAACATTCAGGCTGCGTTCGGCTACATCAGCCTGGGCCTTGATGCTGGTGGCATCGAAGCGCAACAGGATGTCGCCTTTACTCACCGCCTGGTTGGGCTTGACCAGGAACTCGGTAATCACCCCGTCCAGCGGCGCGGCTACCACCTGGCCGCCCAAGGGAACCACTTGCGCCGGGGCCAGGACTGATTGGCGCACCGGTAGTAATAACAGCAGCAAGGTAGCGAGCGTGGCACCTATGACCTTCTTGCGCGGCCAGCGCAAACGCCAGGGTTTACTAGATTGCAATGCCAGCCAGGCATGGCTGTAGGCATCGCCCAATTGCATCAGCAGCGCCTGTTCGGCGTCAGTCCAGGGGGGGTCGCGGGCAATCCACAGCCCGCCATATGGTTGTTGCTGTTTATCCACTAACGGCAACCAGAACACGGCTGCCGCCGACAGGCTCTGCCAGTCAGCCTGGGATTGCGCATCCAATGACTGCGCAGGAATGACCTGCGCCTGTGTCGAGCGCTCCTGTGCAAGAAGCTGACTGGCAGCGTGTTCGACAAAGGCAACAAACGGAGCGTTAGGCTCAACCACGCTGACGCCGGTCAGGGCACGCACCTTGCCGGCAATCAGCAGGGCTGCATGGCGATAGCCGAATAGGCCTTGGGCGTCATTGGCCAGAACATAGGCCAGGCTATCGATGTTCTTTGCCGCGCGGGCCTGGCGTTCGAGTTGCAGGAACTGCGCGAAGACCCGTTCAGCCAGACCTGGTAATGCCGCGCTCATTGAGCCTCCGCAAACTGTGCGCTGCCACTCATGCCGGCGAGCAGACCCTGAGTCTCCGGCGGCAGGCTGCCGATCAGCTGCAGGGTCTGGCTGCCTTCGTCGATGCGTGCTCCCAGACGTTTGATTTCGACCTGTAAGGGCTGACCGGTTTCATCCGGAGTGAACTGAAATGTCGCACCGGGTTTCAGACGGCCGAGCCAACTCGACGGCACCAGCAGATGGACTTCCAGCGTGCGGTTGTCGACGATCTCCAGCAGGGCCGTGCCGCCTGCGACACTTTCGTGGGGTTGCACTCGTCGCTGCACCACGCTGCCATTGAAAGGGGCGGTGACGCTGCAACGTTTGACCTGCACCTGATAAACCTGTGTTTCCGCGAGTGCCTGGGCCTGCTTTGCTTCGGCAAGCGCCACTTCAAAACGGCCAACCGAGTTCAGGGCTGCCAATTGCTTTTTGTGAGCGAGCTCTTCACGCGCGGCCCGGCCCGCCGCTTGGGCAGCATTGAGCTGGGCCTGATAGGCACTGCAGTCAAAGCGCACCAGAACATCACCCTTCTTGAAGTCCTGACCATCGGTGTAGGGCATTTCGATGATGCGTCCGGCCAGCTCGCTGGAGAGCACTGCCTGATCGCGGGCACGTAATACGCCGCGAGCGGCACGCTCTGTACCTACTGAAGTTGAAATGTCGAGCAGAGGGTCATCCAGTGGCTCCTCCGCCCACGCTGAAGTGGCCATTAGGCTTAGCAGTGCCCAAAGCATAATTTTCATACAGACTTCCCTAAAGTCGACGCCTCACGGGAGTTTACTAGAGAACAGCTGAGCAATAGGGACGTAGTTGAGAAGTGAGTCGCCCCTCGCTTTGTAGGTGCATCCGAGTGGCTGCTTTTGGCCGATTCTGTTGAAAAAGTCCCGTCGCGATTTTTGCTCATGAAAGAGCGTTAGAGACGTTGAAATCTGGTTCACTCAGAAGCCGAAGCTGTCTTGGTTTTCACGTAGCAACGTCGAAATCGAGCGATTTTTGAGCTGCCGAAAAGCAGCGCTCTCAAAACCCGACTTTTTCAACAGAATCGGCCGGAAGCAGCCGGTTGCCCGCATCCCCTACTGGCCAGCAGACCGTCCACTGTCCCTGGACAGTGGACGGCGAGCATCGATAATCATCTCCGCGATGAAGTGGCTCACTTCAATCGGCAAACCTAAAACCAGCCAGTTTTAGTCGCGTTGGGAGACTCTCCAAGGCTCGCAGCAACCTCTGCTCAAGAACGGTCATCTCTGACTATGTGGCAGCAACTCAGTCGAATGACTAGCCCCCCGCTCAACGCTCAGTTGGCCCTTTCCAATCCCTCAGCACCCTGACTGCATCCATCTCCCCAATAAGCTCCCGTGCCTGCGCGAGCTTATCCATTGCCAGGCCTCGATCCTCACCTGATAGCCCCGAAACTGATGCCTCCGCATCGCGGAAGAAAGTCTGAATCCGCCTGATTTCATCCCACTGATGAATCACGCTCAACAGATCCGCACGAGCCTGCTTCCTGGCCTCAGTCTGCCGCCTGAGCCTGTCCCTCTCCTCAAGGCGGACCATCTGCTCTTGCCATTCCTGGCGACGGATTCGTGCGAGCTCTTCACCTTCCGCCACCAGGCCAGCAACTACAGGAGCAGCATCTGTGATTTGCTGAACGATATCGTCCAACTGAGTCTGCAGCCGGATCTCTTTGGTTTCCTTCCAACTGCTCGTCCAATCTACATTCGGATAAGGGCAAAAAGCCCTTAAGCACAGGCGTCCCGTGGCGAAATCCATGTGAGTAGTCCAGTTGAGCGTCGGATAGAGTCGACGCAACTGCTTCGCTGGAATCTTGGAAACAGGAATGTAGTCGCCATCGATGTAGCGAGCTTCAAGCTCCTCAGTCATCTCGTACAGGGTCAACCCAATGGCTACCGTACCGACGAACACAACTGTCGGCTTGGAAGGTGACCACAACGCTGGATAACGATGTCGCTGTTTCTTGGGTGGCTGCTCATGCTCATCAAATGGAGCGCGCGAATAAATGCGATCGCTGGGCGCAAACATAACGCGATGACCTGCGGCCTCAAGCTTCTGGAACAGTTTACTCATCAGTTTCAGGGCTGACCTGAGTTGCTGCTTGGTTACCACGACATCAACAAGGCGCTGCTTCCCTGGCTTGAGAAAGCCCTGATCAATCACCCGTCCCTGCTCAAAAACTTCATAAGCGCCCGCAACAACAGGATGGATACCAGAGCGTGACACAGACCGTTTCTGTGGACGCGTCGCACGAAGACTCGGTGCCTTCGGAAGTGGTTGAGAGATAGCTCCCAAGACCACACCACGATGCCAAACCTGCAGATCACCGGGGCCGGCCTCAGGTAATGGCGGCTGGGGACTGTGCTTACCACTCTCCCGCTTCACCCAGTGTCCCCGCGGTGGACGTGGAACATTCATTCGCGTGCAAACACGTGCCATAAAACTTGAGGAGACGCCCAAACGCTCAGCGACTTTGGTCATCGGCCACTGCCAGACCTCTGCATACAACTCTTCACGGGTCACAGGCACGTTTTGCTTTGAATCAGATTGCTTGAACACCTCAACAGACGACATACATCGATCCCTATGTCCTGCATAGCCAACTCCACAACGCCTGCGGTTAGCAAAACAGGCCTGTGCGAGTGGCTACCCAATACAAAAATGGCCATTGTTGTACCAAAACCTCCCCGGCCCTCTCCACTGCGTTGTTTGCCCAGTAGGTAAAAGCCAGCATCTGCAGCATGGACCTGAGCCACAAGTAGGAAGCCCGCCATGCCAGCAACAGCCGAGCAACGCCCTGCCCGTTCGAGTCCTTGTGCGCCACGAATCCTTAGAGCGAATGCGGCCCCCGCCTACCTCGGCATGTGCCGCACCGAGTTCAACAAAACCGTTCGCCCCTACGTGCGGGAATTCCAAATTGGGATACAGGGGGTCGGCTTTGATCGAGAGGAACTGGACGCCTGGGTCGACGCTTACATCGATCGGGCCATCATTGAAAAGGAAGGTGCCAAGGGCGATGATCACTCCCGCAGCGAGCGCCAAGGAGAAAAACCATGGCGCGAAAAACCATTAGCGGCCTCTACCAAAGGAACGGGATCTGGCACATCGACAAGATCTTCAGAGGTCAGCGAATTCAGGAAAGCACTGGATCAAGCGACAGGAAGGAGGCGGAGCAGTACCTGATACACAAGCTGGAAAAACTGCGTGAGCAGCGGATTTATGGCGTACGCAGGATCCGGACCTGGCGGGAAGCGGCAACTCGTTACCTGGTGGAGTACAAGGATCAGCCCTCTATTAGCCTGACTGCCATCCATTTGAAGCAGCTGGACTCATACATTGGGGATATCCCGCTGACTCATATCGATGATGAGACGCTAACTCCGTTCATCAAAGATCGCCTGAAAGCCAGCAGGACGCTATGTGGCAAGGTAAAGCCTGGGGTTTCCTTCAGGACGGTGAACATCGCCCTAGAGCGGGTTATACGTATTCTCAATCTTTGCGCCAGGAAATGGCGTGATGAGCAGAAACGTCCTTGGCTCGACGTAGTACCGATGTTGTGGTCAACGAATTCTGGACAGGGGTTTAGGTCTATCCGGCCAGTAATTCGGCCTCCACTGGCGTTTTGCATCCGTTGTAGCTGTGTGGCCGTTGATGGTTGTAGTAGTCCGTCAGATAGCGCAGCACGTCCGCCTCAGCGTGGCCTTGACTGGTATAGCCGTGCTCCGGCATCCACTCCGTTTTCAGGCTTCTGAAGAAACGTTCCATTGGGGCGTTATCCCAGCAGTTGCCACGGCGGCTCATGCTCTGTTTGATCTGGTAACGCCACAGCATCTGGCGGAACTCGATGCTGGTGTAATGGCTGCCTTGGTCAGAGTGAAACATCAGCTGCTGCGGGCAACCACGGGACTCAAACGCCACGCGCAAAGCGCGCGTCGTAAGTTGCGAGTCTGGTCGATTGGACAACGCCCAGCCCACGATGCGGCGCGCATACAGATCCATCACCGCCGCCAGGTAGATCCAGCGATTACCCGCCCAGATGTAGGTCACGTCGCCGCACCACACTTGGTTGGGGCCGCTCACTGTGAACTGCCTATCCAGCTCATTCGCCGCGATGGCATTTTCACCATCAGCCCGCCGATAACGATGCTTGCGCAATTGCGAACTGAACAGCCGGGCCTCTTTCATCAGGCGTCCGGCAAGGAAACGACCCACCGCGACACCCTGTATCCGCAGCGCCGCTGACAATGTTCTTGCCCCAGCTGAGCCTCGACTTTGTAGATGAAGCTCAGTGGCCAGCTGGCGCAATACAATCCGCCGATGATCTATCCGGCGGCGGCGCTTGCAGGCGTCGTAGACACTGCTGCGATGTACGCCAAATACGCGGCACAGCTCGGCTCGTGGATATCGCTCGCCCAATACCTCGATCAGGCTTATTGATCGAGGGAGTCCGACATTAAGAGAGCGGTAGCCTTTTTTAGGATCTCTTTCTCCCGCTCTAAACGCCGAACCTGGGCCTCAAGGTCTTGTATGCGTTTCTGCTCGGGAGTCATGGCCTTACTGCGCGGCGGGGTTGTGCCACCACGCTCACTGCGCAGTTGCTCTACCCATCGGCGCAATGCCGTCGGGCCTACGCCCATTGACTTGCATGCTTCGGGAATTGAATAACCTTGATCCAGAACCAGGCCGGCTGCTTCGAGTTTGAAATCTGTACTGAAAGATCTTCTGGTCACGTAAACACCTCATTGCTGGGCGAAGCTTAACGCCCTATCGGGGTGTCCAGAATCATTGAGCCACAACACGATGATCACCAAGCTTGAAGAGAAGAAAACGAGTCGATCCCCCTACCCGATGTCTTGGGAGGAACAATCGATTCTTTTCGCCGAGCTACCCGATCATTTGCGTCGCATGGCCCTGTACAAGGTCAACAGCGGCTCTCGCGAGCAGGAAGTCGTAAAACTTCGTTGGGACTGGGAAATACCGGTGCTAGAGCTCAAGACCAGCGTGTTTCTCATACCTGCTGACTTTGGTGGAAGACATGAGAACTCTGGGGTCAAAAATGGCGACGAACGATTGGTGGTGCTCAACAACGTGGCGAGATCTGTCATCGAAGGGCAACGAGGGCTGGACCCCGTCTGGGTATTCCCTTACGGAAAACCCGACGAAGATGGCACAGCGAACCCAGTTCATCGGATGAACGACTCGGCATGGAAGAAAGCCAGGGTTCGAGCGGCTAAGCGGTTTCAGGAGCAGTTCCTGCGCCCCGCTCCCGCTGGCTTCGCCTCGATACGCGTCCACGACCTGAAGCACACCTTCGGGCGCAGGTTAAGGGCTGCTGGGGTCACTGAGGAAGACAGGAAGGCCCTTTTAGGCCACAAAAACGGCAGCATCACCAGCCACTACTCGGGCGCAGAACTGGGCAAGTTGATTGATGAAGCCAACAAGATTTCGGCTACTGACTCACGCGGGCCGGCGCTGACAATACTGAGGAGGAAGGCAGGATGAAAAAAGTCCCGCAAAAGTCCCTGACACAAAAAAGCCTGGTCATCACTGACCAGGCTCTAATGCTTGAATTATATGGTCGGGACGGAGTGATTCGAACACTCGACCCCTAGCACCCCATGCTAGTGCGCTACCGGACTGCGCTACGCCCCGACTAGGCGTGAATCCATTTTCAGAGATCTGAAAACGTCGCGAACTATACATTAAGCTTCTGAAATGTGGAAACTTTTTCAGTAACGAGACTATTTTCTAAGTACTAACAAGACATCTTCAAGCTCAGTAATCATTTGCTTGATCAGCTGTTTGTACTGGGTGCTGTCATCTTTCGCTTCATCACCAGAAAGGCGCTGGCGCGCCCCTCCAATGGTAAAACCCTGATCGTACAAGAGTGCCCGGATCTGCCGAATCATCAGTACATCCTGGCGCTGATAATAGCGGCGGTTACCACGCCGTTTAACCGGGTTGAGTTGTGGAAACTCCTGCTCCCAGTAACGCAACACGTGCGGTTTTACAGCACAGAGTTCACTAACTTCACCAATGGTGAAGTAGCGCTTGCCGGGTATGACGGGCAGTTCGTCGTTATGACTTGGTTCCAGCATACGCCTCGACCCTGGCTTTAAGTTTCTGGCCTGGACGGAAAGTTACGACACGGCGAGCCGTGATCGGAATTTCCTCTCCTGTTTTTGGATTGCGACCGGGGCGCTGACGCTTATCGCGCAGATCAAAGTTACCGAACCCCGAGAGCTTGACCTGTTCGTTGAGCTCCAGCGCTTGGCGGATCTCCTCAAAGAACAGCTCCACCAACTCCTTGGCTTCCCGTTTATTCAGGCCCAGCTCTTCATACAGACGTTCCGCCATCTCAGCTTTCGTCAGAGCCCCCATACGCTACTTCCTTAACGTGGCGTTGAACCTTTGTTCCAGGGAGGTGAGAATATTTTGCGTTGTGGTACTCACCTCATCGTCATTAAGAGTGCGCGATGGATGCTGCCAGGTCAAGCCAACGGCAAGGCTTTTTCTATGAGGATCAATACCTTTACCGTGATACACGTCAAATAGCTTGAGGTCGGTCAGCCACTCACCTGCAGTTTCACGAATCGCACCGAGCAAATCCTGCGCAGGTACGTCCCGATCGACCAGCAAAGCCAGGTCGCGCCGCACCTCTGGGAACTTCGACAGCTCCTGGAACTTCGGCATAACACCCTGAGTGATCTCACCCAGCACCAACTCAAACATAAAAACAGCCTGATCCAGACCCAGCGCCTTCGACAATTCAGGGTGAATGGCGCCGAGGAAACCGACGACACGCCCTTCACGCTCAATGCGCGCCGTTTGCCCAGGATGCAGCGACGGATGCTCGCCCGGTACAAATGCAAAGCTGTCGCCCGCACCTGCACTAGCCAGCAACGCTTCAACATCGGCCTTCACATCATAGAAGTCGACACCATCACGAGCGTGCGCCCAGCCTTCAGGCAAGCGACCACCACAAATAACGCCCGCCAACATCGGCTCTTGCCTCAACCCCTCCAGCTGACCAACAAAGCGCAAGCCGCTCTCGAACAGGCGCACACGCGATTGCTGACGATTCAAGTTGTGCTCAAGCGCTTTGATCAGGCCTGGCCACAGAGACGAACGCATCGCCGCCATATCTGCGGAGATTGGGTTCGCCAGCATCAGCGGCTCAACACCTGGATTGAACAGCTCGAACAACTTAGGATCGATAAAGCTGTAGGTGATCGCCTCCTGATAACCGCGAGCAACCAGCAAACGGCGCAACGCAGGCAGCTCTACTGCGGCTTCAGCCTTGGCCTGCGGAGCCAGACGCGCTTGCGGATAGCGAACCGGCAAACGGTTATAACCATACAAACGAGCGAGCTCTTCGATCAGGTCAACTTCCAAACTGATATCAAAGCGGTGACTTGGCACACCCACCTGCCACTGCCCTTCGCCATCGGCACGAATATCCAAACCCAAAGCCGCCAGCAAACGGACAATTTCCGCATCATCCATCTTCAAGCCGAGCATCTGCTCGATACGCTCAGCACGCAGCGTGACCGGCGCAACGCTCGGCAAGTGCTCTGGATTGACAACTTCGATAACCGGCCCGGCTTCGCCACCGACGATTTCCAGCAACAACGTAGTCGCCCGCTCCATCGCCTCACGCGCCAGCTGCCAGTCCACGCCACGCTCGAAGCGGTGCGACGCATCTGTATGCAAACCATAAGAGCGAGCCTTGCCAGCGATGGCAATAGTGTCGAAGAACGCACTTTCAAGGAACAGATCGCGGGTCTTTTCGTTGACACCGCTGTGCTCGCCACCCATTACACCGGCAATCGCCAAGGCACGGCTGTGATCGGCGATTACAAGCGTATCGCTACGCAGGCTGACCTCCTGACCATCAAGCAGGACAAGTTTCTCGCCCTCCTCGGCCATACGCACACGGATACCACCGTTGATCTCGGCAAGGTCAAACGCATGCATTGGCTGCCCCAGCTCAAGCATCACGTAGTTGGTGATATCGACAGCCGCATCGATACTGCGCACATCGGCGCGACGCAGACGCTCAACCATCCACAGCGGCGTAGGCTTGGACAAATCGACATTGCGTACAACCCGGCCGAGGTAACGCGGGCAGGCTTGCGTAGCCAGAATTTCAACTGGGCGTACTTCATCATGGCTCGGCGTAACTGCAGAAACTACCGGGCGGATGACAGGCGAGGCGTACAAAGCACCGACTTCACGCGCCAGACCAGCCAACGACAGGCAGTCACCACGGTTCGGGGTCAGATCCACCTCGATGCTGGCGTCATCCAGGTCCAGATAGATACGAATATCCTGCCCCACCGGCGCATCAGCCGGCAGCTCCATCAGACCGTCATTTTCTTCACTGATCTGCAGCTCAGAGGCCGAGCAGAGCATGCCGCTGGACTCAACGCCGCGCAGCTTGGCTTTCTTGATCTTGAAGTCGCCGGGCAGTTCGGCACCGATCATGGCGAACGGAATTTTCAGGCCGGGCCGCACATTGGGCGCGCCGCACACTACCTGAAAGGTTTCCGCGCCACTGCTAACCTGGCACACGCGCAGTTTGTCCGCATCGGGGTGCTGCTCGGTGCTCAGCACCTCACCCACCACCACGCCACTGAATACACCAGCGGCCAGCGATACGCTATCGACTTCAAGGCCGGCCATGGACAGGCGGGCAACCAAGTCGTCGCGGGAAACCTGCGGGCTTACCCAGCTACGCAGCCATTGTTCACTGAATTTCATACTGTCTGTTCTCCTGAACCAATTCGATTACGGAATGCGAGGGCGCTAGCGAAATTGCGCCAGGAACCGCAGGTCGTTATCGAAGAACAGCCGTAAATCGTTGACGCCGTAACGCAGCATGGCCAGACGCTCAACCCCCATACCGAAGGCGAAGCCGGAGTATTTTTCCGGATCGATGCCAGACATGCGCAGCACATTCGGGTGCACCATGCCGCAGCCCATGACTTCCAGCCAGCCGGTCTGCTTGCAGACGCGACAGCCCTTGCCGCTGCACATCACGCACTGCATATCGACTTCGGCCGATGGTTCGGTGAAAGGGAAAAACGAAGGACGGAAACGCACACCCAGCGGTTTTTCAAAGAACACCCGAAGGAACTCCTCGATGGTGCCCTTGAGGTCAGCAAAACTCACTCCCTCATCGACCAGCAGGCCTTCTACCTGGTGGAACATCGGCGAGTGCGTGATATCCGAGTCGCAGCGGTAAACGCGGCCGGGGCAAACAATGCGGATCGGCGGCTGCTGCGATTCCATGGTGCGCACCTGAACCGGAGAGGTGTGGGTGCGCAGCAACATATTCGCGTTGAAATAAAAGGTGTCGTGCATCGCCCGAGCCGGATGATGGCCTGGGATATTGAGTGCTTCAAAGTTGTGATAGTCGTTTTCCACTTCCGGGCCTTCGGCAATGCCGTAGCCAATACGGGTGAAAAACTGCTCAACGCGCTCCAGCGTCCGGGTGACTGGATGCAGACCACCAGAAGTCTGACCACGGCCCGGTAGGGTCACGTCGATTTTTTCGGCGGCGAGCTTAGCGCTCAGCGCAGCCTGTTCCAGAGTTGCCTTACGGCTGTTCAGCGCATCCTGAACCTGATCCTTGGCGGCATTGATCAACGCACCGGCTTGCGGGCGCTCTTCTGCCGACAGATTGCCCAGGGTCTTCATCACCTGAGTCAATTCGCCTTTCTTGCCCAGATAGTGAACCCGCAGTTGCTCTAGGGCATTCACATCGTCGGTGTGGCTAACGGCCTCAAGCGCTTGCGAGACCAGCACATCCAGATTTTCCATTTACAGACTCCAGATACGAAATAGGGGAAGAGCTTAAAGGCTCTTCCCCTATTGGTGACGTTTAGCACCGGGCGAGCCCGGTGATTGTCGGGGACTTAAGCCAGTACGGCTTTCGCTTTCTCGACAATCGCAGCAAACGCCGCTTTTTCGTTCACTGCCAGATCAGCCAGAACCTTACGGTCGATCTCAATGGACGCTTTTTTCAGACCGGCAATGAAACGGCTGTAGGACAGACCGTTAACACGAGCACCAGCGTTGATACGAGCGATCCACAGAGCGCGGAACTGACGCTTCCGCTGACGGCGGTCGCGGTAGGCGTACTGGCCTGCCTTGATCACAGCCTGCTTGGCAACGCGGAACACGCGCGAGCGTGCGCCGTAGTAACCTTTAGCGAGTTTCAGAATTTTTTTGTGACGCTTGCGAGCGATAACGCCGCGCTTAACACGAGCCATGAGTAATTTCCTCTATCTTGACCGATTAACGAACGCGCAGCATGCGCGCCACTTTTGCTACGTCAGACGGATGCACCATGGTGCTACCGCGCAGTTGACGCTTACGCTTAGTGGACATCTTGGTCAGGATGTGGCTCTTGAAAGCGTGCTTGTGCTTGAAGCCGTTAGCGGTTTTAAGAAAACGCTTGGCTGCACCACTCTTAGTTTTCATCTTTGGCATGTTCGGATACTCCGCATTCAGTTGATAAACATAACCGCAAGGCCTGCCGTGCCCTGGTGGTTATTTCTTCTTTTTGGGGGCGATGACCATTATCAGCTGGCGTCCTTCCATCTTTGGATGCTGTTCAACGGTGCCGTATTCAGCAAGGTCACCTTCAACCCGCTTCAACAACTCCATGCCCAGTTCCTGATGCGCCATCTCACGACCGCGGAATCGAAGCGATACCTTGGCCCTGTCCCCATCACTAAGGAAACGTACCAGGTTGCGTAGTTTTACCTGGTAATCCCCTTCCTCCGTCCCTGGACGAAACTTGATTTCTTTAACCTGAATCTGCTTCTGGTTTTTCTTTGCAGCAGCAATCTGCTTCTTCTTTTCGAAGATCGATTTGCCGTAGTCCATCAGCTTGCAAACAGGTGGCACTGCATCGGCAGAAATCTCTACCAGATCCAGCTTGGCCTCTTCGGCCTTAAGAAGCGCGTCTTCAATTGACACAATCCCAAGCTGCTCACCTTCAGCGCCAATTAACCGAACCTCGCGTGCCGAGATATTCTCGTTGATCGGGGCCTTCGGTGCAGCTCGTTTATCTTGTCTCATTTCACGCTTAATAATGATTACTCCAAATCTTGGCGACCACGCCGGGAAACCGCCTGCGTAAGAAATTCAGCGAATTGAGTGACGGGCATTGAGCCCAGATCAGCACCTTCACGGGTACGCACGGCGACAGTTTTCGTCTCAACCTCCCGATCTCCGATAACCAAGAGATAAGGAACCTTGAGCAAAGTATGCTCGCGGATTTTAAAGCCTATCTTCTCGTTCCTCAAGTCAGACTTGGCACGAAATCCGCTTTGATTGAGCGTTTTTTCTACTTCGAGGGCAAAATCGGCCTGTTTATCCGTGATATTCATCACCACAGCCTGAGTCGGCGCCAACCACGCCGGGAACGCACCTTCGTAGTGCTCGATTAAAATCCCGATGAAACGCTCGAACGAACCAAGAATCGCGCGATGCAACATGACCGGCACTTTGCGGCTGTTGTCTTCGGAAACGTAGCTCGCCTCCAGACGCTGCGGCATGTTCGGATCGTACTGCAGTGTACCGCACTGCCAAGCGCGACCAAGGCAATCAAGCAGCGTGAACTCGATCTTCGGACCGTAGAATGCACCCTCGCCTGGCAGATACTCCCAAGGCAGACCGGCTTCATTCAGCGCATTGGCCAGCGCCTCTTCGGCACGATCCCAGAACGCATCATCACCTACACGCTTGGCTGGGCGCGTGGAGAGCTTCATCTTGACGTCGCTAAAACCGAAGTCTGCGTAAACCTGCAAGGTCAGCTTGATGAAATCCGCAGCCTCTTTCTTGACCTGCTCTTCCGTGCAGAAGATATGCGCGTCATCCTGAGTGAAGCCACGCACACGCATGATGCCGTGCAGAGCCCCTGAGGCTTCATTGCGGTGACAGGAACCAAATTCAGCCAGACGCAATGGCAGCTCGCGGTAGCTCTTGAGCCCCTGATTGAATATCTGCACGTGGCACGGGCAGTTCATCGGCTTGATCGCGTAATCGCGACTCTCCGACTGAGTGGTGAACATGTTGTCGGCGTAATTGCCCCAGTGCCCGGATTTCTCCCACAGCACACGGTCAACCACCTGCGGCGTGCGCACTTCCTGATAGCCATTCTCGCGCTGCACACCACGCATGTACTGCTCAAGCACCTGATAAATGGTCCAGCCATTCGGGTGCCAGAACACCATGCCCGGCGCTTCTTCCTGTGTATGGAACAAGTCGAGGCGCTTACCGATCTTGCGATGATCGCGCTTCTCGGCCTCTTCAATGCGCTGGATATACGCCGCCAGCTGCTTCTTGTCAGCCCAGGCCGTGCCATACACGCGCTGTAACTGCTCGTTCTTGGCATCGCCGCGCCAGTAAGCACCGGACAATTTGGTCAGCTTGAACGCCTTGAGGAAGCGCGTATTCGGCACGTGCGGACCACGGCACATGTCGACGTATTCTTCGTGGTAGTACAGACCCATAGCCTGCTCGTCCGGCATGTCTTCAACCAGACGCAGTTTGTATTCCTCGCCACGCGCGGTGAACACATCAATAACCTCGGCGCGCGGAGTTACTTTCTTGATGACGTCGTAGTCCTTTTCGATCAGCTGCTGCATGCGCTGCTCGATCGCCGCCACATCATCTAGAGTGAAAGGACGCTCAGAGGCGATGTCGTAGTAAAAACCCTCTTCAATGACCGGACCGATCACCATCTTGGCAGCGGGAAACAGTTGCTTGACCGCATGACCAATCAAATGCGCACAGGAGTGGCGGATGATTTCCAACCCTTCCTGATCTTTTGGCGTAATGATTTGCAGGGTTGCGTCGCTTTCAATCAGATCACAAGCATCAACCAACTTGCCATTGACCTTGCCAGCTACCGTGGCCTTAGCCAGGCCAGCACCAATAGATTGCGCCACCTCGAGTACGGATACCGGGTGATCGAACGAACGCTGACTGCCGTCGGGAAGAGTAATGATGGGCATGGCGCCTCCTCTCCTAGTGGTGACCTCTACCAAAGGCCACATGGGTTGGGATGAGCCAGTAAGCGATTCGGCGGTATACCCGCCATACAGTGGCAGGAGCTTTTCAGCCAACCAAAACCAAACCGGGGTCACTGGAGGTTTTAAACAGCAATTAACCGCAGGAATGCTTGCAGAAAGCCGGGCTTGCTGGCAAGAACCCAATAAAAAAGGGCCGCCTAAGCGACCCTTTTTCTACCAAATCTGGTAGGCACGATTGGACTCGAACCAACGACCCCCACCATGTCAAGGTGGTGCTCTAACCAACTGAGCTACGTGCCTACGATGGGTGCGCATTCTACGGCCGCGCAAAAAACTGTCAACCTATTTTTTGCGCTAACTGCCTGAATAACTGAATTTTTTACTGTTCTGCAGCGCGTTTAATATTTCGCACAGGCCACTAGCCGGGCATTTTCAACTCAGGTAGCATCTGCCCATTCGTAAAAAATAAAGAACAGAGGTTGCAAAATGGCGCACACAGCTTATCCACAATCCTATTACGCGGCCTCCGCCAATCCGGTACCGGAGCGCCCAGAATTGAATGGTGAAGTCGAGACTGACGTGTGCATCGTCGGCGCTGGCTACACCGGCCTGTCTACGGCCATCGCCCTGCTCGAGAATGGCTTTAAAGTCAGCATCGTCGAAGCCGCCAAGGTCGGTTTCGGTGCATCGGGTCGCAACGGCGGGCAGATCGTTAACAGCTATAGCCGCGACATTGATGTGATCGAACGCAGCGTCGGCCCTAAGCAGGCAAAATTGCTGGGAGACATGGCCTTCGAAGGCGGCCGCATCATTCGCGAACGCATCGCCAAGTACAATATCCAGTGCGACCTCAAGGACGGTGGCGTCTTCGCCGCCAATACTCCGAAGCACATGAAACACCTGGAATCGCAGAAAAAGCTTTGGGAACGCTACGGCCATACTCAGTTGGAACTGATGGACGCCAAACGCATCCGTGAGGTGGTGGACAGTGACGTTTACGTGGGCGGCATGCTGGACATGAGCGGCGGCCATATCCACCCGCTCAACCTGGCCCTGGGCGAGGCGGCAGCCGTCGAATCGCTGGGCGGCGTGATTTACGAACAGTCCCCCGCCATCCGCATCGATCGCGGCGCAAGCCCTGTCGTGCACACCCCGAACGGCCGAATCAAAGCCAAGTTCGTGGTCGTCGCCGGCAACGCTTACCTGGGCAACCTGATCCCTGAGCTGTCGGCCAAGTCGATGCCGTGCGGCACCCAGGTGATCACTACCGAACCTCTATCCGCTGAGCTGGCGAAAAGCCTGCTACCGCAGGACTACTGCGTCGAGGACTGCAACTACCTGCTCGACTACTACCGCCTGACCAGCGACAAGCGCCTGATCTTCGGTGGCGGCGTGGTCTACGGCGCCCGTGACCCAGCGAACATCGAAGCCATCATTCGCCCGAAAATGCTCAAGGCCTTCCCGCAGTTGAAGGATGTGAAGATCGACTACGCCTGGACCGGCAACTTCCTGCTGACCCTGTCGCGCCTGCCGCAAGTCGGTCGCTTGGGTGACAACATCTATTACTCGCAAGGCTGCAGCGGCCACGGTGTGACCTATACCCACCTGGCTGGCAAGGTGCTGGCCGAAGCTCTGCGCGGGCAGGCAGAACGCTTCGACGCCTTCGCCGATCTGCCGCACTACCCCTTCCCCGGCGGCCGCCTGTTCCAGGTGCCATTCAGCGCCCTGGGTGCCTGGTACTACACCATGCGTGACAAGCTGGGCGTCTAAAGCACTGCTCGCAAACAGAAACGGCACCTTAATAGGTGCCGTTTTGCATTCTATCTTTCGACGGTTTTACAGCTGCGCATCCGGCCAAAGCTGATGCGCCGTACGCAACGCCCGCTGCGCTGCCGCCGTACGACCTTGATCTTGCAGTTCTTGCGCAGCCGTCATCCACGTCGGTTTTAGCGGCTGCGCCGGCAATTGATTGGTTGGCATGACCAACACCGCCCAACGCCCCGCCTCGCCCCAGGCATCGTCGAAGCTGGCAAAGCTGGTGTACCAACGCCGGGTATTGCCCGAACGCAGCACCAGTGTGCGCTCGCGCTGGTCATAACCGACCAGCAGCGCAAACTGCGAGCCCGGCCCGCCAAACAGACGATCCTGCATCACCAACACCGGATGCCCTGCCGACACCTGTTGCATCAGCGCATCCATATTACCGGGCAAGGGGTAGACCAGCAGATCATAAGAGCGCGCCACCGTTTCAAGCCCGGCTTGCGCGCTTTGCCCCTTGGCTAATTGCTGAATGCGCTCATCCACCAGACCGGGGCTACTGATCACGCCATGATGATTGAGTAACGCCGCCAACGCCGAAGGCCCGCCCTGCGCATCACTGAGCTGAAAAAACGGCACATCGGCCAGCTCGACCCGCTCAGGCAGTCGCTTGGTCTCAGGCAGCAGCTGCGGCCCACTGGAGCAGGCGACGAGCAGAAACGACAGAGCAAACGGCAGAAGTTTTACTACGCGCACAAACTGAAACATCACTCACCCATTGGCTTGTTTATGGCGCAGAGCATAACGATGAAGTGCCGATGACCCAACCTACCTGCGCAAAATGCCCAAACGCCCCAGTGAGCAGCGGCCAAGTCATGTGCAAAACCGAAAACCCTCTCCAGGCTGATAAACTGCCAAGCATTGCACCCAACTCTGCCCGCACCCGCAACAGCCACCGAATTACGACCGCCGCCTGCACCTGCCGTCAAACAGACAGATCCCGATGACCGATAACTCTGCACTTACTGCCAACACGCCCCCAACCACGCTTTCTCGGCGCTTCTCCGTAGCGCCGATGATGGATTGGACAGATCGGCACTGCCGATTTTTCCTGCGCCAATTGTCGCAGCACGCCCTGCTGTATACCGAGATGGTCACTACTGGTGCGATATTGCACGGTGACGCAGCACGCTTTCTGCGCCATAGCGTGGCGGAATATCCGCTAGCCCTGCAGCTGGGTGGTAGCGTGCCAGCGGATATGGCAGCCTGCGCTAAATTGGGCGAAACCGCCGGCTACAGTGAAATAAACCTGAATGTCGGCTGCCCCAGCGATCGGGTGCAGAACAATATGATCGGCGCCTGCCTGATGGGCCATCCGCAACTGGTCGCCGATTGCGTGAAAGCCATGCAGGATGCGGTGGATATCCCGGTAACGGTAAAGCACCGCATTGGTATCAACGGCCGCGACAGCTATGCCGAGCTGTGCGATTTCGTCGGCACGGTGCGCGATGCCGGCTGCCGCAGCTTCACCGTGCATGCGCGCATCGCCATTCTCGAAGGGCTATCGCCCAAGGAGAATCGCGAGGTACCGCCGCTGCGTTATGAGGTGGCGGCGCAGCTTAAGCAAGACTTCCCCGAGCTGGAAATCATCCTCAATGGCGGCATCAAAACCCTAGAAGATTGCCAGCAGCACCTGCAGACCTTCGATGGCGTAATGCTGGGCCGCGAGGCGTACCACAACCCTTACCTGTTGGCGCAGGTTGACCAGCAGTTGTTTGGCTCCCCCCGCACCGTCATGAGCCGCTTCGAGGCCATGCAGAGCATGCGTGGTTATATCGCCGCACACCTCGCTGAAGGCGGCAGCATGCACCACATCACCCGCCATATGCTTGGTCTGGGTCAGGGTTTCAATGGCGCACGGCGCTTTCGCCAGCTGCTCTCGGTGGACATTCACAAGACCAACGAGCCACTGGCGCTGTTCGATCAAGCGGCGCAATTGCTGCAAGGCCGCTGACTCGGGTAAGGTCGGTGCATCTGCAACGACAAGGCTGTGTCATGACCTCCAAGCTGGATCAACTCAAGCAGTTCACCACCGTGGTCGCCGATACCGGCGACCTCGACGCCATCACCCGCCTGAAGCCGGTTGATGCCACCACCAACCCTTCCCTGCTGCTTAAAGCCGCTGCCATGCCGGGTTACAGCGCACTGCTGAAAAGCGCAGTGACTGCCGGCAAAGGCGATCTAGGCCTGGCCAGTGACCATTTTGGCGTCGCTGTGGGCGGTGAAATCCTCAAGATCATCCCCGGGCGCATCTCCACCGAAGTGGATGCACGCCTATCCTTCGACACCCAGGCTACCCTGCGCCGCGCAGAACGCTTGATTGGTCTTTACGAAGAAGCTGGGATAGGTCGTGAGCGCGTGCTGATTAAGATCGCGTCGACCTGGGAAGGTATTCGCGCCGCTGAGCAACTGGAAAAAGCCGGCATTCAGTGCAACCTGACGCTGCTGTTCTCTTTCGCCCAAGCCCAGGCCTGCGCCGATGCCGGGGTATTTCTGATTTCGCCCTTCGTCGGACGCATCTACGACTGGTACAAGAAGGCCGATGGCCGTGATTTTGCCGGCGCAGAAGACCCCGGCGTGCAGTCGGTCACGCGCATCTACAACTACTACAAGGCCAACGCCTACCAGACCGTGGTG